>JAJEET010000073.1 GCA_022820835.1 Candidatus Poribacteria bacterium
AAGCAGTCGTTTCTAACACAATAGATGCCTAAAAACAGTTTTAGAAGGCAATCCTAACATCTGTTCGGGAGCCCTAACGGGAGAACACTGCCAACTTTTCATAACTTATAATCTGATCAAACTGTCCAAACTATAGTAACAGTAGGTTAGAAAAAATCTGAATTTTGTCTTATTTTCGTAACAATTGCGTGTTATAATTTACGGCAGAATCCAGCAAAAGGGGTAGATTGATGAAAGGTACCGCTATTACATTTTTTTTAGCAGTTTTAGTATGCGGCTTTGTTAGCATTGGTTGTTCGCCGACAGACAGCAATAACGCTGTGGGGAAAAATAGTGCACACGTCACCATCAAGAATAAAGGGTCTGATACGATCGTGAATTTGGCGCAGGCCTGGGCAGAAAAGTACATGAGTGTTAGCAGTGCTGCGTCGGTAGAAGTATCAGGCGGTGGTTCGGGTACAGGTGTCGCTGCGCTTATCAACGGTACTGTGGATATTGCGAACTGTAGTCGTCAAATTAAACCGAAAGAATTAGAACAGGCGACGCAGAATACCGGTAAAGTCCCACAAGAATTTATCGTCGGCTACGATGCGCTTGCGGTTTACGTTCATCCCGATACACCGATAGATAAGATCACGATCCCGCAACTCGCGGAGATTTATGGTGAGGACGGCACAATAACGCTGTGGAGCCACCTTGGCATCGAAAATAGTGCGTGTCCGAGCGACAGAATCATCCGTATCAGCCGGCAATCTAATTCCGGCACTTACTTTTATTTTCGCGAAGCACTGCTTGGTGAAACGCGTGACTTTGAACTCGGTTCTTTAGATTTACACGGTTCTAAAGATGTAGTAGAAGTTATTGGTCGAACTCCGTGTGCTATCGGCTATAGTGGTATGGGATATGCGACTTCACATGTGAAAATGTTAGAAGTCGCAATGGCATCCGATGAACCGTATTATGCCCCGAGTCTTGAAAATGTTCTTGCCAAAACCTATCCTATTGCCCGTCCATTGTATATGTATTCCCTCGGTGAACCGACCGGGGAAATCAAAGCGTATCTTGATTGGATTTTGTCAGAAGAAGGTCAAAAAATTGTCGAAAAACTCGGTTTCGTCCCGTTGGAAAGCAATTAAAGGAACATCCTGCCTAAAATGAATTTTATACATATCTGTTTCTCGTTCAAGGGGCGAATCAATAGGACAGCATGGTGGATGATGCATTTTTTTATCGCCGCCATTTATGCTATTGCTTATGCGGCTTACGCAACATCATCATACCTCCTTTTCATAGGATTACTGCCAATTTGGATGCAGTTGGCAGTAACAACAAAGCGCTGGCACGACCGGGATAAATCTGCTTGGTGGACACTGATTTATTTCATACCAATTATTGCTGGAATTGGGATATTGTCAGTATGGGAATTGTCAGGTTGGAGGACACTGATTTATCTCATACCAATTATTGCTGGTGGAATCGGAACGATAGTTGAATTAGGTATTCTTAAAGGCACAAGAGGAGACAATCGCTTTGGAACTGATGCAGAAACATCCTCTGAACCTGTCATTGAAACATCTATCCGTCTATGCGGGATTAGTTCAATTGTTTTTGTTTTCGGTATTTTCTTTTTTGTATTCCGGGAAGGTGCCGGTTTCCTTTTCAACGGCTTAGATATAGGACAGTTCCTGACAAGCCCTGAATGGTATCCAACCTCGCTGAATAATAAAAGATATGGCACCTTCGCCTTGATTTTGGGTACCTTTAGCGTAACTGCTTTAGCGATGTGTATGGCTGTTCCGTTTGGTCTTGGGGCAGCGATCTTCGTCTCGGAATTCTGTAGTCCAAAACTGAGAGAAACATTTAAGATCGTTATCGAACTGCTCGCTGCGATTCCCTCCGTTGTCTGGGGATTCATTGGATTGACGCTGATGAATCAACTGATTATTCAGGTGTTTAACGCGCCCATCGGTTTAACGATGCTCAATGGCAGTATCATGTTAGCCTTGATGAGTGTCCCTATTATTGTCTCTATCGCGGAGGATGCCCTCAAGGCTGTCCCTGACTCGTACCGTGAGGCTGCGGAGGCGCTCGGCGCAACCCGGTGGCAGGTGATCTACCGAGTCCTTCTTCCCGCTGCAAAAAACGGACTCTTAGCAGCTGTGCTACTCGGTGCTGCACGCTCCATCGGTGAAACGATGGCTGTCCTCATGGCGACTGGACACTCCGTCAACATTCCGTCGGGACCGTTGTCTTGGATTCGGACACTTACTGCAACGATTGCCGCGGAATTGGGTGAAGTCGCGAGAGGTGACCAACACTATCAGGTACTCTTTATTATCGGTATCTTACTTTTTACCATCACATTTGTAGTGAACCTCATCGCTGATTTAGTCATTAAAGGTATCCGCCAACAATAGGACGACATATAAACGAGTATTCTTTTCAAGGACGGTATAGAGATATGAACACTGACACCCCGGTATCCCCACAGGACATGTTTACGGAAACACCGATTGATCGACGGAAACGGTTGACTGAAAGCGTAATGCGGGTTTTCCTACTTATTGTAACGAGTGTGATGATTATCCCGCTGCTCCTGATTATCGGTTACCTACTTTACAAAGCGATACCTGTTCTTTCATTTGAGTTCCTGTTTTCAAATCCGAGAGACAACATGCGCGCGGGTGGCATTTGGGCACCGTTTTTAGGTACAATTTATTTGGTGGTCGTCTCACTATTAGTATCTGCCCCGATAGGTGTATTCGCAGCGGTGTATCTCAACGAATATGCGCGTGAGAGTTGGTTTACGCGGGTTACCAATTTGGCGGTGGTAAACCTTGCAGGTGTACCGAGTATCGTCCACGCCCTTTTCGGTGTTGGTGCGTTTGTGCTTTTCGCTGGCTTAGGAGAATCAATCTTAGCGGCATCGCTGACATTGGCAATCATGACGCTTCCTGTGATCATTGCGAGTACGACGGAGGCTTTGAAGGCAGTGCCGATGTCGTTCCGTGAGGCGTGTTGGAACCTCGGGGCGACGCGATGGCAGACGATCCGACGTATTGTTATCCCGAACTCAATCAGTGGTATCTTGACCGGTGTGATTTTACAAGTGTCGCGCGCAGCAGGCGAAACGGCACCTATTATGTTTACCGGGGCGGTTTTTTATAAAGCTATTGCAGAAGGTAACCTTTTCGCCTATAATATAATAGAACAGTGTATGGCACTATCTCTACACCTCTTTACGATTTCAACACAGGTGCCGGATGTTACAGAGGGCACGCCTCACGGAACCGCGATAGTGCTTGTCGGCAGTGTGTTACTCGTCAATGCAACAGCGATTGTGCTTCGGGTCTACCTCCGAACCCGGAAGAAGTGGTAGGTACAAAATTTTTGATCGCGACTCCCTATAGCGTTGACCTGATCCACCAATCGCGGTACTCTATAGGAAGGAGCGTTCATGGATAGAAAAACAAAGTTACGCGCAATTGTCCAAGGAAATATATTTACTGGGATCATCCAATTTCTGATTCTTGTTTCTGCAGTTGTCTTTGTGATTGAGTCTGATAGAGAACGCTTGGATGTAGATCCTTATAAGACGCACTTTGTCGTTTTAGATATAATTTTTCTGGCTCTGTTTTCGATAGAATATATTCTACGCGTCTATATTGAACCGAGAAAACGCGATTTTGTTTTTAGTTTCTACGGCATCATTGACCTGCTGGCTATTTTGCCATCTCTGGTCCTTGTCCCAGGCTTTCGCGTTCTTCGGGTACTTCGATTTTTAAGGATTTTCAGAATTTTCAAGGCAACGCGGTTTGTCTTGGCAGTAGATCGGCTTGCATCCGCGCTCCGTGAAATCTATCAAGAACTCTTAGCCTTGGTCCTGTTATCGTTGATGTTAGTCTACCTCGCAGCATGTGGTACCCACTACTTTGAAAGGGACGTACAACCTGAAAAATTTGGTTCTATTCTCGACTCAATGTGGTGGGCGGTTGTTACATTAACCACTGTTGGTTATGGAGATGTCTTTCCGGTAACGCCGGGTGGAAAAATTTTCACTGCTTTCGTTACGCTCATAGGCGTAGGATTAATAGCCATTCCATCTGGGTTATTAGCATCGGTTTTGACGGAGGCGCGTGTTGAACGCGAGCAGATAGAAGAAGATGAGGCAGAAGATGAAAAATAAAATTGAAATTTCTGGATTAGAGGTGTCCTACGGAGATAAACCTGCGCTGAATAGGGTTTCTTTCGATGTTCACGAAAACGAGATTCTTGGGATCATTGGTCCAGCGCAGTCCGGTAAAACGACGCTCCTGAAGGTTATTAACAGAACCTTGGAGTTCGTACCGGAGGCATCGATGGATGGCACTGTCAAATTAGATGGTGTAGACATCAGCACAATCGGCGATGTTTACGGTTTACGCCGGCGTATCGGCATGGTCTTACCGTTGCCGGTAGGTCTACCGCTTTCTATATACGATAACGTCGCTTTCGCACCCCGTGCAGCCGGTCTACGTTCAAAATCTCAATTAGATGAACTCGTTGAACGTTGCCTACAGCAAGCCGCGCTATGGGATGAAGTGAAAGACCGTCTGGACACCCTCGGTACTAAACTGTCGGGAGGACAACAACAACGTTTAACAATTGCGCGTGCCCTTTCACATGAACCAGAGGTTCTCTGTCTTGATGAGTTTTCGATTGCTATTGATCCTGTTACGACGATGCGGATTGAGGATGTTCTCAAAACTTTACAGAAAGAGATGACGATTCTGCTCGTCACGAATTTGGTGCAACAGGCAAAACGATTGGCGACACGTACCGCGTTTCTTCTCAATGGCGATCTCGTTGAGATTGATTCAACAGATGTCATTTTTTCGGATAAACCTACACACCAAGCCACTTATGATTACGTCAATGGAACCTTTGGCTAAATTGGTTATCAGCCGTCAGCAGTTGGCAATCAGAATAGTAGGAGTGAAATTCCTTGTCTACATGGGTTGGGCACCCCAACCCCTACGAAACTTGAAGCGAGAAGAGGTCTCTTATCCGGACGGGTTGGGCACCCCAACCCCTACGAAACTTGAAGCCAGAAAATGAACTTGCAAACGATGCCTATGAATTATAGTATTGAAGCCGAGAATCTTAACCTCTGGTATGGTGATTTTCAGGCACTCATTGATGTCAATGTTAATATCCCGCACGGTCAGATTACCTCGCTTATCGGTCCTTCTGGCTGTGGAAAGTCAACGTTACTTCGCTGTTTTAATCGTGTTAATGAACGTTACGGCAACGTTACGACAGAGGGGAAGATAGAGGTCTTAGGAAAAAACATCTATGATGCGGATGTCTCCTTACACGAACTGAGGAAAGCAGTCGGTATGGTGTTCCAAAGACCGAATCCGTTGCCGATTTCGGTTTATGAAAACATTTTGTTCGGATTACGGATTCACTCCCCGGTGCGCAGCATCACGAGAACAGATGCCGATCAGATTGTTGAAGAAGCACTCAAATCGGTCTTTCTCTGGACGGATTTGAAGGATAAATTGAAAGCACGCGCGACATCACTGCAGCTCGAACAACAACAAAAACTGTGTATTGCACGACTGCTACCACTTAAACCGAAAATTATTCTCATGGATGAACCGTGTTCGGCTTTGGATGCAAAAGGCACGCGGGCAGTCGAAGAACTGATGGAAGTGCTCGCTGGAACGTACACATTCATCATTGTGACACATAATATGGCACAAGCGCGACGTGTCAGCAAAGAGTGTATCTTCATGTTTCTTGGTGAACTCATCGAACACAGAGAGACGCAAGTGCTGTTTACGGACCCGCAACACGAAAAAACCTCTGACTATGTCCACATGCGGTATGGATAGGTGGAATTTTTAAGGTCGTTTCAGCGAACAGAATGAATTTTTGCAAGAATTCTTCACACCATGAATGCCATAATGATTTGTGCGGAGCGAATACAGACATTCGTTTTGCAGCGTATCACCTTTATTCTTCTCGGAATTGTGGGCATTCCTGTTTGGAATGTACTGCAGAAAGCGGACGCTGCCGACACCGAAGCAGCATCAGCATTAACGCCTCTCAACACGCTGTCACCGCTGCTTAACGATCTCTATGCTGTTCTCTCGATAAGTTTTCTGGCAATCCTGTTTGGCATCGCGTGTGCCTTCTATCTACAAGAATGGCTTCCAGAGACCAATTGGATCCGGCGTTTGGTTGAAAATGTCATCGCTATTTTGAGTGGGGTCCCGTCCATTTTCTACGGAATCTTAGCAACGGGTATTTTTTTCTACTCTGCAGGTATACTTAAAGCCATTGGCGTTTTCCCAGTCCCTCAGAATATAGAGGATGGATCGGCATTGGAACTTATATCTTTCCAGAACGACACTCCGGTGTTTTATATTGCGGTGTTAGTTTTCATATTGATGGTGATGCCGATAACAATCCAGACGACCCAAGCGGCACTTGGTTCGGTGGCAACGCCGATCCGTGAAGCGGCTTACGCACTCGGAGCAAGCCATTGGCAAGTACTCAGGCGGCAAGTGATACCGCTTGCATTCACTCGAATCCTCGCAGGTGGATGCCGTGCGATGTCTGGCGCGCTTGCAACTGCGGCGTTAATTATCGGTATTTACATCTGGCGGTACACAACGGATCCCGGAGCGTTTTCCAATAGGTTCGTACTCTTTCTAAGCGGCGCACTATTTCTAAGCATTTTCTCCAGTACGCTGATAAAGTTATACGCTTCTGCGTCAGATCGATTCAACTAACTCCAGCAGATAAAAGGAGGCGCGAATTTGAATCTCCTCGCGGGACAGAGATGCAAACTGAAAAAGCTCAACCTATATTGAATGTTCGGAATCTAAATATCTGGTATGGTGAAAAACATATCCTGAGGGACCTCTCTTTCGAGGTTCAACACAGAAAGGTAACCGCATTCATTGGACCTACGAATTCTGGCAAAAGCACGTTGGTCCGATGTCTCAACCGCTTAAACGACTTTACGCCACACTTTAGGTCCACTGGTGATATTTTATTTAGAGGTGTTGCCATGGGGGCAGCCTCGGACGCAACCGCGCTTCGGAAACAGATCGGAATGGTGTTCCGAAAGCCGGTGCCATTTCGGTGTTCAATCTATGAAAATGTCGCTTATGGGGCTCGGATTTCAGGGATCAATCAATCTGCACACCTTGATACAATCGTGGAAAAGAATCTGCAAAGGACGGGGCTTTGGGATGAAGTTGAAAACATTTTGGACGAGATGCCAGAACGGCTCTCTATAGGACACCAGCAACTCCTCTGTATCGCACGTGCTTTAGCAATTGAACCCGAAATTTTGATCTTTGATGAACCGTGTGGCGAACTTGACCCTATAGAAACAGTTAAGATCGAAACGCTTGTGCGTGAATTGACAAACGATTATACACTTATTTTTGCGACGAACAAGAGACGACAAGCCGCTCGTGTCTCTGATGTCGCAGGATTCCTTTACTGTGGAGAGTTAGTCGAGTTTGGGGCGACGGATAAAATTTTTACAAATCCGCAGGACAATAGAACTGAACAGTACGTAACAGGCAGATTAGGTTAATATGTTACAAGCAGAAATTAAGAACCTTCAACATAAGCTTTTGGAAATGGGCGGACTCGCTGAACAGATGCTACGCCAAGCGGTTGATTCTGTTCTAACACGAGATGAGACGTTAGCGCGTATCGTCATTGATATGGATGACACGATTGACGAATTTGAGAATGAAATCGAGTCGTTGTGTATCCAACTCATTGCGCTCCATCAACCTGTCGCTTTTGAACTCCGATTTTTAATGATGGCTCTGAAAATCAGTCGAAATATTGAGAGACTTGCGGATAAAAGTGTTGCTATTGCGAAACGGAGCATTGAGCTGCTGCAATACCCTCCCGTCAAACCGTTCGTTGATCTACCACACGCTGCACAAGTGATTCAGACGATGGTGAAGGATGTCTTAGATGCGTTCGTCA
Organism: Candidatus Poribacteria bacterium; assembly: GCA_022820835.1. Taxonomy (GTDB): domain Bacteria; phylum Poribacteria; class WGA-4E; order WGA-4E; family WGA-3G; genus WGA-3G. The sequence continues at coordinate 8,008 of JAJEET010000073.1, forward strand.
ATCGGAATGCTGACCTCGCCTTAGAGATTCGGGAGCGTGATAATGAGATTGATGAAATTTATAATAGGATGCTCGAAGAACTTCTGACGACCTTAAGTGAGCATCCGAAACTTATTCAACCCGGAATCAGTTTATTACTCCTTTTCCGACATCTTGAGCGTGTAGGGGACCTCGCTGTAAATATCAGCGAAGAGGTGTATTACCTCGTCAAAGGTGACATTATCCGACACTCGGCTACCGATGTCTAAGCATCTCTTCTATCGCCTCCGAATCGGTATTTCCAATATCAAAATTACAGAATTGAGAGAGTGTTGATTTATCCATCTTGATTTGGATAAAAGTGGTGGACATCGCGCTGTGGGAACGGGATTTTTATCCTGTACTCTGCAAATTTTTCCCAAATCGTAAAATGGAGATCGCTGGCAATATCAAAACGCTGAAAGGAGTCAGGAATCCATGCAAGCAATTCAAAATCCAGCGATGAATTGCCGAAATTGACGAAGCGGACGAAAGGTGGGGTGACATTTTCCATCGTAGCCCCTGGCTCTTTAATCACTTCTGGATGCTCGTGTGCTGCTTCAATAAGTGCTCTTTTCACGAGTTGTACATCCGAACTATAGGATACGCCTACGGCAACACGAATTCGGAACAGGTTGTTATCGTGTGTGAGGTTATGAACCGATTCAGTAACCAACTGGGAGTTCGGGACGATAATTTCCTTGGCATCAACCGAATTGATCACTGTTGAACGAAGATTAATGCTGCTCACTCTTCCAAATACGTTAACGTCTGTAACTTCTACCATATCCCCAATTTTAATAGGACGCTCAAATATGAGTATAAATCCTGAAATCAGGTTTGAAGCGATATTCTGTAAACCGAAACCGATCCCGATACTCAACCCACCGAAAATGATTGCTAAACTCGTGAAACTCACCCCGACAGCACTGAGGGCAATAAAGACTCCAGTAATGATAAGCGTAAAATGAATAAACCGGAGTATGATAAATTGTGTATGTCTTTCAATTTGAAACGCTTGTAGTACTTGTCGTCGCAGCACCCACTGTAAGTATTTAGATAGGATATAAATGCCGAAAACGATCACGAAGGCATAAAAGATCCTCGCCAAGGTTAAGCCATCGTCATCTTCAAGGGGTTCAGTTGGTGTGTCTCCTCCAGTGCTATCTGTTGGTGTGTCTCCTTTAGTGCTGGGTGTGTCAACAGGTTTTTTAGCGGGTTGAAACAATTTCGAGAGGCGGTAATGAGCGAGCTCGCTGAGGAATCCTGTATTAATGTCTGAAATCTTGAATGCGAGCCCCGTACCAACAATCATAAGAATCAATAGGAGCAGCGCGAGTAGCCGATTTTGAAGTTTGTGCGGCATCTTGAGCCGATTGAAAAGCCCGCGGCACCAACGGTGCAAGGATCCAGTGCCTATTAACACGACTGCCAGTATTAGGATGAAAATAATAAATTTTTGGACAGTTATCTCTTCGCCAAAGATGGTTATAGAATTTTGCAGTAAATTATTAATCTGTTGAATCAATTCATCCATTAGGTATTATCCCACTTGTTTTTATAGGTTCCTGTAAACCGTTGGTATGCAAATATTGCGGCGGCGGTAATTGCCCGTGCTTGGGTATCAATTGCGATTCATCTTTTATGTAGGCGAACTCAATGGTGCTTTCACGGTTAAATCGGTCAAAAATCTGTTCCACGATCAACGTAGAAATTTCTTGTCGCTTAACAGCAAGGACACGGTATCTTAATTTCGCAACCACTCCGGATGGAATAAGCTCAAATCGCACGTAAGGCGATTCCCCTGTTTCAGCGCATATATCTGCTGTGATTTCGGCTGCTTGTTCACACATAATCTGCTCGGCGTGTGTTATATCCGACCGATATGTCAACCGAATGATGACCTCATCAAGGATGTATTTTTCATCTCGCGTGTAGTTAATCACATTCCAGCGGAAGAGGTGTTGGTTCGGAACCAAGACGCTGCGTCCAGATTTCTCTTCGCCGCCGATAGTCCCACCGACCTGATCCAACTGTGTATACATCACCGATATGTTCCGTACATCGCCAATCATTTCACCTAAGATGACCCGATCTCCAATCTTGTAAGGTCTTTTGAGGATGACTAACAACCATGCTGCTAAATTCGTGATTGGGTTTCGGAGCCCCCATCCCAATAGCGTCATTATAAAAGTCAGTGATATGCCCAGTAATCCGAAGGTGTCTGAAAAAAGAAAGATGATAACCGAACCGATCGAGAACATGAACACATAACGCCAAATAAAAAAGAACCGGTCCGCATTTTCCGGTTTATAGGCGCGGGTATCCGCCAACTTCCGCATCTGCGATGTCAATCGAAAATAGACGATGACCGTCCCGATCACAACCAGAACCATTGATACCACAGAGATGTATTTGAAGTTCTGAATTGCGTTCCAAACTTCTAAAAACATACTTAATCTCCACGACGGGTTGCAGTGTTTACGGGCAATGCCGAAGCGTTTTGTGGTAACATAGACGCGTCTTTCCAAGAGTAGATGACCTCTGAATGTGCGTAGCAGAATTCAACACTATCGCTCTCGGAAAACTTATGGAAAATAATTTTGACAATATCACTGAGGCTTTTCGCTCTATCTACGGGGCGGGTTTTGTAGCGGAGCCGCATCATCACGCCTGCATCAAACAGTTCCGCGCGAATAAACGGTTCTTCGCCAACCTCTTTGATAACATCCGCAGTAACCTCCTGTGCTGCAGTCACAAGGATCTGCTCCGTTTCTTCCCAATCTGATTCAAAGGTAATCCGAACAGGGACTTCAACGAGGATATATTCCTCTTCCAGCGTATAATTCGTAATCGTCTGCCCAAACAGAATTGCATTCGGAATGAGGATGCCGCGCCCGGAACGTTCCTCACTGGACACTGTCCCACCGACTTGGTTGAGGATAACGTGTGTTAACGTGATGTCCATAACATCGCCTGTGATACCAGCAATAATGACGCGATCCCCAATCTTGAAGGGGCGTTTCAGGATGAGCATCAACCAAGCAGCGATTCCTGTTACAGGGGCTTGTAAGGACCACCCCAAGACCATACCGAGAAATCCAGCGGAGATGCCAAGCGTTTTCAAGGAACCACTGAGACTAATAATGCCGAAAATGGCAATAATAGCTGTCCAGACATATCCCCACACTGCCATGAAATTTTGGGCGTTTGTTTCCAATTGGGCATGTTGGTAAACATACCGTTTGACGAAATACCCTAAAACCGCTTTGAGAATGAGTAAAGTTGCTATTGTCGCGATGGCTAAGAGAATTCCCTTAAATGGCGAATTCACAATAGCAGTGAGTACAGATTCTAACCACGCAATAAAATCAAGGAACATTTTGTAACCTTTCTTACTATTTTGTTGAAGAAAATAGTTGCTAATCTATCACAATTTGTTCAACTGAATGAACGAACAAGACATCGTTTGCCCCCTCGTAGGCGCGTAATATTTGCTCCAAACTGTTGGCATCAATGTTTTCGGAAGTTAGCCCGACGATCGTCAAATCGGCTTGGTTAGAGCGGAGGGATACCTCATTTTCCAAAGACGCTTTGCCTTTGTATGACACGGAAGTAACATTTTGCATTGAGATGGGCAATCTGCCTTCTTGTGTGAGTGCTGAGAGTTTATTCGCCTCTTGTTCTGCATCTGTCGAATCAGAACACACAAAGAGACGGATTTCAGCCCGTTTCCAATCTGGATGACCGACGATGATATACGCCAGCAAAAGCATCATCGGTGCATTGCTCAAGTTGTCCTCTGTTACCCAGACGTGTATGGAAGACCTATACCCGAAGCGGTAGCCGGTTGATCGTAAGATTAAAACATTGAACAACGAATTAGCGGCAAGCCTGGCCCCTTGTACAACTTCCTCGATTTCATCAGTATTTTCGCGGTCAAACTCGAGTAAGATACAGTTATTCGGTAATCCGGAGATACCGGGCATTTGGAGTATCTGTGATAATGCGAGTTGGAATGTCGGGGAAATTAATGAATCGACGAACACTCCAGCTCGGCTCACCTCGGTGCGTTTAATCAATCCGTCAACTTTGATACGAGCTTGGATTTCACCGGAAAATGAGTAGTCTCCGTTAAAGAGTCGGATGAAGTGTCCGAAGCCGTGCCGGTGGCAGATCCAGCGGAGCAGATCGAAATGACCGAGCCGGCGTTCTCCGAACCGAGTTACTGCGACGATTGAAGGTCGCCACCCGCCTTCGGATGCCATGACCCGACTTTTTTGCAGGGTTGTCTGTAGCCACCGTGTGAGTTGAAACATTGTCCCTTGGAAGATTGCTGCAAGGTCGCGCTGCCCACTGTGTCCGCGACGTAGTCCGAGGTAGGTTATCGTCATAAGGACGATGGACACTAAAGCATAGAACGCGCTGATCTGGATCATCAGCACGCCACACATCACCGTTCCTACGAGGGACACATACCATCGGGAATGGAACGTTGGTCGGTAAGACGGGTTACTCGCGAAATGTTCTAAGAAGGAGACCGCGCAGAGCGCGCCGTAAGTTACCATGAAGAACATTGTTAGAATCTGGGCGATGAAGTCCAGCTCGCCGATTGCGACGAACACGATCGCGATAATTCCGGACAGACATGTTGCGTATATTGGTTCCTGTGATTCGCCGACACCTTTTTCCATGAGGCGGTTCAATTTAGGAATGGGGAGTACATTGTCCCGCGCAAGCATCTGTAGCGTTCTCGGGGCTACCATGATTGAACCGAGGGTTGAGGAGAGCGCGGCTGCCCCTAACCCGATGAAGATTACGGGACCCCAGAGCGCGATCTTTTCCATGATGAAATTGTCCGCTGCGAGTGCATCAGGTGTCGCACTTCCAGCTAATTTAACTGCGACAAGAATATAGACCACCATACCAGCAAGGGTCGCACTGATCGTCCCAAGCGGAATGCTTTTTCGAGGATCTTTTAAGTCCCCAGATAGCCCTAAACCTGCAATCATACCGGTGAACGCAGGAAAACAGGTTGCAAAAACCGTGCCGAAACTATCCGGGTCGCTAATGCGTGAGGTGAGGTTCAGCCCGCTGGGTCGTATATCTGCTGGGCTCTCACCAAATAGGAAAGCAGCAATGGATACCACAAGGATTATACATACACCCCACAGGACTTGCACGCCCATACCGGCACCTTTTGTGAGCATGAGGATAATAATCAGAACAGTGGAAGGCAGAGACACCCACCGCGGGTCAAGTTGTAATTCGCGGCTGGCAGCGAGCCATTCGTAAACAGGTTGAAAAGCCTCGGCGAATGCGACGATATAGAATGCCACTGAGATCGCTTGGGAGATATATAACGCGATTCCGATGGTACCGCCGATACTTGCCCCGAAGGAACGGCTGACAATATAATACGCGCCACCGCCGGCTACACGACGGTTCGTCGCAATCTCGGATACTGCCAAGACTGTCGGGATCGTCACAAGATGACCAAGCATGACAACCATCAAGGCACCCCAAAGCCCGACATGGGCGACAGCATACCCGAACCGCAAGAATAGGATGGCACCGAGAATTGTACTAATTGAAGCGAGGAATACAGGGGCAGTTCCGAAACCGTGTCCTTGTTGGATATCCTCAGTATTGCTAACGCGTTCAGGTCCAGGTTGTTGACCGGGGTTTGAAGACATGCCAGTTTCCTTTCGTTTGGTAGAAGTTAGATAGATAAAGGACTTAGACGCTATAACGTAAATCGCAATATGGATAAATACTTGTAATGCCAATTATCGGTTAGTGGTTCACTATTATAAGTCACAGCACCACTTAAACGCAAGCCTAATTGAGTGGATAGTGTAAACGTGATAGCGGGTTCTGCTGAAAATTTGTAGTTTTTGAAGCCAATTTCTGGTGTGAATTTTAATTGTGTATTGAGTTTTCGCCATCCTATAGACGAGAAGGCTAACCACCGAAACGTCGTCGGGTCAAATTGTTTTAAATCAATATTTTCGAGCGGTTGGATATTTTCAATGAATGCTCCAATACCGCCGGATATGCGGAGTGTACCGTTCTCATAAATTGCTGGACGGATGTAACTGCCGATTTGGGATGTCAATGCGGCGCCTTTAGTGATGTCGCGCTCCAAATCTGTGAATCCCTCAATGCCAAAAGTCTGGATCCGGAAACCGCCCTGAGCGCGTGCCTTGACGATTTCAGAAAGCACACCCTCTTCACCGGAAGCGCGTGATCCAAAAATACCCGCCCACCCATTAACTTTAGGGACCGGGACGACAGCTGTCAGGCTGAGTGTCTGTGAAGCACCGTCACCGTTTATGCCAACATCTACAGTTTTGGCATCGCTCGGTAGATCCGCAAATTGGGAATACACCGGTATCGTCTGAAAAATTAAACAGATGACTCCGACGAGAAGCAGAAGTGGTCGTCTTAATTGCGTGCTGCCGGGATAGATTGACAGCATCTTTATCAGGCTTTCCATTTTCCTCCTCAATTGGGAACGTTTAATCTCGTGTTGCTCTGTACAGAACCGTGATTAAATACGCCTCTATAGGTGCACCAACAATACAACCCGCTAATGCCCAATTGAACTGAATTTTCTTTGTTTTTACCTTATAGGCATCATAATAGAAGGCGACATATTCTGGGGACTTACCGAGGACTCGGGCAGTCGGCATAAAAGGTTGGTGACGCTGCGAGAAGATAGGACCGATTAAAGGAAAAAAACAGCCGGTACTGAACCACAAAGTTTTATTGAAATGTGCCGCTGCATCTTTTTCAGCATCCGCTACGGCTTGCTCCGCAACAGACTTCAATGCCTCCGGTGTGACGGGTGAGTCCTGAACCTCAATAATCTCATAGCGTTTTGTTTCAATAACGTCGTATTTTTTGGAACGACCATCGACTTCGGCAGTGATCCGCTCGCTTTCTTGGCAAAAACCTGACATATACGATCCAAAAATAAAAGTAATAATCAAAAACCCCAATAGATTGAAACGTAAATTTATTTTCATTTTCTATTCCCTTTAGACGTGCGCTGTATTAACTTTGACGCGCAAAAAAAACGATTTAATGTTAATTCAACTTCTGGTAGACATGTCCGGTAGAAGTCGCTGTCCAAAAGAGGACTAATAATTCACCGTCCCACGTATACGTACTCACGATCGGTTCGGTGTTCCCATCAGAGAACCAGTAGATTGTCCCTTTTTGTGCATCGAACGGTTCAATCAATTTATACGAACCGAAGAAGAATGCGCCGTCACTCTGATATTCTCTTGTAAATGTTGCTGTTGTCAGTCGCATGGATCCGAATGCTTCAGTCGTTTCACCGGCTAATTGGGTGCGTACGAGTTCATAGGATCCGCTGAGTGCCTCAGCGACTCTGTATGATTTTGAATAGACGGTAATTGCGGCGGACTTCGAGACGGTCTCTTCACCCTTGTCCCTGATGGACACATGAACCGTAATCGTTTGGTCGGGTGCGATTTCTGAATCGGGGAGTGCGGGAGCCGTCCACTGAATCTCTGTGCCTTGTTCAGCCCCTAATGCTCCAGCGGATACCTCCCAGATATAGGTTAATTCGTCATTCTCTGGATCGAAAGCCCCGACTTTAAGTGTAACGCTTTCGCCGTAGCGGACCTCTTTTGGAACGGTGAAAGTATTGATCTCAGGCGGATCGTTTGTCCAACTTTCATACTGGTCACAACTACTGAATATTAGCAATTGGCAGATTAAGAATAGAAACATGCCGAGCCGCGTGGCGTAAAGCATAGGCTTTAAAATCTTCACGATACAACTCCTTTTTAACAATCAAGAAAAAGATAGTTACACAACACCGTTGTGGCACCCTATCTAAAAATTCAGAGCCACTTTTTACACTTGAAAAAGATGAACATACCAATACTAACGCTTAACATAACTAATAGGACAATGGGATATCCCCACTGTGTCTCAAGTTCAGGCATGAACTTAAAATTCATGCCGTAAATACCGGCGATGAACGTTAGCGGAATAAAGAAGGTCGCTACGATAGTCAGGACCTTCATGACTTCATTCATCCTATGGCTCACTGCTGAGGTATAGACATCAAATAGCCCTGAAACAGTTGAGCGGATCATTTCTAACATCTGAATCACCTGAATGAGATGATCGTAAACATCGTGGAAGTATGGCTGCGTATTTTCGCCAAGTAATCGAATATCATCGTCCAAAATTTCAATGAGAACGTCCCGTAAAGGAAGAATCGGTCTACGTAGTAACTGCTGTTCCCCTCTTAAAACATTGATTTTTGTGAGAACTTCTGGTGACGGGTCCTTCATGATCTCGTCTTCCAATGCTTGAATCCGTTCATTGATTTCATCAAGGACTATGAAATAGTGGTCAACAATAACATCTATCAATGCATAAGCGAGGTACCCCGATTGCATCCGCCGAATTCTGCCTTGTGCATTTTGGAGTCTATTTCGGATGGATGTGAAGATTTCGCTATAATTTTCTTGGAGGGAGACAACGAAATTGGGACCGATGATAAGACTAATTTGCTCTCGGGAAACCTTGGCGGATTCAGTGTTACAGTCGAGGTTTTTGAGTAAAATAAAAACATAGTCTTCATAGACCTCTATTTTAGGAAGATGGATTGGGTTTATCATATCCTCAAGTAAAAGGGGATCGACACCAAAGTGCTCCCCGATTTTTTCAATAATGGATATCTCGTGAATCCCTTCAATCTGGATCCATGTTACACTTTCAGTATCTATGAAAGGCATGCACGCCTCAATCGTTTGGGCTTCCTCTTCCTGAAGGTGTGTTTCATCGTAATCAATGATCGTAATCCGAACAGGTTCCGCTCGTTCTTCACCCAGATAAACAAGGGTTCCGGGGGGCTGTCCGACTTTTTCAGAATATCTTTTGAATGGATTTAACAATGAGATTTTCAATGTTGATACCGTCGAGAAAACTATGTTTACATCTACTGCAATTCTAATTTTGTAGGGAAAACCGTATCGCTAATTTTGTATATAATATACAATAAGAAGGGTGATTCGTCAAATTAAATTCCGAGAGAAAACCGTCGTGTTCAACTTATGAAAAATTTGTAAATTTTACAAGACTGCCATTTCCACGTTGTCAAAGTTTCGCCGGTAGTATTTCATGTATTGCACCTTTTTTTCAAGTGCCTCAATAACAGCGACGTTAAAATTCACTTTTTCAAACCTTTGCGCGCTACCTAACCCGCCTGGGCTGAACACATTAATCTCCATAAGTTTATCTCCTACAATATCCAAACCTACCAAGAACATACCATCCTGAACTAATTTAGGACGTACCATTTCAACAAGTTCTAAGGCGGTATCCGTAATTTCTGCTTGCTGAAGTTTTCCGCCTGCGTGAATGTTACTTCTCATATCCCCACCCGTACGGACGCGGCGGAAAGCAGCGTATTTACCACGATACCGCAATGGCTGTCCATTGAGGACAAACAAGCGCATATCCCCTTCTTCTGCTGCGGGCAGATACTCTTGGGCAATAACATATCCATCTCTGGCAACAGCATCAATCATCTGATTGATATTAGGGAGATCATCCGGTCTAACGAGAAAGACGCTTTGTCCACCAGAGCCTTGAAGCGGTTTCAAGACGATTGTTCCACCTTGTTCTTGCGCAAAAGTTTTAATCTCGTCTTGACTTCTCGTAATCAAGGTTCTCGGCCGCACTTCCTCAGGGAAAAGTTGGAAGTACATTTTGTTGAGTGCTTTGGCGAGTCCATTTGGGTCATTGAGGACAATGACACCGTGTCGCATTGCGACTCTTCCGAAAAGGAGTCCAGCATTTTGTGCCCAAGGTCTGCCAATAGCATCATCTGCTGGGTTGTTGCGTAGGAGTAGAACATCTAAATGGTCAACAGTAATACGTTCCACGCTTGCCCGTTTGCTCTGTAGGTCACTAAAATAAGTCTCGTGGGATTTGTAATTGCTTCGCGGTGCCATCCGAGCCGTTGCGCGAATATATTCATCTGGATCGTAAGCGAGATCTCCGACGGCTATGATCCATGCCTCATGTCCCATGTTAATAGCCTGCATAGCCATCCGGGTTGTTGTATATCCTGCTTGTTCGGTTTGCAGATCATTGACGAGGAATCCGATTTTCATTTTTTCTCCTTTTTGATGAAGTCAAGGACAGACAGTCCTTGACGTAATGTGTTGAATTTCTCTTCTATATTTGGGTTTTCCATATATCTTGGGCGTAGCAGGGCAGGTTTTAGTACCTTACGCCACTGTAGTTCTTGAATAATAGGGATGTGTTCAGCTGCAATTTTTCCGACAAAGAGGGGTTCAAGAGCACCGCCTCTTTTGAGGTAGTCTAATAAGTGGACAAGTCCTCTCAGATAAACTGCATCCTTTGTTAAACCACCACTGCGGTAGATTCTCATTGTGATAGTGAACGCTGTCTGTTGCGTAAATAGATGTGTCTCCTTGAGTTCTCGAAATGTATCAATAAACGAGGCACCCTCCGTTAAGCACCGCGCTGCGATAACTCGGGCAGCAAGGAGCCGCAATCGCGATAAACTCAATCCTCCGACGAGATATTCTGAAAGGACAGCGATGCCTTCTTGCATCTCTTCATAACCTGCGAGCCCGGTATAGAGCATTCGGAAGGGTTGGGCGCGTCCATTGAAATATGTAAGTATATGGGTGCCGACTTCGTGCTGGATCAATGCATCCGCACGCGAAGTTGGGATTTTGGTTTTTTCTCCGATGAGCAAGTTACCTTTAGACACCATGAGTCCTGCGTACATATCATCGCGTATTTCGGTATTGGCAGAAAATTCGGGGCACTGTTGCCGGTAGTATTCAAGTTCTTCTTTAACACGTTGAGAAAAAGCTGCAGCATCAAGCCTCGCGCTTGGTGTCTTCTCACGACTCCGACTTGGTGTGCGCGCCATTACTTCTTGCGCGAGTTCCAATAGGTCATCGCTTACATTGCCAAAAAGTTGTGAGCTACCGTACAAAAACCTTGATGTATCAATATTACTGAGCATCGTCAGTTGTATATCAAGTTCAACTCGTTTTTCTCGGAAAAGGTGTGCAAGTGTCGGGTCTTCTATCCGTTCAAGCCGGACATCCCAGAGTTTACGTTTGAGCATTGCTGGGTCAAAAGCGCGTGGACGGTAATAAAAAACCGGTGTCCGCTGAAATTGCTGACGTTTAAATGATGTGTATGCGGTTTCTGTATTGGTCGGTGTTACGTGTAGTAGAAAGTCAAATTCGTTGCTGATTTCGGCGAGGTGCCTGTCGACTTCCCAAACTGCTTTTACGACAGCTCGGCGTCCTAAAACATGAAAGTGGACAGGACGATGTGTCGTTTCTGCTCGTGAGAACTGAAAAAAGGTTTTCTGTAACGCGCGCGTGAGTTCACGGGCAAGTGTGCGTCGAATTATGGGGAATACTTCGTCTGTTTCAGGGGAGCGATAGATCGGATGTACCTCAAGACCGATTATAGCCCCCCCGATTTCCTTGAGAAATTCAGCCGGTAGCAGTGGCGGTAGACCAGCGGCGGCTATTTTTTTATCGCGTACAATGTTGACAGTAGACGCCATTTTGTGGACGCGGATGAGGCGAAGTGCCGCCGCGAGCGTCTCAACAGTTCCAAACGGACTCAGGGGTGATTGTGTTGCAATTTGGAATTCAGGGGCACTCGTGAGTGGGTTGGTATCCTTAACGTTCTCATTTTTAGTGCCGCTCCAGATCTCAAAAATCAGAAAAGCACCAAACTCGACAGATAATGTCCGAGCAATATTCTGGAGGAGTTCGGATAGACCCGCGCGAATTCGCCTCTCCCCTGAAGCAATTAAGTAGGAAGGTTGCCCCATAACAAGACGGTCTGTGCCAGTATCTTCATACTTTGGTGGATACCGATAGACACATAGAAATGGCAATTGCCGGTCAATATGCAACCGGCCACCATCAGGGAGGGTGCGCCGGACTGCCTTGTTTTCGGTGAGTCGCGTACAAACCGTCTTGATGAATCGATCGCTGATAACTTTGCTAACAGATTTTGATTGATCGTTCATTTGCGAATTTTCCTTAAGTGCCGCTATCCGTTTTAGGTTAGTTCATTCAATGCGCCAAGTTCTTTTAATATGCCCGGAAGTGTGGACTGTAGGGCATTTTGAATAGCGTTAATTTGCGCCTTATCGGGTTCACCTGTCCATTCATCCATAAAAAATTTCTTGAACTCAATAGCAATAGCACAGCCAGCATTTGGAAAGGATTCGTGGATCCAACGTGAGAAATGTCCGCCTCGGAATTTGATGTTTTCCCTGACATCAAGGTGTCTACCCAAAAAGTCAAAGTTCTGTAGATCCTTTATGAAACGTTCAACGAGGGGACCCCACTTTTGACGGTTCATGTTTCCGGTACCGATATTTACCTCTGGATTTCCTGTGGCATCAGCTGGCAGTGCCTTAGGCCCCTCGCGACGATGGTTATATGAATGTATATCAAAAACGACGAAATGCCCGAAATGTTGTGATACATCTGCCAATAAACTTTGGACTTCGGCATAGAAGGCATCATAAGCTGCTAAGGACCTATCAATCAGTTCCCTATCTGGATGCTCTTTCCAGACATGCAGACCCCAGGCATCCTCCGGTTTAATATAAACGGCTTTCTCGCGAGGGCGGTTCAAATCTACCTCAAAGCGAGAGTGAGAACCTATAATTTGTGTTTCTGCCACTTCAGTCCAGATGGCAGTAAATGGGTCCTCTTCTCGGAGTCTTTCTGCCTCGGTTAAAGATAGAATTCTTGACACTTCCTCACGGACGCGATGTCCATCATGGACCGCTGCTGCTACAACCGGACTGTGCCCTTTTGTTATTTTCCATATCGTTTGCGTGTTTGGGTGAGTCATGCTACTATGCCTCATCTGGAACAGTCAACTACCCAAGCCTAAAGACTCAGGGCAATTTAGTTCTCGGTTTTTCGTCGGATACACAGGAAATTTGAAAGTCAATCTCATGGTATATCGTGTATCGTGCGTTTATCGCCTACAAAGTGGGAGGAAACCAGAATGTTACTGAGAAGCAACGCTTCGTATGCTGGTTTCCAACACGATACTAATATTATACCACATTTCGATAGCAAAGTGAAACCTTATACCATTTCAAAAGTTCAGGACTTACGCAAATTGAGCAAATATCGAGCATTTAGACGCAAGAAGCGGTAATTTTCGTTCTTTAAACCCCTAAATCCCCCTTATCAGGGGGACTTTAAGAGGAAATGCGTAAGTCCTAAAGTTTATATTCCATTACCCCTACACCGTTCACCCGGACCCGGTAGGTTCGGTTGATTTTCAAGTTACATAGCCTCAAAATTTACGTTGCCTTGGTATCCTCATCTTCATCCTCATCTTCGCAGGCAGCGTCGGCATTTTGGCGAGTGTCAAGGATTTGTACACCTTCTTTAATAGCACCAATCGTCTGTTGTGCAAATTCTACAGTCTGATTTTTCACATCCGTGGAGGTTTTGCGAATTTTCTCTCGCGTTTTGGTGCCTGAATTAGGGGCATACAATAGACCGATCGCTGCACCCGCTATAAAACCTGTAAGAAAGGCAAGAGTAGTAGCTAAGCTATTGGTTCGTTCATTATTGCTCATTTTTTCTCCTATAGGATTTGTGATTATCTTGATCAAGATCAAGTGTTTATTGTGAATTATGAAAATATGTTGGTACCTACCGGTAGGATCGGTTTGGAACCGCGCCAATTAAAAAGTCAAGTAGCAATTAGGTTTGATTTCCAAGCGTCGTTCTGTCATTGGAAACGGCAAGAACCGACTTTATTACAACGATGATAGGAATTGCAAGCAATACTCCCCAAAAACCGAGGACGGCCGCACCGACAATGACAGCGAACATAATCAGCAACGGGTCTACATCAATGGCATCGCTCATGATTTTTGGAGAGATGATTGAATTGTCAAGTGTCTGAATACCGAGGATGGCACCCAATACAAATGCACAGCGAACAAGAAAATCAATTATCCCGAAATCACCAGCCGCCAATCCCATCAGCATCGCAACAAATGCAAAAGCACCACCAATAAATGGACCAAAGGTCGGTATAACGTTACAGATCCCCGCAAGTATACCGATAACTAAGGCGAACGGAACCCCTATGATACTGTAAGCAATGGAGGAAATTATTGAGACAATTGTGATGACTGTGACAAGTCCTCTTAGAAACTCTTGTAGGTTCTTGTCAATTTTATGCAGATATCCTTTGGCAGTGTCCCGATGCGTTTCAGGTACAAGCGTGAGGAAACTCCTGAAATAGTTATCGAACGATTGGTTTGCGTACACAAACACGATAAGTGCGAGGGATACTGTCACTAAAAAACCGCCAAAGCCAAAAGCGATTGAGCTTGTGAACTGAAATATCTTTCTGACAGCCTCGCCACCGGTTTGTGCAATTGTCGGTATTCTTTCTGTCAAGTACGATTTTGCGTGTTCGACGATAGGTTGGTCCTCGTAGGCGTGGCTGATGCCTTCCCTGTATGTCGTAAACGTTTGCCATCTGGTGGTGGAGGTAGTACGATGCCAGATAGCAGTGCTGTTACCGACATATACCCCGGAAGGTGCAGAGGCTAACAGTCGTGTTGCTGGTGTCCCAGAAATTACGGGAGTCCTTTCTGTTTTTCGCCAGTCATAACGATTCCATTCATGGAGTCCATCCGGAGTGTTAGCATATAATTTGATTGAGCTGCCCTTTATGTCACCTGTTGTCTCATCGCCACTTGCCAATGCATGAATTACCTTTTCTATTTTTGTGAGTTCTTCCCATCCGAGAGAAGAGCCTTCCAGGTACCAATGCACTTTCGTCTGTTGTGAAGCGGTTTCCACTTCGGTTTTGTTTGCTGTAGGTGCGGTGTCTGTCTGTTCTAATTGCTCTGAAGGTACTACATCCATTTCTGCTGCTGTCGTTTGAATTTCTTCCTGTTCTAAGGGGATTTCCGCGTCAATCTGCCTTGTACTGGCGACGTAAGTTACGCGATCACCATTATCCGTAGTAGAGATAATACTAACAATAGACCTGTCGCTGTAAATGTGAGGCGCGACCGAGTGCCATGTTTCGCCTGCGTTGTTACTTGCGTAAAGACTTTTCTGGGTTCCAACGTAAATCTGTGTGTCATCCCAGTGTGGCACGTTGATGGCTTGGATGGCAAGTGTATCAAACGGTGTGTCTTCCACTTTCTGCCATATCTGTGTTAAATTTACGTCTTTTTCGTCAACAGGTGGTGTCTTATTGTAGCGATATAACCCGCTTTGCGTGCCAGCATAGATAATGTTTTCACTCGCTGTGAGTGCTTGTATCGGTTTCCCGAGAAGTCCACCGTTGGTGATACCGATACGGGAGAGTTTCCCCTCAGGGTCTCGTCGCATTTCATAGATTCCGTGGTTGGTGCCGAGATAGAACGTTTCTACACGAGAAACTTCCTCGTTGTTTTCGGGACCGTCGTCTTCATCAGCACGCGGAGTAACACTGATAGCGACAGCTGTAAAGGTTTCACCGATAACACGCGTCAGAACAGTTTCATGGTAAAACTTCAGTAACCCAGCCCCCATCTGGCTGGCTTGTCTACTCACCTGTTTACCGGTATAGAAAAGCACGCCGCCGCAGACGAGCACAATCACACTGATTGCGATACCGCGTTGGTATTGCCTTTTAAAGGGGAGCGCGTTCCAGAGGAATCTGAAGATGTAAGCAAAACAGAACCCCAGAATGAAAGGCATTAGTACACCCAACAAGCGTATAAAAACCCAGATGCTTATCATTATTATTTCCAGTATAACGATGCTTCTTATATTGATCCAGCGATAGATACGCGTGAGCAGCACAATCAGCAGTATCGGGACTATCGGGTGTAATAGCATCTGATTGCTGTCGGCACCGTTGCCTTTGTAGTAAGCAAAAGCGATCCATACGGCAGTGAGAACGACGCTGATGATTGCGAGAATTGTTGCCCCGCTGAGTGTGGATTGCTGTGGGGTTTTTTCGTTTTGGGTACTCATTGTGTTTACAAAAACCGATTGACTGTATAAGGAAGTGTGGAAGTTTCCAACTTTCCACACTTCCTGTTTTCGCTTTTTCAACGGGAGCGATGGAAAAATAAATGCGTAATTCCAATACCGCGCCCAGATTTTCGGGTTTCTCCGGAGGCGAAATGTTTATTTTTAAACTTGCTTAGAAGACCCGGTAATTGAGTACAACAGTAAAGTTAGTGGCGATGTCTTCATCAGGCACTATTTCAATTTGTTGTGTTGCGACAAGGTTAATGTTATTCTCAATGTAATAAATGAACGAGGCACCGAGTGAATGACTATTTTCTGTATCCCCTACTTCCGGTTTATCCAACCGAAACAGATGGCGGAGACGAAGGTCAATACGGTTGGACAATTCGTAGGAAATATCGCTTGATAGTGATAAAGAGAACGCCGTTCCGATGCTATCAAAAGGTGTGTTGATTGAAAGCCGCTCACTGACTTGCCATTGCCATGCGATAGGACGCGCATAACTCGCAGTCACATCGAGATGTGCAATTGAACGTTCTTGATCGGTGTAGGGTGTGGTAATATCGAATTTGGAACCGAGTGCCACATCCCAGCCATAGAACCGATCTGCGATTTCCTCACGTTCAAGAATCTCTTCAATCCGAAGCACGCCGATTGCGCTGAGCCCATCCTCTTGGAGTAGGCCTGACCCAGTCATGACTGTTTCCATATCTTTGTACCACTCTCTTTTGTAGATATCGCCGAACTTGTCTTTATATTCGTCTTCGCGCTGTATAATCTGACTCAACTCAAGAATAAGGTCTTTGGGCAGATGATCGCTCAACTCACCCTCTTTTATGAGAAACGCTTCAATACGGACAGCTTTTGCCAACGCGGTTGCTTCAATAAATCGTCCATATCCAAGCCCAAGGGTCACCGCAGAAGTTGGGCGGTCGTATGCCTTGCTCATGTCTGAAGTGGCACGGATAGAACCAAAACTATCTCTAAGGAACGGGTTGCTTTCCGTCAGATACTTTTTGACACCGACATCTCCATTTATTTGATAATTTGTATCATACGCGTCAGTTTCTATATTTCTATCTAATAAACCAGACCCAATAATGTCAATCGAATAGCCAAACGGTAAGGAATCATAAAACCTTTTATAGATACCGCCAATATTTCCCTTGCTGGTTGTTGCATTGGATCCTGTTGTTGCATGGTTCATAGAAAAATCAATGAGGAGTCGGTCCGCAGCACTGACAGGCACTTGATAGTCGGTAACAGATACATCTTGTGCAGATGCATTGTTTGTAATAAGGATTAATCCGGAAAGTAAAATGAGTGATACTCCGAAGAGGGCATAAACACATTTTTTTAACATGATAAGTTTCCTTTTTATTTTTAAGTATTGTGGCAGGCAATCAACTGCCAATAGTAATTTAATACAAGATTAACATTCATGATACATTTGACCTTTTGGGAAAACGGCAGTCGCTATGAAGTCAAGGTCTCCCTACCTTTTTAGGTATGGGTGGCATCACGTGCTGCCTGAAACCGGTCATGCCAGTCACTGAATATCTCTTTTAACACCAACGGAGGCATCCATCATCTGGAGAAGCGTGTTAATTTCATTAGCATCCCAAACTTCATCATCGTTGGCTTCTATTGCATACCTGCCAGCGGTTCTGATCTTGCCGAGGCTAATTTTCCCGGCGAGGAAGCTGAACGGAAGTTGCATGCCCGCCGTCTTGACTCGGTCAAATGTCGCCTCAATGTCACGTCGGTCCACGCCTTCAGGGGCTTGTTGAATCAGCGTCTCCTTTACCATATCCGTTCCGAAACCGAATAACTCTTTGATGATAAACCATTGCAAAACTGACAGGCATACTATAAGGATTAAGAAAACTACTAAACCTTTGACGATATGCTGCTTCCACTTCGCGTTCTCGGTAGTCATGTTCAATATACCTCCGGGGTAAATTTTTTATTTGTCTCTTATATTAGCGACTTGAGCTAATTGTTTTATATTTTATCTGATGGACGGATTGATTTTGTTTGGATGGTATCCATCCTTTTAACTGAAGTCATATTGAGTAAAACATAAAGATGTAGTAAAATAGTGGAGTCAGATCGGATAGTTTATGTCCCTTTTTCTACTTTACATCACTATTACTTTATGAAAGGTGCTCTTATGGCAAAAAGAACTGAAAAGGAGACC
>JAJEET010000100.1 GCA_022820835.1 Candidatus Poribacteria bacterium
AAGCAGTCGTTTCTAACACAATAGATGCCTAAAAACAGTTTTAGAAGGCAATCCTAACATCTGTTCGGGAGCCCTAACGGGAGAACACTGCCAACTTTTCATAACTTATAATCTGATCAAACTGTCCAAACTATAGTAACACCTCAATGGGTTCTTTTCGTTTTTGTCTTGTTCCAACAAGGCTTCAAGGAAAATATTAGTATCCGCGAGATACACTAATCCCTCCAATCTGATGCTTTTTTCTAAAGCTCGAGGGCTGTAAACTGGTCGCGATAGGCTTTTAATCCGCCAATCCATTCCAAGTTCGGTTTTTTCTTTTTCCGTTTTGAACTTTCTTTCGTTCGCAAGAAATCAATGAAATTGATGACTTCTTCTTGGAGCTCCGGAGGAAGCTCCCTGATTTTTTCAATGATGGTAGATTCCATTATTACCTCCGTATCTTCTTATATTGTAGTGGATGAATGGAAAAAAATCGCTTCCAATCTTCCTGTCTTCCACACTTCCTACTGAAACCTTCGGATGTCAACGAAGTGCCCTGTAACTGCCGTTGCAGCTGCCATCTGTGGGCTGACGAGGTGCGTACGTCCGCCTTTGCCCTGTCTACCTTCAAAATTCCGGTTCGATGTGCTGGCGCAACGTTGACCCGGGCTCAGGATATCCGGGTTCATGCCGAGACACATGCTGCAACCCGCTTCACGCCATTCAAAACCTGCTTCACGGAATACCTCGTCAAGACCTTCCGCCTCCGCCTGACGTTTGACCGCCTGCGAACCGGGAACGACCATCGCACTGACGTTTTCTGCGACTTTCCTGCCCTTGGCAACCTCAGCAGCAGCCCGTAAATCGCTGATTCGGGAGTTCGTGCAGCTGCCGATGAAGACCCTATCCACCGGAATATCTGTTATCGGGGTGCCGGGTCGGAGGTCCATATATGCCAAAGCGTGTTCTGCGGCGCGTTTGTCGTCGGTTGTATCCATATCCGCTGGGTCCGGCACGCGTCCTGTCACATCGGTCACCATACCCGGGTTTGTACCCCACGTAACCTGCGGTGCGATGTCTGCTGCGTCGAGTATGAGCGTTCGGTCGTAGGTCGCGCCTTCGTCAGTCGGAAGTTGCTTCCAGTTTTCGACAGCTATATCAAAATCTTCGCCTTTCGGTGCGAAACGTTTACCAGCGATATATTCATAGGTGGCATCGTCAGGTGCGATCATACCGGCGCGCGCGCCTGCCTCAATCGACATATTACAAACCGTCATCCGTTCTTCAATGCTCAGCGCGCGGATCGCAGAACCGGTATACTCAACCACAGCACCATTGCCGCCATCAATACCGATATGCCCGATAATAGAGAGGATGATGTCTTTCGCTGTCACGCCATAAGGGAGTGGACCATCAATGCGAATCTCAAAAGTTTCCGATTTCTGTTGCAAGAGGCACTGCGTCGCGAGGACGTGTTCAATTTCACTCGTACCGATACCGAAGGCGAGTGCACCGAGTGCACCGTGCGTTGAGGTATGGCTATCCCCACAGACAATAGTTTTACCGGGTTGCGTGATACCGAGTTCCGGTCCGATGACGTGTACGATGCCTTGATCAGGGCTGTCAATGTCATAGAGCGGAATGTCAAACTCAGCGCAGTTTTCCGCCAACGTCTCCATCTGTTTCGCTGCAATCAGATCGGTGATAGGCAGTGATCTGTCTGTCGTCGGGACGTTGTGATCCATCGTCGCGAACGTCAGATCGGGACGGCGTACTTTTCGGTTGTTCAACCGCAACCCTTCAAACGCCTGCGGAGATGTGACTTCGTGAACGAGATGCGTGTCGATATAGAGGATCGGCACTGCATCAGCGGAAGCGCGCACGAGATGCGCCTCCCATATTTTTTCGTACATTGTCTTTTTCATAGTTTTTTCTGTTACCTCTGTCCTGTTTGTTCTTATGAAGAATAAAATCGGAATTCATTATACGCAATGCGCCTTGAGAATTCAAGTAAAATAAAGATTCTCCAGCCTGGTGGGTTCGGTTAGGAAATCGCACCAAACACCCGGGCCCGGTAGGTTCGGTTTCCTAACCGAACCGGATTCTACGCGGAAACATCGAAAACCCTCTTGAGTCCGGTCTCGGTCCCCAAGGAACCGGATCATCCGCGAAACCTGCTTCATCTCCACCATACCACTAATTATTCCATCTCGAATTTACACCGCCAATATGGGTAATCCCGTGATGATGCCACTATCCCCTTTCTCATAGGGTTCGCGTAGCAATAACGGATGGTTTTGTATAATGTTTCCTCCGTGCGAATGCACCAATCGGTGTAACCTTTCTGCCAAAGAGATCCTTTTCGGGATAGATGTTTGTTAATCTCGCGAGCAGTGAAAAGTTTCAGGGAATGCAAGACTTTTGCGAGTGTCTGTTCCTCTCCAAGTTTGATGACAGTGTGTATATGATCCGGCATTACCATGATACATATCCATTCAAGACGACTCTCTGTTTCTAACCAATCAAATGTATTGAAGATAATCGGTGCAATTGTGTTATCGGCGAGAATCTTCTGTCGTTGATGAGTGCAAATGATGATGTGATAATATGCCCCCGGTATTGAGACTCTGCCTTTGTATCGGTTGCCGCTGCGGTATTTAGAAATGGTGGTCATATATAATTTTCTCACTCGGTCCCCAGCCCGGTAGGTTCGGTTTCCTAACCGAACCGGATCTATTCTAACCGAGTCCTTGATTTCTTGTTTAGCAGACATCGCAGCTAAAGGTTCTCGCGGCGGATCCGATGCGGTTAGGAAACCGCATCTACCGGTCTTTCTCTTATAGATACTTTACGAGAATAGCATTTTTGCGTTCGGTGGCTTTGTCAATCGTGGCTTGAGCTTGCGTAATTTTTGCTTCTAATTGCTCAATTTCCGTCACCAACTGCTGTTGAATATTAGACGAGGGAACAGGGATTCTTTCTATTTTCTCCCAAGATGTTCTCGGTAATTGTTGACCGCTGACTGTCGTTAACACCTCGGAATTAAATGCTTCAGACAAAAAATAATGTTTGTAAAATGTAGCCATGTTTGGGTTTTTGGGCCTAAGTACCAGTATGTCAGTTGAACAGATTCCATCTATATTTGCCAAAAGTACTTTATTCAAGTTCGGTCTGAGTTTACCATATAAGATATCACCTCTACAAAACACATTTTTATTGCTTTTTATAGCGGAATAATCAGTTTGGATGTCCCCTAACAATACACCAGTTTGACTTTCAATATTTTCCAAGCCAATATAACTAACGGTGCCGTTTTCTTCTTGTGGATCAACGACATCAGAAATTTTGTCTACAACTTGGTCTAACCTTGATATATTTTCAACAGAATTAACTAACTCCTCAATCTGTTGTCTGGTTGTGGTGATGGTTTGACGTACTTCATCAGTTTCCTGATCTACTGCATCACATTCATCGGCAATCTGTTTTTGTACTTCAAGTGGTGGAAGGGGAATGTTTATTTGTTTTAGATTTGTCTGATTGAGCTTTCGGGGGGCATAACCAGTGATGAATGTATCAAGGTTGAGATAATTTAATAATTCAATTATGTACGTGTTCTCTAATTTCTCTTCAATAGGTTTGAATACATGTGCATGATTATTGACCCAGTATTTGCCAGTTGCCAAGAAAGCTGTTTTTTCGTTAGAACCCCATTTAGCCCCATCTTCACCAACTAAAACTAAATCTTCATCGAAAATAAATTCATTGACGTAGTCAATAATACCAGTTGCACCATAATACGGGTATATCCCCTTGGTCCTTTCTCTTTCAGATACTGGCTTTCTTCTATCGTCATATAAAACTATAACCTCACCTAATTTCACTAAATCCCACTTGGTTTCAATATCAATATTCTGCTTCGGGTTTAGATTAATTTTCTTATTAAACTTTGTGAGTGTAAAATCCAACATATCTGTGAGATTGGCATAATGACAGTGATCGGGCAGCGGATCAGTGGTTTCACCGATAAAGTTGCGTTTAATTGCGGTGTTTATTTTTTCGTCGTTGTTTAAATTTTTCGGATCAAACAGAGGTGTGATAATATCGTTGACCGTTTCCCCTTCGGTGTATATGATGCCCTCACTACCTTTGCGTGTGCTCCACTCGTAACCTAAGAATGTCTTTTGTTCTGTTTTATTGGTAGGTGCGTTGACGATCAACACTTGGCATGCCTGTGTGTGTGCCAGCATAAAGTAATGGAGTTTGTCTTTTTCTATCGCGTGCAGGTAATTAATAAAACGCCGTCCACATTCTTCCTGTTGCTCTTCATCTGTCTTATCTCTGAAATCCTTAGATTTTTTTATTTTTCCTAACACTTTATCTCGGTTGAAGTCTTTTTCATATTCCTTGAATATATCGTGTTCTAATAGTTCGGCAAGTGGGGCAAGGCTGGTTTGGTTAAAGAGTTTTATGTATTCGGCATAGGGGATTTCAATGTGCTGACAATATGCCTCAATCAGGTTGTAGTCTTGATATTGTAGTTTTTCCTCATCGCCTTCAAAAAAGTTTTTCACTCGATTACGGTATTGATCTGCAGGTTCGGGTCTGTCCGCTTTCCGTTTTAGGAAAAGCACGACCGTATTCGTGTCTGTCTCGCCAAAGGTGCCGCTGCCAAGTTCCACAATACTCACAAGGTCAAAATATTGCAACAAAATTTCACGCGTGCGGATATGAATTTTATAAGTTTTGTCCAAAATGCTGTATGGAACAATTACACCAACTAAACCATCTGGGACCATTAAGTGATAAATCCGTTCTAAAAAGAAGCATTCAATGTTATCACTTTTTTCACTTGTGAATTGGGTAAGTTGATACTGTTGTTTATCGTCCTTACTTAATGTATGTAAGAATCCATCAACAGCAAAAGGTGGATTTGCTACCAAGACATCAAAACTCTCTTTTTTAATTTCGGGTTGATTTGCAAGTGCATCAATGTCTAATATCTGCATCTGTTCTTGTCCGTGCATGTATGCTGCAACTTTGGCGACCTTTGCTAAGCGATCCTCTTTTTCTATGCCGGTGATATGGCTGTAATAGAGTTCTCTATTCTGTTCTTCAACTAACGGCATAATTTGATGTGCATATTCATTTAGGAAATGTCCTGACCCACAAGCGAAATCAATTGCTTTTAACGGTTCAGTGTTGTCTTCAATTTTCTGCTCAAGTGGCAACGAGGAAACAATAAATTTGCATATAGGTAGCCGTGTAAAAAATTGCCCTTCGGACTGCTTAACGCCATCGTCAAGAAAGAGTTCAAACATCTCACCTAAAAACTGGTTTTGGTCATCAGATTTGAGTCGTATCCGTTGCCACATTTGCACAAGTTCTAACAGGACTTTGGCGTTTCTTTTGAACAGATCTTCATTGTGTGTGTCCTGCAATGAAAAAGCGGAGTTGGTGTAAAACTTAAGTTCTCTAAAATATTTCTGTATCTGTGTTTTGGTGGCGTTGGTGTCATTTCTGACTGCCCAAAATGCCTTGTCAATTTGTTCGTTGCTGATGTAGCTAATTTCTTTGCCCAGAAATTTGTTCATCCCAGTTTTATAGAGGTTTTGCAGTCTATCCACAAAATCAAAGTAGTTATCGTAAGTGATACCTTTCCAAGAGAATTGCAGATCGTTTTTGTTATCCTCTTCGTCTACCAATTTGCATAGAAACAGATTGACGAGGACCTCAAAAGCCTGTTCGCGCCGTGCGATGTTGTGTTGTCTTAGGATTGTTCGGAATTTATGGTATTGCCCCTCTTTATCCGTTGCGTTAACTTCTGTAGTGTCGTCTTCAAGCGTGAATTTGTTTTTACCAATATCGTAGGGTTGAATATTCTCTTCAAAAATACCGCCTTCTGTGTATTCCTGTTCATAGGTTTCACACCAAATAGCAAAACGATCTTCAACGTCAGTAGCCTCAGAAAAACGTCGTAGTGATTCGTTTTGCTTTAAAATCTCTTCATTGTCCCGATGGGCAATAATTCTTTGGTAATGATGGATTTCACCTTTGTCATAGTCAGAAGCATAAAGACAGAGATACTGTGTGTTTTGAATTTGTTGTGCGTAACTAAATAACTGGTCGCCATTTTGTAGAGTCTTCCGCCATGCCCTTTCAAATTCCTCGCCTGCTGTTTTACACTCAATAATCAGCAGAGGATTCTTTTCGTGGTCTCTTATTAATATATCAGCACGTCCACCGCTTGCTCCGTGTCCAACTTTCCATTTGGGTTCAAGTTCAAGATGTTCGGGCTTATACCCTTTTTTTAATAGTCGGTGCACACACTCAAATACAACAAAGTTCTCATTCTGCAAGAGATTGCATATATCATCTCGATTGACTTTAAGTCCTTCAGGATAAATAATTTCTTGTTTATCAAAGTCAACCTTTAGGGTCGCCCCACCAAATAAGTTTGCCTCACCAATTGACTTTTGATAGGTGTTTCCTTCTTTTTCAAAATTCAGTGCTATAAGTAAATCTTCAAAGTTTTTTATTGTTATCATGATAATGTTTTCGTTGATTAGAAAGTATCCTATAGAAGATGTCGATCTTTATAGTAGATCCCGTAATTACCTTTGCAATGGCGGGGTTTGTAACCCCGCCTGCAGTAGGGATGTTGTCTGTCAAAGTGTAAATATATTTTCAAACTCTACTATAAAATCCTTTATACTGGCAACCTTTTATCCGTCACGGAGTCAAACAAAGTTACCAGTGGCATTCAGTTTTAAGAAGTTATCAGATTTTGCGCCTTTTTTTCCCAATTCGGTGCGGTTAGGAAACCGCACCTACCGGACCTGGATGATGCGGTTAGGAAACCGCACCTACCGAGCGTGGAGTGAGAACTACATGTCTCTGACAAGGTTACTCAAAAGGTTGCAATGTACCATCTTTTACGATCAGGGTCTTCTGGTCATATACAGCGTCCCCGTTGGCATTGAAAGAGAATTTGCCAAGCACTGTGTCAAAGTCCATGATATTCGCCAGTGCGTCCCGAATCGAGACTGAATCGGTGGATTGCGCGTTCTTAATTGCTTCCGCTAAAATGTAGACGGAGGCATACGACGCTGCAACGAAGACGTTTGGCTCCATCCCGTAAATCGCACTGTAGTTCTGAACAAAGTCTTGATTTCCGGGGGTGTTGTCTGTCGGGAGCCAACCGATAAAAGTGATTGCGCCCTCAGCGGCAGCACCCGCGGCCGCCACCTCAACATTCGTTAATGAGCTCACAATAAACGGAACAGATAGACCGAGTTCGGTTGCTTGAACGAGTATCCCCGGTTTTTCGGGTGGCAATGCCGAAACAAAGATAGCATCGGGATTCAACGCCTGTATTCGGGATAATTGCTCGGAAAAATCGGTATCGCCACTCTGGAAAACTTCCGTAGTGAGCACCTCAACACCCTTCGCAGTAAATGCTTCCCGCAATGCCGTGTCTCGATCTGTGGAGAAGACATCGGTTTCATCGTACATCGTAGCCACGCGTTGATAGCCGAGTTTCGCGTGTGTTACCTCAATACCTTTAGCAACCACAATGTCTGTCGTGAGCGGGATCCGAAAGACAAAATCACTGATTTCAGTGAGCCCGCGAGCCCCCGCTGTTGGGCTAATGGCAACAATCTGATTTTCTTTGGCAATCGGAAAAGCTGCCTCCGTCGCACTTGATGACGCGGGCCCGAGAATAACAGACACGCCGTCCTCGTGAATCAGTTTATTGAAAGCCGCAACCGCACCCTCCGGCGTACTGGTATCGTTTTCGATAATAAACTTGAATCCTGCGTTGCTCGGTTGCGCAGCGTTAATTTCATTGAGAGCGAGGTCCAAGCCTTGTTTCATGAGTTCGCCAGCGGAAGCCAAGTGCCCTGTCAAAGGTAAAACGACTCCGATGCCAATCTCGGCACTGGGTTCTTCTATTTGTGGAGTCGTAGGTTGCGTAATTTGTGATACCCGCTCACAGGCAGAGAAACCTACGATCAAGATAGCAATTGCCACGATCAACATAGATGATTTCATTGGGTATATTCCTTTCTTTTTTGGTAGCAGTCAGCCATTAGCCGACAGCCGTCAGCCGTCGGTTTCCATCAGCCGTCAGCAAAGAGAGGTTAGTTTAATCAAAAACCTCTTATTGCTGACAGCCGATAGCTGACAGCCGTTATTAAACCTGCATAACAACAGGGAAGACGAGTGGGGAGCGTTGCATCTGTTTCGAGAAAAACCGACGGAGCGCGCTTCGGACTTCATCTTGCACAGTCTCTGTCTCGTGCTTCTGTTCGTCGCTGAGGTTTGCGATGACGTTCCGAGTAATCTCTTTCGCTTCTTCTATGAGTTCCTCCGATTTGTCCATATAGACAAACCCACGCGAGATAATCTCTATCTCTCCAGTATTCAGTCCGGCTTTAGGGTCGTCATCGGCTGCTGGCTGTTGACTGTCATCCCCCGTATCGCTGTGTAGGACGATAATCGGAACAACGATGCCGTCCTCCGAAAGTTGGATACGGTCCCGTAGAACGATATCTTCGAGTTCGATTTCCGGTTTCCCATCAACAAGCACGCGCCCAGAACGTCCCTCACGTCCAAGAACTTCACATGAATCCGGTGTCAGGTAAATGAGTTCTCCATCTTCAGCGACGTTGATGTTTTCTCTCGGAATACCGACAGATTCAGCGAGTTCAGCGTGCCGTACGAGGTTTTGATATTCACCGTGCATTGGCGTAAAAAACTTCGGGCGCAACAGATTGATCATTAACTTTAAATCCTCGCTTGCGCCGTGTCCCGAAACGTGGACATCAGCGTTGCGTTCATGGTGTATCTTCGCACCGCGTTTCAGCAGATGGTTCACCACATGCCCGATAGCCTTTTCGTTCCCCGGAATAATTCGAGCAGAGATGACGACAGTGTCTCCCGGTTCGACATTTAGGAACGGGTGATTGTCGAGTGCCATCAACGTTAAAGCAGAGCGCGGTTCACCTTGGCTGCCGGTGCATAAAATCATGACCTCATTCGGTCTAAACATAGACGCATCACGCGCATCGATGAGATAGTCCGGGTTCACTTCAAGGTAATCGAGTTCGGTAGCCGTACGTACATTGTTAATGAGCGACCGTCCGGTGACAGCAATAAGGCGACGATGCTTATTTGCCAGATCAATGAATTGCTGTATACGGTGTAGACTTGAGGAAAAAGTACAGAGAAACAGCGTCTGTTCGGTATTCTGGAAAATACTGTCTATCGTGTTATAGATACTCCGTTCTGAGGGTATCTGTCCTGGACGTTCAGCGTTTGTGCTGTCGGAGATGAGCATCAGTACACCTTCCGCCCCTAAGCGTGCCAACGTCTGAATATCGGTCAACTTACCATCAACAGGGGTCATATCGAACTTAAAGTCCCCGGTATGGACGATAACACCGATCGGTGTCCGCAGCGCAATCGCGACACTATCCGGGATACTATGTGCGACATGGATGAATTCAGCGGTGAAATCGCCCAGCTCGACCGTATCGCCTGGAGCAATCGTGTTGAGTTGTGCCTTACCGAGTACGCCGTACTCACGCAACCTGCCACTTGCAATTGCGAGTGTGAGTTGTGTGCCGTAGACGGGGACATCGAGTTGGCGTAGGACATAAGCTAAGGCACCGATATGGTCCTCGTGTCCGTGTGTCAGAAGGATACCGCGAAACTTTTCTTGACGTTCAGCGAGATAGTGGATATCCGGGAATATCAGATCGACACCGGGCATGTCTGATCCGGGCAACATGAAACCGCTATCAATGATGATAAGGTCATCTTCGGTTTCGTACACCATCATGTTCAGCCCAAATTCGCCTAAACCGCCTAACGGTATAATCGAAACGCTGCCGTTAACGCTCTTTTCATCATTTACAAGTATGGAATCTGTCATAGAATAATTACTCAGTCGGCTCCTGACAGCCATTTAGGTTTAACAATCAAATATTGGCCATCAATGTCATTGATTAATCCAAGCCCGATAGATGCGGTTTCCTAACTACACCATAGGTGTCAATTTAGGGATTTTTCACGGTATTTTGTAGGACTGTCTCTATAAATGCCGCCCCTACGGGGCTGAGGTTTTTTGGTCACGTGCTGCTATAAACATTTCGTCGCTACGCGACTGAAGAGGGTTTGAAGTCTTCAAGGTTTCTCTGTAGAATCCGGTTCGGTTAGGAAACCGAACCTACCGGGCCTGGGTCTGAGGCGGTTGTTATTGCTAAAATTGACACTTATGGTGCGGTTTCCTAACTACACCGTGCCAAGTTTTACCGCCAATGTAGATCAAAATAGTCGTGCGTTGTTGAGGTGACCTGCTGCATATTACCGGTTCCGACGTCTAAGATGAAGATTTCGCTCGTGCGCCGTCCGTCTGAATCTTTACCGATAAATGCAACTTTGCTGCCATCAGGACTCCATGTTGCGTCCCGTCCGGGGTAGAGACTCAGATTCAGATAACTCTGAAAACGTCCTTTCTCTACAGTGGCAACGCAGATCTCGCCTGACGTATAAAACAGTACCTGTTTACCGTCCGGTGACCACTCTTCGATGTTTCCACACGGGGGTTCATCGAGTTGTAGGAACCATGTCCGCCCCATACTCACGACATCCGGTTCTGCGATTGCCAGGAGGCCTTCCGTCTTAAACGCGATCCATTTACGGTCTGGCGACCATTCGGGCCATTGTATGCCCTTCGGCAACACTTCAAGTATCCTTCTATTCGGCTCTTTAACCCTTTCGCCTTTAGCGTTCCAATGTAGCCATCCCTTCGCCCATCGCTCGGTCCGCCAACGCTTTATTTTTCCATCAACCGTTACTTCCCAATTTTCCAACGGGTCTTTCGGACGGTCAAGTTCGACGACAACCAGAACCGCTTCACTTGACGGAGACCACCAGAAATCGTGAATGCCATACTCTTTCTTGATGACTTGTTTCTTCTCCGACCCGTCTGCTCGCATCACATAGAGCGATTTCGCACGCTCCACGCCAGATATATAAGCGATCCATTCCCTATCCGGTGACCATCGCGGATTGCGAGAGACTGCATCATCGGTGAGTTGCTGGAAGCCTGTACCGTCTGGATTCATTGTACAGATGTTAAACTGATAAAATTCCCACCAACTGGTTGTATCTCGCCCGCGCTCCAGTGTCCGTGTCGTAATTCGGAAACCGTCTTCATTCAGCAGCGGTTCGCGAACAGCGAATACCAGTTTACCGGTACTGCTTTCTGCCAACCCAACACCACCTAACGTGATAACCAGTATCAACACACTTATTGCCCATACGATACGCATTACATCCACCTTCTTAATAGTTAACAGTTAACAGTTAGCGAGTACGCAGTTAACAGTACGGCGAGTACGCCTTTCAGTACTCAGTTAACAGTTAAAAGAGGGATGCGATAATTCCAACACCTCTTAACTTTAACCATCAACTCGACTCCGTTATAAATGTTAAGGCACGAGTTGATGGTTAAAACTGAAAGTGAGCGAAGCGAACGTACTGACAACTGTTAACTTCTAAAACTGAAAGTGAGCGAAGCGAACGTACTGAGTCCTGATAACTAATACCCTGACAACTGAAAGGGCGTAGCCCGTACTGACAACCGAGTACTGTTAACTGATAACTCTTAAACAACGATGTTAATCAGACGATTCGGCACGACGATAACCTTCCGAACCGGTTTCCCTTCAATAAACCGTTGAACCCGTTCATCCGCGAGTGCGGCTTCCTCAATCTCTTTATCAGTTGCATCGACGGGAAGCTCAAGCCGATTGCGGAGTTTCCCGTTGACTTGCGCAACAATCGTTACGGTGGCACGCGTGAGTACCGATGCGTCGTGTGTCGGCCACGGCTCCTGCGCAATGAATCCTGTTTCACCGAGCCGATGCCACAACTCCTGTGCAATATGCGGTGCATAAGGCGAGAGCAGATGGAAGAAAACCTTCAAGGTCTCCTTCGGCAGCGTTTTCGACTGTGTCGCCGTGTTAACGAAGATCATCATCTGACTGATTGCAGTGTTCATTTTGTCAATGGATTCCGTGTCCTCCGTTACCTGCTTGACGGTTTTATGGAGTTCACGCCAGAGTTCGGCCTCCGTTGTACCGGCAGCGTCCGTCAACTTCTCACTAAGTTCGCCGCTATCTTCATTGATAACGAGTCGCCAGACGCGTTGCAAGAACCGATAAACCCCCTCTACACCGGCATCCTGCCACGGCGTACTTGCTGTAACCGGACCGATAAACAGCAGATAGAGGCGCAGCGCGTCTGCACCGTAATTGTCGATAACATCGTTTGGGTTGATGACGTTAAATCGGGATTTCGACATCTTCTCCATCTGTGTCTGAAGTCGTACGCCAGAGGCTTTCGCAACGGCTTTACCATCACTTTGTTCAACTTCGTGCGGATAGTAGTATTTACCGGCAGCGTCTTGATAAGATTCGGCGAGAATCGTGCCTTGGTTAAGCAGTCCTTGAAACGGCTCTTGCGTGGAGACCAAACCCGAATCGTAAAGCACTTTATGCCAGAAACGCGCATAAAGTAGATGCAGGACGGCGTGCTCAGCCCCCCCCATATAGAGGTCTACCGGCATCCAGTAATTTTCGAGTTCCGTATCAAAAGGTGCTTCTGTATTATGCGCGTCAAGGAACCGCAGATAATACCAGCAGGAACCCGCCCATTGTGGCATGATGTTCGTCTCCCGCATCGCGACTCTGCCATCAGAGAGTGTCACCTTCAGCCATTCTGTATCGGCGCGAGCGAGTGGCGGTTTACCGTCTTCTGTCGGTTTATAGGCATCAATCGACGGCAGTTCGACAGGCAACGCCTCATCCGGCAGTTGAACAATCGTTCCGTCCTCAAGATGCGCCAGCGGGAAAGGTTCACCCCAATACCGTTGCCGTGAGAAAAGCCAGTCCCGTAAACGGTACTGAACTTGACCCGTGCCTCTCCCTTCGGCTTCGAGCCAAGCGATCATCTTTGCTTTCGCGTCCGCAACTTGCAGACCGTTGAGGAAACCGGAATTGACGCAGACACCGTCCCCTTCAAAAGGTGCCTCTTCGATGGGTTTCTCCCCACCTTTGATAACTTCAACGATAGGGATACCGAAGGCTGAGGCGAATTCATGGTCACGTTCATCGTGTCCCGGCACAGCCATAATCGCGCCTGTACCGTACGTCATCAGCACATAATCCGCAACCCAGATCGGGACCGGTTGCTCGTTACATGGGTTGATCGCATACGCACCTGTGAAAACCCCCGTTTTTTCTGTGGCAAGGTCTGTACGTTGGAGATCAGATTTATTCGCAGATGCCTTAACGTAAGCGTTGACTTCGGATGCTGCGTCCGGATGTGTTATCTCAGAAACAAGCGGGTGTTCCGGTGCGAGAACGCAATACGTCGCGCCGAAAAGTGTATCCGGGCGCGTCGTGAAAACAGTAAACGTCTTAGTGCTATCTTTAATACTGAAGGTAATCTCCGCCCCCTCGGATTTACCGATCCAGTGTCGTTGCATCTCTTTAAGTCCATCGGGCCAATCCAATAGGTCCAGATCGTCCAACAACCGTTCCGCGTAGGCAGTAATTTTCAGCATCCACTGATGCATAAGGCGACGTTCAACAGGATCGCCGGTCTCAACATATTTGCCCTCCTTTACCTCTTCGTTTGAGAGGACGGTACCCAACGCCGGGCACCAGTTGACCGGCACATCAGCAAGATACGCTAAACCTTTTTCATAGAGTCGGAGGAATATCCACTGTGTCCATCTGTAATATTCAGGTAGGGAGGTATCAATTTTGCGGGACCAGTCGTAAGAGAGACCGATCCGTTGGATCTGCTGTTGAAAGGTTTCCGTGTTCCGTTTTGTAACATCCGCTGGATGTTCATTTTCACGGACGGCGTACCGTTCTGTCGGAAGTCCGAAGGCATCCCATCCCATCGGGTGCATCACATGGTAGCCTTGCATCCGCCGGAAATTTGCGAGTACATCCGTCGGTACGTAGTTTTTTGCGTGTCCCATGTGAAGTCCAGCGCCAGATGTATAGGGGAACATTCCGAGCACATAGTATTTCGGCTTCGTTTTCAGTATTTCGATATCGTTTGGAATCTTGAAGACTTCTTTTTT
Source organism: Candidatus Poribacteria bacterium (assembly GCA_022820835.1). GTDB lineage: Bacteria > Poribacteria > WGA-4E > WGA-4E > WGA-3G > WGA-3G. The sequence continues at coordinate 14,147 of JAJEET010000100.1, forward strand.
TTCCCACTCGGCTTGCCAATAGGGTTCTATTTTCGCCGGGGCATAAGGATGGTTCTCCATGTCGTGTTGTCTCCTGTGTATATTGCTTTACGAAAATAAATTTTAACACAACTCCGCCCTATTGTCAAGATTACTTTTCCATCTGCTGCAGACTTATTTAGTTTTAACGTGAGTTTGATAAAAGAGATGGATTCTTGTAGGTTGGGTTGAGCGGTAAAACCACAGGCGCATTTTCGCTATACACAGTCTTCTGTTCTTGAATCAACCCTTGCGGTAGATAAGTTTAGCGAAACCCAACATCCTAAACCGTGTGGGTCTCATAATCCGTTGGGTTTCACTCGGTTTTTGGTGATTTCAGGTCTCTCTGTTCCGGTGAAAACGCTGTGCTGTGTGCGATTTTTAGTAGGTTTCCGTTCAACCCAACCTACAGGACGCTTCAATTTTATTTTCAAACTCACGTTAATTTTAAAATTTACTATAAATGGTCCTGTGTCAAACGAAACAAACTTTTGAAAAAAAAGCAAAATTATTGTAAAATATTGAGACTATACTTTACGCGTGAGAAAAAGCATTCGGTTGACAGCACAAAGATTTTGGAAACCTCTTTAACGTTCGTTTGATGAGGGACTCTATGAAAAACACATTATCTCGACGACAATTTTTACGTTCTAGCGCGCTCGTAACCGCATCCGCAGCGGTGAGCCTTGGATTTATGGGGTGTAGCCGGACCCTAATTCAAAAAGTACCCGGGTTTAGACCTGAACCGCCCTTCGAGTTTGAACCGAGTGCAAACCGGCTTCTCGATCTCCCAGATGGGTTCACTGTACACGCTTTTTCGCGAACAGGCGAACAGATGGACGATGGGCTTTGGGTGCCGGGCGGACACGACGGTATGGCGGCTTTCCCCGGTCCCAACGGTAAAACGATCCTCGTCCGAAATCACGAATTGACCGCCACGGCTAAAACCGTCGGGCCCTTTGGATGGAATAACGAAAAGTTTGAGCGTGCCGCTATTGATAAATTCTATGACGCTGGATCAGGCGAATTACCGTGTCTCGGTGGGACAACGACGCTGGTCTATGACACACGGACACAGACATTGGAGAAACATTTCTTAAGTCTGACAGGAACCATCCGCAATTGTGCAGGCGGTCCGACACCTTGGAATACATGGATCACTTGTGAAGAGACGATACAGAAGTCAGAAAAAGAGAACACTTATGAGGCAGACCACGGCTATAATTTTGAGGTGCCTGCTTCTGCCGCTATCGGATTAGCCGATCCGATCCGCTTGACAGCGATGGGACGTTTCAATCATGAGGCTGTCGCTGTTGATCCGAAGACCGGGATTGTCTACGAAACAGAAGATAGGGGAGATAGTTTAATCTATCGATTTATCCCTGATAAACCGGGTGAACTCGCCGCAGGCGGTAAGCTGCAAGCACTGAAAATTCGAGACCTCAAGGGCACGGATACCCGAAACTGGCGGAGTCGAAACCAGAAGATTTTCTGGTGGACCTATAATCCAGTGCCGGTCGGAGAATCACTCGCTGTTGAATGGGTCGATATTGAAAACGTTGAATCGCCGGATGATGATCTCCGGCTACAGGGTAATGAAGAGAAGGACGCAGCGAAATTCGCACGCGGTGAAGGGATATGGCACGGCGATAATCAAGGCACGAGTGAAATCTATATCGCCTGCACGAACGGCGGCATTGCGTACAAAGGACAAATCTGGAAATACATCCCAAGTCCTTATGAAGGCACGAGCCGTGAAGAACAAGAACCTGGAACCATTGAACTCTTCATCGAGCCGAACGACAGCAACCTCATGGAAAATGCCGATAATTTAACAGTCACGCCGTGGGGTGACCTCATTATTTGCGAAGATGGTCCAAACGAGGAGTTCCTCATTGGCGTAACACCGGAAGGAAACCTCTACCGCTTTGCTCGAAACGCCGGTAATCTGTCTGAACTCGCGGGTGCGACGTTCTCACCTGACGGTACGACGCTGTTTGTGAACATTCAGAGTCCAGGAATTACACTGGCGATCACGGGTCCATGGCACGAGATTCGACAACGGCCGTTGACATAGTATTAACGTACACATCTACTTTCCTGATATAAATGAAACCCAGCACTTCAATTAGACTTCGGTCCAATTGAGATGTTGGGTTTTCTATTGTGTATCCGTTCAGAAAAATCACGAACGCAATATTGATTTTCAGAAACCATATAAATTTACTATGGTTTGGACAATTTTTTATAGTAGATCCCGTAATTACTTATACACTTGCCTCGTTATGTGAACTTGTGAATGTGTGTCTCACGGAGGCACAGGCTAACAGCCTATGCTACAAGTGTAAACATATTTTTGGATTTTACTATATAATTCACATGTAAAAAAATTGTCCAAACTTTCGTAATTATAGAATGCGTTGCCCTATTTTTGCTTCAGTGCTGCCCATGTCGTTACGAGCGTTCCTTTAGGCTTTGCGGGGGCATTCGCTCCTTGACCACCGGCTATACGCCAATCCACTTTGTGATTTGTGTCAGGACCAACTCCAGGATGCGTTAATATAGCGTCAACACCAGATGCGTTTCTGATGTGGCAGCCACCGTTTCTGAGTCGCAGCGTATTTGCCAGAATCGCAACACCTTTCGTAGAAAAATTAGGCCATCGGACCTCCCATTCAAATTCAAGGGTTGTTGTGCCACTTCCCCTAACAGACTGAGCGGTTTTCGTGCCCCATATTTCCTGTAAATCAAAATCTGTGTCTATGAATGCCGCCGACCAAGATGACGGAAGCGATTTAGTGAAAACTTCCTGGTCGAATGCAACGGCAATGACTATCTTATCACCTAATCCATACGTGTTATCAGGACCTGGATCAGAGATAATATTAACAGATTGGACAGTCGGGGCAAATCTGGATCTGATGGTAGACGCCAATCCACTTTGTGGTTAGGGTCATGGAGTACGCCTGGAAAACCAATGTTGCTAGCTGCTGTCCCATTAATAGTGAATGTCGCACCATTTAAATCTAATGAGCTTCCAATAATAGCAATACCCTTTGGAGAAAAATTGGGTTCCACAACAGTATACTCAAAATGCAACTCATTGACAGGACTACTACTTGTATAACTGGCTGTCTTCTCACCATAACTCGGATCCATCTTTATCTTAATTTCCGGTGTTCCACCAGAAACTGAATATATCCTATTAATGGTGCCGGTGGGTTTTAAAGACAAACTAATTGTATCACCAAGTCCATAAATTTTATTATCACCTGGATCTGATGTAATAGTTACCGCGTAGCGGGCATTACTTACTACCTGCGTCACAGTAATTTCTATGGAATCTTGGTTTTGTCTACCGGCCCCTGCGCGCGTGCCTGCATCGCGAATTGAGCCTGTAATCACATAAACGCCAGTCTGATCTGCTGGCGGCGTCCAAGTCGTTGATGCTGCATTACGACTACTCAATGTGCCGCCTTGATTGGCTCGCCAACTTCCTTTTATGTAAGCAGCCCAGCGATAGGCGAGATCCGTTTCACCATTAGCGTCTGACAGTGATAGGGTTACAGTCTCGCCGAGTTCAATTTCAGTCTCACTAGCTGTTATTTGTGCAACGAGGGGCGCGCTCAAAGCGACATTGGTTTGCGCGAAAGCAAGCAAGGCAATACTCATTAAAAAAGGGAATCTCAGGATCGAAAACAAATTTTTCACTTTAGATGCCTCCTTTGGGGCTTAGATGCGCGAGCATAGCGGCTCCGCTTCTACAAGTGGGTGGGGGAAATGTAACAAAAATAGCCTGCGCGGAGCCGTTTCGTGTGAGACGAAACGCGCGCAGGCATATCAGCGATAGGATGTGCCTACCGTCTATACTATCTTGTGAAATATAATACTTATTAATTGTTAAGCGGGGGGGGGGGGGCGTTAACCGCAGCAGATCGCACAGTTAACTCTGCGTTAATAATGCGCTGAAGTAGTGAACCGTTCGCGTGCCGGCGCGCAGTATTAACGCGCACATCGTCGGGTTGATATGCGGGGAAAGTCGTTTTGGCAATGTTCATGTCAATGCGTCTGTTTCGCATGGGGGTCGCTCTTTATCGGATTTCGGACAAGGAGATTGACTGCGTCACAAAAAGTATATCAATGTGCGTTTGAGGGTCAACCGTTAGCGCGAATGTTTGATAGCCGCTTCGCACGGTGTCTCGCGACGCATCTCGAGGTAATGGACACATTTATTTTATTATAATAGGTCAAATTTTAATTTTTGTCAACAAAAACAAAAAAGTCTATATACAACTATATTATAATACATTTTCAGGAGAAAAGCAAATTATGTAAATTTAATGAAGAAAAAGCGTTAGATCAGATTATAAATAACGTGAGTTTGATAAAAGTGGGATGTTGGGTTTCGCTACCGCTATTTAGGCAGAAAGTGCCTTGAAAAGCGGCATATTTGTCTAAATTATACGGTTTTTAGTGTGTATTTACCGCTCAACCCAACCTACAGATTTATT
>JAJEET010000116.1 GCA_022820835.1 Candidatus Poribacteria bacterium
GAATACAATTAAAAGCAGGCTTCGCCGTGCCCGCAAGCGATTGAAGGCGCAAGCACATTTGCTTCACAGTATCTCAGGTATTTTCCAAGTGCCACCCACGCTAACCGAGAGTATCACGCGCGAGATCGCACGCATCAAACCGGCATCTCCTCCTATGAGTAAACCCTGGCTGCCTTGGGGACTTTCATTCGCGTCAACGCTTTTGATTACCCTGATGATGGGATTCGGGCCGCAGGCATTATCCCGCTTTCAGCAGCCCTACAACTTCGACGCAACCTCAGAAATGACAGTTGAATTGGTTGACGCGCCCATTATGTATGACTTAAAACGCAAACTGGATGTAAAAAATCAGCTTGGAAATGTTGACCTTCCCGGGAAAGGCAGGGGCACCGTTCCAAAAGCTGATACCGGGTTGTCGATAGCAGCAGCACAAGCAGATACGACAGAGGACCAAGAAGCAGAACCCCAATGGATACCAACAAGAGGGCCAGAAGGCGGAGGGGTCAAAAACCTGTTTGTCACATCGAAAAAAGAGGTTTATGCTGTTAGCGGCACTCGGCTCTATCGGTTAGCGGAAGACGATACCGGATGGACACTCATCAACGCTGCCCTGCCTTTTACGTCTCATAGTACACCGATGGCAGAAGGCAAGGATACGCTCTATATTGTCACTGAAACCAATCTGCTTGCGTCAACAGATCGCGGTGTGACATTACATTTCCTCGGTCCGCGTCCCCGCGGACGCGCGGTTGCCCTGCTTATTCCCAGTATGTTACGCTGGTCGCAGGATGCACAGATTGAAATGTACCTCGTCCTCAAAAACGGTGTGTTTCGTTCGACAGATACGGGTAAGACCTGGAACACTTTTAACGAGGGTTTGACCGCACCAGAGATACACGCGGCTGTTATCGTTAGAAATGTCCCATTTTTAGCGATGGATCAGGGGCTCTATCGGCTCAATTCAGGCGTGTGGGAGCCATTACACGTTTCACAGGCACAATCTACGACTTCGTTAGCAGTTACTGGAGACACAATTTACTTCAATACTGGAAAACCAAAAGATCAGAAATCGGGACCGCTCTTTGCCTCAAACGACTTCGGAGAGTCGTGGGTTGACATAACACCCACGAATCCGCTGAACGTAGGAATGCTTCCAGAGCCGAGAATGTCACCACTGACGATCGGACATGCCAAGCTTGTGGCAGTAGATGAAACTGTCTTGGTCCTTGGGGTCGGCGTGTTAAGTTCAACCGATGCTGGCGACACGTGGCAAGACCTCGGTGTTCATAAACACGCGTTTGCAGTCGGCTTATCTCCAGCAGTCGCTTTAGATGCGAATACTTTTTTTATCGCAAGAGGCAGTGAAATCGGGCGTTCAACCGATGGTGGGCATAGTTGGCACCCGTTTACAGCGGGTATAGCAGAACCCAACATTCTCGACCTCGTTGCGTTTAACAACGCGCTCTACGCCGTAACCAATAAAGGCATGGCTAAATCCATTGATGGTGGAGACCAGTGGACGCAGATGGACACAAATCTACCGCTCCCGTCAAATAAATCGCTCGGCGCATTAAAGTTGTCAAATATGACAGTCGTCGGAGATACGCTTTATGTCAGAACAAAGCAGGGTGGAAGCACAAACTGTCTGCTCCATTTACCCGCCAATACGGATACGCTGATCCATATTGACGGAATGCCGGTTTATGTAGATCCACGCCACGGCGAATGGTTGGAACAGACAAGCGGAACTGCCGCTGGTATTGACCTTAATGAACTATATCAAGAGGTATTTCAAAAGGATCTCGCTCGGTATCGACGCGGCATTGAGCAAGCAATGATAAGGACAACGGGTGAATTCGCTGTTAGCAAAGACACGTTCTACATTGAATACGAACGGAAACTTTACAGATGGGCACGCGGGGATAACGAATGGCACGACACCGGTATGCACGACGCACCGGCATTCGGGGACTTCTATGCAACTGACGGTTTCCAATTCGCTGTCTCAGGAAAGGGCATTTATCTCGGAAAAAGTGATGGCAATCTTTTTCAATCCTTGGACGGCGGAGATACTTGGAAAGATATTACCGTAGATTTCCCTTTTCAACTTAATAAGGCGGAAGCGTATGACCACCCCGTAAAGAAATTACCGCACTTCAGAGAAATCGTGTTTGTGGACAACAAGGTATACGTTTCAACAACCGACGGGGTTGCAATGTCAAGCGACGGCGTGAACTGGCAGGCACTCACCGATTCACAAGATACCCTAATTGCCATGCACCAATTAGCAGTCGCTGGCACATCTCTCTACGGTGTTTCCGAAACAGGTGTTTACCGACTGAACAACAGGACAGGCGTTTGGGCACAGATTACCTCAGAAGTGCTTGGACGCGTAACTTCCGTTGTTGTTACCGGGAATATCCTCTATGTGGGGACGGAACACCATGGTGTCTTACGTTTGCCTCTGCATAAGTTGTAGTTTACCTAAGAATTGCATTTTATGCCCCATTTTGATTTCTATATGCGCCACTATATCATGAAGCCGATATTTTCTATGAGGAAAAATAAATGAGAGCGAAACACGGCGGGAGCACAAACTGCCTACTCCGCTTATCTCCAAATATGGATACCTTAAGCCCTATTGAAGGCATGCCTGTTTATGTCAACTGGCGACACGGCGAAAAGTTGGAGAACATAGCAGGCACCAGAGTTACACTTGAACGCAATGAAATAGATCAGAGGGAGCTGACCCGCTATCTACTCGGTATCGAAGAAGCCACTACAAGAACAATCGGTGAGTTCGCTATCACTGGTAGCACGTTCTACATTGAATACGAACGCAAACTCTACCGATGCTCCCGCGGCGACCGTAAATGGTACGACACCGGCATGCAAGACACCCCTGTGTTCGACGGTTTTTACACGACGACCGGTCTCCAAGTTGCGACCTCAGGAAAAGTTGTTTACCTTGGCAAGAGTGATGGCAGCCTCTTTCAATCGCTGGATAGTGGTAACACTTGGAAAGACATCACCGCGAATTTTCCGTTGCCGCTTGATAGAACAGTATCGCACACGGCGCTGCTGGAGAGATTACCACACTTCAAAGAGATCATATTTGCGGGAAACACAGTGTATGTGTCAACAAGTGCCGGCATCGCTATGTCCGATGATGGCGTAACATGGCACGTTCTTACGGATGTGGAACGGACACCGATCACCATGCGCCACTTGGCAGCCGATGGTCCAACCCTCTACGGCATTAACCAAACGAGTGTTTATCGAGTGAAGAAAAGCACAAGCACTTGGATTCAAATTGCACCGGAAATCCCTGAACGGGTGACTTCTCTCGTTGTTGCCGGAGATGCCCTCTACATCGGCACAGAACACCGTGGAGTCTTGAGTTTGCCTCTGGATGGACTGTAACGGATCACTACCCTTCGCTGACGAGATTTCCAGATTTTCATTCCCCATTTATAGTGGATTTCAGAATTAATGAGACACTTTACGGCGGACGAGGGAACCTCGCCCCTACGAGGGGTGGTCTCGGCAATCACTGAAATGTCTCTTTAATTATTGACTTTACTATAATCCCAAACTTCCCGAAAATTGCATTTTATGCAACATTCCAGCCCCTATACGCGTCTATAATGTCATGAAACCACTATTTTTTGGAGGAGACATGATGAACACCACTGATGTAGATCTCATTCAACGGACCTTGGATGGCGATCAAGACGCGTTTACCAAATTGGTGAGCAAATACCAGAAATGGGTGCACGCGCTGATCTGGCGAAAGATCGGTGATTTCCATATCGCCGAAGAACTCACGCAAGATGTTTTTCTGAAGGTTTACAAACGGTTATCAACGCTGAAACGTCCCGACCATTTTCCGAGTTGGCTCTACGTAATTGCGACACGCCGCTGTATCGCATGGCTACGAAAAAAGCGAATGTCAACAAAATCCTTGGATGCCATGTCCACAGCACAGTTAGAGGAATTATGCTATACACAGTACGAACGGAACCGTTCAGAGGCAGCAGCGATTGAGCAACGGCGTGAACTCGTCAAACGTCTCCTGAAAAAGTTGCCAGAGAGCGAACGCACCGTCGTAACGCTGTTTTATCTCGCAGAAATGTCAGGGGCGGAGATTAGCCAGTTTTTGGGCGTATCACCAAATACAGTAAGAAGTCGGCTACACCGTGCCAGACAACGCTTAGAAAAAGAAGAATCTCTAATTCAAGAGGTCTTCGGCAGTTTCCAACTCTCGCCAAACCTAACGGAGAATATCATGCAGGAGATCACGCGCATCAAGCCGACATCTCCGCCCGTGAGAAAGCCGTGGGTACCTTGGGGACTCTCTTTTGCATCAACGGTTTTGGTCATTCTAATGGTGGGGTTCGGCACGCGCGCATTATCCCGCTTTCAGCAGCCCTACAACTTCGACGCGGCATCGGAGATGACCGTGGAACTCATTGACGCACCTGTTGTCCTCGAATTGGCACGCAAACCTGACGCACTCACCCGATTCGGGAGAACCGATACATCCGGGAAAAATGGTAGGGCTGGATTCCAAGCGGAACCCCTGCTTATCGCAGCTGCGCAAGCAGACGAGACCGACCTTTCAACAGCAAAACCTGAATGGATTCAGACAAAAGGACCGGGCGGCGTTTCAAGTGCAGGACTCTTCCTTGCATCCGATCAAACCCTCTACGCCATTGCAAAAACCGGACTCTATAGGCTCACAGAAGCGGCAGATGCCTGGATACTTGTCAGTGCCATCGGTCCGAATCGGGAGTTCAGTTTCAGTTCGCTCATGGCAGAACGCGATGGCACCCTCTACCTCCTTACACACAATGAACTCTTAGTCTCAATCAATGATGGCACAACGTGGAATAGTCTCGGCAAACGACCTGAAGGACGTGCGGTTGCTTTGGTTATTACAGATACGGCCATGTACCTCGTTCTCCGGACGGAAGTGTTTCGCTCTGAGGATGTCGGTCAGCAGTGGGAACCTATAGGTCAGACGCTGCAAGCCGATAACGCCCCAGAAGCAGGCAACCCGAATTTCCATATCTGGGACGCACTCGCTATTGACAACACTTTATTTTTGGGCACAAGTCAAGGGCTCTTCCGATTTACTGACGAGTGGAAAAAATTGCCGGTGCCAACTTCACAGGGTATCAAATCGTTGGCAGTTACTGGAGATAGACTCTATGTCGGAACAACTAATGTCGGTCCACAACTTGAGATAGCTCGGAGCCTGTATGCCGCCGTTTTCTATTCGACGGATCTCGGCGATTCCTGGACAAATATTACACCCGATACTCGTGAGCATCTGCGTAAGATAGTAGCCGCTGTTGAGGTTGTTCCAGTTGGAGATACCCTGATGTTGGTTGGTGTTGGGGGCGTACTCAGTTCTTATGACCGTGGTGAAACATGGATGAATCCTAAACGCGACCGCAGAGTATTGGGAGCGTTTCCCGTTTTTGCAGTGGACGAAAGCAATTTCTACGTAACCAATCCATCTGGAATAATCCGCTCAACGAATGGTGGTGCCACGTGGCATCCTTTTATGACCGGGCTGGTGAATTTCCGAGTTTCAGAGTTGGTCACAGTCAAAAATGTTCTCTACGCGCTAACACGATCAGAAATGCACAAATCTGCTGATGGTGGTGAGACGTGGGAATCCGTCAGCTTGTCTATTGACAAAAATGCTTCATTGGACGAAGTAGGTGTGTATGCTAAGGTTGCAACATCTAACGGTGTTCTATATACAAGCAGTAGTAAATTTAATGGTGTTGCGCTCTTTCGCCTGTCTGATGCCGGCGATATGTTCTTACCTGTTGAAGGTGTACCAGCTTTTGAAGAAGAAACTTTATACATGGAACGGTGGCGAAAAATTATCGAGGCGAGTCAAAATAATATTGATGTTGATAAAGTCCAAGAACTATGGAAAACCAATCAGGTTGATAAAATACAGGCACTGTTGAAAACCAATCAACCTCGCGTGCTTGAGGAGTTGATCGAGAAGGGAGCACTTAGATTCAATGTGCTTGAAGAGCTTAGGACGAATGGAACCTTTACGGTTGCTAACGATACCGTCTTTATGGAATATAAGTATAAACTTTTCAGATGGCGACGCGGCGAAACCGAATGGCACGACACAGGTTTGGAAGATCACGCAGAGATCTCACCTATCGGCAGAAAAGGACTCGCGCTTGCTGTTTCGGGAGATACGGTTTATGCCGGGAAACGGGAGGGTGAGCTTTTCCTATCCCAAGACGGCGGAGACACTTGGAGTAATGTCACCGAGAAACTCGACTTTCCGTTCGGATACTTCAAAGAGATATTGTTCACTGACGCAACCGTCTATGTCTCAACCGATATGGGAGTTACAAGTTCACGCGACGGCGAAACATGGCATGGACTCACCGATGTTGACGGGAACAGACTTATCATGGACAGGATTGCAGTTGATAGCACAACGGTTTATGGTGTCTGTAATAGCGGGGTCTATGAGGTGGATACCCAGACCAACGCGTGGAAACAGATCATCGCAGAACTACCACATACAGCAATCTCCTTTGCCGTTGATGGTCGAACCTTCTACATCGGCACCGAGCAAAACGGTGTGCTCCGTTTTCAGCGCGACCGTCGATAAATATTTTCTCCACTTTTCCATTCATGGGACCTTGATCCCTTTCTGCAGGCGGGGTTTGCAACCTCGCCTTGGCATCATTAAACACACAATCTTCCGAAAAATTGCATTTTATGCACCATTTCGGTCTCCAAGGTGCGTTACTATATTATACTGAAACGGTGAAATCTTTTTTTCGGAGGAAGACAGATGAAAGAAAATGATATTACATTAATTCAAAGGACTTTGGATGGAGATGAAGGGGCGTTTACCACGCTCGTCAAGAAATATCAGAAATGGGTTCACACCCTTGTCTGGCGTAAGATCGGCGATTTCCATACCGCCGAAGAACTCACGCAGGATATTTTTCTCAAAGTTTACAAAAAGTTATCGACACTGAAACCGCCAGAGAATTTCCCCGGATGGCTCTATGTAATCACCACGCGGCACTGTAACACATGGCTCCGAAAGAAACGGCTATCAACGACATCCCTGGATGCGATACCCACAACCGAACTCGAGGCGTTATGCTATGTGCGACATGAGGCGGCGTGTGGCGAAGAAGCATCTATTGAACACCAGCGCGAACTCGTTAAACGTCTGCTCCAAAAACTCCCAGAGAGCGAGCGCACCGTTGTAACGTTATTTTATCTCGCAGAAATGACGAGCGAGGAGAT
>JAJEET010000044.1 GCA_022820835.1 Candidatus Poribacteria bacterium
TTTACAGGTTGGGGAAACCTCAACCTTTGGATTAGAGGGTGTCAGACTTGCTATCGCAAGCAACCCTCGTAGACTTCAACCGAAGTCGGAAACCCACAATCCGCACCAGAAAGCACGGGATTCACACAGTCAAGAATCCCCTTGCTTTAGCTGGGGGAGTATGTCAAGAAACTAAAATCTTCTCCGTAGGACAAAAGCACCGGTGGTCGTTCCTGTTAAGGTATCCGTTTTAATATCTATATCAAACATTCGGGTTTGTGCTTGTGTGGGTGTATTTTCTAAACGTGCGTTGATACGTTTCGTTGTAATGCGCGCCTCCACAGCACTAATTACGTGGTTTAGAATCGCCATACCTAAAAAAAATCTTGCACGCTCAAAGGTATCGTTGGCTTGCTGTCTCAAATCATAAGCCTCCAATCGGTGTTTTGAACTGATACCTTTATCCTCAATATCGCCATGTTTCTCGTTTTTTAAGTCGGGATCAATATCAGCCCAGTACCACTTGCCGGTACGTGTGCGCGTCGCCTCAGAATCGTAGACGTGATTCCACGTTTCATATTGCGTAGCGTGTTCAAAATCCTCAACAGGATCCCAATCTTCAAAGGAACCGGCACCGATGAAAACAACATGATCCCTAACAATATCACGATAGTCGTCGCGTGTGTTTGAAGCGGAGTTTCTTAGGATGAAAAAGGTAGCGAGGAAGCCGACCTCTGCCGCTGTATAAAAATAACCGTGCTTAGCACCGGAATAGAGTTGCCCCATACCGGGGATAACAAGCGAATAAAGAAATGCCTCATTTGGAGATTTCCGAGGTTGTATCACTTGAACTTCCGTCAAGGATTCATTCGCCAATGTAGGGTTACCGAGAGCCGATTCCAGATAGAAAGCCGTAAACGGTTCCGCTTGGAAAGCATCAGATGCCAAGCAGAACCCAGACGATAAACTTAATAGTAGCACAAATATCAGAATTTCAGTGTTAAATCTCACGTTTGGTGTCCTTCCTAAAAGAAGATGATTCCAGTCCCTTCAATGAGCCGTTGATTGTTGGGACCGAAACTCGGACCGTAACTTAGATCAAGATTGAATACGGATATCTTCACGCCGATACCACCGGTAAAATGGTCCATCAAATTCGGTAGGTTAATACCGGGTTCGACTTTGTAGCCGACCCGAAGTGCCAGAATATTGCCGAGCCAGTATTCCAAGCCGACATTTTTTTGCAGATGCCGCCATTCAAACGCTCGGATACCGACACCGCGATCCGAAAGCAGCTGCTCCCGCGTCAGTTTTTCTTCCCTTTCAGCGTTAAGCCGTTCTAAATCAACCGCCAGTTCGTCTTCATCTTCTGTCAATTTATCAATATAGGCTGTGACACCGCTGACGAGGCGCACATGATTATACTTATCTTGGTAGAGGCTCATTGAAGTGCCGAACCGTAAAAATCGAGGCAAGGGATCCGCTTGGTTTTCATCAATAAACGAGATGCCGGGTCCGATGTTCTGAATTGCGACACCGATGGTCGTTGGAACAGGTTCAAATGGGAGAAGATATTGCGCGCCCAAATCGACGGCATAAGAACTCCCGTTCTCGCGTCCGAGCACCATCCGAATGATTTTACCGTTGATGCCTGCCGATAAAGCATCCGTAATCCGGTCTGCGTAGGAGAGCGTGAGTGCGAAGTTCGTGCCGAGACTCTCTTCACGCAGTACATCCGGCGAATCCGCTGTAACGGCAATGGTACCTTGTCCTTGCATTTGGAGCGTCGCGCCGATAGTCCCGAAATCACCGAGTGGCATCGCACCGGAGAGGAAGGTATAATATAAGCCTTCACCTGCTTCACCGAAAGGCGCGCTGTAATCCGAATAGAACATTGAGGCTTGTGCCGCTTTCTGACCGGAGCGGAGTCTGCTTTCCGGCATATCCGCGAGACCACTTGGATTCCAGAGCGACGTTGTTACATCACCCGACATGGCATAAAATGCGTCGCCGAGTGCTCTTGCCCGCGCACCGCCGCCGAGATTCAATATCTGTGCGCCTGTTCGTCCGGGACCCGCAAGGACCGGAACCGGAAGAGAGAGAACAAGCAGTAAAAGTAGTATAAAGGTTTTGCGCATAAAAAAGTACACTGAGTTGTAACTCCTCTTTTCAATCATAATTTAATTTCTATCCCTATATCTGTTTTTGTTTCTCTTGCACGACTCTTAATATAATAACGCAATTGACCTTAATAACGCAAATCGCTTTAATCTGTTTACATCTTCCGAACAATCAAAACAAAATTTCAGAGTTCTAAACACATTGCATCTATTTCGTGTACGTGATACGATAAATGTATACAGAAGCGTTATCTATCGGAGGTTAGAGCTTATGAACCGTATACGGATAGGTGTCATCGGATGTGGTGCGATCGCACAGGTCCACCATCTCCCGAACCTTAACACACTGCATCGAGAATTTGAAGTGCCGATTGTCTGTGATCTCTCCCACGGTGCTGCACAAGCCGTCGCCAAGCGTTTTCATGTTCCCCAATTCGTAACAGATTACAACGAATTGTTAAAAACAGATATAGATGCCGTTCTATTGTGCCACGGCGATCCAAAAACGGAAGTCGCACTTGCCGCATTTGCAGCCGGGAAACATGTCTTTATTGAGAAACCGGTCTGCTTTTCACTTCAAGAAATGGATGCGATGCTAACTGCACAACGGAAAGCCGGTACAGTCGCGCAAGCCGGTTACATGAAGGTGCATGATCCCGCTTTCCAATTCGCCAAACGCGAAGTAGACACGATGGAAAGTTACCGATTCGTCCAAATTAACCACCTACATCCGAATAACAGTCTACACCTGAGCCAATTTGATGTTGAACGGTTCAACGATGTACCCTCGGATGCATTTAAACCTGCAGGCGCAGCGCGTGAAAAAGCACAAGCAGAAGCCATCGGTGACCTGTTATCACAAACAGGGCTCGAAGCCGACATCCGAAACAAGGCGGCGCGAGTGTTCTACCTGCTCGCAGGCAGCATGATCCATGATATTTATAGCTTACGGGTGATGCTCGGTTCACCGAGTAAAGTTGTGAGTGCAGAGGTTTGGGCTGACGGACGCGGTGTGAGTATCGTATTCGGCTACCCGAACGGTGCGCGCTGTGTCGCGACATGGGTAGATTTACCAGATCTGTGGGACTTTAAAGAGACCTTAGAAATCTACGGCGATAACAAACGGGTTATCGTTTCATATCCGACCGGTTTTTCACGCGGTATCCTCTCAGAGGTAACAATACACGGGATAGATGCCGATGGCACAACGTATAGCAAAACCCCCGCGATTGCGTGGGAAAGCGCATTTGTTCGCGAACTACGCCACTTCCACGCATGCATCACGAAAAGCGAAACGTGCTACACTTCACTCGAATCTGCCCGAAACGATATAGCACTGATTATTGATATTGTGAAGTGTTATGTGAAACAGCAGACTGTTGTATGTGAAACTGGAAAGAAGTAGAGGTGAGAAGTCTGGGCAGGCATGTAGACCTGCCCAGACGAATTGAAATGAGACAGGCACAAGTGCCTGCCCTTACAGTCGGCTTCGGAATTATTCCTCTTCCGCGGGTTCTACCGGTTCTACCGGTTCTACCGGTTCTGCGGGTTCTACCGGTTCCACGGGTTCCCCAATTTCTTCTGGCAGCGGACCATCAATGATTTCACCTGGAATCATGCCATCTGCCATTTCTTCACCCATTATTGTGACGAATGCCTCTTTGAGACCAATCACAATAAACCCGTCGATATTAATTGTAATTTCGACAGTCGGTGGTGGCCCAAAATCCGTTGGGAATGGGAATCCATCTATAGGTGGGAAGTCTTCAGGCAGTAGTAAATCTGGTGGAATCTCATCATCTGCCGGTGTTTCATCATCTTCAGGCGGTGCTTCACCATCTTCAGGCATCTCACCCTCCTCAGGTGCTTCACCATCTTCAGGCATCTCACCCTCCTCAGGTGCTTCACCATCTTCAGGCGGTGCTTCACCATCTTCAGGCATCTCGCCGTCTTCAGGGAACGGTAGGCCTTCTGGTGGTAAAAAGTCTGGTGGTAAAAAGTCTGGTGGCAAGAGATCTGGTGGTAATGCGCCTGGAGGAGGTCCAAACGACTCAAGCGTTATTGTAATCAAGCTTGGGTCAATCTGATCATCTTCCATCTGCTTTATAAGCTCGTCAAGATTCTCAGGCAGCGGTCTCGGTTCTCCACCGGGTCCACCAAAAAAGAAATCGTCTCCAAAGAACGGACCGGGTGGACCGAATGGATTCCCAGAGGATACCGTGAGAAGCGCATCGCCGGCTGGGAAATCCTCCGGCACCTGAAGCGTAACCTCTCTCTGAATCGTCCGCTCGGGACCGGCTGCGCTCCAGTGCGGAAGTAGCAGGACTGAAACCGTGAGCTCTTCACCAGGCGTGATCCCCGCCTCTGGAACAATAACCTCATGCAGCTCCGCTAACATAATTTGCGGTTTATCGTGGATGGAGATTGACACATCTGATAATGTGGCTTGCCCGGCACTGTTTGAGAATGTATCTATAAAAGCGGAGACGATCCGGTCAACGTTTAGCAGCACATCAAAAAACGGTTCCGAAGATGTACTCCGAAACGATTCTGTGTAGACAGTTTCGGTCTCTTCAAATTTAAGCGTGACAGTTCCGTCTAATGTTGCAGAGCTCATCTCCTGCCGGATGGAATCCATCGTAACAGCTGCAATGACTGGTAGGAACGATTCCTGACCGTACGCTAACTTATGATTTTTCTCTACGATGGGACCGTTGCCTGCTTGGTAAGCGATCTTCACCGGAATCATAGGCGGCACCGTACCAAGTTCACCAACAACCGCCGGTAAGAGGTCTTTGGTGATTGTCCCGATGGGATTCCCATAAGCAGATGAAGATTTATAGGATGCCTGTAGGTTGGAAACGATACCGTTGGTAACGGCTCGGTAGACCGGTAATGCCGACTTGCCAGCACCAACCATCGGGTGTCCGAACGCTACAAACGTACCGTCGTCGTAGACTTGTGTCACCGTTCCGAAGCCAATAGAATTGACCACATCGCCAGTTGACACTGCCACACCGATCATATCGCCAGCTGCAAGTTTCGTTGTTACCGTTGGCGGAGCTGCGGGAGCATCACCAATATCAGCAAACAATTGTAGGAAATCGAAACGAGAACCTTCCAGATGTGATGAAAGCTGTTGCAGTCTATGTGGCTGTATTCCAGAGATCGTTAGAGGTGTTTTCACTGGCAGATATACCGATTGGATACCGCCTGGTGCAGCTGCGGCACGTTCTGCGTCAAACATCTCTCCAAATGTTTGGTGCGTAATTGCGTTTTCCATCGCATCAATAGATGTTGCCCAGAACCGATAGGGTGGGGCGGCAAAGGCATCGCCGTAGGCAAGCGCGCCCATAATACGTCCCGGAGGCCCCACCGGGCTCCCCGACATACCTTGTGCAATGCCCCCCATCGCCTCGCCTATCTCATCTGTGAGTTCAAACTCGTAAAGTGGGAACCCGAATCCGAAATCTCGAACCCCACGAAATTGTGCATCAAGGACGACCCTATTTGTTCCTTCAAGCACTGTAACAAGTTGGACGGGTGTTTTATCCATCAGTTTTCGCGCTTCATCCTCATACATATTTTCGAGGACAACATCGCCCAAGAGCGGCGCGCCACTAAATACCGATGCTTCATCAATTACCGCAGGATTCTCGACCTGTTTCTGTTCCTCGTCAGAAGAACAACCGAACTGGCTGAGTACCATTATGGCGATGCTTGCGAGCACAAGAAAATTTCTCATGTTTATTCCTCCAGAGTAGAGTTTCCTCTATCTGTTTATTTTTTAATTTTTAAAATGAGATTTACACAAAATTTATCAATTTCGCGTGAACAGGACTTACGTATTTTTCCATGATAACGGATGTCCGACACCCTGTGGGGTTTTGCTGGGGTCTCTCTTCAAGGTTTCAAACCCCATCTGCAAGGGGCTGCGTAAGTCCTATAGAAAATAAATTAACAATACGTAAATCCAGCTAAAAAAGCGTCCTACTTTCAAAGACACTATTATACACTTGATATACTTGGGTGCGAACCTGAGTCCGATTAGTGTGAGTTAGCCGAATAGCGTGAATTACCACGCCACCCAGCCTCCATCAACTGCGATCGTTTGTCCTGTCACCCAGTTCGCGGCATCTGATGCTAAAAATAGCACTGCGCCAACGACTTCGTCCACCTCACCGACACGTCCCATCGGAATACGGCGGACAACATCTTCATAAAATTCCTTGCGTTGTAAAAGGACATCCGCAAGTGGGGTTCGCGTAAACGCAGGGGCAACAGCATTCACCGTGACATTGTGCGGTGCCCATTCCACTGCAAGTCCTTTGGTTAACAAAACAACGCCACCTTTGCTTCCCGAATACGCCGTACGCAACGGACCGCCTACCAATCCCATCGTTGATGAGATGTTAATGATCTTACCACTTTCGCGTTCAATCATCGGTTTGACGAGTGTCTGTGTTAAGAAGAACAGACCTTTGAGATTCAGGTCGTAGATCGCATCCCAATCCTCTTCGCTTAACTCAAGTGCGGGTTTCGGACGGTTGGTGCCAGCGTTGTTCACAAGAACATCTACTCTGCCCCACACGTCAATCGCTTCTTGCGCACCTTTGGTGATCTGTGACATATCGCTGACATCAAATACAACGGATTCTGCTTCACCACCGTTTACACGAATTTCGTTTGCGACCGCCTCAAGGTCAGATGGCGTACGGCTATTCAAAATAACCTTTGCTCCCATCTGAGCCGCTGCGAGTGCGATCCCTCTACCGATCCCTTTGCCGGAACCGGTAATTAACATCACTTTATCCTTCAACTCAAATCCTGGAAATGCCATATTTTAGCCTCCAATTGCTAATTTCAGTGTGTTTTCTAATAACATCGCGCGCGTCATAGGTCCCACGCCGCCCGGAACCGGTGTGATAAATCCAGCGACCTCTGTCACTTCCTCAAATTGTACATCACCCACCGCGCGTCCATCCACGTAATTGATACCGACATCAATCACAGTTGCTCCGGGTTTTACCATATCCGCAGTGATGAACTCAGTTCTACCGATAGCGACAACAAGGATGTCTGCTTTCAGCGTTTCTGCTTTTAGGTCTGCAGTGCGCGAGTGACAATACGTAACAGTAGCGTTCCGGTTCAGAAGCATCAACCCGATCGGTTTACCGACCAATGGGCTTCTACCGACACAGACGGCATGCTTACCTTCAATCTTTTCGCCGCTCAATTCAATGAGACGGATAATACCGGTCGGCGTACACGGTGTCACGCGCTCTCGGTTAATCAGGAGATTCCCTAAATTGACAGGATTCAATCCATCGGCATCTTTATGAGGTGCGATTCTATCAATAACTGCCTCTTTATTGATACCGTCCGGCAGCGGCATTTGCACCAACATACCGTGGATATCCGGTCGCGTATTTAAGACTTCAATATGCTCTATAAGGCTTTCTTGGCTGATGTCTTCGGGGAGGCGATGAACTTCGGAGTGAAAATGGACCTTCTCACAATCGCGTTGCTTATATTTAATGTAGAGCGTTGATGCAGGGTCATTGCCGACTTGAACCACAGCGAGACCGGGGGTAAACTTTAGTTTTTTTAATCTTCGCCGGATCCGGCTACGGACACGCTGCGCGAGACGGCTACCATTAAGGAGTTCGGCTGACAAATTCCAAGTCCTCCAATTACATTTCTATTAACTGTCGTGAAATATCAAAATAACCGAGTGCGGCAAAGTATCCTCACGGTGTAGTGAATTGAGAGACGAATTCTTACATTGAACGCACACCATAAAACCACCAAAATAGTATATCACATATCCATATTTTCATGCATCTTTTTTTGTTTTATTTTATACATTTTCTACAACCAAACACCACAATATTGCCGACATTCTATTCAGAAAAAATGACTATGTGCTGAAACCTGAGTCCTGATAACTGACAACTCTAACAAAATCCTTGAAAAAAATCGTCAAATATGAGATAATGTATAGAGGAATTAACATATCTGTATAGGGCGAGAATTGCATGCCCATATTACATATCAAAGGAGAAAATACGCAAGATGCCACTGGGAAGGAAAATACGCTACGGTATGGTGGGTGGCGGCCCGGACGCGTTCATCGGTGCCGTCCATCGTAAAGCTGCAGCACTCGATGGCGAAATCGAACTCGTCGCCGGCGCGTTCTCATCATCACCTGAAAAATCACGTCAACAAGGGGCAGAACTCTTCCTCGACGCAAACCGTGTCTACGGTTCTTACCAAGAAATGGCAGAAAAAGAGAGCCAACTCGCTGAAGGTGAACGGATCGACTTTGTTTCGATCGTAACGCCGAATCACGTCCATTTTGATGTCGCCAAAACCTTCATTGAAGCAGGGTTCCATGTCGTCTGTGATAAGCCGATGACGACAACGGTTGCCAATGCTGAGGCGTTGTGCCAACTTGTTAAACAACACGATGTCGTCTTCGCACTCACACACAATTATACAGGCTACCCGATGGTGAAGCAGGCACGTGAACTCGTGAAAGCAGGGAAACTCGGAACGCTTCGCAAAATCGTTGTGGAATACCCGCAAGGCTGGCTCGCAACGTTTCTCGAAAACGAAGGCGCGAAACAAGCCGTCTGGCGTACCGATCCGAAACAAGCAGGGGCATCCTCTTGTATCGGGGACATCGGCTCTCATGCCGAAAACTTAGCACACTATATCACTGGACTCGAGATCGAGGAAATATGTGCTGATATGACCACCTTCGTAGAGGGACGGCTCTTAGAAGATGACGGAAACCTATTGGTGCATTATGAAAATGGAGTCCGTGGTGTCCTCTACGCTTCACAAATTTCAGTCGGTGAAGAGAACAACCTACGAATCCGCGTCTACGGTACAGATGCCTCGTTAGAGTGGCACCAAGAGAATCCGAACTATCTCTATGTCCGGTTCCCTGACGGTCCCGAACAGGTTTACAAACGCGGAAACGACTATCTCTCGGAAATCGTCCAGCACAACTCACGGATACCTTTCGGACACCCGGAAGCGTTTATTGAGGCATTCGCGAATATCTATGTCAACGCCGCTCGGACAATCGCTGCGAAAATCGCAGGCGAAGCACCGTCCGAATTCGATACAGATTTCCCGACCGTCCAAGACGGCGCACGCGGCGTACATTTCATCAACGCAGCCGTAGAAAGCGGCAAACGGCGCGCATGGATTGACGCAAGCTACACGCCGCCAGCGTAATTGAGTATTAGCAGGAGCGAGTACGCAGTTAACAGTTTTGACCAACAACTCGTGCCTTAGTAAAAGTATCGGAGTCGAGTTGTTGATCAAAGTACGTTCGCTACGCTCACTTTCAGTTATAAGTACGTGGTTGATTTACCGACCACCTCTTAACTTATAACTGTTAACTGAAAGGCGTACTCGCCGTACTGATAACTTCAAAAGGAGTTTACACTATTATGGCAAGACCTGTAACACTCTTTACAGGCCAATGGGCAGATTTAACGTTAGAAGAATTAGCAGAAAAGGCAAGCGGATGGGGCTATGACGGATTAGAACTTGCCTGCTGGGGTGACCACTTTGAAGTCGATAAAGCACTCGCAGACGATAACTACTGCCAAGGTAGACACGATCTGCTCGCGAAGTACGGACTAAAAGTCTGGTCGATCAGCAACCACCTCGTCGGACAAGCGGTCTGTGACAACATTGATAATCGGCATCAGGCGATTCTCTCAGAAGCGATCTGGGGTGATGGCGATCCTGCGGGTGTTCAAGAACGCGCGGCAGAAGAGATGAAAAACACCGCACGCGCCGCCGCAAAACTCGGCGTCAACGTCGTTAACGGATTCACTGGCAGCTCAATATGGCATCTCCTCTACTCCTTCCCACCGAACGATCCGGGACAGATTGATGCCGGTTTTGAAGACTTCGCGAACCGTTGGAACCCGATTTTTGATGTCTTCGATGAAGTTGGCGTGAAGTTCGGACTCGAAGTCCACCCGACTGAAATCGCCTTTGATGTTGTTACGGCAGAACGCGCAATTGAAGCCGTCAACGGTAGAGAGACCTTCGGGTTCAATTACGACCCAAGCCATCTCGGTTATCAAGGTGTCGATTATGTCGCTTTCCTCGAACGGTTGAGCGATCGGATCTACCACGTTCACATGAAGGATGTCTGGTGGTCTGACACGCCGAGATTGTCTGGTGTGTTCGGTGGACACCTGAACTTCGGTGACGCACAGAGATATTGGGATTTCCGATCCATCGGTCGCGGCAGCATCAATTTTGAGTCGATCATCCGCGCCCTCAATAACATAGAATATGACGGTCCACTCTCGATTGAATGGGAAGATAGTGGTATGGATCGCGAACACGGTGCACGTGAGTCTTGCGCCGCAGTCAAAGGTTACGATTTTGAACCGTCCGCTGTAGCGTTTGATGCCGCATTTGAGGAATAAGAAGTTTAAACGAGGAGGAGTAACCAGTACCCAGTTAACAGTTTCGAGTTAAGAGAGGTTATGTTATCCAAGTGTCTCTTTTCTGGTAACTGGTAACTGGTAACTGGTAACTGGTAACTGGTAACTGGTAACTGGTAAATGGCGAAAGGCACCGTCTACGGATCCGAATCTCGAACCTTTTATGACCGACGTACAGGAACACGTATCCGGCAGCTCACGACTGCGTCCGCGCCGCATCACCACCCGTTCTTTATAATACCGGCGTACGACGATGCGATGCAACGACTCATTTTCATCTCGTGCCGAACCGGTACACCACAGATATTCGCAGAAGAACGGGCGACAGGTGAACTTCGTCAGTTGACAGACAGAGCCGACATCGCAGAATGGTCTGTACATCCAGCACATAATGGAGCGGCGGTCTTCTTTACCGCAGGTACAAGTGGATGGCGACTCGACTTAGAAACGCTCGAAGAACGAGAACTTGTTAATTTTCACATCGTTTGCAAGTCAAAACTAACTGTTAAAAGTGCTGCAACAGCGATGAAAGATAAGGGGATGGTCGCCGCTGCGATGGGGACAACCGCCCTCAGCCACGACGATAAATGGTGGGCAGTCAGATTCAACATCGGTAAGGAATCCGCACTCGCTATCGTAGATACAGACACCGGTGAGAGCGACATCATCCTCCAGCGCGATAGCATCGGACACCTTCAATTCTGCCCCGATGACGCGAATCTGCTCTATTATGCTGGCCCCCTCACCGACCGGCTTTGGGTAATTCATCGCGACGGCAGTGGGAACCGTCGGCTCTATGCCCGCAATGTAGAAAAGAATGAGTGGATTACACACGAAACATGGATTCCAAGGACACGTGAACTCGCTTTCGTCGATTGGCCCCGAGGTGTGAGATGTATTAATGTTGATACCGAAACACAACGACAGGTGACAACCGTCAACGCTTGGCACGCCATTAGCAATCCCGCTGGAACATGTATGGTCGCGGATACCAACTTTCCAGACATCGGTATCCAAATTTTCGACGCACGCGACAGCATCGGCAAACCGAAAACGTTATGCTACCCAGATGCTTCGTCTATTGGCGAACATTGGAACGCTCCGTTTCCGTATGCCGACGGCCCCATTCCAGTTTACGCACCGCAGCATACACACCCGCATCCATCTTTCAGTCCAGACGGGAAATATATCGTCTTTACATCTGATCGTACTGGGTACGCACAAATCTATGAGGCAACCATCAATAACACAATATAGACAAATAGAGACACCGCACTCCTAAGTGCACAACACCACATCGAAAATATAAAGATACGTCCGAATCACCTTCAAATTATAAAATCGGCGTAAGCAAAACTTAAGAATGGTTATCAGTTGAGAACGGGTTTCGAGCACCGAAAAACTTCTTAACTGACTGCTAACAGCCATTGAAAAAAGGAGAAAAAAATGCCAATTGTCGTACCGCGCCTCGTTGTTGAGATATTTCAACATACAAATTTCCGAGGTAGAATGGGATATGTCGTAGAACCGGTTCCATTTACAGGAGGCATCGGATTTCAAGACAATATTTCCTCACTTCGGGTCTACAAGGGACCCAGTTTCTCATCGAATCCGAATTATAAGGTCATCCTTCACCAGCATCGTGATTACCGCGGTAAAAGATTGGCACTCGGTCCCGGATTTTACCCGAACCTCCACGATACTGCTTATAACTTCGCGGACAGAATATCGTCAATCAACTTCGGCTCATCGTTAGATGTTCCCGGACCTGAGTGGGGAACGATTCCGTTGATTGTTGATTGCTATGAACACGTCGAATTCCGTGGTAGAAAGATTACGATCCTACGCGATATTATCAACCTACGCGATCCACAAGGCGGGTCTTGGTTTGAAGACAGGATTTCATCGATCCGCATTTTTAAAGGACCGGACTTTCCAAGAGACGGCGCGGAGGTCGTCTTTTACGAGCATCCCGAATTCGAAGGTATTGGCATCCCGATCCGACTGGAACCGAGCGAGTATAAAAAAGAATTGCCAAACCTCCACCTCCTTCCTGTAAACTTTGGAGACACTATCTCCGCTATCAAGATTGAAGGGTGGGCATCCTCCGGTGAATTCACCGAACTCGTGTTTGAAGATGAATTTATTGGAAATCGTATGCGTCCAGAATGGCGATGGGAAGACCCGCAAGGCGGCGGTGCCTGGGCGGAACGCCAAGGGTACTTAGAGATGCGAACGGAACCTGGACAGGACCTTTGGCACGGAAACGGGGGCGGCGGCGATATGAGCGCACCACGACTCCTCATGAGAGTTCCCGGAGACTTCGCTATTGAGACGCGTATCCGCGTCACACCACAACTCAGAGAACACGGCGGTTTGCTGATCTGGAAAAATGCAAATCGTTTCCTTAGACTTGAGAAGACATCAGGCCCACACGCCTTCAGAGGCGATGTCCGATTTGAACGCCATGTCGGACGGGTTTTTAACCTACGAGGCCGCGCCGCGGGACTTCGGAACGCCAGAGAACTTTTCTTAAGGTTAGAACGCCGCGGGAACCAATTCTCTTCTTTCGCCAGTGCTGACGGCATCCAGTGGCGAAGTTGTGGACAAACAAACGTCGGTATGGGTGAAGCCGTTGATGTCGGTTTACACGCACTCTGCCCAGGAAATATACCCCCGACTTTAACCCGATTCGACTATTTCCGAGTGTTTAAACGGAAAAGCGAAGTCGCTGAATACCGTCCTTTCATTGCCGAACAAATTGATCAGGTCTCTGATGAGGAACGTGAACGTCAAGTTGCAGACAGACGTGAACGCGCCGCGCGAGACCTATTTTAGAACAGTTGTCAACCGTCAATTCGGATTTTTTATGCTCTAAAAACCCTTTCAGTTGTCAGTTAGCAGACATTAGGGTTATCGTAGCCCGCTTCTAACTGACAACTGAAGGGAATTGCTTAACAATCCCAATGCTTTAGCTTTGGGTCCAACCCCGCTGACTTGTGCCAAATTCAAAAAAGATTTGACTTTATCTAAAAAACATGTTATACTCTATTATAGAAACTAACATAAGAGGTATAACATGTTTATCAAAAACCCCGAAAAGAGTTGGTATTCTGATACAAACCTTGTCTATAGTTGCCAATACCATGTCATTTGGTGTACGAAGTATAGACGCAAGGTTTTAGACGATACTATCCAAGAGCGTTTGCACCACTTAATTTGCTCTAAACAAACGGAATTAGAATTTAAGGTTCGTGCCAGCGAAATAATGGAAGACCACGTTCACCTCATACTTGAGAATAATCCGAAAGTGCCAATAACTCGGACGGTCGGACTCATAAAAGGATATACCTCAAGAATACTACGCGAAGAATTCCCACAACTCAAATCTCGTTTACCTTCCCTTTGGACGCGTTCAAAGTTCATATCTTCAGTTGGTAGCGTTTCATTAGAAGTTGTCAAGAGATACATTGAGGATCAA
>JAJEET010000055.1 GCA_022820835.1 Candidatus Poribacteria bacterium
TGAATGTCTGCCAACTTGATACGTTAATTATACCACACTTTTTAGTAAATGTCAAGTTTATTTTGGCTTTCAAACCCTAAGCCGCTACTACATCCCCGCCTTCAAAGGCGAGGTTTTGTAGCGGAAGATTGGATAAAAGGAGGCACTATGTCATTAGAGATACCACAACTTCTGGATGCGCTTAATTCGGTTACCGCGATTCCGATCATCCCTTTCAAAGACGGTAAGATTGACGACACTGGACACGCCAAAAACATCGACTATTTGATGCACAACAACTACCTCGACGAAGGGCGAAAGCGCGTCATTGCTATCGCCGGAACAAGCCTGATTCATCATATCAGTGAAACAGAGCAGCTTCGCCTTATCGACAAAACCGGACAACAGATCGGTGATGACGGCATCTTCATCTCAGGTATCGTACCCAACCCCATCCATCAAGCAGGTCAACTCATTGAGGCACAGTCCGAACTTCAGAGACCGCCAGACGCGTATCTACTCATGCCACTGACCGGTGTCTCAAATCCTGAAGGTGTCTACCAACAGTACATCGAATTCGGCGAGAAATACGGTACAACCTGCGGCGCAAGGTTCCTCTACTATTTCCGTCAAAAACGTGATCTATCTGCGGTTATCCGTCTTTTGAACGATTCCCCACATTTCATCGGTGTGAAGATCGGAACGGATGAAGCGGATGTCGAGCCGCTCCTTGATGGTGTCGGTGACAGTGGTATCGTGATGTGGGGGATCGGGGATAGGTGTACGCGTCCTGCACAGTTAGGCGCGGTAGGACACACCTCCGGCATCGCAGTTGCTTTCGCGCGTGCCTCGGATGAGATCAACAACGCACAACGTCGTGGCGATTACGAGACCTCTGCCCAGATTGAAGCGGACATCGCACCCCTCGAAGAAATCCGTTTCATGAACGAGCGAATTTATAACTATTCCGCAGTGGTTGAAGCGATGATCCTAAGTGGTTTCGACGACATCGCTGCCGGGACTGGAGGACCGTTCAACCCACGCGTGCCAACAGACATCCAAGAACAACTCCGCAGGATAACACAGGACTTGAAGCGATACCATTAAGGAAGACTGTTGAACATGTCTTACGATAGTTTAGCATTACGCGTTATTGCCAAAGAACTCCGTGAAACGCTTTTAGGCAGCACGATTCGACATATTGAGCAGACAAATGCACATACCTTCTCATTCAAGGTCGGTCATGCTGCCGAAACGCGTTGGCTGACGCTTTCCGCACATTCGGTGCATGCCCGCGTACATCTCATCGACAGACCACCAGCGGCTCAAAAACAGTCCTATCTCGCAGATTTCCTCACGACACACCTCAGACGTGGCAAGATTACTGAGATTGAGCAGATCGGTTGGGATCGGATACTTAAAATTACCGTCCAACCCGTCTCCGATGAACCGATACAGCCGTCTCCCAAAGCCATCATTGCTGAGTTGATGGGCAAACATAGCAACATTATCCTCATCGATGCATCAGATGATAGGATTCTGGAAAGTCTCAAACGCATTGATGAGACGGTGAACCGACACCGAGAAATTTTACCCGGTGAGACATATACTTTACCGCCGCAACAAGGAAAAGTTACCCCATTGATTTCAGACAAGGAAACGTTTGCTGAACTTTTTGACGGACAATCGGAGGTGGGATGGCGAGAACTCTTTAGCAAAATAGACGGTTTCAGTCCAACGCTCGCGAAGGAGGTCGTCGTACGGGCAGTTGAAACGGATCTTTGGGACGCTTACCAGCAGGTGATCGCCTATTTCGATCCGGCAAACGCAACACCGCAACTGCTCATGGGCGGAGACGAACCGATTGCAGCATCCGCATTACCGCTACATCAATACCCGAATGCGACTGCACAAGCCTTCGACACGATGAATGACGCTATCGCTGCGTACTACGATGCCATCACGTTGAAGGAGCGTATCATCTCTGAACGGAATGTTCTGAAACAGGCGTTGAAGAAACAGAAGAATCTACTCCGCCGGAAAGCGAAGGCACTGCAAAACGATTTGGCACGCGCGGAAAAGTCGGAAGACTACCGTATCCAAGGCGAATTGATCCTCGCGAACTTACATACGATGACCCGCGGACAGGAGCAGGTCGAGTTACAAAACTACTACAGTCCTGACCTCGAAAAATTGACAATCACGCTCAACCCAGAACAGACACCTTCTGAAAATGCGCAAGCCTATTTTAAGAAATACACGAAGGCGAAACGTGGGTATGCGCGTATCCAGCAGCTGATCTCAGATTTAGATGCCGATCAGGAGACGTTGCAGCTTTATGTATCCGAGTTGGAATCCGCGAAGACCTTAGAGGATTTACAACGCCTCCGTGCCGAGTTTATCAAAAATGGGTATCTCAAGAGCCAGCAGGGCAGAAAGCAGAAACAACCTATAGGTGAAGGTCCGTTCCGAAGGTATACCTCTACCAACGGTTTTCAGATGTATGTTGGAAAGAACAGCCAATCGAACGATCTGCTCCTACGTCAGATTGCCAAACCGAGCGATATGTGGCTCCACGCCAAACAGATCCACGGTTCGCATGTCATCATCCGTAACCCAGAGAACCGTCCGGATATTCCGATGCCAACGTTATTACAAGCAGCGCAACTCGCCGCCTACTACAGCAAAGCACACCACGCCAGTAACGTTCCTGTTGACTATACATGGGCGCGGTATGTCGTAAAACGGAAAGGCAACGTTGCAGGTTATGTGCATTACACCCGCGAAAAGACATTATATGTTGAACCTGCTGTGCCACAGTCGCAAGAATAAAAATCTTACTTTCTGTTAGGATTATGCTATAATTGAATACAAAGGTTACATAGGGGCTGTCGATTTTGATCCAGAAATTAATCTTTTCCATGGAACGGTGATTAACACTAACGACGTAATCACGTTCTATGGTGCATCTGTATCAGAACTCCGCGAAGAGATGCAAAAGTCAATTGAAGGTTACATTGAATTCTGTAAAGAGCAAGGGAAAACACCCGAAAACCCCTCTTCTTTAGGTTAGGAGTTCTGTAAAGATTCGTCAAAACGTTTGAAGAGTGCCTCTTTATCTTTGGGAGAAGCAATTGTGGGCTCCGAGTTTTTTGAAAAAATAGACGTAAATTCCTCTCCTGCTAACAAATCATCAATTGCTTCACAGATCGCCTGTTCTGTAAGCTTTTGAACGATGATCATGTTAGATGCCCAGAAGTAGGAACCGGCAGCACATTCGCCAGTTTTTGTATAGTGTTGCATCAAGGTATCAATGTTTTGACGGGTAAAAAAAGTGGCAGAGAAATTTTCACCGTTCGGAAAAGTAACCTGAACATCGACATTATCGTTATCCGGATCCAGAGGGGCAATTCCGCTATAGATTGTTAGTTTATAACCGTTATGTTGTAGAGTTATGTAAGATTTATCCATTTTTATTCATCTCCAAAGTGTTTTAAGACCTCATCAATGACCTTCTATTGGTTATACCTTATTAGCATTCTGGTGTCAAGTTCTGGATTCTGAACGGCATTCAGCAGTCATAAAAAATTGACTTTACCAAACCTGTATGCTATAATTATGAAAGCGATTTACAATCGCAATGCTTTTTAAGTCTGAATATAAAACAACACTAAAATTGATACAGGAGGAAGTCAATGCCAGCAAAACAAATCATCTTTGACGAAGAGGCACGGGTGGCACTCAAGCGCGGTGCGGATATACTCGCCGATGCTGTGAAAGTTACCCTCGGACCCCGCGGAAGAAATGTAGTCATCCAAAAGTCTTTCGGTGCCCCGCTGGTAACATGCGACGGTGTTACAGTCGCAAAAGAAATTGAACTCCCGGACCCGTACGAAAATATGGGTGCCCAACTACTTGAATCCATCGCAACGAAAACAAATGACATCGCTGGAGACGGAACGACGACGGCGACACTATTGGGGCAAGAAATTCTTCACGAAGGGTTGAAGAACGTTACCGCTGGTGCCGACCCGATGCAGTTGAAAATCGGTATAGATAAGGCTGTTGTTGCTGCCGTTGATGCGATCACTGCACAGAGCCGTGCCGTGAACACACACGAAGAAATCTTACAAGTCGCCTCCATCGCAGCAAATGACCCTGCAAATGATAGCGAAATCGGCACACTCGTAGCTGAAGCGATCAACAAGGTTGGAAACGACGGTGCCATCACTATTGAAGAAGGCAGAACCTCAGAGACTCAAGTGGACATCGTTGAAGGGATGCAGTTTGATCGCGGTTTCCTATCTCCGAACTTCGTAACGGATCTCAAGGAACAGATCGTCGAATTTGAGAACCCGTATATTCTCATTAATACCGAGAAGATTACGACGGTAACAGACCTTGTGCCGATTATGGAAAAAGCGATGCAGCTCGGGCGTCCACTCTTTATTATCGCTGAAGATATTGAGGGTGAAGCACTTTCAACCTTAGTCGTGAACAAACTCCGCGGAACACTTCAGGTTGCCGCAGTCAAGGCACCCGGTTTCGGGGACCGGCGCAAAGAGATGTTAGAAGATATCGCCATCCTCACAGGGGGTCAAGTTATCTCTGAAGAGAGCGGTATCCGCTTGGAAAACGTTGTCATCGGTATGTTAGGCGCAGCGCGACGCGTCATCGTTGACAAAGATAACACCACGATCATCGGTGGTAGCGGCGAGAAAGAGGGTATTGAAGGTAGAGTCACACAAATTCGCAGGCAGATAGAGGAGACGACCTCGGATTATGATCGTGAGAAGTTGGAAGAACGGCTTGCGAAACTCGCCGGAGGTGTCGCTGTTATCAACGTCGGTGCTGCAACCGAAGTCGAGATGAAAGAAAAGAAAGCTCGGTTTGAAGATGCGCTCGCCGCGACGCGCGCC
The DNA here is from genome assembly GCA_022820835.1 of Candidatus Poribacteria bacterium. Classification (GTDB taxonomy): domain Bacteria; phylum Poribacteria; class WGA-4E; order WGA-4E; family WGA-3G; genus WGA-3G. The sequence continues at coordinate 4,899 of JAJEET010000055.1, forward strand.
GCGATTGAAGAAGGGATTGTCCCCGGTGGTGGCATCGCACTTTTACGCGCGACCGCTGCACTCAATGACTTGGCATTAGAAGACGATCAAGAGACAGGTCTCAGTATTATCCGACGCAGCTTACTCTCACCTGTCCGTGCCATCGCAGAGAACGCAGGGATGGAGGGTTCGGTCGTCGTCGCCAAAGTCCAAGAAGGTGAAGGCAACTACGGTTTCAACGCTGCAACTACTGAATACGGTGATATGTTAGAAGATGGTGTTGTTGACCCGACGAAGGTCGTTCGTTCCGCACTTCAGAATGCTTCAAGCATCGCGGGGCTGCTCCTAACGACAGAAACGCTTATCACTGAGATTGAAGAACCAGCGCCTCCTGTAGAAATGGATCCGCACGCCGGTCATTTCCATTAAAAAGCGTATAGGCGCGCTTCAAAAGCGCGCCTACTCATAAATCCGCCGAACAAGATTCTACCTTTACTATCGATCTCTCCGTAATCGATACCGTGCTTCCATCCCACTATCCCAATCACAATCGAGACAAAACATCACGTCTGCTCCTAAATACTGGATATGTTCGCCTCCGCATTCTGGGCATACCTTGATCGGTTTCTCTTTCTCTCCGAGCGCGCTGTCTTGGAAAATGCTTAGGTAGTATACCTTCAGTTCACCAGGATAACGGTGCCCCATCGGACAGCGGACTTGGTTGGCATCATCACTTTCAAAACGGTCAATCGTTTCCCGCAGGAAGGTCAACCGACGATGACAGACAGGGCACGGGTTAGGCGATACTTCCTTTAGAACAATTATATCCGTGTTTTCGTGCTGGATAGAGACCGTCAATGCGAGATGATGTGTCAGTTGCAAATGTGAAATACCTTCGTAACCGAGGGTATCTGCAAGTTCCGATACGATCTTCGCGTAACTTTGTGGGTTCAGCACGATCTCTGTCGGGATCATTGTCCCGCCTTTTAAACTTGAGAGGAGTCGATAGATACGTTCCAGCATAGCAGCCACTCCCTCTGTTCTTTCTGCTAAAAAGTAACTAAACTGTGCTCTCTTGGGGTGGATCAGGTATCAATGCTGAACGTTCATTACTAGTTCGGGCAAGTGGCGATTTAGAAACACCTCTTTGGGATCGGTATTCATCCGCAGGTTTATTCCTTAGCACAATCAAGTCATCTCCGTCGCGCTCAATAATATCACCTTGCATGAGTACAACTTCAAACTTCCGCATACTCGTCATAAAGTTAATCGTAACCCGTGCGGAGGCTTCTAATTGGACACGCCAACCGTTTGTTGTTTTTGAGCGTGTGAACCGCTCGCTAATATCGATTGACTGCATCTGCGAAGCATTGATGATGATACCACTTGCCGCCTCAGTCTGATTTTGCGTTTCGACTTGCGTTTCGACTGCGTTTTCGTTGTTATTTTGTTCTGCCATGTTTAGTGCTACCTCTATAGAAATGTAATTTACTGACATTCTAACATAGAAATTGACCGATTGTCAAACCTATTTTTCTGAAAATCTGTTTGACATCAACACAGTTATTAGACTATAATATATGGTAAAACGGATTAGGACAGATATGCGATTCACCTATTTTTTGCCCGGTTGGGCAGTTGTACTCGGTATCGGCGTTGTCATCGGCATAACGCTGTTGGTCTACCTACGGATAGCACACGCTATGCATCCGAGGTACCGATATTTGCTTATTGCTATGCGGATCTGTGCAGCGTCTATTCTGCTCTGCTGTCTCTTGGCACCTGTCGTCATTGAAAAAAAAGACATCACACCGCCGACGCACCTCTCTATTTTAGTGGACACATCACGGAGCATGCAACTTACTGATGCACCGACCGACGAAACACAGATGTCTCGACTTGATCAGGTGAATTCACTCCTTTTTAGTGCCGAGGGACAATTTATACAAAGCCTACGCGATCGTTTTGAAGTCCATATCTATCCTTTTGATACAGGCATACATCAGCACACAGTATTACCAGAAGATTTTGGCAACGAAAGCGTACCGCCATTTCAACCGAATGGAACACTTACCAATATCGGTGCCTCAATCCGAGAAGTTGCCTCAGCATGGAAAGGACAACAGACTGCCGGTATTCTGTTGATAACGGATGGCGGACACAACTCTGGACAGTTCCCTTTCGACGATGTTACCGCTCTGGAAGTGCCTATTTATACTGTCGGTGTCGGTTCTGTGGAACCGCCGAAAGATATTCAGATTCAACGTATTGATTTTGCACCGATCGCCTATACAGACCACGAAAGCGTCATCCGTGTGACGATTGTGCAGACCGGATACACAGGTAAAACGACACAACTATCTCTGCGTGAAGTCAAAGGCAATACTGTTGTAGATGATGCCACTTTAACATTCGAGTCGCCACAAGACAGAACATCAGAGGGGACTACGACAAAACAGGAAATTGAACTAAAATTGATACCACAGGTTGAAGGGAATTTCCAATATACGGTTGAACTTCCGGTGCTTGACGGTGAGTTGACGGATGCGAACAATCGAAAGACCTTTTCAGTGAAAGTTGTGAAAGCGAAACTCAATGTTTTTTATCTTGAAGGCAGACCGAGATGGGAGTACGCGTTCCTAAAACGCACGCTGATGCGCGACCCTGATATTGAGGCGACCTGTGCAATTTTATTACACGACAAATCTAAACGATTTCCGCCGACGGGTTCACTGCTAAGTCGTTTAAACGGGTATTACCCGCAGACGACACCGGCATCAGAAACGACACAATTTCCCGAAACGTTTTCTGAACTCTCGGAATATGACGTTCTGATTTTAGGCGATTTAGGTGAAGAACATCTCACGACAGCACAGCAACGCGCAATTGTTGATTTCGTTGAATTACAAGGGAAGTCTGTCATCTTTCTTCCATCTCGTAGAATGCTCGGAAGGGATGGTATCCGAAATACTGCGTTAGCCGGACTATTACCGATAGATATCCCCGTGAACGGGACCCGCAGGCACGATACGGAATCCAGGGTACGGCTTACCCCATCCGGTGAATTTCACCCGATGCTGCGGTTGACGGACACCGCTGTCTTAGAGGCGAACAGTGCTGCGGTATGGCGAAACATGCCAGCAGTAACCCGAACTTTTAGCGGCTTCCGTTTGAGAGGTGGGGCAACTACCCTTATGGAAACGGGAGAAGGTCGCCCGGTTCTGATGCTTCAGAGGGCAGGCTTAGGCAAAAGCCTACTCATTGCAGCAGAAGGAATTTGGAATTGGGATTTCGGCGCGAACGCCTTTAAAGATACCCTTTATCATGAGCTCTATTCACGTTTTTGGGCACAGACATTACGATGGATGGCAACGAGTACCGATGACGAAAAATTACATCTGACGACGGATGCAACAACATACTCTATAGGTGACACGGCGACTGTTACAGCGTCCTTATTTTCCGAAGTTTACCGTACAACGCAGACGGATGCAACGGTTCAATTTGAGGTGATCCCACCTGAGGGCGCACCCTTCCAGCTTCAGATTAAAGGCGTGAGTGAAAGTGTGGATGAATCGCCGCCGACACCTGATGCGATTGCTGATGCCGGCTCCCTATTTACGACCCAACTTACACTGCTACAGAACGGAATTTATCGAATTCGGGCGACAGCGAAGTCGAGCGATCAGACATTAGGTGAAGATCTGGTTGATATTTTCGTCCACCCGCAACTCGCTGAATTAGAGGCACCGCAACTCAATGAAAACCTGTTGAAGAGACTCGCATCGGAAACCGAGGGTGCTTATTTTAGCATTGCCGATGCTGAATCGCTCCCGAAAGATATTGCTGATGTCCAAAACCCGGTGTTTGTCGATGCAGAACGCGATCTCTGGACACATCCGTTAATTTTGATTACTGTCGTCGGATTGTTAGGAACGGAATGGTTTTTACGCAAACGGATCGGTTTAACATAGGATGAGCGATACAATATGATACGATTAGTTAAATGGGAATCCTTCATAATCTGTATGCTCCTGTTTGGCACGACACTCGCTTTGCATGTTGGAAAAGGTGTGTTGGCATCTCTAACGCCTATCACGATCGCTCAGGTTCACTATAGCGGCGGGGGCGATTGGTACGGAGACGCAACCGTCATCAAGAATTGGCTCCGGCTCCTTCGGACGCGGACGGATATCGAAACCGCTGAGGAGCGGGTCATCATTAAACTCACGGATCATACGCTTTACCAGTACCCGATGCTCTACCTCGTCGGACACGGGAATATACGATTCACCGAAAGCGAGGTAGAGGGACTCCGAGATTATCTCATGAACGGTGGATTTTTGTTCGCGAACGATGACTACGGACTCAACGAAAGTTTTAGACGTGAAATGCGTAGAGTGTTCCCAGAACAAGAACTTCAACCGATACCGAACTCACATCTGATTTATAACTGTTTTTACGAGTTGAAAGGTTTACCGAAGGTACACGAACACGATGGCGAACCGGCACAAGGATTTGGCATCTTCCACGATGGACGTATGGTCGTTTATTACGCATATAGTGCCGACATCGGCGACGGACTTGAAGATGCCGATGTCCATCCAGAGGATACACCACAGGTACGCGAACTCGCTGCAAAAATGGCAGTTAATATCGCTGTGTATGCGTTGACACACTAAAGTGAAGGAACAGAATGGACACACAAAATGTAAATCAGGCTTATAAAAATCTTATCGCTCGATTACACGCCGTGCGGCGGCAGTGGTGGTGGCTCACTTTCTCGGAGGGCTTGCTGAAGTGTATCGGTATTTTGGCACTCATCACAGTGTCAATGCTAATTGTGTTTACTGTTAGTTTCCAAGTCTCACAGTCCATCTTCTTGTTTTGGGCTCGTATCGCGCTACTTCTTTCAGCCGTCGGTATCGCCGTCTATACACTCATCCGGATGCTTATCCTGCCGCTTATTCGGAAACACTCTGACGCTGCAGTCGCAGCGCGACTTGAATCGACACAGACAGAAAACGAACTGGCATCCGAAAATCGGATTCTCAGTGCCGTGCAGCTCTGGAACAACTTGACAGATAACCGGCTCGGTTATGCACAGGAATTCATTGAACACCTAATTCTTCAGACCGATCAGGACATGAAAAAAGTCCAACATAGACAGGTGTTTCAGGACGAATTTCGGAAAATCAAGCAGAACGCAGGTATCGCTGTCGCAGGGATTGGACTCTTACTCATTACGATTTTTTTTCTACCGAACGCGTTCAACGGTTTTGCATACACCTTTCGGACTTTGCCAAAGACGCTGCCGAATAGCCAAGATGGTCTAAAAGATGTTATCCATATCACAGAGATTGAACCCGGCAATACACAGATTGAGCGTGGCAGTGATGTTAACGTTGCCGTACAGGTCAGCGGACACATCGGCGCGCCTGTTACATTATACTATCGTGTCGGGGACGGAGGAGAGGACGCATCAGCAGTTGAATGGCAGTCTTTGGTAATGCAGTCGATAAATGGTTCGGAGGTAGCAGCGTATCGTGGGACGCTTGAAAATGTGAACCGCCCACTCGAATATTATATTGACGTTAAAGGTGTTACGTCGGCGCAGTATCAGGTAACGATCAGTGATGAACCGGTTGTCACGGAATTCCAGTATCGCCTAAGTTATCCAGCTTACACACAATTACAACCGCAGACGCTACCGACGAACACCGGTAATATCCAAACGCTCTTCGGAACAGAACTCACTTTTAAGGGACAGGGTAACAAACCGCTTAAAGAGGCGTACCTTACTTTTGAAGGATCCGGAGATGTACCGTTAAAGGTTACAACAACGCAACTTGTGGTAGATGCGCAAGTTTCCGATGCGTCCCCAATGTCTCACACCATGCGTGGGGTCTTTATCGCTCAGCAGTCTGAAAACTATCGTATCCGTATTACGGATGCTGAGGGCTTTTCAAATCGCGCCCCGATTAATTACACGTTGACCGTCTTCAAAGACGCACCCCCTGAAGTCAATATCGTCTCACCGGCACGTGATACCGTTTTGGATAATGCTATGTTGGTAGAATTAGAGGTGGAGGCTTCAGACGACTACGGAATACGGGAACTCCAACTCGTGTACCGCGTTGAAACTGAGGGGGCTGAAGAGATGAATACTTCATTAAAACGCTGGACCGTGCAGAACGAATCTGTCCGTAGATCGGTCTCTGTAGCGTATAGATGGGATGTAGACCCGATCGGCATTTTCCCGGGGGAGACACTCGCTTACTACGTTCAAGCATTGGACAACGACACTGTTTCGGGACCGAATATCGGTAAATCTCCGACCTATACGCTCCGTTTCCCATCACTCTCCGAATTGTACGATTCTGTTGCAACGGAACAAGAGACGGAACAGCGCGGACTTGAGGATCTCGTTGATGAACAAGCAGACGCGACTGGGATGATTGACACGCTACTCGGTAAAGTCAGGAAACGTCAGGAACTTACTTTCACCGATGAAAACTTGATGCAACAGGTCCTTGAAAACCAGAAACAGATTGAGCAGACGGCAAAGCAGTTGGTCGATGACATGAAGGAGACCGCGAAAGAGATGGAGCAGAACCAACTCTTTGATACAGAGACGATACAAAAGTATCAGGAGCTGCAGAATTTGATGGAGAAAGCACTCTCCCAGGAACACAAAGAGATTTTAAGGAAGTTGTCGGAAGCGTTATCAAAGCAGCAGATGCAGGATCAAGAACGCTCCATGACGGAAGCGAATCTCAGCCAAGAGCAGTTTTTACAGCAGTTGGAACGCGCGAAATCGCTCTATGAACAGATTCTTCTTCAACAGGAATTAGAGGCAGCCACTAAACAAGCGCAGGCACTCGCCGAACAACAGAAGGAATTGATGGACACTTTGGAGACATCATTGGATTCCGCACCGGCAAACGAACTTGCCGAAAAAGAAGATCGGATCGGAGACGAATTTGGGAAACTCGGCGAAAAATTGGATACACTCGGGGATAAGATGGCGGAACTCGCAAAAAATAAAGAGAACGCACCGCCACAGATCGGACGCGTCGCAGACGAAATCAAGCGTCTGAATCAGTTTACGCAAGAACAGAAGCTGCCTGAGACACTTGAGGAGACCAGTGAAAATCTACGAAATAAACAGAATCGTGAGGGACTGGAATCCGGGCGTGCGGCAGAACAGACGCTGACAGAACTCGCACAAGGCTTAGATAACGCTATGGCGTTTATGGAAGGTGCGAACGCCAATGAGGCTTTGACGGTAATGCGGGAAGCGGTTGACAGTGCGCTCCATCTCTCTCATCTCCATGAGGAGGTACTTTCCAAAACGAGCAGTCTACGCGTTGCAGGTCTGACGGATGCTTATGTCGCGAGTGAGATATTGCGATTACAGCAGCTTGCAGCCGATGAGATTAGCACAGCGGAAGGGGTCTTGCAACTCTCAAGCAAGCTTTGGGAATTAGGAAACCGGCAGATAGAGGTGCCGCCAGAGGTCGTGTGGCATCTAAATGCGTCTAATGATGCACTCTCTCGTGCTGCACGCGCCTTAGAAGATAGACAACCGACCCTCGCAGTACCGATTCAGCGGACAGCACTCGCTGATATCAATCAGGCAATCTTCAGACTCCTTGATGCAATGGCGCAGATGAATCAACAGATGGGTGCCAGTGGAATGGAGAACCTGTTGGATCAACTCCAGCAACTTGCCGAGAGTCAAGAACAGTTGAACCAGATGGCGCAGAACCTCAGTCAGCAGATGCGAGAACAGGGACAAACCCCAGGGGTTGAACAGATGATGCGTCAACTCGCCGCACAGCAGCAACTCATCAGGGAAGCAACCGAACGGCTCGCTGAACGCGCAGAACAGATGGCACAGATGTTGGGAAGCCTCGAAGAGGTCGCTGAGGATATGACCGAAGTTGAACGCGCACTCCAGCAAGGTGAACTGGACGAGCAGGTAATTAATAGACAGGAACAAATCTTAACACGGATGCTTGATAGTCTGAAGTCGCTACAGAAACGGGATGTCGGTAAACAACGGAAAGGTGAGGTGGCAAAAAGACCTGAAACGTCTGTCCAAGAGGTCCCACCGTTGCACCCTGAACTCCTCGAAATCGTCAGGAAGTTAGAGACCACACCGAATGCAAAGGAGCTGGAGGACATCCCGTTTCAGTATCGCGAGCAGCTACGACGGTATTTTAAAGCACTCTCGCAGAAAACCCAGTAAACAGAAGAGAACCTAATCCTTCTCACGTTGTGCCTTGGAGATATTTTATGAACCGATTTTTTGCATATATCTTATTTGTAGTTTTCATTTCTGCCTGCATACCACTTGCGGCAGATAACACGGACATCCATGAGAACGCTGGCACCCGCGCCATGACCTTCCTCAAAATCGGGGTCGGTGCGGAGGCTATCGGGATGGGAGAATCGCAAGTCGCAGCGACTGATGATCTGTACGCCTCTTATTGGAACCCGGCAGGTCTCGCAAGACTTCAAAAACCGCAACTCGCGCTCATGCACAACGAATGGTTCGCTGATATCAATCACGAATTCGTCGGGATCGCACTGCCTGTCGGAAATATCGGGACCGTCGGTCTGAGTTCAAGTTTTCTCTCTTTTGGGGATTTACAGGGACGTGATAGTGAAGGGAACGAGACTACGATTTTCCGCCCTTACGCGCTCGCCATGATTCTTTCGTACGCACGGAACTTTAGCAGTGCTATCGCCTTCGGCGCGAACGCGAAATTCCTAAGAGAACAGATCGCTGACGAAACCGGAACCGGTATCGCTTTTGATATCGGCGCGATGTATACCTTTTCTCAGATGCCACTCTCACTCGGTTTCAACGCACAACACCTCGGTCCACGCGTGACGTTTATTGAAGAGGCGTTTGGTTTACCTGTAACCTTCAGGATTGGCGCAGCCTACAGACTTATGGGGGACGCACTCGTACTGACAAGCGACGTCATTCGACCTTCAGACAACGACAGTGCTATCGCTGTCGGAGCAGGCTACACGATCGGTAATATCTTACAACTCCGTACCGGCTATAACTACCAGATCGGGGGCAACGATTTAGGCGCGATTTCTGGACTTACTGGCGGGTTCGGACTCACACTTCGGCAGTTCCAAGTCGATTACGCACTTGTATCGTTCGGCGTTCTCAAATTGACACATCGCTTTTCGTTAGTCGCCAATTTTTAAGGCATTTCCGGCTCTCGTAGGAGCAACTGGGCTCGCGATCCTTATGATGACGCAGCTTGAATAAACGCATCAAATAATTTGCGTCTGTGTTCGAGAAATTCGTTGGTCTCCAGCATCCGTTCTGGGTGATATTGTACGCCGATTACAAACCGCTTCGATGGGTTTTCTATCGCTTCAATGATACCGTCTTCTGTGCAGCGTGCGGTTATAACAAATCCTTCACCTATATCTTTCACGGCTTGATGATGGTCGGAATTGACGCCGGCTTCGCTTTTGCCGACAATCTCGCTTAACCGACTGCTCGGTTCAATTTGTATCTCATGCTCAGCGTCTTTGCGTTTTACCTGATGTGGTAGCGTTTCTCTCGGATATTCCGATGGTATGTCTTGGTATAGACTTCCTTCCATTGCCACACTCATCACCTGAACCCCGCGGCAGATGCCAAAGACAGGGAGATCGTCTTCTATCGCTTGTCGGCATAGGGGGAGTTCCAGTTCATCGCGACTTTCACTAACATATTTAAGGCTTGGATGCCATTCTTCGCCAAGATATTTTGGGTGAATGTCGCCACCACCTGTCAACAAAAGTCCATCAATACCGGTGTAAGCGTCTTTTGATATACCCGGATACAGCGTGCGAGGTATGCCACCGAATTGATTGATAGCATGAATATAGTTGTTAGATGGATCGTCTCCAACATCGGATGAAAATGTGATTCCGATAATAGGTTTCATCTCTAATTTTCTCCTTTCTGAGCGTTTTCTGATGCTTAAATTATACTCTATTTTGACAGCAGATGACAACCTTCTCTTAACTGAGCACTCTCACTGCGAGGCAAACTGGAAGGTTTTCGCAGAAAACCGTACTGAGTACTGACAACTGAGTACTAATAAATCCCATTTGCATTACAACAAGATGCGTGGTATAATTAGCATATAACGATTATGCTAAATCACCAAACCACCGAAACAACGTTATCTATTACAGAAGGCGACGCGCCGATACTGACTTGTGATTATAGTGATACCACAAGTTCACCATCCTTACATCCGATCTATGCACCGGATGGACAGGTCGCTACGGTTGACGCGACTTTCGGGCAGGAGTATCCACCTGGTATATCCTTCTTACTCGGAACCGTTAGCGGTGGGCAGTACGCTCGGAGTGTCTCTTCCCGAAAACAGTTGGTATCTTCGGACTGGTTTTCTATTGAGTCAACGTGGGAAGATGCTACAGGGCTGTTCCTGATAGAGACGTATCGGTTAGAAGTACATCCTCGACAGGACGATGTGCAGATCGTGGATATAAAAATCTCACTACGCGCACCGAAGCGTTCTCTCGAATTGACGGGTGATGTTGGACTCGGTTACCACGCCGTTGAAATGGAACACCGCAAGGCTGTGGACGCAGATACACGGATGGGTGAATCGGAAGTGAACGGAAAGGTATCGGCATGGGGAACACTCTCTGGCCTCACCGCTGCTGAGCAGGCACCCGTCGGTGTCGCCATCTTCCCGCATCCAGCAAACGGTGAGACGACCTTCTTTGCTGAGGACGTATCTTTCGGATACCTCTTCGCACAGGCAGCACCTTTCGTCGTAAGTACCGTAATGATGCGCACTTTAAAATATCGTATACTCGTGTATGCTGGTGATCTTTTTACTGTGGATGTATCGGAATACTATCAAGACTACACGGATACCTAAAAGACCATGAAAGACCAAAGGCTTTTCCCTCTCTATAATAAACGCGGGCTTCCAGAGACACCGCAACCAGTGACGCAAAAGCCGGGTGACGCAACGCTACAGACGCACCCGCGCCGTATTTACATTGAGACCTACGGCTGCCAGATGAACGTCAGCGACAGCGAACTGATGGCAGGCATCTTGACACAGAGTGGACACCAGACAGTGGCGCATATCGACGACGCAGATGTCGTCCTCGTCAACACCTGCGCCATACGTGAAAATGCCGAAACGAAGGTCATCAACCGTCTCCAGCATCTCAACCACCGTAAACGTCGACAACCGGAACTCATCATCGGGGTCTGTGGATGCATGGCACAGCACCTACGCGATCGGCTCTTGGAGGCAGCACCTTATGTCGATCTTGTTATGGGCCCGGATGCATACCGAAACCTACCGATCGCGCTCGATTCTCTCACACGCGACGAGGAAGCGCACATCTCCCTAACGGAGCGAGATCCGTTCCTCGGTTTACGGTTGGATAAAACTGAAGACTACGCCGACATCGCTCCCATCCGAAAAGAGGGGATACGTGCATGGCTCACAATCCAACGCGGCTGCGATAAGATGTGCACCTTCTGCATCGTTCCTTTCGTCCGTGGTAGAGAACGGAGTCTACCACTAAAACTTCTCGTTGAAGATGTCGAAAAATTGGTGGATCAAGGGTTCAAAGAGGTCGTCCTGCTCGGTCAGACTGTTAACTCCTATCGCGACAACAGCTCCGATTTCGGAGACCTACTCTTCGCAGTGGGTGAAGTAAATGGGTTAGAACGGGTGCGTTTTACCTCCCCGCACCCCGCAGACGCAACCGACAGCATGATTGATGCGATGGCGAGTTCCGCAACCGTCTGTAAGCACCTACATCTGCCTCTACAATCGGGGTCAACAGCCGTACTGGAGCGCATGCGGCGCACCTATACGGCGGAGGAATATCGAACGCTCGTCTCAAAACTCAGGGAGCGTATTCCCAATATCGCACTCTCTACAGATATTATTGTCGGTTTCTGTGGCGAAACCGACGAGGAATTTAGGCAGACCTATCAGGTGATGGCAGACATCCGATACGATTCAGCCTTTATGTTCAAGTATTCTGAACGTGACGGGACACTTGCACACAAAGCACTACCCGATGATGTACCGGAAACAGTGAAAGGCGAACGCCTGAAACAGATTATCGAACTTCAGGAGCATATCTCTGCTGACATCAACACCACTGCAATCGGTGATACAGTCGCGGTACTTGTTGAAGGCGAATCGCGACGCGAAGCCGATAAATATCACGGAAAAACAGACGGTTTCAAAACGACTGTGTTCCCGAAAATGGACAGCAAGATTGGTGATGTTGTTAACGTCCGTGTTGACAGCACCACAGCGCACACTTTGATTGGACAGATTATTGATGGACAAACTTAGAATCAAAAATAAAACCGAAATTGAGAAGATGCGACGGAGTGGTCAAGCCGCAGCAACTGTACTAAAACGCATCGGGGAGGCAATCGCACCAGGGGTCTCGACGGCTGATTTAGAACGTATCTCACGTGACGCAATCGCCGAACACAACGCCACCTCTTCCTTTTTAGGCTATCAGCCACCGGAGCACGAACCGTATCCGGCAACGATATGCACCTCGATTAACGATGTCGTGATCCACGGGATTCCTGACAAAAGCCACGTCCTGAAAGACGGCGACATCGTCGGGATTGATACGGCGGTCAGTATTGACGGCTACCACGGTGATAACGCGTACACTTTTCCTGTTGGTAACATCTCATTGGAAGCCGAACGCTTGCTTAAAGTAACACGAAGTTCTCTCTACGATGCAATCGGCGAAGCAAAACCGGGAAACCGCATCGGTGACATCTCCTTTAAATTACAGGATGGTGCGGAGTCCAATGGCTTTTCTGTCCTTCAGAGTTTCTCCGGACACGGCATCGGACGAAGCCTGCATGAGGCACCAGAAATTCCCTGTCTCGGCGTACCCGGACGTGGTTTACGCCTACGACCCGGTATGGTCCTCGCCATTGAAACGATGGTGAACGTTGGACTACCGGATGTACAGATTTTACCAGACGGTTGGACAATTACGACGATCGACGGTTCTCTCTCCGCACTCTTTGAGCATACAGTGGCGATCCTCTCAGACGGTCCCGAAATTTTGACTGGGAGTACATTGTGGGAAACCTAACAACAAAAATTATCGGTGTTATCACCGCACTCCTCATCTTCATCTCACTTTATCTCATTTTCGGATATGCTCCTATCGAAGACACGATGTTCGAGGTCCAAAAAATCTTTTACTATCATGTCTCCGCAGCGTTAACTGTTTATCTGGCGTTTGGTCTCAACTGTGTCTTTAGTGTTAAATATCTTATTCAACGAAAACCTAACGATGATTTGTTAGCGTCTGCAGCTGCAGAGTTAGGTCTGATTTTTTGTACGATTGTTCTTCTCTCCGGTCCTATTTGGGCAAGATACGCCTGGAACACATGGTGGAATTGGGAACCACGCCTCACAAGTACACTCGTGCTCTGGCTCATGTACGTCGGTTATTTTATTCTCCGTTCCGCTTTGGAATCCGATAGACGTAGCGTCTATTCCGCAGTCCTCGGCGTTATTGCTTTCCTTGACGTGCCGATTGTTCACTTCGCGACGAAATTCTGGGAAAGTGAAGTGCATCCAGAGCGTGGCGCAAAGTTTGATATAGAACTACCAATGCTATATACATGGATGGTAGCACTCCTCGCCCTGATTATGCTTTTTGTATATCTGCTTATCGTCCGGTATGGAATGAAGAAGGCGCAGATGCGTTATGAAGTCATACAGCAAAAACACCTTCGGGAGGCAGCTTGATGCGTATATTCGTTTTAGCAGGTTTTATAGTCGTTCTGGGGTTATGTTTTTTCGCTACCCAGATACCAGTCAGCATCACGTCGGACAAAGTTGAGGAGGCTGTCTCAGATGCAGTCTCAGAATCCGAGCTTCCTGTTGATGGAGATATTGTCGAACAGGTTGTACTCCGTTCACTTGAAATACTTGATGCCGGACAGAGAAGACGTCTGACCTATCTTTTCGGTGCGTACATCATCATTTGGTTAGTGTTTATGCTCTATGTGTTGCGTTTAGAGCAGCAGCAGCGACTCTTAAACCAACGCCTCACGCAACTCGAAATAATATCTGACGTTCAAGAAACCGACCAAGAGCAGTAGCTTCGTCGCGTTGCAGGCCCTTGCAGATGGGGTTTGTAACCCCGCTGTACCTACGAACAATGCTCCTTGTTTGCAGGCGGGATTGCGTAAGTTCTGTAAATCATAATTTCATACGAAAGATCGGAGTAGAAAATGAAAACATTCCATTTCAAGACCCAACAGACCCTGGATCAACCGCTCTCGGAAGTCTTTGAATTCTTTTCTAATGCCCATAACCTCGCAATCATTACACCACCATGGCTCCACTTTGAAGTTCTAACCCCTGCATCGATTGAAATGTCCCCCGGAACGCGCATCGACTATCGACTCAGAGTTCACGGTATTCCGCTCCGCTGGCAGAGCGAGATTACCGAATGGAATCCGCCGCACGCTTTTGCTGATGAGCAACGCCGCGGTCCCTACCGACGCTGGCGGCATATACACACCTTTGATGAAACCGAAACCGGTGTGGTTATAGGCGATTCGGTGGAGTATGCTGTCTGGGGAAATGGGCTCATTAACAAGTTCTTCGTGCGACCCGACATCGAGAAGATTTTCGCCTACCGCTCTAAGCAGTTGGATCAGATCTTCCTTCAAAGAAAGAACAAAACATTTCTGTAGAAACGGATCCTTCCATAGTAATGCATCACGCGCTCTACATAGTCTAACGTTTCATCCGATCCTTCAAAATAACCGTGGGGTGGCACATCGCTTCCCCACACTTCGCGATGCATATCTGCGTGCTGCCGCGTCAACTGGCGCAGCGCGCCACGCACGGGTTTCCATAGAAGCGGATCATCATTTTTGTGGTGCCGGACGAGTGCTTGCGCGTCGCGGATGCGCCCAATACCGCCGTTGTAACTCGCTAACACCAACCGATGCCGATGCGCACCCTCGCTCTCCGAGAACGCACGATATAAGATGTGTAGATAACGCGCCGCACCCGCGACATTCTGCTCCGCATCTAACGGGTCTTCAACACCGAGTTCTTTTGCTGTTGCAGGCATCAGTTGGGTCAACCCCTGAGCACCCGCAGTGCTTTCGGCTTTTTCGTCGAACCCGGACTCCTGCACAATCAACGCACACATAAGCCGTGCGTCCAAATTCTCCTTCACGGCATATTTCTGGATCAGCCGCTTATATTTGAAAATCTTCGGCGTAAGCGCGAGCAACCGCATATCCAAGTGGATATTGATGATACCACCAAACACAAGGATTACAGCGAATGCTATGAAAATAAAGAAGAACGTACGTTTACGGCACATTGGTTGGTGTTTTTGACATACTCCCCCAGCTAAAGCAAGGGGGATTCTTGACTGTGTGAATCCCGTGCTTTCTGGTGCGGATTGTGGGTTTCCGACTTCGGTTGAAGTCTACGAGGGTTGCTTGCGATAGCAAGTCTGACACCCTCTAATCCAAAGGTTGAGGTTTCCCCAACCTGTAAA
>JAJEET010000070.1 GCA_022820835.1 Candidatus Poribacteria bacterium
GCTGAAGAAAGTGTGGTTGTCGAACAAATCGTTTCAGGCAAAATGCCACCTGACGGTCCGCCGCTAACCCATGCCGAAATTCAACTCTTCGTTGATTGGATTAATCAGCAGGAAGCCCAGGATCACGTCGTTCAACACGAAAATGAAGAGCATGGCGATGAAGATGACATGGGCGAGGTACATGTTGAGGACATGGATGAGGATGGTCATGGTGATGCCGGTCATAATGACGAAGATGATAACTAATACGTATTCTGGTGTCTTTGTTATTTTCAATGTTATAGAGGCTGGTTTTATACCAGCCTCTATTGTTTCAATCGTTTCTGTCCTTCGTAGATGAATCTTGGCTTGGGCGATTTATCAAACAATTTTCAGAAATTAATGTGGTAGACCTTCCGTGTATTGCCAAAACATGACTCACAAGCGCGCCGCTTCAAAATCCCACCTGTTCGCCGAAGAAACCGGTGATTCCCCAAAGTAACAGTGAAATCCAAGACTTTTAGAACTTACGCAATTTTTCTATGAGTCCGTACGCGTTATGTACAACTGACGAAGTTTGAACCCACCCTCCGTTTCCAGTAACAAGTTGAAAACGACCGCCATCGGCAAAAATGCTTGTATCAATCTTTTCCTTTTTTGTTCATTTTTTGAACAGTCGCGTCCATTTTTACGACCAGAAGATTCGATAAACCTACGAAATAAGGCATTTATTGCCCATTTCAGGTTTGGCATTATATTTGCGTATTATGATTATGTTAGGTGACCCATTTATGTTAGGTGACCCATTTGAATTAGAGTATGCATGAACCGATCATTCAAACCGTTCACTTTTTAAGGGAGTTAGTTATTATGACTATAAAAGCATACCAGTTTTTCTTACTGATTGTTGCATTGGTGTTTTGCTTGTTTGCGTGCGACTCTGAGCGAGGCGGTTTCTTAGTGCCCGATAATATTTTACTCGAAAACGGGCAGTCTCCAGTTATTATGGAAAATGGTGAGATCGCTAACGCTAAAGCCACTTTTGAACAGGACCTTTTGCCTATTCTCACAGCAAAGTGCGCTTATGTCGGTTGTCACGTCGCTGGAGGTCCCCAAAACCTTGATTTCAGCACATACCAAACTTTCATAATGGGAGGAGATGCGGGGCCCATATTTATTCCGGGCAATGCGCAAGGAAGCACTATCATTGATGAAATCGTCTCAGGAAGAATGCCCATCGGTGGGCCGCGGTTATCCGATGCAGAAGTTCAACACTTTATTGACTGGATTGATAACCACGAAGCCGTGGTTAATGAACCCCTTGGGGAACAAAAAGTCATGGTTGATGAACCGCCTGAGACACAAGCTCCGGAATCTACTGACGGTACAGTTTCCTTTCAACAGGACCTTCTGCCCATTCTAACGGCGAGGTGCGCTTATGCGGGTTGTCATGATGCCAACGATCCCGACAACCTCGATTTCAGGACGTACCAAACTTTCATAAGAAGCGCAGAGGTAGAGGATGTTTTTGTCCCAGGTAACGCCCGAAGCAGCGATATTATTGAAGAAATTGTCTCTGGCAGAATGCCTCCTGACGGGCCTCCGTTGACTGCTGCCCAGATTCAACTCTTCAGAGATTGGATTAATCAGCAAGACCCCGCCGATTTTCCGAACATCCATGACGACGATGATGATAACGATGATGACGATGACCATGACGACGATGATGACGACGATGACGACGATGATGACGATGATGACGACGATGATGACGATGACGATGATGACGATGATGACGACGATGATGACGATGATGACGATGACGATGATGACGATGACGACGATGACGACGACTAAAACAAGTCCAATACCTTTGTTGTTTCAAAACGTCGTAGAGGCTGGTTTCAAACTAGCCTCTACGCTTACTTAATCCCACCTTCTTTTTATTCTACAAACAGTAAGCCCAAACCCATTTGCATTTGGCAGATAGATGCTGCTATACTATTTCCAATCGCTTTTACTCTTTAAAGGCTGATCTTCGCGTATGCAATTTATCAAACACTTTTCGGAAATAGATGAAACAGACCTGCCTCACGTTGGTGGAAAAGGGTTGAACCTCGGGAAACTGACGAGAGCGGGGTTTCGCGTGCCGCAAGGTTTTTGCGTCACCACAGATGCTTATAGATTTTCTGTTCAGAATCTACCAGAACAGAACTCAGATGCTATAAAAGGGCTCGTGTTGGCACCAGAACTCATTAGGGAAATTCATGCGGCACGCGAGAAATTGCAGACAGCCACAGTTGCAGTCCGCTCCAGTGCTACCGCGGAGGATTTAGCGGAAGCGAGTTTCGCGGGACAGCAGGATACCTTTTTGAATGTAACGCCTGATGAACTTTTAGATGCGCTCAAAGCGTGTTGGGCATCGCTCTGGTCAGAACGTGCCATTGCCTATAGAGAGACACAAGGGCTCGCCAATGATGGGTTGGCGATGGCGGTGGTGATTCAAGAGATGTGTGAAGCGGATGTCTCTGGCGTGCTTTTCACTGTCAGTCCTTTTCGCGCGGATGTCGCGATTATTGAGTCGAATTGGGGGTTAGGTGAATCGGTTGTTTCTGGTGCGATCACACCTGATAGCTTCTACGTATCGCGAGAGACAGGTGAGGTCTTGGAACAGAATATCGCTACAAAACGCGAGATGGTAACCGACACGGGGGTACATCAAGTAGCGGATGACCGACAGAACGTTCCAAGTCTAACAAATACACACCTACGAAAACTCACGCAACTCGGCATGCGGGTTGAAGCCTTTTACGGACAACCGATGGATATTGAATGGGCACTCTCGGATCAGCAGTTTGTATTGTTGCAGGCACGCTATATTACCACACCCTCCAGTCCTACAGCATCTTCCCCGTCTACGCATCTTACCTCTGAAGTCGATAAAGAACCTATCGAGAAACTTCGCCAAAAGGAAATTCAGGTGCTGGAAACACTTGCCGAGGCGGACAGAACCGTCTGGTGTCATTACAACCTCGCTGAGGTACTGCCTGCACCGCTGCCGATGACGTGGACGATTGTCAAGGATTTTATGTCGGGTACCGGTGGATTGGGACAGGCGTATCGCGGTTTAGGATTTCATCCGAGTGAAACTGCGGATAACAAGGGCATCCTTGATTTGATTTGCGGACGTATCTATGTTAATTTAAACCGTGAGACGGAACTCTATTTCGATGGTTTCCCGTACGCACACAACTTCAATACCCTGAAACAGAATCCGCAGCAAGCGATGTATGCACAAGCAGAAACCGATATTAAACGCAGCACTGCATCGTTTTGGTTGAAACTACCACTCCACATCGTTCGTATGAGCAGTGCAGAGATCCGGCTACGACGTATGCGATCAGACTTTGACAAGGTGCTAACAACTGATGTGTTTCCAGCGTTTCAGGCAGAAGTTGAAGCAGAACGCGAGCGCTCGTACAGCGACCTATCGGATGCGGAATTGGTGTCAAAATTCGAGATGTGGCGTGCCAAAACATTGGACGATTTCGCACCAAGGGCATTGACGGCGACACTCCTCGCCGGTTTTTCACTGCAACGGTTAGAGGCGGTACTCCAGAAATGTATGAACGCGACCCCAGCAAAAGCACTTGCAAGCCGACTTATTAGCGGCCTGTCCGGTAATCTTACCGTCGAGACCAACGAGAAACTATCACAGGTAGCGACTGGGGATTTGGCTCTTACCGATTTTCTGAAGGATTACGGGCATCGTGCCGTTGGCGAATTTGAATTGGCAGAACCGAGGTGGCGTGAAGATACGACCTACCTCGAACAGATCATTGCATCCCTTCAACAAAATGCCTCGGAAGCAGATGACCAACAACATTTCGCAAGACAGGCGGAACTACGGGCATCCGCCGAACAAGAACTCAGCGAACGGCTCGGAGACAAAGCAAATTTGCGGAAACAGATTGAAAATGAACTCGATTTCACGAGACGTTACATGCCTTTCCGGGAGACCGCAAAATTTTACTTGATGCTCGGCTATGAACAGATTCGGCGTGCCTTACTTGAATTGGACAACCGTTATGCCCTTGATAGCGGTATTTTCTATCTGGTACCGGATGAATTAGGGCAACTAATTGCTGGTGACGATTTCGGTGATACCATCGCCACGCGAAGAACTGAACGGGAACTGATGCTACAGATTGAACTGCCGGATGTCATTTTTAGTGATTCACTGGGGCAGATCGGCACCTTTATGGGAACTGATACAGCGGAGATGTATACAGGCGTAGGTGTTTCGGCGGGAGTCGCTACAGGGAAGGCACGTGTGCTCCTGACACCAGCCAATGTGCGTCCATCTGACCGAGATTATATTCTGGTGTGTCCATCGACCGATCCGGCGTGGACACCGCTTTTTTTGCACGCAGCCGGACTCGTGATGGAGCGTGGCGGCATCCTATCGCACGGCGCGGTTGTCGCAAGGGAGTATGGTGTTCCCGCTGTCGCCAATATCCCGAACGCCACTCGGCTTATCGCTGACGGGCAGGCACTGCAGATTGATGGGAATCAGGGGATCGTCTCAATTTGCCGTGAGGACGCATAGCGGGGAAAATACAGATGTTATCCAATACCTATTCATATAAACGATGGCAAAAACGCAGAAAAACTCGCAACGCATTTTTTGTTTCCTTGGTTTTGCACACCATCGCCATTGGAATTATGAGTCTCAGTTACATCCACTGGTATCGTCCGATGTTGCCTTCGGAACCACTGGTTTCGGAAGCGATTTCAGTGACAGATCTTCAACGTTTCCATGTCAGTAGCACACAAAAACGTTCGATGCCAGCGCGACGTTCCACACCTACGCCAACAGAGAATTCGCATGCTACCAACCAGAACATTGCGAAACTACAACATTCAGCGCCGCCAACACTGTCCAGCGCGTCGGTTCCAGTGTTAAGAACAGACGCGCGGCTACCGATAGCAGAGACTACACTCCGTGAACAGACGACAGAAAAACCGGCCTGGAAAACCATTGCGACTGCACAGGCACAAGCACCGACAATCGTACCGAAACCCAAAACCGTCGAAGGCGAAACCGCGTTAGATGAGACCGCAGCGAATAAGGGACCCGCAGCACCTATTGACAGAGACGCACGGATGGGAGAGGCACTCGAAGGCATCGCGGAAAGCATCGCCGATGGTGAAACCGATGAAGCAGTTGACCTCGTTTTTCTGCTTGACATTAGTGGGAGTATGATAGATAATATCCGTGCAGTCGGCAGGCAGTTGAATCGAATGGTAACGGTATTTCAAGAGAAAGGTGTTGACTTTACGCTCGGCATTGTTATTTTTAGGTATCTTGAGAGTGATACGATTATTCATCCGCAGACGCGAGATGCTGAGAGATTCAAACGGTTGCTAACGACGCATGTCGTTGCTGGTATGGGTGATGAACGCGCACACAACGCGATTATAAAAACGATTCGTCGCGTCAATTTTCGGGAAGGTGTGAACCGTCGGTTTGTGCTTGTTACCGATGAACCTACTAAAGGCTCTGATACGCTATCAGAAGTATTAAAGCAGTGCTTTCAAAATAACATCACAATAGATGTCATCGGCATTAATCATACAACGCATAAAGCACTCACAACGAAAACTGGCGGACTCTGGTTCCCGATTCCGATCCAAGAATAGCAGTCAGCAATCAGCGTTGAGAAGAATGGTTTTCAGTTCAGAAATTAGTTTTAACAAAAACTTAGCCCGAAACGAAGTGGAGGGCGGTTCTAAAGAGAGGCACTTCAAATGCCAATCACCGGTTCGTTAACCGCAAGGAAGATAAAAAAATGAAGTGGTCATTGAATACTTATCAGACCTGCCAAGAATGGGAATTAGGACGGATACTTGACACCGCTGAGGCGACTGGCTATCACGGTGTCGAATTGTTAATGGACTACAAGCAGAAACACGGATTTGAGTGGGATACCCCAAGAGAGGCGTGGGACGGATTGAAGACACAGGTCGATGCAAGCGGCGTGGTAATTTCCTCGCTGACGAGTTGCCAAAATTTTCATTCCGAGAACGCTGCCGATCGTGAAGAGACTGTCCGACGTGTTACGCGCGTCATCGACATGGCGGAATTTATGGGTTGCGACCATGTCCGCGTACTCGGTGATCGGTATTCAGAAGATAATCGCGAAGCAGTCGTGGGGTACGTCACAGACGGACTGAAGGCGCTCGGCACTTATGCCGGTGAGAAAGATATTACCGTCTCCATCGAGATGCACGGTTCTTTCACGGACCCCGACTCGGCGATGGAAGTGATTGAAGGTGTCAATCTTCCAAAGGTCGGTTTCGTTTTCAATTCGCAATTTGTGGGGTGTGATGCCGGCAGTATCGAACCGCTCTTTTCGCGTGTCGCTCCACATATTACCGCAGTACATACGCACAGGGTTGAAGAACCGGCAACGTTTGAACTCTACCGACAGATGTTCCAATGGCTCGATCGGATCGGTTTTACAGGCTACATCTCCAACGAATGCGCTTATACGGGACCTGATCCCGAAAAGGTGCTTGCACTCTACGTCGGACTTTTCAAAGCCTTTATTTAAAAAATGAACACCTCGCAACCAGCACATCTCTATAGACGGGTAGCGATTCCAGACGCATTTCTGAACGAAACAGACGGAAAGGCGTGGGGTGGTGATATCCGCATCGGTGATCTCACAGGCGATGGCACTGTCGATTTTCTGGTGTATAAATCGCTCGGAGGCATCCATCCGTGTTTCATCGGCGCGTTTACGCTGGCAGGCGAACCGCTCTGGTCGATTGGTGATAAACACCTCAAAATCAGAGATGCCGATGCCGAGGATACCTACTTGACGACCCTTTCACCCGACCGTCCCGGTCCCGTCGCTATCTATGACATTGATGCGGACGGACAGGCGGAGGTCATCTGTTTCTGGATAGATACAGATGTACCAGCGGTGAGTAAATGGGATTTATCTGCGATCCGCCTGATGATTTTGGACGGTGCGACAGGTGCTATCAAACGGAGTACCGCGCCAGAGACATTGCGTCAGTGTAATGCCTACGCTGAAGGCGAACGCCACATCCCGAACTATGTTCATCAGCGGTTGATGATCGCTAACTTCTCTGGAAACGCACAACCCCAGGATTTCGTCGTCAAGGTCGGTGTGAACGTGTTAGCGTTTAACCACGCGTTGGAGCAACTCTGGCAGTATACCGACGCGTGGTTTCGTTATCCGAAGCATTCGGCGTATATTCCGGCAGTCGGTGATTTCAACAGCGACGGACTCGATGAGGTCAACGGCGGGAATTTTGGACTCGCTGCGGACGGCACTGTGCTTTGGAATCGCTACTTCGGTGAAAACACAGATTCAGTGCTGGTTACCGAGTGGAATGGTGATAAAAGCGCGATCCTCTCCGGTGGTGGACAGGTACTTGATGCCGAAGGAAATCCGACGCTTTCACTCGGTTTTGATGTCGTACCGCACGGACAAGAGATTCGGTGCGGTAAATTGCTCTCGGATACATCCGAAGATGCCTTGGTCATCCGCTATAACGGACATCATTCAGACCTGATGGTGGTAGACAAAAACGGACAGATAAGAAACCAATTTCGTGTCGATGAGACACCGAACAACACCGGTCTGGAGGTTATCCGCTGGCATGGGGCAGAGGGTCCCGAATTGATTTATAGTCCCGCTGCACTTTATAATAGTGCAGGAGACAAGGTGGTAACATTCCCTGAACTCCCGACACCGACGGGTGGAAAGATGGGGTGGTATCACTGCTTCCCCGCGGATGTCTGCGGCGATGCACGCGAAGAGGTTATTCTCTACGATCCGTATAGCGATGCGGTCTATATCTACACGCCATTGCCTTTTCAACCCGATCTTTTTGGTGGGTATCAACACACCGAAAGACAATATAATACGCGGTTAATGGATTAAAAAAAGAAGTTGTCAGTCGTCAGTAGTTTTCAGTTTTCAGTACGGTTGCTACGCAACCTTTCAGTTAATAGTTAACAGTTTTCAGTACGATTTTTCTGCGAAAAATCTTTCAGTTGTCGGAAAGAGACTTGTGGAACTATAACAACCCTCTTTTAACTGATAACTGATAACCGAAAGGAATCGTACCCGATTCCGTACTGATAGCTATTCCCTCTGATAACTGAAAGCGCAGCGTACTGACACTGATAACTATAAAGAATGGAAACCAACGTGGTCAATAAATTTCTGCTTATCTCAATTGATTGTTGGCGGTATGATGCGCTCGGGCGGACGAATTCGTTGCTCAATACGCCGAAGTTCGATCTACTGACGCAGGATTTCTCGCTTGCTGAGAAGTTTTTCGTGTCTGCACCCGCGACGCGTCCCTCCCACACCTCCTATTTTACGGGACTCTATCCTTTTGAACACGGGGTCTACGGACAGACCTACCTGAAGATGTTTGAAGGGATCCCGAACTTGTTCCAGATATTCAGTGATGCGGGTTATCATATCACCGGACGTTCCGAACGTCCGGATGTGTTCCGTTTCCTCGACTTTGAGCCGTTTATTACACCGCTGGATCCGAATGCGGACGCACAACAACTCGGTTCGCTTGAGGATCTGATGCAGCACCTGAAGCAGCCCTCGGATGTGCCGCAGTTCTGTTTTCTGCATTTTTGGTATACACACGGCGGTTATGGTATGAGCGGGATCCCCGGCGCGCCAAGTCTTAAGTGGCTCGTTGATAACGGGCGAACGGACGAGGCGCTGCGTTTCTATTACGCAGCGGCGACGCATATCCTCGAATTTAAACTCGTTGAAATCCTGAAGCAACTCCGACTTTCGGATTGGGCAGTCTTCATTTTCGGAGATCATGGCGAGGGTATCTGTGAAGAGATTATCGCACACGGGGACACGCTGAATCAGAACGTGCTACACGTGCCACTGTTAGCACATATCCCGCGGGTGCGAGATATGCAGTTCCCGGACGCACCGATCTCAGCGATCGATCTGTTCCCGACGATCCTGAACCTTGCCGGTATGGATGTGGACTATCAAGGCTACGGACAAGACCTACGCTCGCCATCGGCGTTTGATGCGAACCGATTGGTGCTGTCGGAGCTGGATAGCCTTTACGGTATCGGGTTCCTGAGTAAAAACAATTTGGAGATGCCGCACCATCGCGTGACTTCCCGGACTACGGTTGATAACGAGGAAATTAACAGATATTCGGAAGGCGTTCGACTCTGGTCATTGACAGATGGTGAACATCTCTATCGCGAAGACGAAGAGACGGGTGAGTTTGTGTATCGGCATGTCTTGAACGGCGAAGACCTTGACTGTGAAGATCCAGATCATTTCCGTGACGCTTACGACGAGATATTGATGAATTCTAACTACCAACATCTGCAGGCACAGGAATCTACAACCGAAGAGACAGAGATTTTAGAAGGCAGGTTACGGAATCTGGGGTATGTTGAGTGAATTGGCTGTCAGCCATCGGAAACCCTCAGCAATCAGAAGTCAGTGTCTGCATTATAGTAAAGCCCATAATTATCTATACAGTATCAGAATCACGAAGTTACAAACCCCACGAGGCGGGAGGGTGTTTTGTGTTTTCTAAGTGTTCATGCATCTTCGGCGTTACTATAAAGGGTTCTGGCATGAAACTTTTTACATCTTTATGTGCTTGCTTTGCCATTGTTATCTTGGGAAGTTGTGCAGGATTTCGTCTGAGAACTCCTACTGTCAAACCTGTCACTCTCACCGATATTGTCAACGATGTTGAAGCGCACGGGAGTAACTCAAAATACAAGGGACAGAAGGTTACGATTACCGCTGCCGGCAGAATTTATCCGAGTGTTGATGGGACTCCCGCAAGGTTAGAACTGTTTACACATCACGACAGCGTGCGTTTCTTCGTTACCGATCCGGACGCTACGTCTCCGCGCCACTATTATACAAACTACATAGAAAGCGATCTCGGACACATTCGGGGTCATACGACCTACACCTTCACACTTCTTATCAAAGACATCTCCGAAGACACGACGACACACGGAGACCACTTCTTCACTGTTTGGACGGATGTCCCTGAACACATTGCGAAAGCCGATATCGAAGTCATTGACACGACGCTTGAACAGATTGTGACGGGTGGTCAGAAGTATGTCGGGAAAACAGTGCGACTTCAAGCGACTCTCTCACTCGATAAGCTGAACACACTGCTGGGGATTCAAGATGATGTGGACCCGGAATTGGTAAAAGATTATTCAGGTGCGATGACGCTCGCCACAAATAATAGAGATGTGACATTTTGGATTGTAGATGACGTTGCAGGAGATGGTCTCTTTCCGTCCAACCTTGAAAAATATAGAAACCATCAGACGTATCCGTTCACGCTCTACATCGAACGGATCGTGAGAGATAAAGAACAGGTCGAAATCACCACAGGCATCGCTGACGACTAATGCGATATTTCAGTCGGCAACTTCATCAATCTGAGTGTAAACCTGTCTCTACAGTTTATGAATTGTTGCCGCAAGCGTTTCTGTATCTACGACGGCAACCGTCGCTTTCCCTGTCGTCCATCCGCCTGTTTCCCCAGGATTGAGCAAGAGCGATTCTCCTTTTTGGATGTCTATTTGATGGGTGTGTCCATAGACGACGATGTCGTAATCGCCGCTTTTGGAGATTGGGATGGCGAGTTCGGGGTAGTGCATCACGGCGATGTTCCTATCACCGAGCGACACGCTTGCGAGGTTCGGGTGTACCTCACCACCGATGGTTTCAAACCGTTTTGCAACGACGACGCGTTCGCCATCATTGTTTCCGAATACGCCGACAACGCGACAGTTCAGATCCGCTAACGGATCAATAGCAAACGGCGCGATAAAATCGCCTGCATGGACAACAAGATCGACACCGAGTTCATTAAAAAGTGCGACAGCGCGTTTGACGTTCGGGATGTTGTCGTGGCTGTCAGACATAACACCAAGTTTCATTTTTTAAATTTTCCTTGCGGTTTTTTAATTATACCTTGCGGTTAAGTAAGGTGGTTTGGGCATTGAAGGTCTTCTCTTTAGGGTCGCCCTCCACTTCGTTTCGGGCTACGGTTTTGTTGTTATTTTATCCATAGAAGTCGCCAATACGAGGGAAACTCAAAGAAACACTCAAACAAAACCTCTCCGTTACATTATGGGCTTAAACCTTGCGAAACGAATTTAAATATCGCGAATCTGTTTAGGCGACTATCGAAATCGGTATCCTGTGGATGACGTTTCCGAGATAGCCTTTGGGGTTCCACGGTTGCGTGAAAGGCTGCGCGGTGCCTGTATCATCGGACGCGCGTGTCCATATTTCATAATAGCCTCTGTTTGCAAGCGTGAGTTCGGTTTCCCAATGGTACCAAGCATATCTGTTTGACGGTGGAATCAATTCGGTCTCTTGCCACTGAAGACCGAAATCTGTAGAGACAACGACCTTATCAATCTGATTTTCGCCTGCCCAAGCGTGTCCTCTGACCTTTATAGGCGTGCCAGTACTGAATTCCAGAGACGCTTGTGGCTGCGTAATCAAGGATTTAACCCGCCAAGCGGTCGCGATACGCATATCCTCAACGGGCGGTGTATCTCCGGGTGCTATCGGATACGCTGGAACGCGATAGGAATAGCCGCTCATTTTCTCGGAGTCGTGAACCGTGTCTCTTACCCAGATACGGTTGAGCCATTTTTGCATCGCGCTGCCGATCCATCCGGGGACAATCAATCTTGCGGGGAATCCGTGGGCTGCTGGTAACACTTCTCCGTTCATCTTCAAAGCGATGAGCGTGTGTTCATCCATCGCTTTCTCAATCGGGATGCCTCGTGAAAAGGGTTCGCTGCCGTCGTTGGATAGGTCTTCGCCATAGTTTCCGGTATAGACAGCACTCGGTTTGACCCCCGCGGCTTGTAAGACATCGCGCAAACGTACGCCGGTCCATTCACTACAAGCGACTGCGCCACGTTGCCACGGAGTTCCGCAAACTTTCGGTTCAAATAGGTTTCTTCCGTTCCCCGCACATTCCAACACGACTTCCATAGTGACTTGTGGAAACCGTAACAAATCATCCATTGAGAGTGCCAGTTCTTTATCGACTTCACCGTCTATGACCAATTGCCACCCACGGAGATCGCTGTTTATCGCTCGTTCTGGGATGCCGCTGTTGTTACGGACGAAATGCCGTTCTATCGGGGTGACATCGTCGTTAAGAAGGTGCGGCGCGAATTCACCGTTAAAAGGGATTTCCGAGTGAACGAGCATATCAGGCTTTGGAAGTCCAGCTGCCTGTGGGTCCTCCAAAACAATTGGCGTTAGCCCTCTGTCTAACAGCCCTCGATCAACGGCTTCGCAACCTGCACCGAATATACCTAAACTCGCGAGCAGTGCCGTTTTGCCCACTTTGGCAAGGAAGTCCCGCCTTGAATTGGGTACAGTTCCAAGCGAATCCGTAAAACTGGGTTTGTGCGTACTTTCTGACATCATTGGCATTCTATTTCAAAAAAGAGACGGGCTTTCGTCCTACCGCGAAAGCAGTCGGATTCCAGCCCGAAAGGTAGGAGCGAGGTAACCTCGCCCTCTACACCTAATCATCGTCGCGTTCGCTGAGCAGCTCACCGCGTGCGAGACGTTCCGCGTTTTCAGTGGACCAGAGGATGTTTTTCATCAACTTCTGTGCCGTGATGTAACGCGTCGCTGCCAGTAGGTGCATCCGTTGTTCTTCAAAGTCAACTGACAAGTCGTAATGCCGGAAGGCGACTTCAAGGACTTGGAACATGTGGAGTTCAGCGTCTTCACGGAGCAGGATATGCGCGAGCGTCCGTTTCAGCGCATCAACGTCATGCCCTTCTTCAAGATACTGGTTCACCAAAATCTCCGCTTCATAAACTTTTTGGAAGTCGGCGAACTCTTGGAGTCGATCTAACATCTTGTCAGCGGAGGCGTAAGTTTCATCGAGGCGTTGTCCGGGCCTCGGAATACGGGCGGCGGGCATATTCAACCAGCGTAGGTATGCCAAGTAGACGACACCGTGGAAAATGCCGCGCAGCAGATTCGTACTCGGCGCATACTGGAAAGCGTGATAGAGCGCGTGTGCATAAGAATAAATATTCGCGACATCGTGCCAATCGCCTTCGTTTTTGAGATGGAACCGGGCAGTACGGATCGCTGAGGCGTAAGTCATCGCGCGACAGATGTCGGTTGGATTGACACCCGCGCGAAGTTTCGCTTCAACCTCTGCAACGGTGGGTTCAAACTCGTCAGCGAGCAGCGTCTGTGTAAACGCTGAGATATCAAGTTCTGCGTCGTTCGCTTGATTGTCTTTCCATATACTATCGAGTCTTTCAAAGACGGGTTCTAAGACAGGTACAGCGTCAGCCCATCGAGAGGTCTCCTCATGCCGTGTTCTACCGACAAGATCGACGACGATGGGACGCAAAATTTCGTGTGAGCCTTCCCAGTTGACGTAATCCAACGCTTCAAACATTTTATTTGCAAAATCGAGGGCATGTCCGTCGCCGGTAAAGTAGTAATCTGTCGCTGCCGTGTATACGAAGTCTGCAAGGACGGATTTATCGTAGCCTCGATCATTCAGCGTCAGCAAGATGCGTTCCGCTGCGCCGCCGTGGCGTTTATCAATAAAATAGCGGAACCATCGCATCAGTGTTTCGAGGTCGTGTTCGTCTTTCATCCGCGGGAAGGGTGCGCGATAGGGGCGCGCGCTTCCGCTTGTTCTACGGCTAATCTGACTGAGCCCGTGTACGAGAAACAGGTTATGGTCCTCTGGGTCAACGTCGTCCCAGAGGTTCGCTGCGAGCGTGAGGATCGCAACGCCGGACGACCAACCATCACTACTTTTATGTGCGCCGTAATGGAGTCCCTGTTGGATAATCTCCGCCGGTGTCGCGCCTGCATCCCGAAGTGCTGTAACGGCTTTCGCGATAAAGAAGGTGCTGCGGTCTTTGAGTCCACGCTCAAGTGCACGCTTGCCGTTTGCGATGACGCGCTGCTTCGCTGCTTCCCGCTCACCTTTCGCTAATCCGACGTACAAATAACCGTCCTCTCGGGCTTCAACAGGAAAGGCTTTCAGGTCATCGCCGGAAGCCAAGAAACACGCACCGGACTTGAGATCAAATTCCCAGTGGTGCCAATGGCAGATGAGCACGCCGTCACGGACGCTTCCCTTCGACATCGGATACCCCATGTGTGGGCAACGGTTATCAACGGCGTAAAATTTGTCGCCTGTTTTGAAAACAGCGAGATGCGTGCCGTTAACATGGAAGGGTTTGCCTTCGAGTTCCTCAAAATCCTCAGCCGGGCAGAGTTGGTGATAAACAAGTTCAGTTTGGTCTATTTCTATCGGTGGAAGTTCTTCAACGTGGATGGAGCCGATACCGGTTTCTTCAAGCGCAGTCGTTGGTGTTTGCACAGTCTTTTTCCTCCTATCAAAGATTTTTTGTCTCTTATTCTTGGATAACAAACATTTCGCGTGTATATACTAACAGTATATTTCAGTTTCCAAAAAATGTAAAGAAAAAAGAGGGGTGTAAATATTTGGGCAGTGGTCGGCAAACTTCTCAAAACTCATATACCGCCATACAGTATCACAATCTTTGGGTTGTATGATGCCTTTCAATTCTTTAGACATAAAATTCTTCTTTCAAAGCGAATGTGTTAGTCTACTGCCTATGAAAATCTCTGAATGCCTTACGAGTTTTCAAGGCTATAGATTCAATGGTTCCGATATCAAAAGTCATTATATCTGTATCTTCCGAGTCAGTTCTAATACTTTTTGACATCATGCCGTAGATGAACTTATGAGAT
>JAJEET010000068.1 GCA_022820835.1 Candidatus Poribacteria bacterium
CGATGCGAAACACGGCACTCTCTGTTTTGCGATTCACTGGACATACAAAAATCACGGACGCACTCCAATATTTCGCAGCGAAACCTAAACTCGCAGTTAACATCATAAAATGAGAAACCCTACAATTGAATGACCCTGAATCAATTCGCGAGCACAGCTCGCTCCTACAGAAGAACGAATCACGAGCACAGCCCGCTCCTACAGAAGAACGGATCGCAAGCACAACTTCCTCCTACAGAAGAACGGATCGTAAGCACAGCTCCGTCCTACAGATAATCCGAATTCTATCACGGTACCTTATGCTGATTATCGGTAAAGTATTTCGACCCGTCAATTTGATGGATGCGCCACTTCCCTGACTTCTTTGTAAAGTAAAAACGGCCGATGGCATCGAAGCACTCAGAGGGGAGATCTGGGGTGTAGTAAAACATGGGACCCTTTGCACTCGCTTCTGGCCAAGACACCCTGACGTTCTCAGGACGGATGTAGAAATCTACCAGTTCCCAATTTGGATCACCTTGACAATCTACAAGCAAAAGTTCCTCCCACCTTGCTTGAATATAAATTTTGACATCGTTCCATCCATAGACAATCCCAGTAATATAAGTTCCCCATTCAAACCCTTGTGAGGTATCCAAGGTTTCCCTGAGCGCAGTCATGTCTTTTTCAAGATATGCTCTGATGAAATCACGATAGACCTGCTGAATCGCTTGTTTTTCGGCTTCAAAATCAATTTGTTTAACGGCGACCTCATCTTCCGGTATTTTTTCTATGTAGGACTTATCAATGTAGGGTGCTGTGGGAAAAAGGACATATTCGATAAAGCGGAGCGGTTTCTCCGTCTGTTCTTGATCGATACTCAAATCCTCGATATCGCCACAGCTGAGAAGACATGCCCATGCGGCTATCGCCAATAGCGTTATTATTTGAGTTCCGAAACTTCTTTTAGGATACACGGTTTCACCTCCATAAGATACGCTAATAGGCGATCGCACTGAGCGTTAGCGAATAAGTGACAACCTCATCGATGAATTCTATTTCGCTGATGTCGTCAACGCCTCTTGTGTTAGCACTCCCGAAACTCATCGTGAAATCAAGATTAAGATGCGGCAAGATTTGATAACCGATACCCCCTGAGAAAATGACACCGGTCTGTCTGGCGTTTTCCAATGTAAGCGGTGGCTGCCACGTTACGAGCGTTGCCAGTCCCATGTTGCCGACGAGGTAAAGACCGAACCGCCGGAATGGATAATACATGAGTCCTGCCCCTGCTGCGCCGTTGGCAATCATCGTGTCCTTGGTGAAGTGATTGAGCGGGAGCCATGCAATCCGACTCGTGTAGTAGAGGAGGAACTGGTCGGAGAATCCGTGCCCGATTTTCAACTCTGTTACCAAGGCGGATCTTGCTCGACGTGTAGAAGGTGACCCCTCGGCTCCTTGGGCACTTCGCCAATAGTATTCTGCGAGCGGATCGGTAAAGCTGGTCCTACCAACACCCATACCGAAACCGAAAACAAAGCCTTTACGCCGCCCACCGAGTTTCTCTCGGACAAGGGGTCCGCTTCTTTCGTCCATAAGGCTATGCCCCTGATTTCGGAAAGCGTCGGCATCGTCGAACGGATATAGTGTGAAAAGGATGGCAATTAATGCCAAGTATCCTAACTGTGATGTAATGGTCCTCAATTGCATCTGCTCCTAAAGATTCTTTGATAGTAACTTATTTTCCCGCATCTGCTAACAGACGCTGGAGGGTGCCGCCTAAAATCTCTGCTTTGTCGGTCTCTGGGATAAAAGTACAATGCGTCCGAAACGCTTCAAGTGCGTGCTGATACGTCATAAATCTCCGAACGACCGGATAATCCGAACCCCAACAGAGACGACCAGGACCGAAGTGTTCATAGAGGGCGCGCACGATCCAGTGTGTATCCGAATGCGGATAATCCCACGAGACTTGCGAAACATAAGCGAAACCTGACATCTTGATATGAATATTCGGGACATTTGCGGAAGCGAGTACCTGCTTCAATTGCGGATACGGGTGTTCCTCACCTGCCCGCGCCCCGCCCATGTGATGGCATAGAAATGGAACACTCGGAAACTCTGCAGCAATTTTACGGAGTGCTTCGTGCTGATGGCTGCCCATAGCGATACTGGCAATGAGTCCCATGTCGGCTGTTGTGTGAAAAAAGCGTTCCCCCTCTTCGGAAAAGAACCAGCTTCCGTCGTCATCGCCTCTGAGATAGTGCGTATAACCCTTGAGATTATATTTTTCTGCAGCCGTCTTCAACCGGGCGGCCGCGCCGTCTGTATGATACGTATCCGTCCATGAGCAATCCACATCGGCGAATTGAATCAACCGTTCCGGGTAGCGATCGACGCACGCTGCGACGTAATCGTTATTCTCCGGGTTCCTCTCAATCCGTGCGCAGATAAGCACGGCTTTATCAACGTTGTGCAGGTCCATTTCGTGGAGGAGTTGCTCAACTTTGCCACGGCTCTCGTCATCAGGAACAGGTGGTTGGTATGGCCAACGGGGCCATGCGTGTGTGTGTGAATCAATTATCATTGTTTTTCTCCTGCGAATGTTTTTGTCGCTGGTGAGGTATCCGATTTCGCCTCATGCAATCCGAGCATCAAGGCACCCAATTCCTGCTTATCCGTTTCGGTAGGTTTCACGATACCGACAATCTTGCCATCGTACATCACAGCGATTCTGTCGCTGAGATGGAGAAGCTCGTCTAATTCCGAAGAGACCAGTAAAACCGCTTTGCCGCGGTTCCGCGCGTGAATAAGGCGTGTATGGACGAATTCCGCAGCGTGTATGTCTAACCCGCGTGTCGGATGTGCGGCAATAATAACTTCAGGCTTCATCTCCAACTCACGCGCGACAACAACCTTCTGTTGGTTCCCACCAGAGAGCGTCCTAATCCGATCCGAAACATCACCGATACGGATCTGATATTTATCCATGGCGTTCAACGCGGAACGTTGGATAGATTTTCGTTGAAGCATACCGGACCGACAATATCGCCGCATTTTATGGTGCCCAATAATGAAGTTATCGTCAATACGATCATTCAAACTGATTCCGTGTCGGTGTCTATCGGCTGGAATGTGCGCAATCCGTTCACCGTTTAGCGTAAGCGTTCCGCTATCAATCTGGCGTAGACCTGTCAGGACCTCAACGAGTTCTGTCTGCCCGTTCCCTTCCACACCTGCTATGCCGACGATCTCACCCGGAAACACGTCGAGGTTGACTTCGTTAAGGAGTCGTTTGTCAGTCTCTCTGTTTGCCAGAACGTTTCGCCATCGGTATCCTCTCTCTCTCTTTGTACTCCCGGAGAGTGTAACGCCTTTTATACGAAGCATCGGTGTGGTGTGTTCCGTCTGTTCTCGTGTTACAGCACTTGGAATGACGGGTTCACCGAGCATCATCTCTGCCAACATCGCTGGATCGGTATCGGTTATAGCACAAGTGTTGACGGTTTGTCCGCGCCGCATCACTGTAACTGTATCGGCGATCGCCATGACTTCATCAAGTTTGTGCGTGATAATAACAAGGCTCTTCCCCTCATTTTTCAAGCTCCGCATGCAATTAAAAAGTCCTTCCACCTCTTGTGGTGCCAGCACTGCTGTCGGTTCGTCCATGATGAGGATGTCTGCACCGTGATAGAGGACTTTCAGGATTTCGGTGTGCTGTTGTGTGCCGATCGGGAGTGATTCGACAGGTGTGTTCAGCGGCACGTCAAACCCGAGCTGCATCGCGAGTTCGGTAATTTTCTTTTCCGCTTCACGGTAATCGAGTATCACACCGAATTTGCACGGTTCTTTAGCAAGGACGATGTTCTGGAGCGCAGTAAAAACGGGAATAAGTGTGAAGTGTTGCTGAACCATCCCTAAACCGAGACGCATTGCATGTCGTGGAGAGGATATAGCCGCGCGCTTTCCATTGACGAAAATCTCGCCTGCATCGGCTTGATACAGTCCGTAAAGGATTTTCATTAAGGTAGATTTACCGGCACCATTTTCACCGACGATAGCGTGGATCTCGCCGCGTTGGAGCGTAAAATCGACCGAGTCGTTTGCTTGGACATGTCCAAACTGTTTACCGATGCCGTACATCTCGATAATGGGTGTGTGTGTCATTGCTACTGCCGTTCATGCGGAACGACGATATCGCCCGCGATAATTTTCGCTTTGAATATCTCGACCTGTTTCAAAATCTCGTCCGAAAGGAGTTCACGGTTCACATCGTCAACTATATATTCCACTCCGCCTTTTTTGAGTCCATAATCTTTCAAGCCGCCGGAGAAGTTCCCCTCTTGGACGCTCTTTATCGTTTCATAAACCGACATCTCCACACCTTTGATGACGCTTGTGAGTACTAAACCGGGGGCGAGATGGTTACCGTTGGAATCGACCCATATAATCAATTTGTCTTTGGCTTTCGCGGCTTCAAGTACACCGAGTCCACTTGCGCCCGCGGCGGCGAGGATAATATCTACGCCACGATTGTATTGTGCCAGCGCGAGTTCTTTGGCTTTCGCGGGATCGTTGAAGGCTTGTGGCGTAACACCGACATAATCAGCTACCAGTTCGACATCTGGGTTCGCTGCCTTCATGCCAGCGTGGAACCCGATTTCAAACGCCTCAACGAGCGGCACCTTCATCCCTCCGATAAAACCGATCTGTTTCGTCTCCGTTTTTAACGCCGCCATGACACCTGCTAAGTATGTCCCTTCGTGGGCGCGGTAGGTGAGTGAAGCGACATTCGGTTGTTCAATGATTGCGTCAATCAACGCGAACTTAACATCTGGGAAGTCCGCTGCGACACGTTTCATGGGTTCTTGAAAAAGGAAACCGACCCCGATAATAAGATCGTGTTTCAGTTTCGCTAACCTGCGGAGCGTCAATTCGGTATCCGTACTCTGGCTTGGGGTGACTTCTGTGAGTTTGAACCCCCATTCGTTTTCTGCTTTTTTCGCGCCAGCATAGGCGGCATCACAAAACGAGAGATCGCCGCGTCCCGTCACATCGTAGATGAGACCAACTTTAAGTGCAGCATCGGCTGCCCCGCCTAAAGCGAAAAATGCGGCAATAAGGGCAACCAAAATTCTTATACGCAAAATAATTTCCTTTCTATGTAGTGATATTTAAAAATGGTTGGTGTATCTTCAACACTATTTATCATACACTATAATAAATGTACATGCAAGCCCTCTTATGGATCAGAGGAATCCAGATGCTTTTTTGTAGGTGTGAGTGTTTTTGCTGAAGAAACGCCCCAGCAAAACGGTGTTTCTTGTGCTCGCGATCTTCGGACTAACGGCTAATTGTTGAAAAATGTTGACTTTTTTCCTTTTTAAAGGTATTCTATTCATAACTTTCCTGCAATTATAGTGATAGCAGGAAATAAATTGCTGAAGGTCTGAGTTATGTTGATAAACATGGAGGAGAATTATGAGAATAGTTATCACGTTACCGAAATTAGCAGCACTGAGTCTTATTGCGGTTTTCGGTATGGTCATTTCACTACCGACGCACGCTGGAACCCAGTTATGGGACTTTGAGACGAATCACGATGATTGGAAAGTTGCCAACGGGAAGTGGGAGATCGAAGGCGGAGTCTACCATGTTGACAAGGGTGGGCAAGCGGAACACTCTCTTGTTGGCGAAGAAGATTGGGACAACTACACCATTGAAGCAAAAGTGCGTCTTGATGAAGGCAGCTGGGCAGGTATCGCTTTTCGTGCCCAAAGCGAGATGGAATACTATGTTTACTACTTCAATGTCCCGAGCAACATCTCAGAACTCTGGCGACACAAAGATGGTGCCTGGAATGCCCGTGACAATATCTCACAACCGCCTGCTGTTGGAGGCGTTAAGATAGCCAACGATGAATGGTTAGATGTAAAAATAGTTGTTGAGGGCGATACCTTTGAGTTGTACCTCAACGGTGAATTTCAATCTGAAGATCAAGATGATGCCTACAGAACCGGTCAAGTCGGTGTGTGGGCATGGGAAACCGAGGCAAGTTTTGACGATTTCACTGTTTACGGCGATAATATAGTGGATACCCTCGCCGTTGACCCGAACCGAAAACTGGCAACGACATGGGCACGTCTCAAACGAACTTACTAACAGAACTTACACAAACCCGCTGCAGGCAGGATTCAAACCCCGCCTGCACTGCCTACTATGTTAAAACTTCTATAGAGGAGTCGTATTGTCAAATGAAATACCTTTTTTTAGTTACGATAAGTTGTTGTGTCCTTGTGCTTGTAGCCTCCGTTGCTTTCGCAGGCGAACAGACGTGGTCGTTTGACTCGGATGCCGACGAATGGGAAATCGCTAACGGTGTTTGGAGCGTTGAAGACGGTGCTTATAAACTCGCTGTCGGTGGACCTGCTGAACATTCACTTATCGGCGAAGCTGGCTGGGCAGACTACACCGTTGAAGCGAAAGTTAGACTTGATGAAGGCAACTGGGCAGGTGTCGTCTTCCGCGCCCAAAGTGAGATGGAATACTACGTCTACTATCTCAACGTCCCAAATAATAAGACGGAACTCTGGCGACATAAGACAGGCGGATGGGACGCTCGAGATAATATCGGTGAACTCGCTGGGGTTAACGTTACTATCGCAAACGGTGAATGGTTTGATATGCGAATCGTTGTGGAAGGTAATGTGATGAAACTCTGGATTAACGGCGAATCCCAAGGTGAACTCGCCGATACGACCGATGCAGGATACGCCGCCGGCAAAGCCGGTGTCTGGGGATGGCAGACAGGCGCGAGCTTTGATGACTTCAAGGTTTCCGGAGACGCTATAGAAAGCCTAACACCTGTAGAACCACAGGATAAATTGGCGACCACCTGGGGACGTATCAAACAGCAGTTTTAGAGAACGTCTCTTTAGATAAACGGATGGTGGCACGTGCGACCAAAAATTTCTTGTTCCACAGTTATATGGGTGGCACTCGTAGGGTGCCACCTTTTCGTCCTCTGGCCGGTTCAACGCGCCTTCTGCCAAGTGGAAACGCCTTCAAACATCACAACGCAGATCCGCACCTATAGAACACAACTTGCTGTAGACGGTACGCAGGTCGCGATGCGTCTGAAACTTGCAAAATTATACCTCCAAATTGAGGCTTACACCGAAGCAGTCGAAGCGTACCAAGAGGTTATAACGGCTCTGGATATAGACAGTGTTCCCAAAAGTACCGCATATATACACGACTCCGATATTTCAGAAGTCTATTACGGGTTGGGATTGGCGTATACTGGACTCGAAAAATTTGATGATGCTATCGCGGCGTATCAGCGCGCTATTGCGTCTGCACCCGATTCGGCGTATACCTACGCAGCTTTGGGGAGTGCCTACGCCAACACACACCGTTACGCCGAAGCACTTGAGGCTTACAAAATAGCAGTTGCGTTAGATACCAACGATAAGATGATCCAGCATCAACTTGGGAATGTCTATAGTAAACGCGGTGAACACGCAGCAGCGATCCGGCATCAATTACAAGCAATCTCGCTCGAACCGAAATTCGGGGCTGCGCATTATCAGTTAGGGCTTCTCTATGCCCACGAAAAACGGTGGGCCGACGCGATTGACGCGTATCGCACCGCATATCAGCACGATCCGACACTCGTTGAGGCACTCTACAATCTCGCCCAGGCGTATCGCCGCATCGGAGATACGACAGCGGCGCGTGAACAGATGACACGTTTTCAGGAACGAAAAGCCGTGCTTGACCCGCTTCACCAATTGCGCGGCGCACTGCAGCGCACACAGGACACAACCGAACGCGCGCAGATACTCACCAACATCGGCAGATACTACCTCAAAGACGGAAATTATGAAAAAGCCGTATGGGAATATCAGAAAGCAATCGGCATCAATCCACAACTGGCAACGGCTTATAACGGTATCGGTATTGCTTATACCATGCTTGGAAAATACTCGGAAGCGGTAGATGCACAGAAGAAAGCGTTAGCACTTCAACCGAAATTTGTAGAAGCGCAGGCAGGTCTCGGCTTGGTGTATCTCAGAGAGAATAAGACAGCACCCGCTCTAAAACATTACCGGCAGGCGGTCGCACTGGACCCCCAATTTTTAGAGGCACACCAAAAAATCGCAATGGTTCTGCTGAATCAGGGAAACTACGCGGCGGCAGCGGAGGCGTATCAGACAATTATCGTACTAAAGTCGGACGATGCCGAGGTGTATCACAACCTCGGTCTCTGCTACGCACATCAGGCGAAAGCAACCGGTGATACCCGTCAGCAACTGGATATGGAATTGACCAATGCAGCACTGATGGCACTTAAGAAGGCGGTTGACCTTTCGTCACAATCCGCGATTCACCCCCCCTTTTTACGAGAAACCCATTACCTCATCGGTGAACTCCAAGCGAGTAAAGATGATTTCAGCGAGGCGGAGAAAGCGTACTTGGCATCCAAGTTGCCGAAAGCGTACCATGCCCTCGCACAACTCAGCGCGAAAAAAGCGGGTGCCGAACCCGGCGTGACCTTGGAGACGGCGCGGCGGTATGCCCAACAGGCAATCGGCCTGGATCCAAATGTCGCCAGTTATTACAATACACTCGCGCTCATCGAATTCCGTCGTAGTGATTATTGGCAAGCTGAGAAGGCCATCCGAAAGGCGTTGGAACTCGAACCGAACAATCGGAACTACCAACGGGGTCTGAAACAGATTTCTGATAAATTATAAATTAGCGATTGACTGAAGCCATCGCTGAGATACTAAAAATCGGATGACGGTACACGGTACATATCCGACTTGTAGTTTTTCGTTTGTTGTGGTATACTCATAATTGCCTGTTTGGATATCACAACAAAACATCAATTTACAGGTCACATCATAATGATAATGTTGATTATGCATACGTTCCTGGAGCGGATGGAAAAACTATAATACTGTGCATTCGACATGATGTTGATGTAAAACCAGAACATGCGAAAATTCTTGAGGATAGTGCAAAAACTTTTGCCATAGAGATAGCAAAAAACTACAAGTCGGATTCGTGGATTGAAATAAAAACGCAATGGGACCCAATTGAGAAACATACAGAACAATAGCGCGTCGTGAAACGCACAAAATCACTGAAGTTGACTTTCCACTATCAAAAATGAAAGGATTTACATGGCATACGATAGCCTCACAGAGTTTGTGAAAGCCTTGG
Organism: Candidatus Poribacteria bacterium; assembly: GCA_022820835.1. Classification (GTDB taxonomy): domain Bacteria; phylum Poribacteria; class WGA-4E; order WGA-4E; family WGA-3G; genus WGA-3G. The sequence goes on from JAJEET010000068.1 coordinate 9,211, forward strand.
AACGCGCGGGCGAACTCAAACGTATCAAAACAACTGTATCTCCGGACCTCGAGATTGCCGAAATCACCGATCGCGTGAGTAAAGCAGAGGGGCCTGCACTCCTGTTTGAAAACGTTGAGGGCAGCGAGATGCCGCTCCTGATTAATACCTACGGTTCCCACCGTCGGATGGCGATGGCACTCGGTGTTGACGATCTCGAACAGGTCGCATCCGAAATTGAGAGCATGATTAAATTGGATGCACCGGATTCTCTCCTTGATAAGGTGAAAATCCTTCGGATGCTGTCTCAACTGGCGAACTTCCCACCGAAAACAGTCAAAAAAGGTGCATGTCAAGAGGTCGTACTTACCGATGAAGATGCCTCCTTAGATGTCCTGCCCCTCATTAAATGCTGGCCCCTTGATGCTGACAGATATATCACTTTACCGCAAGTTTTTACACATAGTCTCAAAACAGGTCAACGAAATGTCGGGACTTACCGTTTGCAAAGATTAAACCCACGTGCATTAGCGATGCATTGGCAAATCCATCACGACGGTGCAGCACATCATCGCGAGTATCGTCAAGCCTTGCAACAGATGCCTGTGGCAATTGCTATCGGCGGCGATCCGATAATGTCTTACATCGGTACGGCACCCCTACCGTCCGGTATTGATGAACTCCTATTTGCGGGGTTCCTCCGAAAATCGAATGTCGAAATGGTGCCTGCAAAGACAATTGATATGCTTGTCCCTGCCGATGCAGACATTGTGATTGAAGGGTATATCGAACCCGATGAGACCTGTATAGAAGGACCTTTCGGGGATCATACCGGCTTCTATTCCTTGGCGGATGAGTATCCACTGATGCGTATCACGGCGATTACGCACCGTAAGAACCCTATCTATCAGACAATCATTGTCGGTAAACCGCCAATGGAGGACTGCTACATGGGGAAAGCGACCGAGCGGATCTTTATGCCGCTGATTAAGACGCAGCTTCCAGAACTTGTGGATATGAATCTACCCTTGTTCGGTGTGTTCCACAATTTTGCTCTGATTTCTATCGACAAACGCTACCCGTTTCAGGCAAAAAAGATGATGCACAGTTTCTGGGGACTCGGGCAGCTGATGTTCAGCAAAATCATCATCGTTGTCGATAAAGAGGTCAATGTCCAGAATGTGGAAGAGGTGCTTTTCTATGTCGGGAGCAATGTTGATCCGAAACGGGATGTAACCATCGTTGAGGGACCTGTTGATGTCCTCGATCACGCCTCACCCCTGATGGGTGCCGGGTCCAAGATGGGGATTGATGCGACAACGAAGTGGGCAGAAGAAGGTTATCAACGCGAGTGGCCCGAGGAGATTCGGATGTCCGACGATGTGATCGCATTGGTTGATGAAAAATGGAAAAAGTATGGATTTGAGAAGTAGGACTCAGTGGGATTTACCCCTTTGCAGGCGGGGGTTGAAACCCCGTCTGCAGTAATGAGTATGTATAGAACAAGAAATTAGGAGAAGAAAGATGACAGAAACGATCTACGATGTCGCAGTCATAGGTGCGGGCCCTGCTGGGACGCAAGCTGCTGTCTCAGCGAGCCATCAGATGCGGCACGTTTTGGTCCTACACTCTGGAAAGGTCAGTTTTAGTCGAGGGCGCGCATATTGGTCAAAATCGGTGGAAATCGAAGACGCACCTGTCTTTCCCGGCATCATCGGACCTCACTTCGCAAAAGAACTCATGAAGTGGATGGAGAGCCGGCCTGTCGTTGATTTCATGCTCGGATCCGAAAAACGTAAAACGGGTATTGACATACGCGACGGCATGGTGACAAAACTCACACGGAACGACGAACTTTTTGAACTCGAAGCATCTACAAAAACACTCAAACAAAATACATCATTAGAAATGACATCTTTTAGATCTCGGACTGTTGTCATTGCTGCCGGATTTGACGATAAGTGGCCCGATATCGAATTTGATGATAGTGCCGAGCGACTCTATAAACAGTATGCGACCGTCTTCCGCTACGCAGGTAACAAGAAGGGATGGCACGTCTGTATCCGTTGCGATGGACATCTCCACGTCAATGAGCACCTCGCCCTCCTTGGTGTCGGGGACTACATTTACGAGGCAGCCATCGGCGCGCAAGACTTCACAGATAAAATTACCATCCTAACAAACGGCAGACCGCACAGCATGTCGTCCGCTGTTCTCGAACAGGCGAAAGCGCGTAAAATTAATATCATTGAAACAAAGATTAAACGGCACATCGGTGAAAAAACAGACCTATTAGGATTCGAGATGGTTGATGGAAGCGAATTATTTTTCCACGGTTTCCTCGTTGATGAAGGACTCATCCCGAATACGAAGTTCCTTGACGGATGGGATTACCAGAAAGACGAGGAGGGGTTGATTGTCACAAACGAGGATATGCAGATGCTCAATATCAGTGGGGAACCGATTCCGGGGCTTTTTGCCGCCGGCGACATCGTCTCCGGTGAACGGAACCTCATCGCTACAGCGTTTGCCCTCGGACAAGAAGCAGGTCTGTCAGCGTCGGACTCCTTGCGTCGTTGGCATTTCCCACATTAGGAGGCACCTATCGGAATAATGCGAGACGGACAAAAGGACACACTCTATATTATTGATACACACGCCGAAATATTTCGGGCTTACTACGCAATTCGCGGCGGCTTGACCAGCAGTGTCACCGGTGAACCGACGCACGCAATCTTCGGATTCGCAGGAACGCTTATTAGGATTTTGTCGGAACTTCAGGCAAAATATGTCGTCGCAGCGATTGACACGCCGGGTGATACATTCCGCAACGAACTCTATTCAGCGTACAAAGCGAATCGTTCACCCGCGCCAGATGACCTGGTGACGCAGATCCATCGTATCCTGCAATTGCTCGACGCGTTCGGTATCCTGACGCTCGGTAAGCCTGAATTGGAAGCGGACGACATCATCGCATCTGTTACGCAAGCCGTACTCAACGATCCAGAGGCACAAGAGATCAATGTCTCCATCATTTCCAGAGACAAAGACCTTGAGCAACTTCTCGGTGATCGCGTGACGATGCTCGACATCCATAACAATAAGATCCTTGATGTTCGAGAGTTGTGGGAGACGAAAGGTATAAAACCGTCGCAGGTCGTTGATGTCCTTGCTTTGATGGGGGATACTTCCGATAACGTGCCAGGGGTTGAAAAGGTCGGATTGAAAACCGCCGCGCAACTGATTCAACAATACGGTTCCATTGACGGTATTTTCGACAACATTGATGAGATTAAGGGAAAACGCCGTGAGAATTTGGAAAAGGCACAGTCGCAACTCCCACTTTCACAACAGTTGGTAACCTTAATCCGAGACGCTGATTTAGATTTCTCCATAAAGCAGGCACGGGTCAAACCGCTCGACCTACAGAAAATCCTCCCGCTCCTACAGGAATTGGAGCTTAGACGTTATGAAGAGGTCGTAAAGAAACTTGCAAGCGGAGATTCGCAGTCCTTGGCGACACCAACGACGCGCAAGGAGCGGGTCGCAGAATTGGAGAAGAAAACCGATGCCATTCTGGATAAAGGTGATTACGACACCGCCGAAGTCGGTGATTATTCAGCGGTTCTTACAACCGACCAATTGGAAGAACTCGTTAGCACCTTATCCGCTCAGGAGATTATCAGTTTCGACACCGAGACAGACGGCTTAGGCCGTGAAGCGATGCTATGCGGGTTAAGTTTCTCCTGGAAACCGAAGCAAGGTGTTTATGTACCAGTCCGTTCCCCGCAACCCGAAACGCATCTGGATACAGAGACCGTGATCTCTGCCCTTAAGCCGCTTCTGGAAAATCCGGATCTCCCGAAATGTGGACATAACCTCAAATTTGATGCGAGCATTCTTATCAGGAACGGTATTAAACTTCAAGGAGCTGTTTTTGATACACTGCTCGCAAGCCAATTGGTTGACACACGTACCCCGTCCCATAATTTGGATACTTTGGCACTGCTCCATTTAGAGCACAAGATGATCTCTTTTGATGAACTGACAAGGAGTTCAAGCCGTTCAGCATCTACTGACGCTGATACGAACCAAGATGAACTCTTCGGTGAAGAAAACGAGCGACAGAAAACTATTGATGAAGTACCGTTAGCGCAAGCCACCATTTACGCTGCAGAAGATGCCGACGTTGCCCTACGGCTCTATCACTTCCTGACACCGAAACTTGCCGAAATCGGAATTACGGAATTGGTGCGCGACATAGAATCACCACTTGCCCCTGTTCTTGCAGAGATGGAATATAACGGCATTGTCTGTGATAAGGCGGAACTCAAACGTCAGAGCAGCGCAATTGAAAAACTCGTTGAGGAACGGCAAAATGAGATTCACGAGATCGTCGGATACCCGTTTAACATTGACTCGCCAAACCAACTTGTGCAAGTGCTGTTTGAAGCACTCGGTTTCAAACCGGTGAAACGCACACGCGGCGGCAAAATCTCCACGGATGTCACTGTTTTAGAGGCACTCTCCCTCAGAGAAGATGTCAACGATCCAAAAACGAGTGTCCCACGTCTGATTATTGAATATCGGCAGTATCGTAAGTTACAGAGTACCTATCTCGCACAACTCCAGAGTGCTGTCGATACGCGAACAGAACGTATCCATACGCATCTCTATCAACTAACGACAGCGACCGGACGCTTGAAATCTGACCGTCCGAACCTGCAAAACATTCCAGTCCGGACAGAAATTGGTAGACAGTTACGTCGGGCATTCAGAGCACCGGAAGGGAGTCAGTTGATCTGTGCAGATTATTCACAGATTGAACTCCGTATCCTTGCACATTTTAGTAAAGATGACAGCCTAATTGAAACGTTCAATCAGGATTTAGATATCCATACAGCGGTCGCTTCGCAGGTGTTCGATGTTTCGGTGGACTCGGTTACACGAGAGCTCCGGGATAAGGCGAAGACAATCAATTTTGGCATCATCTACGGGGTCTCTCCGACCGGACTTTCACGTCGGATTAAAGGGATGACTGTGCAGGAAGCGTCTGCGCTCATTAACGATTATAAAACGCGTTTTCCGGGGATTGACCGTTTCCTCCAGCAGTGTGTCCAACAGGCATCAGATCACGGATACGTAAGTACACTCACTGGTAGACGGCGCGCAATCCCTGAAATCTTTTCTACCAACCGGAGTCGGCGCGGGCTCGGTGAACGCCTCGCGATCAATACCGTCGTGCAAGGCTCTGCCGCAGATCTAATGAAAGCAGCGATGGTAAATGTCCAACGCCGAATCGATACAGACAAACTGCCGTTAAAAATGCTCCTACAGATTCATGACGAATTGGTACTTGAGACACCGGAATCGCTTGCTGAGGGGCATGCTCAGATTGTATGTGAAGAGATGGAAAATGCGATGTCGCTTCTCGTTCCGCTTCGGACAGAGGCAGGAATCGGAGACAATTGGATGACAGCAAAGTAAGGTTTATTACGGATGTTGTAAAGGCAACAATGCAATCAATTCTTTTTTTATAGAAATCGGTTCGCAAAGGTTGCAGTCGGCGTATTTTTTTGAGGTTTCCTCGAAAGCCATTCACCCGTGTCCAATTATCATAAACTAACTCTTGGCATTTCAATTTATGAATTTTGGACATAAAAATAGAAGTTCCAACATATCCAAAAAATTTAATTCAAACTGACGAGAAAAAAAATAGAACTTACTCGCCATTTCCAAAAACTCCTCTGATATAGCGGTTTCAGAAGCTTAAAAACGTCTGTCTAACTACTATTTTACGTAGAAAATTGCCATTTTTTTTAAATTTACATAAGCTTTTGGCAAATTATAATTGACAAATAGCAACAATTGTGATATAATTTATTGCAAATTTTTTTCAGGAAAATGTGATCGTGTCTGCTGCCAAAGATATGAGTGGTGTTTTGACAGTGTTACGGTTTGGAACCAGAACACTTCCTCATTTATGAGGGGTGACAGGGCTTACGATAAGAGATTGATACACAGTTTTGCAATCTTTCCTACGCTTGCTGCCAAATTTCTGCCTTTGAAAATGCTGACAGTGCTCAGTTTTCTCATTTTCCCGTATTTTCATGTCCTATTCCCGTATTCTGTGGGGCACCGGTTCGCACCAATCATCGTGTGTCTCGTGATTCGGGGCAGGGCGTATATAATTTCTAAAAGGAGAAACGAGATGAATATCTACGTTGGCAACGTACCTTACGCGGCCACGGAGGAAGACCTCGAAACACTCTTCAGTGAGTATGGTCCAGTCGCTACCGCCACAATTATTCGTGACCGTTACGACGGTCGCTCCAAAGGTTTCGGATTCGTTGAGATGGAAAACCAAGAGGATGGCGAGCGAGCGATAGAGGCGTTGGATGGTCAAGAAATGATGGGCCGTCCCTTGAAAGTTAATCCAGCACGTCCACGCACAGAACGCCGTGAACCTCGTCGGTACAGAGAAGACGAGGATCTGTAGGTTGTTCGTGCAGCACCAGTGCTGCCTCTAAAGTTGGAAAGAAAAACACCGCAAAGAACACCACAGCTTCTGCTGTGATAAGTTGCCTCGGTTTGGGATATGTTTTTTAAATATATCTCAAACCGAGGCTTATTTGTTACCCTTACGACGTGGCGCATCAATTTCATTCTCAAGACACCATGCCGACTGCTTTTCGGACCTTCGCCATAATCGGTACAGCAATGGCGCGTGCCTTTTCTGCCCCTTTTTCAAGTATTTTATCCAACTTGTCTGTGTTGTCCATCAAAGCGTTATACCGGTCTCGTTTGTCGGCAAATGTCGATTCCAACAATTCGAACAGTTCCTGTTTCATTGCCCCGTATGCGAGTCCCCCCTCAAGATAGAGTTGCCGTTTCGCAGCAACGGCATCCGCATCCGCAAAGTGACGGTAGATAGAAAAGATGTGACATTCCTCCGGATCCTTCGGATCTTCTGGGCGTTTCGAGTCGGTTACAATGCGCTTTACGGGTTTGAGAACCTGGTTTGGTGGTGCGAAGATGGGGATGACGTTGTTGTAACTTTTGCTCATCTTTCTACCATCGATACCGGGAATGGTCATTACTTCTTCTCGAATCATGGCTTCAGGAATTGTCAAAACGTCCCCATAGGTGTTATTAAAGGTTAGTGCCACATCGCGTGCTATTTCAAGATGCTGTTGCTGGTCGAGTCCGACGGGTACAACATGCGATCCGAAGAGTAGTATATCAGCCGCCATCAAAACTGGATATGTAAAGAGTCCTATGTTAATGTTTTTATCTTCTTCGCGACCGGCGGCAATGTTATCGTCAACGATCGCTTTGTAGGCATGTGAGCGGTTAAGCAGCCCTTTTGCCGTGAAACAGGACAATACCCACGCTAATTCAAACACCTCTGGAATATCGGATTGGCGATAGATGATGACCTCATCTGGATTTAACCCCAATGCTATCCATGTCGCTGTCGCTTGATAGGTAAGATTCTCCAATTCCTTCCCGTCCCGGACTGTCGTTAAAGCGTGATAATCCGGTATAAAATAGAGAGCCTGAAACTTTTCGGCAAGCTCTAAGGACGGTTTAAGCATACCGAGGTAGTTGCCGATGTGCGGCGGTCCTGTCGGTTTAAGTCCTGTTAAAGCAATCTTTTCCAATTTCTTCCATCCTCCTTTTTAGTTCTAACGACATTATATCCTGCTACGGTCAATATGTCAATTGTACCTATGAACTTCAACCACATCTCCGCGTTTTAACCCTAAACAGATTTCTGCACTTCCGCCATTTATCGCGATCTCTAACAACCCAAAACTCCCGATAATTGCCAGAGGTTCACCAACTGCAGATTCGGCGTAAGCACGGTTTATGTGCGTAAGTCGCTTGCTTCCTACGCTGATCTCATACTCGGATACTTCTCCCGCAAGCGCGGTTTCCGAAATATTTGTTATCGCGTTGCCGAATCTATCAATCCTAACAATTTGTCCGGTTATCGTGTTTTCAGAAACCTCTGGTATCGGGATCGGAATCTGGACGAGACTTTCTACCGGCGGACCGATGTCCGTAAGCGGTACACCACGCGATAGATGCGCTGCGACTGGGGCGAAAATGTCTCTACCATGGAATGTGTTGCTGACCTCTGGCAGATGGTAAATCGGATTCTGAATTGCCACCGTATTCATTTGAAGTTCCGTGCTGCTATCTATATCTTGCAGCAGATAACTCAACACCCCATTGTCGGGACAGACGAAGAATACACCGTCTATCTCACAAACGATCGCCTGTCTATCGCTCCCGACTCCCGGATCCACAACAACCGTATGAATCGTGCCTTTCGGATAATAGCGATAAACAGAATGGATGGTGAACGCCGCTTCGTGGATATCCTGTGGTGAAATGGCATGTGTGAGGTCCAGCACCCGCACGTTCGGATTAATACCGAGAATAACACCCTTCATGGTTCCGACGTAAGCATCACTCGTGCCAAAGTCGGTTGTTAGCGTGATGATACGAGGAGATTCGTTCATTTTAGGCTATAGATTCGCTTGCATCCACGCGAAACTTTTTCGCTGCCCTGTGCCGTCGTTTTCTCTACCTTCATATTCACAACACCAGACCCCGTCATAACCGGCTTCTCTCAAACATTGAATCGCCTTCGCGAGGTCTATTTCGCCTTCACCGAGTGCCTCACCGCGGTAGTTGCCGCGTGAACCCGTCCCGTCTTTCAGGTGTGTGTGCAAGGTATAAGGTGCGACGATTTCATAATATCTGCCGACTGTCTCTAAATCGTGACCTGCCCAACGGTAGTTCATGGTATCCATATTCGCGCCGACATGCTTAGAACCGACACGTTCAAAGAGTTCTACCTGCAAGTCTCCGTCGTTTGTAACGATGCCGTGATTGTCCACAGCCAGATAAACCTGTTCGCGTTCGGCAAATTCGAGGCAGCGTGTGAGACACCCCGCCATCGCTTCGACCCATTGGCTTTCTGGTACAGCGTCTTTCGCGGCACCGCCTTCTGTACGGAGTACCGAAGTGCCAACCCGTTTAGCAAGTCCGGCGATGCGTTCCATGCGTGATACTTGTGCACGGATCGTCTCTGCATCCAACAGGACGAAATCGTTCCCCGCTGCGAGCGCGGAGACCTGTAATCCATAGCTTTCAACCTTTTTTCTCACGGCTTCGGCATTCTTCTCAGGATCGGGAGTTTCCGAATTCCAGACATCGCTGATCTGAAGTTCTACATAACTGAAACCCGTTTCACTCGTAAATCTCAAAAAATCGTCAAGCGATTTGCTTGCGTAGTTGTAATGGATAAGCCCAAATTTTGACATGTATGCTCTGCTCCTTTTCAATACCCGAATTTAATCAAGGTGGTCCCAAACCATTCTTGCTATGTATACCTAATTGTTGACGGTTTCCGACGACTCACAACTAAAAATGGCTTGCATCTTTAACATTATTATGCTATAATACCTTGAGTTAAAGCAAGCGTCAAGCAAATTTTTCGTTACTATTGCAAATCGCGTCTGTGAACTTCGTCTGAAAAATAATCTATCAGGAAAAAATAATGGAAAACTATAGTCGCTTTACGGATCCTAAATTATCTACCATTTTTGAAAAAGTCAAGGCAGAACAACGACTCTCCTTTGCGGATGGGGTTTCACTTTACGAAAGCCCGGATATAACCGGGGTTGGATTTATTGCCAACCATGTCCGTGAACGTTTAAATGGAAACGTTGCCTATTATAACATCAACCAGCACATCGACTATTCAAATGTCTGTATTCTCCATGCTCGGTGTCATTTTTGTGCTTTTGCCCGAAAAAACATGCAGACCGAAGGCGCGTGGGAAATGAGTGTTGATGAATTCTTAGACAAAGCGATGTATTCTATAGAACACGGATGCACCGAAATCCACAGTGTCGGTGGGTTGCACCCGAAACTACCGTTTGACTACTACCTCGATATTATCCGTGGACTCAAAGAACGGATGCCGCAGGTACACCTTAAATTCTTCACAGCTGTCGAAATTCATCATTTCTCACGCATCTTTAAAATGTCTATAGAAGAGGTCCTAACGCAGCTACGGGAGGCTGGTCTGGATTCCTTGCCCGGTGGGGGTGCGGAAATCTTCGCCGAGGAGACGCGTGAGAAAATTTGCCCGGGTAAACTCAGTGCATATGGATGGTTAGAAATCCACGACATCGCACATCGGCTCGGAATTTTGACGAATGCGACGATGCTTTATGGACACCTCGAAACAAACGAGGATCGGGTGGATCATCTCATCCGACTCCGCGAGCAACAAGACAAGTCCGGGGGCTTTGTAACATTCATACCGCTCGCTTTCCATCCGCTGAATACCCGTATGGCATATCTGCCTTCAACGACCGGTTTAACGGACATTCGGAACATTGCCGTCGCGCGTCTCATGCTTGATAACGTTCCACATATCAAAGTGTATTGGATTATGACCGGCTTAAAAACTGCGCAAGTTGCCCTCCGTTTCGGTGCTGACGATATTGACGGTACCGTAACCGAGGAGAAAATCACACACATGGCGGGGGCGGACACGCCAGAGGCTGTCTCCGTTTCGGCACTCATACACCTCATTGAAGAAGCCGGCTTCGTTCCGGTCGAACGAGATACGCTCTACAATGAAATTATTCGAGAGGGGAACCGGTGGTACAGGAAAGCCGCTTAAGGGTCGGTGCGGTCTCGTTCTTGAACACGAAACCGCTCATTTATCCGCTTTTAAAAAAAGAGATACAGACGGATATTGCGCTCAGCCTTGATGTTCCGAGCAGCGTCGCAGCACGTCTTAGTGATAGTCGCCTCGATGTGGGTTTGATCCCGATTATCGAGTATTTTCGAGCCAATCCATCGGGTCCAAATTACTGCATTCTACCCGATATATCAATTGCCTCAAACGGTGGTGTTCAAAGCATCCAACTGTTCAGTCGGGTGCCGGTTCATGAAATCCGACGTATCGCACTTGATACGAGTTCCCGCAGCTCCGTCGCCTTACTGAAGGTCTTGCTCGCTGAAAAATACGGCGTTTCGCCGGCGTTCACAGCGTGCGCGCCGACTGTCAATCCATGTACAGCGCTCCAAAACCGCCAATATCCGCCGTTTGAGGCAGTCCTCCTAATTGGGGATTCCGCACTCAGACACCTCGGAACAACCGAATATTGTGTGGACCTCGGTGAGGTGTGGTACAAGCTAACTGGGCTCCCGTTCGTTTATGCATGTTGGGTCGCCAGAGAGAACGTGTCTCTCGGCGATCTAACGCAAGTCCTGCTACAATCGAAAGAACGTGGAATCGCACAAATCCCGGAAATCGCGCAGATTGAGGCGCGTAAGTTGGGACTACCGGAACCGCTCTGTCTCGACTATTTGCAGAATCGCATCAAGTACGACCTTGACGAATCTACGATCGCCGGTATGGAACTATTTTATAAGTTTGCAGTGAAAAACAATCTCGCGCCGCCGTGCCGCTCTCTCAATTTTATTTCTAACTGAACTTATGCAACCCCTTTGTAGACGGGGTTACAAACCCCGCCTGCAGTTTATAGACGGGGTTACAAACCTCGCCTGCAGTGTGTATAACTATCTAACTGAAAAGGGAGCGGGAAATGGAAACCGCTGAAAAATCCACTGATCGTACCAAGATGGTAAAGCAGTTTGAGGACTATCTCAAAAGTTGTGGCCTCCGTATGACCCAGACACGATTGGATGTTTTAAAACAGGTCTTTGACTATCAGGGACATTTTCAGACGGAAGACCTACTGGTGCAGATGCGTCGGAACGGCTACTTGGTATCGCGACCGACGATCTATCGAACGCTGCCTTTGCTGGTACAGAGCGGACTCTTAACGGAATTTATTGACGCACAGAAGAATACTCGCTATGAGAGCATTCACTCGCTCCGGGAGCATGCGCACCTCATCTGTCTGCGGTGTAATCAGATCGTTGAGTTTAAGGAACCCGAGATTGACGCCTTACAGAAGGCGGTTTGTGAAGCGCACAACTTTAAAGCCGTGCGCTTCCGTAATGAAATTATCGGCTATTGTGCTGAGTGTCAAGCGGAATTAGAACCGAAGACCTCTGATAGTGGCGACGCAACTACTGCTTAATCCGCCCCCATGTTGTGGTTAGCAATCCATCCGGCTCCACCGACAATGTTTTCTCTTCTGCGTTTTCATGAAGTACTTGACAAGCGTCTGGAAATATCGTATAATTTCAAAAAGGCTTCTTCTTTAGATACAGTTATAGGTTTCAATCTATGGCGTAAAATGGTGGAACGATTTGTAAACTTGATTTACGTCTGATGTACACACCACAAGTGAACGATCATTACGAAAACCCTCGCAATGTTGGAACCATCGCTGATGCTGATGGCACAGCAGCTGTAGGTTCTCCCGCCAGCGGCGAGATGGTAAAATTGACGCTCAAGATAACGAACGATGTTGTTGTTGCGGCGAAGTTCCGAGCGTTTGGATGTCCTACTGCTATCGCAAGTGCTTCAATGCTCACCGAACTGGTTACCGGAACGCATATCTCGGAAGCCGAAAAGATTACCGCTGACCAACTCTCTGAGATGTTAGGCGGGCTGCCTGAAGATAAACAACGTTACGCTAAAACGACTGAAAAAGTTCTAAAAACCGCAATTGCTGATTTCCTGTCCAAAAAGGAGGCGCAATCATCATGATTACTGTCACAGAATCTGCCGCACAAAAAGCGATCACACTGATCAATAATAGTGAATCATCAACTGAATCCGATCTCGGTTTGCGGATGCAAGTTGTCGGTGGTGGATGCTCCGGCTTCCAATATAACCTCGAATTTGGTGGAGCGAAGGACACTGATAGAGTTTTTGAGTTCCACGGGTTAAAGGTGTTCATCGACCCGCGTAGCACACTCTATCTCGCTGGCTCCGTGCTCGACTATAACGACGGGTTAATGGATTCAGGCTTTAAAATAACCAACCCGAACGCTAAAAATACATGCGGTTGCGGCGAATCCTTTAACGTCTAACAGATTCGGCCCGTCCGATAAAGACCGGGCGAAGTTCAGCAGAGGTACCCCCGCATTCAAAGCATCTAAACGGTTAAACGGACAAAAGATGACCGTCGCTTTCGATTACAAAATATCCAAGGTTGACGTTCACGATCTGTGGCTTCAAGTTGTCGATTCACAGGGACACTTTCGGACAAAACCATTTCCCGTCCAACTTCAAAAGTAAATGAACGGTGTTTATATTGGATGTTACACCCACGAAGATTTCAACTCATGCACCTTCAGCGATATCAGCGTCGCCGCGCCGCCTTCTGCGTAAACGCCGATGTCCGCATTCTCTAAATCTGGAACGAAATAGGAAGTCATTGACAACTCACCGTTGTTGCCGAATGCCTCAATAGAGATGCGATCGACCAGAATTTGCAAACGGATATTCTCATCCTGTGGTGCAAGCGGACCACTCCGCTCAAGGAATGTCAGTTGCTGCCCAGCGACATCGTAACGCACATCTTGTCCACGAATCTTAAACCCAACAGCAGTCGCATCGTTGAGTGCTATCTCTGCCCGGATATCGAACAATTCACCCGTCAATCCGGCAAGCGGATCGTCTTCGGGTTTAAGCGTCAAGTCGCTCCACGCATGCGTATAGGCGTGAATGTTTTCGATCTCTACGACAGGTTCGCGATGGAGACGGATCCCCGCTGAAGTCGTCCGAAGTGTCAAGCTGCACGGGAAACTCATCTGTTGATTGAACGGCATATCGGGTGGGTTGCTACCACTCATCCAAGCGATTTGAATGCGTCTGCCATCGGATTCTGGAACATCGCTCCACGTCTGTGCTGCATAGAAGTTAGCCCCGTAATCAGAGCGATGCGCTTCATCTTCGGGGGTAAATGTGGTTCCATCGAAATTGCCGACGTAATACTTTCCCGCTGCGCCCCAGAAAACCCATTTGGTATTGTCAGGATCCCCATCAACTGGAAGTTCAAAAATATCGGGACATTCTGTATCGGGGATATGCAGGTCGGATAACCTTGTCCACTCCTTGAGATTCGTTGAACCGAACAAGGCAAAATCGTTCTGATCAAGGTAGAGTGCCATCACCCATTTTTGTGTCGGTTCATGCCAAATCACCTTCGGGTCACGGTTGCTGCCGACGATATGCTCAATGACAGGGTTCCCTTCATATTTTATCCAAGTCCGCCCGCGATCGTTGCTATAAGCGATGCTTTGCGTGAACGGCACCGATTCCGGCGCGTGGCTCCCCGCAGATGTATAAAAGTTGACAAGCACCGACTCGTCTCCGGTCTGGAAACCACCGGTATTTTTCCAATCCACGACCCCTGAACCGGAGAAAATTGTGCCGAGTTCATCAGGATGGATGGCGTGCGGCAGCTGCTTCCAATGAACGAGATCCGTACTGACAGCGTGCCCCCAAGTCATGTTACCCCAGTTGATGCCCGACGGGTTGTGCTGAAAGAAAAGATGATACTCACCTTTGTAATAGATCAATCCGTTCGGATCGTTCGTCCAGTTAGTTTTCGGTGTGAAGTGGAACTGCGGACGATACGTTTCCTTATAAGCCGTCTGAATCATTAATTATTTCCCTTTCGTTTCAAAGGTTGGAAAGAAATATGCGTGATTATCTCTGTTTTGCATGCTATTCTATCTATATCTCTTATTTTGTCAAGAAACCTTTTTATTTTAAGAACCACTCGGTTTTCAGCAATCGGCATTATCAAAGTGTTTAGCTTGTTCAGGTTTTACATTTTTTTTTTATTATGCACTTTTTCCAAAAAAAAATACGTCTTTAATTAGGGTAGGTATCGTCCATCGCATCTGAGGAGAAATTAACACCCCACCGACGAACGCTCCTTAATGGCGCGATACTAACAACGAACACTTATCAAACTTGCTGCTTTCAATCAGGAGGATCTAACGGTGAAAGCGAAACGTGCCTATACAATTTTTTCGATGATATCTCTGCTGGGTCTATTTCTGTTCACCATAAACGCTTGGGCGGCTCCGTATATTTCCTTCAGTTCCAACCGAACGGGAAACTATGACATCTATGTCATGGATATAAATGGAGAGAATCTACTTAACTTGACGAATCATCCTTCATGGGATTCCGATCCAACATGGGCACCCAATGGACGCGCCTTCGCTTTTGCGTCTAACCGAGATGGAAACGCTGAGATCTATATCATGAGCCTCAATGGAGCAGAACCCCAACGATTAACGTACCGTCCAGAATCAGATACCCATCCAGCGTGGTCGCCTGATGGAAATTGGATCGCTTTTTCATCTGGGATCCGGAAAGAGCAGAGTTATGACATCTACAAAATAGATATCAACGGTGAGAACCTACAACAACTCACTGACGATGGAAAATACAATTTTTCCCCGGCATGGTCCCCAGATGGAGAAGAAATCGCTTTCTATTCCAGGCCAAATGACAACGGTGGCATCTATGTGATGAACGCTGACGGAAAACGTATCAGACGCGTGATGCGTCCGCAAGATAGAGGGACATCTCCGAGTTGGTCACCGGATGGCAAACAAATTACCTATCATGTAGGTATTATGGGAAGTGGTATCTACATTATGGGTGCCCAAGGGCAAAATCCCCGGCGCTTAACACCGAATAATATTTGGAGCCACAATCCGGCATGGTCCCCAGATGGTGCGTGGATAGCCTACGATGCTGAGATTGAAAATCCCTGGGGCAATCCGAATGTGGATGCAAATATTTACCTCGTCTCCGTTGATGGAGGTAAGCCTCGCCGAATCACAAAGCATGAGGCGAAAGATGAGGAGCCCGAATGGGTGCCGGAGGGGTTCCTCTCTGTCTCACCAAGTGCCGAGAAGCAGACAACGCTCTGGGGAAAACTCAAACAATCGGAAAATGCTGCCAGGTAGGTGGCGCGTTATATAAACCAAAATTCAGCCCGCAAGGAGCTAAAAAATGATATACAGACGACTCCTCATATGCCTCTTTTTCTTTACATTGATTTCGCTGACTGCCACAGCATTGCCGCCACCATCGCCTGCAGGTGGGCGAATGCTGCGGTTGGATGAAACCCACGATTTTGTTGGAACGGGGCAGGCATGGTTTCCTAAGGGACAGTTTGAGGTGTTGACCGCCGAAGCGTGGATATACCTTGAAGAACTCCCTGAACGCGGCACTTTCTGGTCAATCATCGGTCAGGAAGGACGATTCAATCTTCTTATTCACGGTAATGGTGGTGGGATATGCGGATGGGTACGCAAGCAAGACGCGAATAGGCCTTCGATAATTTCGCATGCAAAACCCTTCCCTACCGGAGAATGGGTGCATGTCGTTGGGTTTTTCGATATCAAAGTAAGTTTCGCACTTAACGGCAACGGTGGGATTCCCCGCCATCAGGAGGGCCCTTTCGGTCAATCAGATAAGCCGCTACGTATTGGTGGAATCGTCCCTCAGGGTGAGGAACTTCCGCGTTTCGTTGGAGAAAATGTGAAACTTCGCGGATATATTGATCAAGTGCGAATTTCTAATATCCTTCGATACGAAGAACGAAACTGGAAAGTGCCAGAGGGCAAATTCAAGGTCGATGAACATACGATTGCATTATGGCACTTTGATGGATCCCCCTGGGCAGGTCGTTTCAAAGATGAATCTGAAAACGGTTATGACCTCTGGAAAAGTGACGTGATGTCAGTCGAGGCTGGAGATAAACTCACGACGCTATGGGCGGAACTCAAGCGTTGACGCGGATGAAAGAAAGATAGGATAAAACAGGATATGTTGGCGCATCATGGAGGATCCCGATGGAGAAAGACGATGTTCAATTGATTCGCAAAGTTTTGTTAGGGGACAACGAGGCCTTCAGTGCCTTAGTCCGAAAATACCAAAAGGGTGTTCACGCCCTTGCATGGCGGAAAGTTAAGGATTTTCACTTTGCTGAGGTGTTTTCCGATCTACGGATGCTGGCGCAGAATGGCACCCACTTAACAAAGGATTGACAGGCAAACGCATTTACACAATCGCTCTGATTCAAAATGCAGTATTTGTCGGCACAAGTGATGGGCTCTATGCTCTCAACTCGGATATTTGGGAACCAGTGTTGGTAGATACCTCCACAGTTAAATAATCCCTCCTTTCCATCTTCCACTTTGCTATGAAAACTATGAAACGTGTGGTACCTGCTTTTCTGTCACAAATTAAGAACTTGGACTGAAAAATAAAAATTGTGGAAATATAAAAAGATATAGACGCTTCTCAAAATTTGTCCATTTTCTCCGTTTTTTTGCAGAATTAGGCAACCGTTTTGTCTGTCCCCCGCGTCACTATATATTGAACGGGCAAATTGGCCCCTCACTGCTTATTTTCATCAGTTAGTGAGGACATATCCAAACCCATTTTTAAAGGTAGTATCATAGCATCGTAGGTTGGGTTGAGCGGAACCGAGAAAACCGATGGGACAACCCAAGCACATTTGCAGCACCCTGCCCTGTCATATCAATTAAGGAGATAGCGAAACCCAACAGAAACGACTATGTTTGCATAATCTTACAGAAAGAACGTTGGGTTTCACTGCGTTCATGGATGTACATGCCGACATGTTAAGTTTGATATACTTTCGGATACCAACGTTTAATTTTAATACCGTTCAACCCAACCTACGTTACTTTGAAAAATCAAGATTGTATAGCGTATTTCTGTTAATCTTCATTTAAGGAGACAAGAAATGAAAACCTTGACTGTTGCTGTCCTTATCCTAATCATGATGAGTGGACAACTCAACGCCGACAATCATTCGGCAGCAAACAACAAAATTAAACTTAAACTTGATGACCCCTCTGAGGTGTCTGTCCAAGGCTTTATTGCACCGATTGGAGATACTGTGTCCAATTCCGGTAGGAACTGGCCCGCTTTGACAAACATGCGGGTTGTTGCGCCGGAAAAGCAATATCCGGCATCGGTTTTTCATGCTTTTCTGCCAAGCCAACTGGCTTTTCTTCCAAGTAAACGGGTTTCGGTTGGTGAACTCTGGAAGGTCAAGCCGGATGGGGTACTGGAATTGCTGCGGCAGCTGCACCCGAATCCGAGTGTGAATATGCATATTAATACGGGAGATTCGTATGGTCTGTGGGCATGCTTACGTGCTTATAATGATGAGTTTGCCGACATCGCGTTTCGCATCCATGCAGAATTTGTCTTTGAGGATGGTTGGTTTACACCTTCCCAGTTTGCAGGACATCTTGTGATTGATCGAGTGAAAGGGCGCGTCGCGTTTTTCGTAATGCGGGTTCCCGGGGGTCCAGTCAACTTTGATTTCAATCGGATAGTGGATGGCAGCCGTGTAGCGGGTGCGGGTTTTTGTTCGCAAGTTGAACTTCGCGCTGGCACGCAAGAGATTCTGGAAAATGTCGAATTCACAGAAGCTATTACCCAAGAAGCTGCGGAACGCGCCTTGATACTCCGCTTCTATAAATCCCAACAAATTAATTGGGTACAACCGGATCAAGTTTTAGAGATGGCACACACCCAACAGAAACCGATTCACGCTATATCTATAGATGGTCCCTTGGATAATGAGTCGTGCTGAGGGAGCGGCAAAAGCCTGAGGGCAGGTGTCCTCAACGATAACCGTGTTATTAATTTCTTAAACGAAAATTTCATCAATGTTTGGGTGTCGAATGTTGAATTGGAGCGTACGCCTTTTAAGCAGAAATTCATGGGACTCAGACGACAGCAAGGATTCAAACCGTTTGACAAAACGCGCCCGTTAGCACAAGCGATCATGAAAGGCTGGAAGAAACACTCACCCGCAGATTCTTTGGTAATCTCACCAGAACTTGAACTAATGGGCAGACTACCGGTCAATGAACGCGCTTCACCCTACAACGGAGCTAAAGGGTATCTGTTCTTTCTCCAGAAATCCTTGGACGGAAAACTCCCAGGGTTGCGCGAGGAATCCTCAGAACCGCAACCCAAAGATTGGGATACCGTCCTCGAAACCGCTGTCGAATCTGGTGTGATTAAAGATAACAGTTTAAGCGTTAGACTTACTTATGAACACCCCGAGAAAGAAGTTCTCAGTGTTTTTCGGACATCTGAGACCGATTCTGAAAATTATACTGTTATTGAGATTGATGCGACAGCCTTTAAAGAGGGTGGCGTGCTTACCATTGATGTCTGGGTCGGAGAATCCGAAGTTTCAGGGTCGTTTGACCTGTTTGCTGCGGATACTACAGAACTCGTGCCTGACAACGCCCTCGTCTCTGCAAGGGATATCCCAACGAATCAGCGAGAAGTTATCAAGTATCCTTTTAATCGGGGTGGAGTCTTTAAGTTAGGTGCCATGGGTAGTTCAAGTGAGAAAGGAAACATCAACGGTTTTCTCGCTAAAATTTCTGTAGAAACTCTATCAGCAAAAAACACCGAAAAGTAACCGGACCCTAAGTACAGTAGATATAGTTCTCAATAACTCAAAAGGATATGAAAAATGAAGATGACCAGATTCGTAAGTTTTATACTTTTTTTAACGCTTGCTATGTTTCTTGTAAA
>JAJEET010000059.1 GCA_022820835.1 Candidatus Poribacteria bacterium
ATCACTCGGTCGCACATCGCCGACATTCAGTTGCAGGCTCAAGAAAGCGTTGCGGATGTCAGCGGTTGTGACGGTGCGCTGGAAGGGACCGGAGACAACATTACCGTGTTCGTCATAGAGTGCGACTTCGAGTTTATCGCCGGCTTCGACGACGCTCTTACGGTTTAGGTCTGCCCAGACAGCGGAGGAACGTTTCACATCGCTGGTGATGTTTTCCGTAGCGATGGTACCGGTGCGGAGGTTTTCAGCGACGAGGGTGTAGCCTGTGCCTGTATTCATACCTCGGATATCGCTGGTAACGACGAATGCCCATGCACTTTTGAAGGTTGAGAGTGCGGGTGCGGCAGCGACTTCCTCGACGACGGGTTCTTCGACGGTCTCTTCCTCTTCAACCATCTCTTCCTCGTCCATCTCTTCCTCTTCAACCATTGGCTCTTCAACCATTGGCTCTTCCATCATATCTTCTTCGACGACGGGTTCTTCAACCATTGGCTCTTCCATTTCAGGTTGGTTATCCCATGCGCTACCGGTGAACTTCACATTAGCACCCTCAGGTGTATTGACGATATAGCCCATGCCACCGTCGATAGCGAAACCGTCGCTTTCATCAGCGACCGTATAACCGACGAAACTCTGGGATGCGGCATCAAGTTGGATGACAACCGTTGCCCCAAGCATATCTGCCAATGATTTTGCGGTGTAAGGTGCTTCCGGCATCAACGGAATAGAGATCATGTTCAAGCCTTTGGCGAGTGTAACATCGAAACCGGGACCTTCGGTTACCACAGGTTCTTCGGGCATCGGTTCCTCAGGCATTGGCTCTTCTGGCATCGGTTCTGTGGGTGCTTCAACCGGTGTGATCATCAATGTTGCTACGGGGCCTTCCCATGCGAACGCTTCGCTGACATCAGCACCACCTTGGATCCCTGGGTGCACTGCAATCACGCCGCCTTCAGTCGGAACGCGTGCGTTACTGCCTGGCGGATCCACCTCCGCATCCAAACCGAGCGGACCCGGAATATCGGTATGCATCTCTGTGTTATCTTCACTACCCGCATCATAAGCCATCAATTCAATAGTTGCGGTAACGGGCATACCATCTGCATCAAAGAGTGGAACATCAATAACAGCGATGAACGCATCGTTCGTTGAGACTAACATTGAGCCGACAGAGAGCGAAGAATTCACCATATCAGCAGTTATGGTAACCGTCGAAGATTGCCCCGGCATTGTATACCGACGTGTCATATCCGCATTCATAGCGATCTGGACGTTCGCGCCAGCCTCCGCTGCGAGTGCTTCAAGTCCTGCGGTACTTCCACCTTCAGCAAGCATGACAATCGCTGGATTTGCGGGTAGACCGGGTACAGCAAGTTTAACGCCAGCAGGGTGTGCTGCGAAAATCGCGGGTGATAGCGTTTGTCCACTCTCACCGTGTACACCCTCCGTGAGGTTCGTGAGTGTAATCTCGAACATCTGGCTGACCGGCATTTCAACTTCAGGAGTTTCGGGTTCCGTAGTTTCGGGTTCCGTAGTCTCACCTTCGGTCTCACCTTCGGTCTCACCTTCGGTCTCACCTTCGGTCTCACCTTCAGTTTCACCTTCGGTCTCACCTTCAGTTTCACCTTCGGTCTCACCTTCGGTCTCACCTTCGGTCTCACCTTCAGTTTCACCTTCGGTCTCACCTTCGGTCTCACCTTCAGTTTCACCTTCGGTCTCACCTTCGGTCTCACCTTCAGCAGCAGGAGCGGTCACCATGCCATCTGCAGTTGTGACTTCCAGTCTTTCAGCATCACTATCGGAAATGATAACGTTTGCTAGGCCGATTGTGGATGCTTTCGCCTCAACGACTTTGAACGTTATCATTGCAAGCGTGCCATCGCCATCGGACGTGGCACCAATAGCGGTTGCGGCGATTTTAACGCTGTCGCCGGTACCCGATAGTGCAGCGGGAACTCCAAACGCGCCTGCAGGTAGATAGTCAGCATTCGCAGCTGAGACGTACTCAAGGGCAGCCGGATCAAAGGACACGTCAACTTCGTATCCAGCGACACCTTCACCACCCATTATGTTAATGCTGATCATAAGTT
The DNA here is from genome assembly GCA_022820835.1 of Candidatus Poribacteria bacterium. Classification (GTDB taxonomy): domain Bacteria; phylum Poribacteria; class WGA-4E; order WGA-4E; family WGA-3G; genus WGA-3G. The sequence continues at coordinate 2,091 of JAJEET010000059.1, forward strand.
CTTCCCCAGCTGCCGGGGATTCGACTTCAGCGGGGTCCACAGAGACAACGGCTTGACCGTAACTCATGGCTGTAAACCCTAAACACATTACAACAGCTAATAAGGAAAACAGGACTTTCCTGTTAAAAAGCTGATTTTTCATAAAAAAACTCCTTATAATTCATTAGATATTGTGACGTTCTCTCTACCAATCGGTACAGAGGTCAATTACTCGGTACAGAGGTCAATTACTCGTTTGCGAATGTAGGCAATCCTCAAGAGTGATTTCTGTTAAAGGTGAAGAGGTGGTTCGTTCAAACGAGGTCACTTTTAAAAGGTAAGTTTATCCTAAGGTCAAAACGTTGTCAAATCAAATGCGGTTTCAGTTTAAATTGGACAATCTTTGTAAACCAGACGAACATACCTTATGCTTATTTTAAAGTATATCACAAATCTTAAAAGAAAACAAATTAAAAACAGATTAACAGATTACTGACTTATGCGTGGTGCAAGTGCGTTCCAGATATCGCCTAATTCAGCAGTCGCCTTGTAAACCGGATAGAGTGCTTCCCACATCGCTTTGCGCGCTGTGATAGCAGCATCGGTGTCGCCTTCAGCAAGCGCAGTCTTCAGTTGATTGCCCATCTCGTCTTGTACGGCTGCACACGTTTGCGCCAGTTCTTCAAGCAGTTGCGCTGCATGTACCTGCCGCGCAATAAGTTCTTCAATAGATATCTGCATATCCGGCTCGACATCGTAAGCGCGAGCAGAGATAAAATTGTGTGGCAATCGTTCGCCATCTTCCGAACGCGGTGTATGTGTCGGGTGGATATGCGGTGTAACAGACAGATACATCGTCATCGGCTCATCACCGAGGACACGCACCGAGTGCGGTTGATCCGCCAAAGCGATACACATCTGCCCTGGTCCTAACTCTTCAGTTTCACCATCAATCTCAAATTCGACCCGTCCTTCGAGAATTAGGAAAACCTCGTGTCCTAAGTCGTGGCTATGAAGCTGGGCACTTTGCCCAGGCTCCATCTTCAGAAACCGTGAGCGAATTTGTGGTGTCACCAATACATTGCGAACATCTGTGCGGTAATCGTAAACAGGGAATCCCATTACGTTCCTCCATACAATTTTCAATGAATATAGCATTTTCGGAGAAAAATGTCAAGAGCAACTCATGTTTCATTTAGCCCATTTTTTTCTTGACACCTGCTCCGAATATGCATAGAATATACATACGTGAGTTTGATAAAAGTGGGATGTTGGGTTTCGCTACCGCTATTTATGCAGAAAGTGCCTTGAAAAGCGGCATACTTGTCCGAATTATACGGTTTTTAGTGTGTATTTACCGCTCAACCCAACCTACAGATTTATTTTCAAGTTCACGTTATACATAAAGGACCAATACCGCATTTTCAATTTGGAAGGACATTATTAACTATGGATTTAACACGTCAACCGCCTCGCCGTCCAACAAACCTATCGGTCGCTGGGATTGTCGGGGCAGCACGAATGACAGACAAAGCGCGCGCCTATAATAACGAAACCCTCGGCGATTTTGTCTATGGAAACGATTCAGGTTTAGATCAGCGCATTTTAGTGTTCCTCGGTATTTCAGCGGAAGCGTTTGCGGAAGCAGCTGCTCAACACGAGGACACTGAACTGAGTCAGTGGATGCTTGAACAAGGTAAAAAAAGCACCGAAAAGATTAACGCATTTAATCAATCGGAACTCGAACGGCTGCCGACAGATAAAAGGCACCAGGAGCTTCTCAAAGAACGGCTCGCGAAGTTTGCGCCTGATCGCACCGATATTAAAACGGTGCTGCAATCTATTGAACTCGACGATTGGGGCTGTTTCTGGCAGGTTGATCTCACTGCTGGTCCACCCCGCAGCGCGCGCGCGAAAGATGTCGCTGGTATCTGCGGAGTGGCACGCATGGCAGATAAAGCACGCGCCGAACGTGCTGGGAAAATCGGGGCATACATATACGGCGACGATTCGGGACAAGATGTACGTATCCAGACGTTCCTCGGTATTTCGGCTGCAGATTTTCAAGAGGCAGCCGTGAAGAATCCGAACGACATCGAAATCGGTGACTGGGTCCTCGAAAACTGTGATAAGTCGGACGACGAAATTGAGAGTTTCAACGAAACGTTGATAAACTATGCACCGAATGAAGCGTCACAAGAACGGTTTAGCGCACGCCGCGAAGAAATCGATCCGACCCGAACGGACATTACAACGTGGGTCGCACTACAAGACCTCGACGATCAACTGAGTTTCGGTATCGTAGACCTCAACCGTCGCGCCCCGCGGAGTCCCTATAACACCGATGTCTACGGGATGGTTCAACTTGCACGGTTGGTTGATAAGGGACGCGCGTCTAACAGCAATACGCTCGGTGCCTATTTTTATGGCGAAGACTCGGGGATTGATCGAGCGACGCTTGCATTTCTCGGTGTCTCCGCTACAGAATTCGCAGAGAAATTAGAAACGCTATCGACCGATACAGAGGTAGAAACGTGGTTGAAGACAGAGCATCCGAAAAGCGATTCTAACATTGCGGCATATAACGCGCAGATGACGCAGATGGGCCCCACAGATGAACGCTATAAAGCACTCATGGCAAACATGATCAATAAGATCGCTCCCGAACGGACGGACATTAATACGTGGTTTGCGCTGATGCTCCTCGACGATGAGAAGACCTTTGCATTATAGGTCAACTGAGTTAGGTAGCCGACAATAGGTATCAATCAGTTGCAGTAAAAAAGTAGATTGCATCACAAAGGGTTTATAGTTGATGATCAAGAACTCTCGTTTTGACGATTATCCAGTCAGGATTGCTGACGAGGCATTTGTCGTCAGGGGAGGTCAAAACCGAATAGAGGACATTCAACGCGGTATAGGAACACACCCGAGTGGAATTACGGGTGTGTCGGTAGAAAGTGCTGACGGTGTAATGATCGCTGAACTCTCGCGTGCTATCCCACATAGGCAAATTGGTGTAACAACAGTAGGTGAAATCCGAAAAATTGGCGGCGATGTTATACGAACTTCTGGAAGAAGTCGGTATCATGCTACATTAACTGGGCTTACACCGGAAGAAGCTAGCAACCTTCTTATGCCAACGATTCCAAATCCTGTACGGGGAGAAAAATGATGAAGAAATCAAGAGTTTTTGCAGACTTTCATAATGCCGACATAAAAGGCAGGTTGCGCTTAAATTGTGCTGGAACTCTGAATGACCTTGCCTGTCAGAAAATTGCTTTGCGAGATAGCCAACACCTCGTCTTTTACAGTGAAGAATTGGAAGTTGACGGTACAGTACAATATTCAGACGAAGAAAATTTGTGGGTTGCAGTGATTGATTGGAACACTATCCGAGAAGTTCCTTAAGCGGCACCTGAAAATGTCCATTGGATAGAGCACATCGAAACCCAAAATTTCACGATATTGAACAAGTTGAGGTGACACTGTGAAAAATGCTGAAGCGATTGCGGACGTTCAGTCTGGAAAAAATCCAGTTGCCAACGCCGCATGGTGGGGATTCAACCCAGAAGATGCAACAGAGACCCTACAAGCAGCGATCGATTCCGGTGCGAAGCGGTTGGTCGTTCCGAATATGCGCGCCGACTGGATCGTCCGCCCCATCAAACTTGCCGGGAATCAGGAACTGATTTTTGAGCCCGGAACGATCGTCTCGGCAAAACGCGGTGAATACCGTGGCAGAGGCGACTATATGTTCACAGCGCAAGATGTCGAGAATCTCACGATCCGTGGATATGGCGCAACTTTCCGTATGTGGAAACAGGACTATATCACCGGACTTGTGCTCGAACAGATGGGCTGGAACCGATGGTACGGACCCTACGAGAAAGCAGAATGGCGGATGACACTCGCGATTCGAGGCTCTAAAAACGTAACCGTCGCGGGCTTAACCCTCGAAGATAGCGGCGGAGACGGTATCTACGTCAACGGCAGCAAGGAGTGCTCGTACTCTGAGAATGTCCACCTACGTGACATCGTCTGCAATAACCACTATCGCCAAGGCATCAGTATCATCAGTGTCGAAAACCTTAAAGTCGATAACTGCTCGTTTTCCAATACGTGGGGGACACCGCCTTGCTCCGGCGTAGACATCGAACCTGACAAAAGCGAACAACGCATAAAGAACGTGGTTTTCTCAGGGTGTAAGTTTATGGATAATGCTGGCGACGGTATCGAAATCTTCCTTGCACATACCACCAACGAGTCCGACGACGTAACGATGCGTTTTGAAAATTGCTATATCAGCAGTAAACACGGGACTGGGATCCGTGTATCAAAGGTTAGAGATAATGGGCCCGGTGGCAGTATCGAATTCGATAACTGCACGGTTGAAAGCACCGTCGGTTTCGGCATCAAGGTACAAGAGAAATCGGCGAAAGGCGCACGGGTGACTTTCACGAATTGCAGTGTCATCAACGCTGCCAGTGATCGGCATTTCGGTGGCGAGTGGTCTCCGATTTCGTTATCGCTGCCGCAAACAAATATCGTCGAAACCATGGGGGGCATCGACTTCATCGACTGCTTTGTTGAGGATAGTTACGACCGTCCCGCAGTCGAGTTCACACAGCGAAAAAGCGATCTTCCACTTCACGATGTTACCGGAACCGTCACGGTTTTGAATCCTCACGGTGTTCGTGCAGAACTCGGTAAACAACGTGAGACGCTTCCACTGGTTGTCAAGGCACACGAATAGGACACAGAAATATGGCGAAAGAACGGACACTTCCTGCGGAACCGCTGCCACCGGACACGCTGAACACTATTTTGGAGGATTTCTACCGAAACGGTGTGACGATCGTCCGTAATGTGCTCTCACGCGAGGCGTGTGAACAGATAGTCGCACGTGTTGATGAAATTTTCGCTGAGCCTTACTTCACGCAGATGCGAAATGTCAAGGGGTCTCGGCAAGACGGTAAAGATCCGATCGTGGTACATCGCCTTTTTGAATGCGACCTCATGTTTCGGGATCTGCTCGTGCGTGAACCGATTATCAGCATCGCCGAAACTGTGTTAGGGGAGCACTGCCACTGTATTGCGCAAGGCTGTATCCTGAATCGAAAAGACCTCGGTATCAACCGATTTCACATTGACGATGGTGTGGAATTCCCAATCACAGCAGAGATGGACAGGCACGATCCAAGGCTGCGGATGCCGGTGCTGCGCATGTCCGTCCAAATCGCACTCACCGATCAGGACGAGGTTAAATACGGGCCCTCTCAATTCGTTCCGGGTAGCCATTATTCGGGGCGGCAACCCGATGATCCAGAACATCCAACGTTTGAAGGGCAAGGACCGGTTTCGCTGCTCATGAAAGCCGGTGATCTTTATCTGCTCAACGGGCAGACATGGCACCGCGGCGCACCGAACCAAACCGATCGGGTTCGATACCTGTTCCATCAAGTTTATGGGCAACGTTTTGTCGCGCAGCGGTTTTGGCCCTACCTAAACTACCGTATGCCTGATTACGTCTTGGAAGGTGCCGATGAGCGTCTCTTGCGCGTTCTTGGGAAACACCCGGAAATGGCGTATGGATAAATTGAAGGATATACGTTGTTGTGGATTTCATCACTTAAAAAAACAAACGCTTTAAAGAAAAACGATCAAGCAAAATATGAATTGTAGTCAAAAAGCGAAGAATGTTTGCCCCTGCTGGGGGTACAAAGAAAATAACGGACCAGAGGTTTGGGGACAACTCACCCCAGAATATCGGATCTGCGATACAGGCAGACACCAATCACCGATTGATCTTGTGAACCCTACACCTGCAGCACTTCCGATTCTTATTTTCAACTATCAGTCGGCATCCGTGAATATTCGCAATACGGGTAATACCATCGAAGTCGCGTACCCAAATCAAGGCAATTGGATTGAAATTGATGAAACGAAATACCATCTTCTGGAATTCCATTTCCATGCTCCCAGTGAGCACACGATAGCAGGGGAACTGTCCGATATGGAGATGCATCTCGTTCACGAAAGCGAAAACGGTATGTTGGCTGTCATCGGTGCGTTTATTAAAAGTGGAAGTGTTAACACAGCGTTTGATACCTTTTGGCACCTTATGCCATCCGTTGCAAATGAATCTGAACAGATCACAGGTGTCGCTCTAAATGCATTTGATCTGTTACCGGACACAAAACGGACTTATCGCTATGACGGTTCTTTGACAACGCCGCCCTGCTCAGAGGGGGTCAAGTGGATCATGATGACAACACCGATTGAGATGTCTGAAGCGCAAATCGCAGCATTTAAAGCGATCTTCGACGGCAATAACCGTCCTGTGCAACCCTTAAATGGACGAAAGCTGCTGGTGGATGCTGGGCCGAATGAATAAGATTGACAAAGCGATACGGTTAGGATATAATATCTCATTAGGTAACGTGAGTTTGATAATACTTGGGATGGGCACATTTTCTCTTAAAGTCCCCCTGATAAGGGGGATTTAGGGGGTTAAATCACTAAAATTGCCCCTTTTTTTTACCAATTTACACCTATTCCGACTTCTAATACTTTTTTTTAAGCCCACGTTAGGTAATAAAATTGAGACTTAAATACCCTTCAAGCCTGCCATAATGAACTTTGAATGGGACGAACACAAAAATCAAGAATGTATCCAAAAGCGTGGAATTAGTTTCAAACGCGCTGCCCGCGTCTTTGATGACCCTAATCGGATAGAGCGCGTAGATATTCGATACGACTATGGCGAAGAAAGAATCGTTGTCCTTGGTCGGAGTGTTGGTCGTATCTTGTATGTCGTTTATACTTGGCGCGGTAACGTACGCCGCATCATTTCAGCAAGAAAGGCAACTAAGGATGAAAGACAAATCTACTTTAGCCAAATATACTCGTGAAGAATTAGAGCACGTTCCCGATGAAACCGATTGGAAGAAAGTTGACACAATGACCGATGAAGAAGTTTACCAGGACGCGTGCAATGATAGAGACGCTCAACCCACTGATGAAATTTTTTGGGAAACAGCCCCTCTTCCTGCTCATTTTATGAGCATTGACCCAGATCTATTAAAGTGGTTCAAAACCCATACCGCTGACTACGAAGCACAAATTAACACCGTGCTTCGATCTTACGTGGAAGCAAACACGCGTCAAGGACGAGATACGGGATGAATCCAAACCCTAATTCCGTGGGTGCCAGTTGGCAATCGCGTCATTATACCCGTACAGTGCTGAAGGTATAGCATATAAGAATTCACAAAAGGAGGTAACATAATGTTTATTGCCACGAACAACGCCATCTACGCCGTTGAAGATAATGGAAACAGCGAACCTATCCAAATCTATAACGGTACAGACCATCAAGATCAGGGCGGAAACGGAAGCCACGACGCGATGGTTTCGTTGGCAAACGGTCAAGCCGTGCTGTCTACCTTGTCGGATGGCACACTACTATTTTTATCAGGAGATAACGAAAAACGAATTCCAACAGGTATAGAGGACCCGATCGCCTCGCTGCTCGTTGTGCGCGAAGATCCGTTGACACTGCTCATCGGGACAGATGAAGGTGCTTACGTCTATCGCCTCGTCGGCGAAGAAGGTCCGGCTGAACGAGTTGTCTCTTTCGACGAATTAGAATGTCGGAAAGATTGGTACACCCCGTGGGGCGGTCCACCCGCCGTCCGGACGCTTGCCAAAACGCAAGACGGTTTTTGTTACGCAGATATCCACGTCGGAAGTATCATGCGTTCACCCGATGAAGGGATTTCGTGGGAACCCGTCACGCCGGAACTTCATAAAGATGTCCATCAGGTCGCTACGTGTCCCGTGGACGATAATCGAGTTTATGCGAACACGCAAAACGGTGTTTATATCAGTGCCGACCGTGGGCACTCTTGGGAGAATCGGATTGAAGGGTTGCCGCGTCGCTACGGCACCGGTATCGCTGTACATCCAACAGACCCAGACCTTATGATCGCCACAGTCCAAAACGGGCCCAGAGGCGGCGGTGCTTGGCTCTGTCGTTCAGAGAACGGTGGCGAGACATGGACAGAACTCAACGATCAACTCACAGAATCCACCGATCGGATTAGCACAGGCTATATAGCGTTTACAGCCGATGGAACAGCGTGGGCAGTTATCGGAAAGACGCTTTACATCGGAAAAGATCGAGCCACAGATTGGAGCCCGTTCTGGACACCGCCCGAACACGAGGCATCGTCCAACGCGTATCCGATCCAATCCGTCGCTGTTTAACCGATCGTTTAGGTTGGTATCGAGGAAGTATTAAACAATGAAGGTGTTAGGCATTGACTTTACTTTTTTTGCGGTGAGCGATATGCAAAAATCGCTCACCTTTTATCGTGACCTGCTTGGGATTCCATTGGCGTGTTTGGTGCATGAAGGCACATGGGCAGAATTCGAGATAAATCCCGGCACATTGGTATTAGGACAGGGTTACGATTTCATACAACCCGGCGGTGGAACGGTCGCGCTTGCTGTTGAGGACGTGAGGGCTGCCTTGGGAGAATTAGAACAATTAGGCATCCAAATCCATTCGCCGCTCGGTGAATCCGCCGTATGCTTCTGGGCGATCATCAAAGACCCTGACGGCAATTGTATCATTATACATCAACGAAAAGATAAGACAGTCGGTTAAATTTATTTTTTCCAAAGGAATTTAAATTGAATATCAAAAACAGACAGATGACAAAACTCACATTTATAGTGACGATTACGGCATTTGTTATCGGACTTTCCTCTTGCGAGCGTGTTCACCAAATAATAGAACCAGGGATTCCTGAAGCAAATGTTTCCGCGCCGATGGAAGAACGCGACCATGTTTGGGTCGTCGATCAGAACGGCGTTGAGGTGCCTGTACCGGGAACATGGGTACTTGTATCGCACACACACTTAAACTCAACATCCACAATCGGCGAAAGTTTCACCTTACCACCAGATGATCCGCATAGCATCCAAATATCGGATGGTACATACACAGACGGGGAGGGTATCCTCTGGACAAAGATACAGGTAACGACCTCCAGTGGTGACCAATGGCAGTTCCTTGAACGCGTCGATACGAGCGTTTCACCGCATCGGCTTTACGTTGTTGTCACAGTCGATGATAACGGACTACCTACACTGGCATACGGCGAGTACCCTTTCGATTTGCCAAAACATAATGTGCAAATCTGGGAAAAACAGTAAGGTGGTAAAAAATGATTCAAAAAATTGAGGAACAAGACGGACACATGTTTCTCCATTTCGGTAATCCACCGGAGAAGGTAGGAAAAATCGAGTTCGTCAATTGCGTTGCACATCAACAAAACCAAATCCTGTTCTGCAAATGGCGTGATAACAACATCTGGGTGTTGCCCGGCGGACGCGTTGACCCCGGAGAAACCGCCGAAGAAACCGCACACCGTGAACTCTTGGAAGAAACGGGCGCAACGCTGAAAAATCTACAAGTATTGTGTTACATCCACTGCTTCATGTACAACCTCGAATATTGGGGTATCGCTTATTTAGGCGAGATTGAAACTTTAGGCACGCCATCCGACCTTAACGAAGTCAGTGAAGCGAAACTGTTCTCCGACTTTCCAGAAAACCTGTCTAAATCGGGCCCGTTTGCAAACGAAAACAGAGCACTATACCAAGAAGCAATACGGAGGCTATCAGGTGTAAGTGGTTAGTTTGTAATTCCTAATTGCCAACAACAGTCATTCACTACCGAGGAAAGGTAATCCTTATGAAAACCGCATTTATACTCACAATCCTCACTTTTGGGATATTTGCATTTGTAGCGCACACTGCTGCCCAAGATTACCAGCAATGGCACTTGCCGGAAGGGGTCAAAGCGCGCTTCGGAAAAGGAGTCGCACATAGAGTTCAATTTTCGCCAGATAACACGCAGCTTGCAGTGACGACCACCACCGGGATTTGGATATACGATGCAGAAACGTTACATGAGAGTAACTTACTCACAGGACCTGGGATTGCCTTCTCTGTGGTATATTCCCTGGATGGCAGCACACTCGCAAGTGGATATGGTGATGGCGAGATTCGGTTATGGGATACACGTACCGGAAGACTTAAACAAATACTTAAACAACACACTAAACGGGTCTTTTCTTTGTTATATTCCCCGGATGGTAGCACACTCGCAAGTGGACATAGCACTGGCGAATATAATAATAGATATAGAACAGGTGAGATACTTGAGTTTGGCGAGATACATTTATGGGATGCAAGCACCGGAGAACTCAAACACACCCTTAAAGGACACACCAAACCTGTTTATTCTCTCGCGTATTCTGCTGGTGGCAGCACACTCGCCAGTGGAGGTGGTGATGGCAAGATTCAACTGTGGGAGGCAGATACTGGACGCCTCAAACGCACCCATTCTGAGCATGATCATGCTATCTATTCTTTGGCGTATTCATTGGATGGTACAACGCTCGCAAGTGGGTATGGGATCTACGTCAATCCTAATGGAAAGTGGGATAATACAATCCATCTGTGGGAAACGCACACCGGGGAACATAAACACTCCCTTGTTGGACATATCAATGTAATTACTTCTCTGGTATATGCCTCGGATGGTACAACGCTCGCGAGTGCCGATGCCAGCGGTATGATCCGTTTATGGAATGCCAATACGGGAGCGCTAAAACAGACACTTGCAAGTACAGGGCATAACGACGGAGCTTCATCTCTCGCATATTCCCCAGATGGCAATACCCTTGTTAGCGCAGGTAGCGAAGTTCAGTTGTGGGATGCCCATACCGGAGAACACATACAGACGCTCATAGGGCACACCGCGGGTATTTCATCTCTGGCATATTCACCTGATGGTGCTACCATCAGCACTGCTGGAACAGATGGTATGGTTCGTTTGTGGGATACGAACACCGGAAAACTAAAACAGATACTTGGAACAGGTCCAAGGACAGGGCGTGCTAATGTCTCATCTTTGGCATATTCCCCGGATGGCACCACACTCGCAAGTGGAGACTGGGCTGTTGGAATTCGTTTATGGGATGCAAGTACCGGAAAACCGAAACATACTCTTAAACGCAGCGGGACTGTTCAGTCTCTGGTGTATTCACCTGATGGCACAACTCTCACAAATGGAAGTAGTGAGATACACTTATGGGATGCAAGCACTCGAGAACTCAAGCATACGCTTAAGGGACATACACATTGGGTCTATGCCTTAGCATATTCCCCGGATGGTACCACGCTTGCAAGTGGAGATGGTGACGGTGTGATACATTTATGGGACGCAGACACCGGAGAACACATACAGAGGCTGACAGGGCACACCACTTATGTCTTTGCTCTGGCGTATTCCCCAGATGGCACCACACTCGCAAGTGGAAGCAGAGATCGCGTTATTTATTTCTGGGACGCAACCACTGGCGAACCAAAGCAAACACTTAAGGGGCATACAAGTCAGGTCTACTCTTTGGCATATTCTCCAGATGGCACTATACTCGCGAGTGGGGATGGTGAGGGTATAATACGTTTATGGGATGCTCATACTGGAAACTACAAACAGACCCTTGAAGGACATGGGTTTAATGTTTCATCGTTGGTGTTTTCGACGGATGGTACGATTCTCGCCAGTGGAAGTGAAGATGGCACGGTACTGCTGTGGGAACTCGGACAGCTGCCAACTATTCTCAAACCGAAATAGAGATTGGGTATCACGAGATTCTGACATTTTTTGCAGATTTTTTTTGACATTCGCAAAAATTGTGGATATAATTAATGCTATTCTTGTCACCATCCGCGAATTTATCGCGATTTTTTTGACATTCGCAAAAATTGCGGGTATAATTAAAAGATAATGAGATTCGTTATCAATTTTCAAGGACGTGATCTCAAACAACATTCAGAATTTCACGCTACCTAAACAACTGATACTTGATAATGAGTCTCAATATCATATTTAGAAATGTGTATCTATGAAGAAAAAACTGGGTCTTCTCGCGCTTTGGGGACTGTTTATTTTCCTAAGTGCTAACGTTATCGCTGAATCGAACCCGTTCTCGGTTTCAGGATATGGCGTAATTAACTACGCCCACTTTGATTGGGAACTCGATCCTGACAGACGTGCCGCTATTGACGTGGAACGTTTTGTCATCGCACCGAAATACCGTATCAACGATACCCTCCGACTTGAATCGGAACTTGAGTTTGAACACGGTGGTACCGGTAGCACGATGGAATTTGACAAATTTGAAGAGTTCGGGGAATTCGAGATGGAGATTGAAAAAGGCGGCGAAGTGATCGTCGAAAAACTTGCCGCTGTTTTCTCCTTCAAGCCATCCCTTAACTTCCGAATTGGACATATCATTGTTCCGGTAGGTCTCGTTGCGAAACGGCACCGTCCCCAACACTACTTCACAACAACCCGTCCGGAAGCGGAGGCACACCTGATTCCGACGATCTGGCACGAAACCGGTGTTGAACTTTTTGGCACATTCGGCTCACTGAACTATCAAGCACAAATTGTTAACGGCTTGGATTCAACCGGTTTCAGTTCGCGGCACTGGATCGTTCGCGGGCATCAACTGCGATTTGAGACAATCAACGCGGAAGCACCAGCATTCGTTGGCCGACTTGATTACGCGTTTAACAAAAACGCGACCGTCGGTATCTCCGGCTATTACGGAGACACTGCAGCGAACCGACCAAAACCTGACGTGGATTTCGATGCACACGTCGGGATCGTCAGTCTTCACGGATTTTACGAGGTGAACGCCGTGAAGGTACGAGGGTTGTTCCTCTGGGGGACACTCGAAAACGCTGATCGGCTCTCCAAAGTCAACCGGACCCTCTCCAATAATCTCAATGTGAAACGGACACCGATAGGCAGTTCAGCCTTGGGTTGGTATATCGAGGCAGGCTACGATATCCTATCATTTTTCAGGCAACCAAACAACGACGCGAAACATCAAGACCTGAAGGACACATCTCCAAACATGGTTTTAGATGTCTTCGCGCGTTACGATTATTACGATACCATGGCGAGTGTTGAAGGTATCATCTTCGACAATCCACGGTGGGAGAGAAGCACATGGACTTTTGGGATTAACTACCATGTTCATCCAAAGATGGTTTTCAAAAGCCATTACTCTCTCCGGCGGTTAGCGACGACAGATAAAAACAGAGAAAACACCTTTGCACTCGGTTTCGGTTTTCAATATTGATAAGAGTTTTCAGTTAAGAGTCCTTTTGTGGCAGTAACAGATCCCTTCACTCCCTTAAGAGATTAACTGAAAACTGATAACCGATAACTGACAACTAATAACTATACAATGGAGATTTTTATGAAACTCTATAAAATTTGGACGCTATTGTGTTGTTTACTACTCGCATCCGCTTTTGTTGTCGGATGCGGCAGTGATGAAGACGATGAACACGACGACCACGATCACGGTGAGGCTTTTGACGCGGGCACAATGCTCGACAATTTCTCCAATAATGTTGTATTGGCTACCTATACAGATCTCGATAACAAAGCAGGCGAACTGTTAGCGGCTGTCAATGCCTTGGCAGCTGATACTTCGCAGGCAAACCTCGAAAAAGCACAACAGGCGTGGATAGCCACCCGAACACCTTGGGAACAGAGCGAAGCCTTCCTATTTGGTCCTGTTGATACACAAGGACTTGATCCGGCGTTAGATAGCTGGCCCGTTGATCACGTCAATCTACAATCTGTTCTCAACAGCGACGATACATTAACAGTCGATTTTGTCAGCGGATTAGAAGATACACAGAAAGGATTCCACACAATTGAATTCCTGCTGTTCCGTGATGGTGACCAGCGTCAAGCATCAGATATAACGGATCGCGAATTGGCGTACCTCGTCTCAACGACAGAGAACCTCAAGGCAAGTACTTCTCAACTGCGATTGGCATGGGCACCAGAAGGCGAAAACTTTAGCAATACTGTTGCATCAGCAGGCGAAGGAAACGCAGTCTACCCGTCGCAAAGCGCAGCCGTGCAAGAGATGATCAACGGTATGATTGTCATTGCAGACGAAGTTGCGAACGGCAAAATATCTGACCCGTACAACGAATCGGACACAACACTTGTTGAATCCCAATTCAGTTTCAACTCCATCTCGGATTTCCAAGATAACATCCGTGGAATTCAGAACGTCTATATGGGCAAGTTTATGACAGACGGACAAGGACTCAACGAGTTCGTAAACAGTCACGACGCAGATTTAGACGCGCGTTTCCAGCAAAAGGTACAGGCAGCGATTGACGCTATCGGTGCGATCCCGGATCCGTTCCGTGATTCGATTACTTCAAACCGGGATGCTGTCCAAGCAGCGATTGATGCTGTCAGCAAGGTTCAACAAACGCTCGAACAAGATATACTCCCGCTCGTCCAATCAAGCGAATTTAATTAGAGTCGTAGGCACGCGCTGCCGTGCCGTGAATACGAAAGGGCTATTTCGTTTTACGGGAACAGTGGAAACGCTGTTCCCTTACTATACATCTGTAGCATTCAAGATGAAACATTTTTACGGTTTATTGCTCCTAATCCCTTCAGTGTTCGTTTTGTTGATCGCTTGCGGTTCAGAGTCACCTGTGGCTGTAGAATCAATACCGGTATTTTCCACAAGCGAGCTTGCCGGTGGCGAGACAACCGTCTTCGACGCGTCAAGCCACGCATTTTCTACCCCTGCGCCTAACCTTTCAGAAGCAGCACTTTCAAAGCATCTGGAAGGTGATGTCGAATTTGAGGCTGTTTTCGTGACGGCACCAGCAGTGGTAAATCCGGGACTCGGTCCCATCTACAACAACGTTTCATGTATTAACTGCCATTCCCGTGATGGTCGCGGACGACCGCCGGGTTCGGATGAAGGACTTGTATCACTGCTTTTCAGGCTTAGCCTTCCGAAAACAGAAGATGCGATGGATGGAAAACCACCTACTCCAGTTCCTGGTTTTGGCACACAACTCAACAACCGCGCGATTGTCAACGCAAGTCCAGAAGGTAAAGTCAAGATTACCTATACGGAGCAGACACTGACAACAGCAGACGGCACACGCGTGCATCTACGCTATCCTGACTATACACTTACAGAAACCTATCAGCCGCTGCCGGAGGAAGTTGAAGTCTCACCACGCGTTGCACCGGTCGTCTTTGGACTCGGTCTCTTAGAAGCGATTCCTGAAGATGCCATCCTTGCTTATGCAGACGAAACCGATGCTAACGGAGACGGCATATCAGGTAAACCCAATTATGTGTGGGATGTCGTCGAACAACGCTATTCTCTCGGTCGTTTCGGATGGAAAGCGAACCAACCGACACTGCAGCAGCAGGTCGCAGCGGCGTATCACGACGATATGGGGATAACAACCTCACTGTTCCAAACAGAAAACTCCGCAGGACAACCGCAACTCACTAACCACAGCGCAACGCCAGAAGTGAGTGACGAGATTTTGGATGTCGTGACGTTCTACGTCCAAACCTTGGCAGTGCCAGCCCGACGCAATGTGGACGATCCACAAGTTAAACACGGGGAACAACTTTTTGCCGAAGCGCAGTGTGCAAGTTGTCATGTCCCAACACTAAGAACTGGCGTTTTAACGGGTGTTCCCTCAGTCAGTAATCAGACGATCCACCCATACACAGATCTATTGTTACACGACATGGGGCCCGGGTTAGCAGACAATCGTCCCGATTTTCACGCCAGTGGTAGCGAATGGCGGACACCACCGTTATGGGGTATAGGCTTGGTGAGAACAGTTAATGGGCATACCAATTTCCTCCATGACGGTAGAGCGAGAGACCTCATGGAAGCGATCCTCTGGCACGGTGGAGAAGCGGAGGCATCTCGACAAGCAGTTGAGCAGATGTCGAAAACCGAACGCGATGCACTTATCGCATTTTTAGAGTCACTATAAAAATAGAACAAGTAACCTTAGGGTGAATATCTATCGCCCATTACAGTATATTGAGCCAAGTCGGCGGGGGAATAGGATACCCCGCTTAACTACAAAAAAAATGATAATGAGTTTCATTATCATTAAGGAGAAGTTTATGATAACTGTTGCAAACCGCATCTATGTCGCACCTGACTATCGGGATGAATTTGAGAAACGATTCCAAAACCGTGCCCGTCTTGTTGATGGAATGCCAGGGTTTATCTCGAACCGGGTACTCCGTCCTGTCAATGACGGCGATCCTTATGTCGTTTTCACACTCTGGGAATCGCGAAAGGATTTTGAAAACTGGGTAGAATCTGAAGAATTCCGTAAAGGACATGCCCAGTCTGGTACGTTGCCGAAAGAGGCATTCACACAATCAAACAAACTTGAACTTCACGAGGTGTTTCTCGATTCCACTCAACCGGATCTGAAAGAAGAACCACCCGGTGGCCCGTTCAAGGTCCACTAAATTAAAATAGCAGCAGAAAAAGCGACGCAAGAAACAGGACATGCTCCCAACTGCCAATTGTTAGCGAATGTCTATGTTTCTGAAGGAAATTATACATCCGTCGATGACGAATCGACAGCCTTCTGCGTTTCGTGGGCTGCCTACGCTCGTATATTGAAGCATATCATGCCCGATGCCTTTTCTGCCTTAATTAGGATACACGATTAACGTTGCGATTGTCAAGTCAACGTGGAGGCTTTTGTTTCGCGAGCCTTCTAACAAATTCAAGAGGGAAAATTATGATTGCAAACACGAAAATTTGGTTCTTGCAGATATTACTATACCTCGTCTTCGGACTGCTTCTATTCGCAATACTGAGTTCTGCAGAGAGCGAAAACGGCACATCTGAAACTGATCCTGCTGTAGAATTAGAACCTGTCGTTGTGACAGCGACAAGGACACCGCAACGCCTGAAAGATACACCCGTTATTACAAACCTCATTACACGTGCAGAGATTGAAGCAACGGGCGCAGAGAATATCGGAGAGGTACTCGAACATACGGCGGGCATCGTTATCCATCGTGATGGACACGGCGACGGCGTGCAACTCCAAGGACTCGACTCCGAATATGTGCTAATCCTCGTAGATGGTGAACCGCAGGTCGGACGCATCGCAGGCAAACTTGACATGGCGCGGCTCGCTGTCGAAAATGTTGAACGGATAGAGATCGTTAAAGGAGCAACTGCTGCTCTTTTCGGCAATGCTGCACTCGGCGGCGTTATTAATATTATTACCCGTAAAGCGACTTCACCCTTCTCAGTACAGTTCTCCCAGACTTTTGAGCAAAACAGCACACTCGACAGCCGAGGGACGCTTGAATTACAACGCGATAAACTTAATGCCCTTCTAACACTCAGCAGAAACCAGCGAAGTTCAATTGATTTGGATCCCTCTGATCTCACAACGACAATCGACGGTTATGCCAATGTGACAGGTTCCGCACAGACAGAATATCAACTCACACCCGCAACGAGTCTCCTGTTTTCTGGGCAATACTTCACGCAGGATCAGGAGGGTATTAGCGAAACTGGTTCCACTGTTTTTGATAGACTCGGCGACATCGAAAATTATAGTGGAAGTTTGGGCATAGCGCACGAATTTGGCGACAGCACACCAGCGTACGGGACATTGTGCGGTTTTGTCGGTCCCAACGGTGCTGGTAAATCGACACTCCTGCGCCTAATTTCTGGAGAACTTTTGCCAACAACTGGAGAAATCCGACTCTTCGGTAAACCTATTCGTAAGTATGAACCGAATGCGTTAGCACGTCTTCGGGCTTACCTCCAACAAAAACGGGACATAAACTTCCCATTTACCAGTTTAGAGGTCGTTCTGTTTGGACGGCACCCCTATCTCAACGGCACAAAAGAGACGGAGAGGGATGTCTCAATTGCCAAAGGCGCACTGCAGCAAGTCGAAGCCGATATGTTCGAGGAACGGCTCTATCCAACGCTGTCTGGCGGTGAAGCAAGCCGTGTTGATGTTGCCCGAATTCTTACGCAAGCCCCACACCTATTTCTGTTAGATGAACCCACGAATCACTTGGACCCGAGACACCAAATACAAATACTCAATTTGTGCAAAACGATTTGTAGCCAAGGTAAAACTGTTATTACCGCAATTCATGACTTGAATCTTGCATCAATGTATGCCGATCAGTTATTGCTATTGAAAGATGGACTCTCTGTTGCGTGCGGACCTTCTGAGACAGTGCTAACACTGGATATGCTATCGGAGGTCTACGGTATCCCGTTTGATGTATTACCCCACCCAGACGGTTACCCGTGGGTGATGCCAACCGTGAATGTTTTGTAGCGGTTTCAACTATATTTCTGAAACAAAAAGACTTGAAACCCGTTCTAATTTATGGTACACTCACAGATGTAGTATCAGAAAATTGAAAACTAAAACTTGCTATAATAACGTAACTTGCTACCAATATGATTTTAGACCCACGGACACCGTTTTTCAGCAAGAAGCATTCATTTTTATCAAAAATGCGCAATGCGCAGCGTTACTTGTTATTTTCGGCGCGAAGTAGCACAACCTAACAGGTTATGCTACAAGGTGACAACTTAGGTTATAATAGCGAATAATCATAGGAGACATACTATGGATCAAGGCACAAACGACGCGATTATCAAAGAACTCACGCGTGTCTACTGGCTTGAGTTGGAAGCAACGATTAATTATCTTGCTATTTCTGTCGATTTGGACGGCATCCGCGCTGAGGAGATTAAGACTTCTCTCGCCGAAGATATACAAACAGAAATTACACATGCACAGGAACTCGCCGCTCGCATCAAGGAAATCGGAGGCAACGTCCCAGGATCATTCAATTTTAAGGCGGAACAGGCATCACTGCAACCACCAGAAGATACCACAGACCTCGTCGCTGTCATTCATGGTGTCATTGAAGCAGAAAACGCCGCGATTGAACAGTACAATAAAATCATTCGTCTCTGCGATGGAGTAGACTACGTCACGCAAGACCTCTGCATCAAACTCCTCGCCGACGAAGAAAAACACCGTCGAGAATTTAGAGGGTTCCTCAAAGAATTTGAGAAGGACTAATTCCTGTCAAGCAGGCTGAAAACAATTTCCGAAAAAGCGAACAACGGTTTCACTGTCCGTTGTTCGCTTTTTTAGGGCAAAACGGTAAAAACATCGTAATGTGTGTTCGGAACAGGAAACCTACCGCTTCTCAAGCACCATTTTTTCCCCGGCAGGGATGACCAAAACAAGTGTATCCCCCTGTTTTGTACAAGCGGATTGCGTAAACGGTTTGATAAATTCAGCCCTGAAGCTCTCGTCATAATCCTGCTCTGCTTCTACGATTGCCCGATCAAATGCTACCTCAAAAAAGTCTTCGGGTTCAGGTGCTATGTGCACCTCTGATTCCTTTGTAAATAAAGAGAGCGTTAGACCATCAAAAGCGTAAGTCCCCGACCATGTCGCAGTCGCCTCAAGAGTGGCATGAGGTATATCGGGGAAATCAATGACAGTTTTTTCCTGAATATTGCAAGTCCACGAATCATCAGCGGCAAAAACATAGTTAAGTTGCCTTACCGTGATTTTTGCTTCGCCGCCAACTGTGAAGGATTCGAGGTATTCTTCGGGAGTCACACCGAAGATTGAAACGACCTCCCAAGAACCGTGCAATTCTTCATTTGCCACCGCCAAAACAGACGGTTCAACTGCTGATTCTTCGGGCTTTTCTTTTATGAGCTCATCAGGTTTTTTCAAATCCTCACCACAGCCAACCGCGCCTAAAAGCATCATACCAACAAGTAAGATTGGCATAACAAAACTTTTCAGGATCATTGATTTCTCCTTATAGTAGTAGGCGCACATCGTATATTGTCACACACCACAAAACGATAAAACAACAGGATTTTACTGACTATTATTCTGCTCATTCTGCTGTTCAGTGAAATCAACGTGAACGCCCTTTTTTAAAAATACCGTCCACCGTTTTGGTGTCTTATCTCCGGCGATTCGGTCAATCTGACCTATCACACGGATTCGGATCGTCTGTTCCTGTAGTAAGGCTTTATTGATTTGAACAATGGTCTCATTTTCACGCGGATTTTCAGCGAGTCCAGCGACGCTCATAATTCTATCCTCTGGTCCCGGAAGTCCGTTCGATTGACTCACAATCTCTACCATACCGTCCGTTCCGAATAAATCGCTCGGTTCGCTCCATTTCAAAACACGAGTAGCACCGTCCTGCGCGACAGTCGCGCCGATAATATCATCTTGATACCCGTCAATCGAAATCCAGTCACCAACCTCTAACTCCTGCTCCGCAGGCGATAAATCCCAAGAAATCTGTTTCGCGTTTAGAGGCGATGGTATTTCAGCATTCTTATCAACCTCGACCGGTGCCTGCTCGGACGATGCTTCCGACTCCGATGTTGTAACTGCTTCTACCTGATCGGACGATGCTTCCGACTCTGCTATCGTCGTCGTTTCAGTAGATGTAGGTTGTTCAGTTTCCTGATCCGATGTCTCTATCGGTGCGGATACTTCGTTTGCCGTATCAGAAACAGATGCAGCCTGTTCTGGTGCTTCCGTCAATTCCGCCTTATCTGGATTGAAAATATACAAAAAAGCCGTCGCCACGAAACCCAAAGCAGAGATACCGAACAAGATAAAGAAAGTAAACTTAAATACCGATTTCATAAGCCTCTCCTTCCTTTGAAAATCTGCTCAGTGATGGTGAGTGATATTATAGTATGATTTGTGGTCCTGACATTTGATCATCCTTAATTATCTACTCCGTTCGTAATCTCGGATCTAAAGCATCACGGACGGCATCGCCGAATAGATTCGCAGGCAGCACCAATCCGAACATAAAGACAAATGCCGCGGCGAGATTCCACCATACAATCGGATCACGAGCGAGTTCCAAGCGTGCCGTGTTAATCATGTTCCCCCAACTCCCCGTCGTCGGTTCAACACCGATCTGGAGGTAACTGAGTAACGCCTCCGTCAGCACCAATCCGCTAAACCGTAGAATCGCAGTAATCAACACGATATGCATGAGGTTCGGAATGAGGTGTTTGAGAATAATCAGTCCGCGCCGCACACCGAAGGCTTCAGCGGCTTGGATGTACTCCAATTCCCGGAGTTTCAAAGTCTCACCACGCAGAATACGACAGAGCCCCGTCCAACTACTGATCCCCATGATAAGGCAGAGATTGAATAACCCCTGCCCGAAGAGGAGCATGAAGGCGACAATGAGCAGAATAGCCGGAATAGAGTCAAGCGTTGCGTAAATGTATTGAACGACATCATCCACCCATCCGCCGAAGTACCCCGCCATAACGCCGAAAAAGATTGCAAACGGCACAGCAATCAGCGTAGTAAATCCGCCGATAATGAGGCCTGTCCGGACCCCTTTTAAAGCCCGATAGAAAACATCGCTACCGACCTTATCGGTGCCTAATAGGTGCATGCGAGGATGTTCAAGGGGTGGGTATTCCCGAACCGTCTGCCCATCAGGCGCCCGAACGGTACTTTTGGCGTACAAACGCGTTGCTAACGGTGCGGAATAGGTTTTCTCAGTCCGTTCGCGAAGTGGCGTGCAGAGTCGGTCAAGCAGGCTCAAACCTCTTGGTCTATAGACGACAGCACCCGCCTCGTTTCGCGTGAGTGTCTGATTAGTTTGACTGATCAAAGGGTCGCGCCAGATGATGCTATCCAATACACCGATTAGGAGATACCCGAAAAGGATAAATAGGCAAACCATAGCGAGACGGTTTCCGCGTATCTGTCTCGCGGCGTTCCGCCAATGCTCTTGTCGCGCAGCGTACCGGATGAGCCATACCACAGCAACAAGCAGGACAATAACGATGATATTCTGGTACGCATCGGAACGCCAGACCCAACTGAGCCGGTCCCCGATTCCGATGCCTTCAGTGTTTACACCAATTAGGAAAATAGGCATATTGTATTCGTTACCAGTTGTCAGTGCGGTTTTTCTACGAAAAACCTTTCAGTTTTAGAAGTTAACAGTTGTCAGTACGTTCGCTACGCTCACTTTCAGTACGCAGTTAAAGAGGGATATTGACGCATCAAGTCTTTCTCTTAACTGATAACTATTAACTGAAAGGCGTACTCGCCGTACTGT
>JAJEET010000057.1 GCA_022820835.1 Candidatus Poribacteria bacterium
ATGCTCACAAACCTGTACTGATAATCATCAAGAAATTTTTCCGATTGCCAGAAAGATTTCCCTATACATTTACAGTAGCCGATAAAACACTCCGCGCCTCTCAATTGTTGTTCAACATATTCTGGGTCTTTACCGGTTCCTTTTTGAGTTTCAATACAAATAATCCACTTTTCCCCATCTACATCGGACACTATGACAAAATCAGCACGCCTACGTTGCCCCTTTAAACTTTTCAAGACAGTGGGTGGCTTGAAAGTTTCCGCTCTGATGACAATTGAATTCCGGGGAAGTTCTGTGATTTCTACAGTTGTTTTCCCTTGTCTATCTTTTAATGTTACAGAGGTGTTCCTTTCCGTTTGTTGTAAGCGAATTTGGGCACCCTCACTCAACATTTTCTTTAGTATGGCAATATCATTCACGGAACTTACTTTGCCCCCCACACAATGTCACGCTGAATCTTATTCATGGCATCAATTGTCTCGTCAAAGCTGCTGACTTCAATGCCGAACTCGGGGTCAATATCAGCTGGTATGAGTTTGTGACCTCTTCGCCGTTTCTTTTGTCCCTCCTCTAAATCCAATAGTCCTTTTTCCGCCACGTATACTTTAACCTGCTCTGCTTTAATCAACTCGCTATTCTTATAGCCATTTTCCTCGGCAACTCTTTTCAGGTGTGGCTTATCGTGGTTGAGCATGATGAGCGTATTGAGTTCCTTGATGATGTAATCGCTGTGGGTGGTTATGAAGACTTTGACACCAAGATTCACGAGTCGCGCAAAGAGCCTTGCGATACGGCGCTGGTTTTCTGGATGGAGGCTTAATTCGGGTTCGTCTACCATCAGTAGGTCATCTTTTTCGGCTATACAATTGAGATAAAAACTGAGATCTAAGAGGGCGCGGGCAGAGCTTGAGCTTTCAACCATCGTCAATTTAAGCCGCGTACCTTTGGGAACATAATAGAGTTGGTCGTTTTGTGTAATGGCGTACGTCCCGCCAACAATGTCTGTAAAGTCGTCCAAGATTTCAGGATGCTCTTTAGCGATGAAACTTTTGTTTTTAGCGACATCTTGAAGTTGCCCCATAAAATCAACATCGGCTTCTATTGGTGAAGGGTATCTCTGGTAGCCTTTAGACAACAGTTGACGCGGATCAATATCCCTGTCTGCACCTGCCATTTCTTTAAGCAGTTGGCTTCGGGCAAAGTTGAGTTCTTTGCGAAAAGTTGAGATACCGGTGCGTTCAGCTGAAACAATAAAGGGCCTGGGGAAGGCATCAGAAAAAATATCGTCAATAATAATAAAATCAATGGTGCTTTTTACACTGTCAGTATTAATTTCTCTTTCTCGTTCTTCTTCTATCCGCGTAGTCAGTATTGCTTCTTTGCTTCCTTTATCTTTTGCAAATATAAAAGCCGGATTTTCGAGGCTTGTGAGTCTGCTGTTGAATTTTTTATTTTGTATGTTAATCTTATTTGTCGAAAGACGAAATTCACTCTTCTGAAATGAGCCTTCAGGTGCCGCAAAAATTTTATGCAATTGCTTGGTATATTTCTTACATGCTTCTATAAGCATATCATCGGTTGCTTGCGACAATTCAATTTTAACCCGTTCTGTAAGTGCCTGTTGGATTTGTGCGTCGCTAATTGGGAAACGGATAAATTGATGCCAAGAGCGTAAGAAGCCGTACAGTGCACAAGCAGCATAAGTCTTGCCAGTGTTATTTTCTCCGCAGATAACGGTCAGGTCGCCGAGCGAAAATTCTGCCTGCTTTAGGATACCGATGTTTTTTAACTTTACCGTCAGGCTCATACTGATACCTCTATAATCTTTATCGTATCATTGCTAAAAATGTTGATTACTTTAGGACAATTGTAGCGAGATCTATCAATTCGCTTATGTCATGGTCATCATCTCCTAACACCTCTTGAAATATTTGATTGAATCTCTGCGGATCTTTGAAATACAACTTGGCATTACGAGTGACGCGGTCTAGCAAGGCAAGGTCGTCTGGTGCTATATCTTCCACTTTCAGGAGAGCGTGAATTTCTTCTTCACTGAATGTTTGGTACAATTCACTGATCGCGGCGGTGAGGAAAGGTGTTGTTAGTGCCGTGACATTATGAAATGAGAGGATGACCTTTTGATTCGCTCTCAGAGCAGCGTCAAGGTGTTTATGGACCTTCTGTCCATCGTCGGAGGCGACGCAAAAGGGGCTGCCCACGATTTCAAACATGGATATTTGAATGTTTTCTGACACGGTTATCTCCTTAAAATAATGTCTTTTGTGTTTGGCACGGAAGCGAGCCGATGAATTGACTTTATTTTCAAATTGTTACCTCTACAATTGTCATTGTATCATTGCCGAAAATGTCTACGACTTTAACAGCGAGTTTGCAGGAGCCGGGTTCGCATTCGTGGGCGACGCTGGTTAATTCTAACGAGCGATCCTTCTTTGTGCGGAAACTTTGCCACTCGTTTTCAAAGACGTAATCGCCTGTCCACTGCTCTTGCCACTTGCCTGTGTCTGCGTCTTGCACGCGGATAATTTCGCGTTTGCTCTCAAAGTCAAAATCAACCGACCAATAATCAATCCAGTCTGTCCAGTGCTTTGTCAATACTTCTCGGCTGACAATCCCATCTGCATCTTTGCTGACCTTTACGACTTGTCCTTTTCCACTATGATCTTACTGCCCTTGTTCTTTAGTGCCTGCTCGGCTTGGGAGATGGAATCTTGTGAATAAAAAACAGAAAAATCGGTTAGCTCTACCGCGACGGTTGGCGGGGTGTCTTTCTCACCTGATGTGATATGGGGTTTGACTTCAATAAACGCCATGTCGTGGAATACCACCTGACCTTGTTCTACTGCGCGTTTGTCGAAAACTTCGGCAGGGATGAATTTGGGGGCAATGTTAATCCCTTTGTTTTTTGCCTCATCCAACACGTTGGGAAACAGTCCCATCTCAAACTCAAAACCGAGAACATCTACACGCGTGATCTGGTGCTTGCGGCACTCAAGGATAATTTCCTCCACGAACAGCCGCGTCACTGGCAGATTGACGGGCCCGATTGCGACAAGTCGTCCTGCTCTTTTACCCTTAAAATTAGAGAAGCCCTCGGTCTTTTCGGCAGCGTAGGCGCGCAGGATAAGGTCAATAAACGCCTTTTCCTTCTGTATTGATTGCTGCTGCTGTTCAGCTTCGCGTAGATTTGGATTGACACCGATGTAATGTTGCCGTTCATACTTGCCGAGGTTAAGAATTTCAAAAGCACGATAGTCTTCGCCATCTGCTTTGAGTTGACGTTGCACTCCGATCATTCTTTTGCGTGTGGTATGGATGGCAAACTTACCGAGGTCTGTAGCAATCCATTTGCGTCCGAGTTTTTCCGCAACGGCGGCGGTTGTGCCGGATCCGCAGAAGAAGTCAGCAACGAGATCACCGGGTTTACTACTTCCTTTAATGATCCGTTCTAACAATGCCCAGGGCTTTTCGGTGGGGTAGCCTATACGCTTAATTCCATCAACAGGAAATCGTGAGGCGACTGCCATTTCCCACCACGATTCAGGAATTTTCCCGTCGGGAAGTTCGTATGTATCTGCTTTAAATCCGGATCCTTCAAGCCCAGATTTAAAATTACCTGATGTTTTTTCATGGTGTGCTATTCGGATGGCCATATCTTCAAACGTCCAATTTTCTTTTGATTTGCTATACCAATAGATTGTATTGTGCTTCCGATTGTATTGCTTCATACCGGGTGAGCCAGGACCAGTAAACGTCCATATTAGTTCATTTCTAATGTTTTCTTTTCCAAAGAGTTCGTCAAGTACTTCACGTATGTAACTTGTGACACGCCAGTCACAATGCACGTAGATACTTCCATCCTTCGCGAGTAGATCGTGCATCAGACTTAACCGCTCGTAGATCATGGCGACAAAGGAATCCGCGCCTTTTCCCCAAGTATCTCGATAAGCAATCTCTTCAAGGATATTTGGATCTTTGATAAAAGTTTCCTCGCCAATTTCGATATCCATGGAAAAATCCGCGCCTACGTCAAAAGGAGGATCAATATAGATAAGTTTGAGGCCGCCTTGTGCTTCAATCTCCTCGCGCAGTGGTCCGTTTTTGAGTGATGATAAAACTAATTTGTTGTCGCCCCAGATCAGTTTGTTTGTCCAGCCTTTGCGTTGGCGACCGCGTGTATCAAATAAACCGAGTTGCATATTGTCGTCAGAGGGTTTTTCGGCACGGGGTTCGTCTACCTGTTCAATCGTCTGGAAGGGGAGAACGATGTTGCAGACCTCGTTGGTTTTGCCGTTCCAGACGAGTTCTATTTCCCCTTTGTCTTCAAACAGCAGAAAGCGGTATTTATCGGGCAGCGGTTTGTCTGCCTCAATAAAGCGGATGATTTCTTGTTGTTCTTGCTCGGTGAGTCGTGGCATACGTTTTTCTTTTAATTTGCCGGTTTTACTGTTGAGTTTCTCGGGCAGTGTCATATCATGCAAAAATTACTTGAATAATCCAGACAACAAGTCCTGCGGTCAGTGAAACCGCAAAAGCGATTGCTACACTCCACTGAATCCATTTCAACGTCTCAAATCGAGATTTTCCTTGACCGATCGTAAAAACTCCTGATGGAAATAACCACTTGAGTAGCTTAAAAAAGAAGGCAAAATATAAAATAAAAAAAATAATAGATGTAAGCAAGATAAAGGAGATCAATTGGTCTTCAAGTTCCATTTTGACAGCGATAAATGTGCTCAAGCCAAGTACAACCGGAAAAAAATAAATAATTGACTGAATCAAAGCAAACGAGTATGTTATACCATGGTCGTGTACCTGCAATAATATTTAATATTTTATCTTTTAGCCTCAAAACAACATCTTCGCGCGCAGCAATACTTACTGAGATACCTCCGCTAAACGGTGAGTAGGAATCACGGAAAGCAATTGTAGCGGATTTTTCAAAACCATTGTGAGCACTCAGATAAATACGACAAACCCTTTTTGATTCAGGATTTTCATAATTCATGAGATCTTTTACTGTGGTAAATTCACGTTGAATATTATCTATACAATCAGCACTGATACTGACTTCACCGATACGCTTTTGCAGCAGTTCAACCAACTTTTTTAATTCGTCTGTACCGACAACAAACGCTTGTGATAATGTTTGGGAGTAGTTAACGTTCATATCATATACCACCATTGATCAACTATGGAATGGGCGAGAGGACCTCGCCCCTACGGGATTTATCAACTGCTATAGACATATTTCTCCGCTGGAGCGAAAAAGAAAAAATAAGTGGATTTTGCTATAGTTTCCTTCAGAAAAACAGGGCGAGTTGGAGTAAGCAAGTTATTAATCACCAAATGTTGGTAAGCCCATAAATCAATTCAATATGTGCTTTCATGCCTCTATCTGTAACTTTGACAAGATTTTTGAAAAAAGCCTCAGTTTCTTGAATGGCTTTACTCGTTAGTCGTACCTTACCACCCGGCGATTCTGTCCAATTGTAAGCGGGCATATTAGAACCATGTGCGAAACTATGACGTACCTTTAATATCTCTGTTAATCGTTGACGAACCTGTTCAAGATTCATGTTAGATTGAGATCCACCCCAGTCACTAAGTGGATCGTATCCTGTGTATTGAACAAGAATATTACGTGTATTTTCCCAGTTTGGCGTATTAAATCTCGCCAAAGCATTTTCTGCTGCTTGCTGGGCAATCGTATAAACTGCATCAAATATCTGGTTTGATGGATCTGATATTAGATTGTAAAATTCGCTCACCAAGTTGTTTATGTATGCGTTCCATGCTGCGACGTAAGCTGCAAGTGCTGCGTGATAATAGACTTGGATTTCATCATGTAACATAGGACGCAATCGCTTATCTGTTGCGGTTCTGCGAAGCGTCTGTATACGTTCTACGGTAACTATGTATTTCAATGCTGCTGGTGATGGCACGAGAAACCCTTAAAGATAACTTACAAATTCGGTGAGTGCTTTTCGATATTTATCTAAAGGCTCGGAATTGAGTTGAATCGATTTACGGCCAATCGGATTTGGCCCGGCTTGAAGGCTATCTAACGGGATCCCTTTAACTGTCATAACCACACATGCACTGTGATAATCCGGTATTTCTATAAACCTCTCACTCGGTAATTCGCTTGGGTTTGTGTAGATTTGACGATGGTCCTTGTACAGTCTATCAACTGTGTTCTTAACAGCCTCATTCACTGCCTCAAAAGCTTTACTTGCTGTGCCACGATAGAGGGTCACGCGATTACTGACAAACGTATAAAGTTTTGGAACATCTAACCCCGCTTCCTTCGCTCTGTTGGCAAAGTTAATTTTTGCATAAGTCTCTATCTTCTGATCACCGGTAGTTTTGCCATAAAGCAGTGCGACAACATTCTCCACGGCTCGACGCGAACTATCATCAGGTGTGAAAGGCACGACAAGATTTTCAGCCGCAGCAAGTGCTAATTGTGTATAGATAGCGAAGCTCGGATTACAATCAAGAATGAAAAGCGTATCTCTGTTCCCGCTTTTCTGACGCAACGCGATTGTTAGATCTTTAATCCAACTGACGACTTGTTTCCATGCATCTACGGGAACAGCGAGTTGCGATGTTTGGCGAATTGCTTCCGAGAGGATTTCCAACAGGTAATCCCCGCAAACCAACAGCAAATTAGTTGGCAGCTTGCGATTAAAGTCTTGTGGTCGACACACATAGGGAGACACGTCTTTGATAGGTCGAAACGGGGAATTCAATCGAGCTTCAAGATAACCTGCAACTGTTGAGCGAGGAGTCATCCCTATCAATTTGTGTATTATATCATAATTGCTCTGAAGAAACTCATAATCAATTAGCGACATTTCATCGTCAAAATCCATTAATATCTCAGAGTCCAATAGCAACATCTCAGAGACATTTCCTTGTGGGCACAGGTCTATCACATAAACATCGGTGTTCGGATAAGTACGAGCATACTCTGTTGCTGCGACAAAGCTTAAAAAACTCTTGCCAACCCCACCTTTGTTGTTCCAAAATGCGTAAGCCGTCATAGTGCCACCTCCTCTCAAAAGTGAGAAAACTTGTGAAAAACTGCTTTAAATTCTAACACAAATTGGTATGGTATGTCAAGCGATTTTCGGATTTCTGCGGAGGGAAGAGCTCGATGCCACAAACTATGGTAAACCTTAGAATTAATTGACATTTTCTGCAAGTACAAACCCCCCTAACCCCCCTTATCAGGGGGGAATTGGGTCATTTGTAGATATCAATATATTTTTATAATTTACCATAAAAGTTTGTGCTACAAGGCACTTTTATATTCTCTGAAACCATCGAGCAGCTGCTGAAAGGTTTGAGGGTTGTATACGTCAAAACTCTCTTGATCCACATAAACAAAATCATAGGTAACATCTGGCACCGCATTGTTGACATCTTCACACCATTGTACCAATCGACGCATCTTGAGTGGTACATCCAAATCTTCTCTGCCTTTGGTTTCAACCACAATCACGCGTCCATCCGTCAACTTGACGAGAAAATCTGGGTAGTAATTGGAAATGTCGCCATCGGCGTTGATATAATCAAGTTTGAAATGCATCCCAGGGTAGTTTTTGGCATGGGAGACGACATCGGGGCAGTTTTCGAGAAACGCGGCAAACTCCAATTCAAAATGACTATCGCCGGTGATTCTGTTGAACACCGATTTTTGGGGAATCAGAGACTCCTGCTCTTTTACCATAAAGGGACGTGCGTCTTGGGCTCGCGTTGTCTCGCTCAGTTCTGCATCTCCTCTGTCTTGTATCGTGAGGTCATTGATGGCGTATTTGAATGTTTCCATGACGGTTTTTTTACCAGCGAATTCTTCCAAATTTCGTAGCGTGTTCGGATCCTCTAAGATCACCAATTCGCCGAAAAGTTGGTTCTGTACGAAGTCTTTAACCTTTCCATACAAAACATCGTAACCGCTGACGAGTCGGAGGTTTTTGCGGATCGTCTGTGCAAAATAGCCGACAGTACTACGGTAGTCTGCGGCTCCATTACTATCCATCATTGTGGTGTGTGTAACCTCACCTGTCGCCATATCCGTAAAGACAATCTCCCGCAGTTCCGCTTCGCCAAACTGCTGATAGGTTACAGGAGAAAAATTGAGTTGTGTAACGTCCAAGGCTGCCAGATTGGTGTACTCGCGGTAGATGCGGCGTGTGAGTATCGGGATTTCAATATCAAGTGCGTCAATATCTTTGTTCACATTGGTTTTGTCCACTTCAATGACGAGCGGTGCTTTCGGTTTTGTGCCTTCACCCATGGGTTTGCGTTCCAATTCGACCCCTTCCGATTTAATGGATTCGACAAATTCCATGAAGGCATCAGTGCCGATAACGCTCACCGTTTCCTCCGCTGTACCGGCGTACATCAGACGTAGCCCGCGCCCCAAGGTTTGCTCCGGTAAGATATTGGGTTTAGCCGAATACGCGCGCAGCCCGACAATAGTCGTTACATTCTTGACATCCCATCCCTCTTTGAGCATCAAAACGGAGACGATAGCCTGATATGGACTCTCCAGCGAATCAATTTCATTTGCCTGTTTACGGAGTTTCTCAAGTTCTGCCTGCTTTTTACTGGATGTGGCCTCGGAAATCTGACCACTTTGGTTCGTGTGGATCACAAGCACAGCATCTTTGAGGTCGGGGTAATGGTTTTCGAGATAATCTGCCACTTCATCGCAGTTTTTCGTGTTATCAGTCATCACGAACAAGATGGCTTTCTTTTCCATTTTTTCGTGTGCTTCGGCGGCTTTTTGCCATTCAATGACTCCGAGCTCAAGGTAATCTGCATATTTCTCAGTGTACTTCACGCTCTGTCGTTCAGCAAGCTTCGCTCTGCTCTCAGCATTGGGTAGAACTGGGTGTTTGACGACATTTTGCGAAATCGCCTCTACGAGCGGATAATCTGAGACTGTTTGCGCGAAAATTGCCCCGTTATTATGCTTGGGGGTCGCGGTAACGTCTACTTGTAATGACAACTCGCTATCTTTCAGCAAAAGACGATTGTGAATATCGTTGATGGCTTCAAACCATGCTAACTTTGAGTCATGGACGTGATGTGCCTCATCGTTGAGGATCATTAGTTCGTCAATGTCGCGGACGATGTCTCCGAGATCCACCTTAGAGTCTGTTGTTGCTCCTGTCGGTTTCTTACCTAAGAAGTAGTCCATACTGTTTTCATCATCAGGTAATGGCGGAGATTGATCGCTGGAATAGACGCGGTGAATATTGGTGAGAAAAATATTGCCGGTGGGACGGACGGTCCGTACCTCGTCTTGGACATGTAAGGTGAGTTGAAAATCGTTTTGCCAATCGTGACCTTCAAAACCGTTATTGGGCAGCACTGGGTCTTCAAGGAAGATGCGTAATCCTTGGAAATCGTGATAGAGGCGGTCCAATACAATGATATTAGGGGCAATAACGAGGAAGTTTCGCGAGAGTTGGGAATCAGATTCGTACAACTTATGAAAGAAGCTCCACGCGATTGCAAGGCTCATCACTTTTGTTTTCCCTGTACCGGTCGCCATTTTTATCACAAACCGCCGCCAGTCTTCGTCAAACATATTCGCCGAGACCGCACCGGAACTGTCGAACCTCATCAGGTCAAATTTATCCCGGACCTTGATGACATCGTATAGATAGATGATCGTTTCGATTGCCTCACGTTGTGCGAAGTAATACTGAAACTCGCTGGTCGTTCCATCTGTCTGTTCTTGTAAATGTGAGTTATTGAACCACCAATTGAGGAGTGCTTTGCTTGTTTCGGTAGCACCACCATAGTTGTCATCTCGCCACGTTTTGACCTGCTCACGAATCTTTTGCACGAGTGGCGGGAGTAGCATTTCGTAGCCCAAATCGAACAGGAGTGTCTGATCTGGAAGCCAACGGACTGAAGGATCAATAATTGCGTGTGGAGATTCAGGAAAGTCGGGGTGTAAAGCCATGATTGTTAGTTGTTATTTGTGGATTTCTGTTTTTCGTGGCTCTATTGTATCAAAAGCGGATTGGAATTACAAGTCAGAAATGTGATAGCGGGCGCGCTTAAATGGCGAGGTTGGGAACCTCGCCAACAGAAGAAAATAGAAAAGAAGGATTATTGAAGCAACTCTACGAACGCTTCAACATCCGTTGTTGGTGCTTGGCAGGCGTAATTTTCGCAGACGTACGCGGTTGCAGTGTCGTCAACTTGGGTTTTGCCAGCGAGGAGCGGCAACGTCTGTTCATCAGCGGATTCGCTTAAGGCGACGATTTTGTTGGGTTGATACGTGCCGTGTAATGCTGCTAACATTGCATCCGTTTTGGCATCGTCTTGCTTGCCGACGATGGCGATTTCTTTCGGTGTTGACAACAAGAACGCTAATTCACAGAGCAGCTGCCCAGACCCTGTGGGCATCCGTTCCATCTGCTGAAAATAAAGTTTCAAGGTTTCGACAGCTTTGTCGTGGAATTCGGGGTTGTCGAGGTGCTTGGCGAGCCGTAACAGGCTGTGGATCGCCATGGATGCCCCGGAAGGTGTGGCACCATCGTAGGCGGATTTGGATTGGACGATCAGCACTTCGTGCGCCTTGCCTGTGAAGAAGAAGCCGTCGCCTGCGTCATCACCGAACTGGTCGATCATGATGTGTGCAAGACGTTCTGCTTCGGTGAGCCATCGCTGTTCAAAGCTGGCTTCGTAGAGTGCGATGAGTCCAGAAATGAAGTAGGAATAGTCCTCAAGATAGGCGTTAAGATGGCTTTTGCCTGCACGGTAGGTGCGTAAGAGGAGACCGTTGTCTTGAGATAGTGTCGTCAAGACGAATTCAGCGGATTTCTTGCACGCCTCAAGGTATTCGGGTTTTCCCGTGAGTTGGTATCCCATCGCCATGCCGCGGATCATGATACCGTTCCAACTGGTCAGAATTTTGTCGTCGAGTCCGGGTTTAATCCGTTTTTCTCTTTCATCAAAGAGTTTCTGTTTTCCGTCTGCGAGGAGTGCTTCCAGTTCTCCGAGATCCATTTGCAGCTTTCGGGCAAAGATGTCGGGAGGTACTTGAATGTGCAGGATGTTTTCGCCTTCAAAGTTGCCGTGCGGTGTGATGTCGTAGTACTCACAGAAAATTTCGGCGTTTTCCTCGCCGATGATGTCTTCGACATCGTTGGGTTCCCAGACGAAGAATTTGCCTTCTACGCCTTCGCTGTCGGCATCTTGTGTGGAGTAGAAGCCGCCGTTTTCTGCGTCGTACATCTCTCGTAGCACGTAATCGAGGGTTTCGGTGGCGATGTGGCGATAGAATGGTTTTTGCGTGGCTTGGTATGCCTCGAAATAGGCGACGACGAGTTGGGCATTGTCGTAAAGCATTTTCTCAAAGTGTGGGACGAGCCAGTGTGCGTCGGTGGAGTAGCGATGGAAACCGCCGCCGAGTTGGTCGTACATACCGCCTCTCGCCATTTTTTCTAAGGTGCGTTCCACCATCTCTAAGGCATCGGCGTTGCTGCTGTGGTGCCAGTAGCGGAGGAGGAAAGGGAGTCCCATGCTGGGTGGAAATTTGGGGGCAGTGCCGAATCCGCCGTATTGAGAATCGAATTCGGAACGGTAGTGCTGGAACGCGTTCGTCATGAGTTGTTCTGTGAGTTCATGTTCGTGCGAATTGACGATGTTGCTCATCCGGTTGAGCTGCACTGTGAATTGGTCAGCCTGTTCTAAAACCTGTGCCTTTTTGTCGTTGAATGCCTCTATTACGGCTTCCATCACTTTAGGGAATCCGGGTCTTCCGTATCGGTCGGTGGGTGGATAATAGGTGCCACCGTAAAAGGGTTTGAGGTCCGGTGTGAGGAAAACGGTCATGGGCCATCCGCCTTGTCGGGTCATCATTTGGACGGCGTTCATGTAGATTTCATCTAAATCGGGACGTTCTTCTCTGTCAACTTTGATGTTGATGAAAAGTTGGTTCATGATTGCTGCGATATCCTCGTTTTCAAAGGATTCGCGTTCCATGACGTGGCACCAGTGGCATGCGGAGTAGCCGATACTGAGGAGAATAGGCTTCTGCTCTTGTTTGGCACGCGTCAACGCTTCTTCACCCCACGGATACCAGTCGACGGGGTTATGGGCGTGTTGGAGTAGATATGGACTTGTTTCGTGGATGAGGCGGTTGGTGTGCTTCGGTGTATCCTGCATTTTTACATCTCCAGTGTGTCGGATTTTAACGTAGAAGGCATTTGGGAACGCAAGGCAGGGGGCGGGACTACAGTAATCCCGCCCCCTGGATGAGAAGATACCGCTACGGGGATTCGAACCCCGGTTTGATGGCTGAGAACCACCCGTCCTAACCCCTAGACGATAGCGGCTTATTATTATCGTCAGAATTATTTATTCGTGTTGGGTTGCTGCCTAATGTTCACGAATCACTGTCAGAAGTCATTATTTTTCCAGCGTGTTCAATGATCTCGCTTAACACGTCGAGGTTAACATCTGCAAGATTACGAAAAGTGATGCTACTTTTTCCAGTCTTGACTTTTCCGAGTCGGGGTCCGTAACGTTCAGTCAGATATTGTCCGTCATCGACTGCGTTAACATAGACACTGAAGTAATTTTTCTGTCGTGCCAACCCAACGATGAACCATTCAACTCTTGTTTTATCAGAACGTAGATAGGTATAATTGCCGTAGCCGATGATTTGCTGTTCACTGCCCCCCCAAAAGACACCCTCCCACAGAACACAGTCCTGACCAGGTAAGGCTTTCTTGATCAGTGTGTGAATTACGTCCAAAACCTGTCGGACATCCGGTTCTTGACTTGCTATGTAATCATTAGGTGAGGATTCTACCGGTTTCACTTTTCGCCTCTCTGGCAGCAACGCAAGATGACTGCCCGGGAAGGACTCGAACCTTCACTACATGGTCCAGAGCCATGCGTCCTACCATTAGACGACCGGGCATTAATATAGGGTGTAATAACCGCGCCCTGTTTTTACGCGCTTTGGTTTACCATACTGGAAAGGATACCGAGGATTCTATCGCTCTGCCGGATTGGATAGATGTCGATATCGATATGCAGATTGTTTTCTATTAATTTGAGGAACTGCCAATCGACTCCTGTTGTCGTGGCACCATATATACACGGGATGTCGTTCCCCTTTTCCTGATTGAAACGTTGTGCAGCGATCATTTCGGCAACACACTGCCCGAGTCCAAGCTTCATATCCGTATTTTTTGCTTCAACAAGGGCGATGACAGGTTCTTCCAAAAAAAGTTGTCCGGGTGAGAGACTAATTAAAAAATCACAAACGCCTGTTAGGTCGTTTTCAGAATCGACGTTAAAGTCGATTCCCGAAAAAAAACTGATGCGATAATCGAACTTTTCACAGAGTTCTACGAGGACATCTGCGACAATGAGTTCGGAGCGTGCCTTTTCAGTCCCTATTGCGGCCGCTAAGGGAACTTTTTTTGCTAACCCTGTTGTGAGATAATCACTCGGGGTGATTGGCTCCATTTCAGAAAAGATGCCTATGGATTCAGTCTTCTCCAATTCAAACTTTGTTACCACTGATTCCAAGGTGAAGTTGTTATAACTCATTGTTTCAAACCTTCAGTTGTTCCGCTCACCCAACTTGCACGCTAAAAATTGGCACGTATTCTAATTTTAAGTATACCTTAAACGAACCGAGTTTGTCAATTTTTTTCAAGAATTTACTGCATCGGTATTACGGAAACCGATATATTGGAGAAGGTATAGAAGATATTCAGGAACCCGATGAAAATTGTGGGAATCACAAATACGCTTAGCAGCGCAAAAGTGCCGGTAGAAAATGAGACGCTTGCGGCTTCCGCACCAGCGTCTTCAAAAAACATCGCTTTGACAATACGCGCATAGTAGTAAAGCGAGATGACGCTGTTTAGCAGACCGACTAAGGCGAGCCAGTAGTACCCTTGCTCAAGGACAGCGGTGAAAAGGATCCATTTTCCGAAGAACCCAGCGAATGGCGGAATCCCTGCCAGAGAGACGAGGAAAATAACCATTGCCCAAGCGACTAAAGGGGCGCGTGAAGAAAGCCCGCGATAGCCGTCAGTCGTTTCACTTCCGATCTCGTTGGCAACGAGGATGACGACATAGAATGCGCCTAAGTTCATGAAAAGGTAGACGAGGAGATAGAAGAGAATCGCGCCGACACCTTCGGAGGTGAGTAACACACCTCCCATCAAAAGGTACCCGCCGTGTGCGATGCTTGAGTATGCTAATAGGCGTTTCACGTTCTGTTGTGGAAGGGCTGCGAGGTTCCCGACAGTCATCGTTAAGGCGGAGACGATTGCTAACATGAAGGGCCAGTCAACGGCTTCCATCAGTCCAGTAGCACCAAACCCGGTATAAAAAAACCTGATGAACAGTGCAAATCCGGCAGACTTTGAGGCGACGGATAAGAAAGCGGTTATCGGAATAGGCGCGCCTTCGTAAACGTCGGGTGACCACATGTGAAATGGCACGGAGGCTATTTTGTAACCTACGCCTGCAAGGACGAAGGTGATCGCAATCAGGACGGCGAGGGGTGCTACTTCTCCTGAGGCGAGGAGTTCGGTGAGTCGTCCGCCGATTTGTGTCAGATCGCCTGTGCCTGCCATTCCGAAGAGGAGCGAAAGTCCGAAAAGCATTGTTCCGGATGCGACTGCGCCATAAGTGATGTATTTAAAAGCGGCTTCACTTGAGCGCGGGCTATGCGTCAAGAACCCGGCGAGAATATAGGAGGTAAGGCTTACTGTCTCCAACGAGATAAATATCATCAACAGATTCGTTGAGGATGCCATGAGAAACATGCCGAGGGTAATGGCTAACAAAAGCGCGTAGTATTCGCCTTTTAACCGTGCGTCAAGTTCTTCAGAACGGAGTGAGAAGAGGACGGTTGCAGCAGTTGCGAGTAGGAGTAGAATCTTGAAAAAGGTGGAAAATTCATCAAGTCGGATCATTCCTTCAAAAAGAGAAACAGGGTTTCTGAATGAAAAGTGTATGATAAGGACAGCAGCAAATACACATCCGAGACCGACAAGAGAAAGGTAGGCAACTGCGACACTCTCGTCATCCTTTACAATAAGATCAAGAATGATAACAGCAGCGGCAAAAATTACGAGTAAGATTTCTGGACTGAAATGTAGGAGGCTGTCAATATTACTTAAAGTTTGCATACTTTCCACAAACCTCCTATATTGCCTGCAGGACGTTTACGAGATTGGTCACTGATTCTTTGAACATATCAATAGCGAAGTTGGGCCAGACACCGAGTAAAACGGTTAAAATTGCGAGTGGTACCAGGGTCAGGATTTCACGTCCGTTGATCTCTGGGAGGTCTTCGTATTTCGGATTGAGGGTGCCTAAAAAGACCCTCTGAAGTGTCCAGAGGAAGTATGCAGCACCGACGACAATACCGATTGTGGACAAAATGGTCAACCACTTGAATTCGCTGTAGGCGCCGAGTAAAGAGAGTGCTTCTCCGACGAAGCCGCTCAAGCCGGGTAACCCTAAAGAAGCCATAAACGCGAGCGTTGTGATACCGGTATAGATAGGCATTCTGGTTCCGAGACCGCCGAAACCGTTAATTTCACGGTGGTGTGCCCTATCATAGAGGACACCGACGAGTAGGAAGAGCATTGCGCTGATGACCCCGTGGTTGAACATCTGGAGGATTGCCCCGGTGATGCCGGTATCATTTCCAGCTGCAAGCCCCAAGATAACGAACCCCATGTGTCCGATACTGGAGTAGGCGACCAGTTTCTTAAAGTCGGTTTGCGCCAGTGCGCAGAAGGAACCGTAGACGATATTAATGAACCCAAGGAGTGCAAGGCTATTTCCCAAGAAACCGACCCCATTCGTAAAATGGTCCAAACCCAGTGGAAACATTGCCATATTCACGCGAACGAGTCCGTAAGTCCCCATTTTTAGGAGGACACCTGCGAGGATAACGCTGATGGCGGTCGGTGCTTCGACGTGGGCATCGGGGAGCCATGTATGAAACGGAAAGATCGGTACTTTAACAGCGAACCCGATAAAGAAACCGAGGAACACCCAGATTTGGAAGTCTAGGTTGGCGAGTGCATGTCCTTCAGTGGAGGCTAAAGTGATGAGTGTTGGAATGTCAAATGTTCGCAAGCCTTCAGCCACTCCGTTAACGATATTGCTATTGAGATAGACGGCTATCATTGCGACCAGCATTAGTACGCTACCGAAGAGGGTATAGAGAAAGAACTTAATCGCGGCGTATTCGCGGCGCGGCCCTCCCCAAATACCGATAAGGAAATACATCGGTAGTAGCGTCAGTTCAAAGAAGACGTAGAACAGGAATAGGTCTAATGCGGCGAAGAAACCGAGCATCCCCGTTTCGAGCAGGAGGAACAGTGCCATATACGCCTTGATCCCCTTTTCGATGTTGCGCCACGAGGCAATGACGCAGATGGGACCTAAGAGTGCCGTAAGGAGCAATAGCGTCACGCTGAGACCGTCGATGCCGATGTGATATTGGATATTGAATGCCTCAATCCAATGATAAGGTCCGTGGACATACTGCGTTCCGGCAGTTGATCGGTCGTAAGTGATGAATAGGTACACTGCAAGTGCGAGTGGAATGAGTGTAAAAATGAGCGTAACGCGTTTAATCAGTTCCTCCGACTCACGCGGCAGCAGTAAAACAGCAATCATCCCGAGCAGTGGGATAAAAATCATTAGCGACAATAACATCTCGTGGGAATCCTCCTTGTCCCATCAAAAGGGCAGCTACAACGCCCGAAAAATTAAGATTAGCAACACAATCCCTGCCAGCACAACGAAAAGATATGTCTGGATTGCACCGGTCTGAATGCGACGAATTCTTCCACCGACTGCCCACGTGACTTGTGCGACGCGGTTGACGAGCCCATCAACGACGCGGTTATCGAAAAATCCGACGAACGCGGCGAGGATATCTCGCGTTACAACGCCGACACCGTTGACGATGCCATCCACAACGCTCCCATCGAATTGTGCAAAGAGCCTCGCTTTCCAAACCGTCAGTGCGACCAGTACACCATCGTAAAATTCGTCAAAATAGTATTTATGCCAGAACAGGTTGTAGATGGGGCGGAAAGTCGTTGTGACCGATTCGGCAGACAGAGTTCGCCTATGGTAGAACAACCATGAGAGGAGAATGCCTAACCCGGCGACACAGATAGATAGCACCATTGCGATCGTATGTGCGGGACCGTGTCCGTGATGTCCGTCATCTGCGTGTGCGTCTTGTGTGCCGTGTCCAGCGTCTTCTTCAGCTGCGACTGCTTCGGAGACACCGAAGAGTGAAAGTGCCAAGCCTGTTCTCCCTGTTTTGGTATCTGGTGCGATATACGCGTGCGTCGGTGCATGCAGATGGGGTTGCGGTGGTGGTTCAACGTAGTCAGCGTTGAACCAGAGCGTATTCACGACAGGCAGACTCAAGACCGCCAGAACGAGAAGCGGTACGGTCATTGACAGCGGAGATTCGTGTGCCATGTCGTGCATCTCTTGGTTACGGGGTTCACCGAAAAAGGTCATAAAAATCAATCGGAACATGTAGAACGCCGTAATCCCTGCGGCGGAGAGAGCCATTATGAACAAAATGTAGTGGTGTACAGAGTTCCATTCCATTGCGCGTCCCAATACACCGGCTAAAATAGCATCTTTGCTCCAGAAACCGGAGAAGATAAACGGCACGCCGGAGATAGACAGTGTTGCGATGAGCATCGTGATAAAAGTAATCGGCATTTTATGACGGAGTCCACCCATATTCCGCATATCTTGGTCTGGTGGAATCTCAGAACCGAGAATATGTCCTGAATCAGCGTCTTCACTGTGTTCATGACCATGTGCGTCGCTATCACCTTGATCGTGCGTATGCTCGTGTGCCTCGCTATCATCATGTTCGTGTTCATCATCGTGCCCGTGTGCGTGCATGGCGTGGAAGGCGTGGATGACGCTTCCTGAACCGAGGAAGAGCAGTGCCTTGAAAAAGGCGTGCGTTGTCAGATGAAAGAGTCCGGCGACGTAGCTACCTGCTCCGATTGCGAGCATCATATATCCCAATTGGCTGATGGTGGAGTATGCCAAGACGCGTTTGATGTCAAATCGAACGATAGCAATAGTTGCGGCGACGAGTGCCGTAATACCACCAACATAGGCGATGACCAGAGAGGAGGTTTCCGTTAGGATTGGGAACATCCGAGCCGTGAGATAGACACCGGCGGCGACCATCGTGGCGGCGTGGATCAGTGCGCTGACAGGTGTGGGACCTTCCATCGCATCGGGGAGCCATGTGTGGAGTGGCATCTGTGCGGATTTGCCGATAGCACCGCAGAAAATGAGTACACCTGCAATAGAGAGCCATACCATGTCACCTGTAGTGAGTTGGGAAGCAGAGAGAGCAAAAATACCACCTTCTCCGTAGAGTGAGAGCGTCTTAAATTTTGCGAAAAGCATCATCATGCCGATGAACATGCCGACATCACCGACGCGGGTTGTTAGAAACGCCTTTTTACATGCGTTCGCGGCGGAATCCTTCTCAAACCAGAAGCCGATGAGGAGATAGGAGCAGAGTCCGACGAGTTCCCAACCGATGTAGATGCCGAGCAGGTTGTCAGAGACGACCAAGAATAACATTGAGAAAGAGAAGAGCGATAGGTAGGCGAAGAACCGTGGATACCTCGGATCGCCGTGCATGTAGCCCATGGAAAAGATATGGACGAGGCTACTGACGAGTGTCACAACAATCAGCATGATTGCGGTGACACTGTCCAAGTAGAAACCCATTGAAAAGGTGACATTGCCAAGTGAGATCCAATTGACCG
The DNA here is from genome assembly GCA_022820835.1 of Candidatus Poribacteria bacterium. Lineage (GTDB taxonomy): Bacteria > Poribacteria > WGA-4E > WGA-4E > WGA-3G > WGA-3G. Next base: position 18,876 of record JAJEET010000057.1, read on the forward strand.
TGTGCGCTTCAGGTTTGGGGACCACTTCTCGCAGGAGCAAGAACGAGCAGGCGAGTGCAATGAGCATTGCCGCAGTGGACAGATAGTCCTGTCTCGGAAACCGGCGGTTCACCAGACCAAGGAGTCCGAATACCGCAAATGCGGCGAGTGGACAGAGTAAGATGAGACTTATTAAAGAAACAGTCATATTTTTTATCGTTGTCAGTTCGGTTTTTCTGCGAAAAACCTTACAGTTGTCAGTTGTCAGTTAAGAGGTTTCTGATGTGCTAACAACCTTTTGTGACCGTCGTTACTCACTCAATGAAGTGGCGAGGTTACAAGAAGTTGTTAATGAATCACAGGTTTCCAGACTGAAGACTGATGACCGCTAATCGAAAACTGTTTTATCCTTTCAAGGTATCTACTTCGTTTGGACGTATGCTACCGAATTCACGGTAGATTGCGAGAATGATTGCTAAAAAGACAGCGGCTTCCGCTGCGGCGAGCACAATCCCAAAAATAGCGATAATCTGTCCGCTGATGTCCTCTGGTGTCATAAAACGCGAGAACGCGGCGAAGTTTAGATTACAAGAGTTGAGAATAAGTTCGATGCCCATCAAAATACTGATAGCGTTCCGACGCGTCAAGACAGCGAAAATACCGAGTGTGAACAGGATTGCACTGATAACGAGATAGTGTTGTAAGGTCATTTTTAATCCCTGACCTCCTTTCGAGAGATCAGGGCGGCTCCGATTAACGCGACTAACAGTAGCACGGAGACGACCTCGAACGGCAGGAGAAAAGGTCCGTTGAGAATGAGTTCACCGATACGCTCAGTGGTTGGTTGCAGTTCTGTGCCGTCGTCAATGCGATTTTTCCATGCGGGTGTATTGGCAATAACCGTCAGGAGTAGCATGAGGAGTGCTAACGCGACAGCACCGCCGAGAAGCAGCTGCCCGCGTTCAATATGGATCCGCATCTCCAAACGTCCGCTTGTCATCATGACTCCGAATAGGATGAGGACGAGGATGCCACCGACATAGACAATGACCTGTGTTGCGGCGAGGAAGTCTGCCTGTAAAAAGACATAGAGTCCTGCAACGCCGAAAAGCGTCACCATAAGCGAAAACGCTGCGTGGACGATGTTCCGCACGGTGACGACAAGGAGTGCCGAAGCGACTGTCATAAGTGCGAATCCATAAAAAATAAAGGTTTTAAGTGTAAATTCCATATTTTTAATTTACCTTGCGGTTAAAGGACGGTGGCTTGGTTTATGACGTTCCTTCCTTAAATCCGCTTTCCACTTCGTTTCAAGCTACGTGTTTGGTGCTAATATTTCAACTTACCTTGCGGTTAAAGGACGGTGGCTTGGTTTATGACGTTCCTTCCTTAAACCCGCTTTCCACTTCGTTTCAAGTTACGTGTTTGGTGCTAATATTCTAATCTGCGGCATTTGTTTCTTCTGTTTTAACGCTATCGTACATTGACTGCTTTTCAAAACTGAAGATGAGTTCTGATCGGTCAAATTTGGAGTACTCAATTCCTTCGAGAGTGTCCTTCATTGTGAGACACTCTGTCGGGCAGACTTCGGTGCAAAGTCCACAATACATGCAGAGAGACATGTCGATATCAAACTTATCAAGATAGAAAACGACGGGGTTTCGGGTAACAACCCGTGATATTTCGTCGCTTGAAAAGGTCTGAATTCGATTTTCATCGCCTGACGCTTCAAGGCGATCTATAACTTCTTGTGCACCTTGGCGCGAGGTTATATTTGTGACGGTTATCGAATCTTCTGATTTTGCTTTTTTGTCGTCGCCTTCAATGAGACCGATAATTTCGCGTCCGTCTTTGAGATGGATGACGTTCATACTATCCCAGAGTTGCTCACCTTTCGGGAGTTTGGTAGCGTCAATCATAATACAATCGACGGGACAGATCATTTCGCACTTTTTACATCCGATACAGTCTTCAGTGCGGTTATAGAGCTGCCCGCGATACCCCTTTGGGATTTCCCGAACGTTCTGTTTCTTTTCATAGTCGTGTTCGTATGGATATTGGTGTGTAACATTCGGCTCAAAGAACTGCCTGATTGTTACCCGCATACCGACGAGTACGGTATAAACGCCTCTATAGATGTTTCGTATATATCTATCCATTTTTTTAATTTACCTTGTGGTTCGGTCAGATACGTTTAATAAATCCTAACGCTACAAACAATCAATAGCTGTGTTTCCTTTAAGCTGAACTCGGTTGTGGTTCTGGCTTTTGTGCCATCACTCGTCCAGCAATCATGTACGCGCTGATAAGCCCAATGTAGATGATTGCACAACTAATACCGATACTCCACACGCTGTCCTCCTCAAAAATCAGGCCCCAGATGCCGGTGCCTAAGATGTTGAAGAAGGCGATCGGGATGAAGTACTTCCAGCAGAGATTCATGAGTTGGTCTACTCGCAAGCGTGGCAATGTCCATCTCAGCCACATCATAAGGAAGACGAGAGCCAATGTTTTGATTACAAAGCCGGGCATCCCGCCGAGGATATCGTATCCGGGTAAGGCACCTTCCCAACCACCGAGGAAGAGCGTTACAGCGATTGCGCTGACGGCGAACATATTTGCGTATTCAGCGATAAAGAAGAGCGCGAACCGCATTCCGCTATACTCGGTATGAAAGCCTGCGACGATCTCGGACTCGGCTTCTGGTAAATCAAACGGTGTCCGGTTTACCTCGGCAATAGCGGAAATAAAAAAGATAAAGAATGCGATGAAGGTAAATGGTGATCGGAAGATGAGCCAGCTGAAAACGCCGTTGGACTGACTGTCCACGATCTCTCTCATGCTCAAACTTTCCACGAGCATAACGATTGTCAGGATAGAGAGACCGAGCGGGATTTCATAACTAACGATCTGGGCGGCGGAGCGTAAAGAACCTAACAGCGACCATTTGCTATTTGATGACCAGCCTGCCATAATTACACCCATCACAATCACAGAAGAGATCGCCATAATGTAAAAGATGCCGATGTTAAAGTCGCTGACTAAGATGTTTTGACCGAATGGAATCGCGGCAAAAACGGCAAAAGAGCATGCGAAAATGACATAAGGCGCAAGTAAGAAAAGAAATCTATCGCCTTGTGGTGGGATAAAATCCTCTTTGAAAATAAGTTTTATACCGTCGGCTAAGGTTTGGAGTGTTCCCCAGGGGCCAACACGCATGGGACCTGTCCGATTCTGAAAACGGGCGGCGACTTTTCGTTCTGCAAGCACTAATACTAAAGGGAGTAATGGAACAACTGCAACGAAAATACCAGCACATGCGAACATGACGAGCGTTGTGCCTAATTCCACGGGAAAATGTGCAGCGACCGCTTCTGGCAATCGCGGCATTAAAACGTTCTGTATGAATTCCTCTGCCCAATTAAGTTTCTCTTGTAGGTTTATGTTGGGGAAGAACCCTTCAGATACATTGAAATTTGGGAAACCTGTAAACATTGCCCTAAAATCCGACATCCAATCTCCTTATTTGAAATACGCGAGGACCGCGATAACTGCGGACCCAACTGCTGCCAAGACAGCAATTTTGCCCCACAGAGCAGCATCCGACTCCTGTTTTCCCTCAAGTTTACC
>JAJEET010000119.1 GCA_022820835.1 Candidatus Poribacteria bacterium
CTGCATGTTAAGTTCAGCAATAGATTGCGCTGCGGTCAAACCGATAGTTTGACCTAAACCAACGAGTGATCCGTCTGTTAGATCCGTGCCGTAGCATTTCGCACATACGCCGTTTTCAGTTTCGCATGTTAAAGCGGAGCGAACACCGACTTCTTTAATATTCACGCTTTCGATAACACTAGCTGCTTGTGGCGTTATAAGCGAACCGGCACCAACCAAGATATCTTGAGTGAGTGGATGCCTGATATTTCGTATAGGGATTCTCCCGCTGATTTTAAAAGCGAGGTTGTTAGTTTCGGTGACGGATTTCCGAATCGTCTTGCGGGTACCACAATCATCTTCTGTAATTAAGACATCCAATGCAACATTAACGAGTTGTCGGTTGAGTACAGTTGCTTTTCGAATTGCCATTTCCTTCTGAACGTTGCTATTGCGCACTCGAGCAGCCGCCTTAAAATAGTCAATCTCCTCAAACCCCTGGCGATAGAAGCTAGGGGTGATATCCTTTATACATCCAGTGGTACCCCGTTTCGTTGTGTATTTGAACCCAAGTTTTTGAAGATCGTTAAAAAAGGAAACAGTCCTCCGTCTGTCGCACACATCAAGGGATCGGTTTAGGAGTTCAACTAACGTTTCCAAAGTTGCTTCATCATTGAAAAATGGCATGCGGATATTTGTGTGTTTATCTGTCCATTCTAAACCTTGTGGGAGAATTTGATTGAAAATGACACGTCCGACTGTAGTCAGGATCGGTTCTCGTGTACCTGTACAGAAGAATTGGATACTATCGTGGAGTTTCAGTTTGCCAGATTCATGCGCAAGCATCACCTCGTGTAGATTTGCATAGCGGCGACGGTACCACGGTTTGCCCTGAATAGGATCAAATACTTGATGGATATAGGCTTGATGCAAGACTTCCGCGTCTGCAGTATATTCACGGAAGGTCCCCGTTAGAAAATTTAACCCACTTACCATGTCCGGATGCAGTGTCATTGTCGGTCTACCGTTCGATGCGTTTCGGATGTTGCAAGTAGCAAGCATCCGAAACCTCGCTTCAAGTCGGGCATTTACCCTGAACGGTACATGTACACTTACCTTATCGCTCTCACCATTACGGTTAAATATCTTATAGACCTGTGGAGGCACCCTGATAGCATCACCTTCTACCAGTATAGCTAAGAAAGCTTGTATCCCGATTCTATGAAAAGTAGACCGACTACTCAGTAGGATAGGGTGTTGATCGATGACCTCCTCTATGACCTCCCATACTGGAGAGGCTGAGGCGACCTGCATAACGAGGAACTTGGCACGCTTACGGGTCTGTGCATAACCATAATCTTGTAGTTTTTTGACAATAAATGGTTCAAATAATTTGACGGCCGCCGCTTTAGGGATTCCACATTGGTAGGGCCTCAATTCCGGGTCAGGGACAATGGTTCCACACCCAGAGTAGTCAACGCTTTTCCCTTGAAATACACCGTATTTCTCTGATAAATCGTGAGTAATCGATTTTAATACGCGATTGCCTTGTCCCGTAACACGGTAGGGGCTCCTTTGGCTGTCAAAGAGGGAATCAACAGCCTCTTGCAGCATCCGGTGTGCATTTTGGATAATTGGCCCCGGCGTATCGAGGCGTATTAACTCACGAAGTCGGTTGTTACGGTTGATAACCCGGCGATAGAGGTCATTACAATCCGAGGTAACATAGCGCCCAAATTCAATTTGAAGAAACGGACGTAGTGCTGGCGGACTGACAGGGATTACATCTAAAATCATGAGCTCCGGAGACTGTTTGGATGCGATGAACGCTTCAACCTGTTTTATCTGTTTGTTTAGCTTGCACTTCTGCTGCTTGCTACCCGTTATCATTAAAGCAGCTTTAAGTTTGTCTATTGTTGTCTGAAGATCAATACTACACAGGATTTCACGAATAGTGCCAGCACCAGTTTCTGCACGAAAACATCCTGGGTACTTCTTCCTGTATTTGATGTCCTCAAAAGTGGTCAACAACTGTCGAGGTTCTAACGGGCAGTCTGAGTCAGTTACCTCAAGGATAATAAATGCCTCGTTGTAGAGGATCCTGTCAAGTTGGCGTGGGGTCAGCTCACAGAGTGTAGCAATAAGCGATGGAAACATTTTAGAGAACCAGATATGAGCAACAGGTAACGCGAGAGGGATATACCCAAAGCGTCCGCGTTGCCCCCCCGAGTCTGCTACCTCTACGCCGCAGTTCTCACATATTGTGCCCTTATGTTCAATACGTCTATACTTACCACACCTACATTCCCAATCCTTCTGGGGTCCGAAGATAGCCTCACAAAAAAGTCCTTCCGGTTCCGGGCGCAAGGAACGGTAGTTAATCATCTCTGCCCTCTTAACCTCCCCGCAGTCACAGGTGTCTTTTTCCGAACATGGCCAAGTGGCACCTTCCGTTCCACGCAGTTTGCACGCTGTGCGTTTTGCCCGATCCTTTATTTCCAAGGCTGAAGCGAGTCTTATGGAGACGCTATCAAAGTCATTGGGTATATCGTCTACGGAGGCGGTGGAACTTAGCTTTCTGTAGGGGCTGTCAGAGTTATTGGACATAACGTTAATCCACCTGAGATAAAAAACCACCGATCGCACTAATCACAATATAAATATCATCCTCGGTTAATCCAGGATGGAGCGGGAGACTCACAACGCGTTCAAACGCTGCCTCAGCGCACGGGAAATCACCGACACGGTAACCGTAACGTTCCTGATAGAAATCGAAGAGGTGTAAAGGAATATAGTGGACACTGCATTCGATGTTCGCTTCACGTAAGGCTTCGACGAATTCGTCCCGGTTGCCGGTGTTGAGTTGGATAATGTAGAGATGCCACGCATGTTCGCGCGGGTTATCCGGTGCCACAGGCGTACTTATCTGTGGGAATTTCGCCAGTTCCGTCTGATAGATGTGTGCAAAATTTCGGCGGCGTTCATGCTGTTTATTAAGTTTCATGAGTTGACACACCCCCATCGCCGCTTGGATATCGGTCATATTGTATTTATAGCCTTCGGTCGCGATGTCATAGTGCCAGATATTGCGTTGCGATTGACGGGACCAAGCGTCTTTATTGATTCCGTGAAGTCGCATCGTCCGAAGCGGTTCAGCGAACGCGTCGCTGTTCGTGGTAATCATGCCACCTTCGCCGGTCGTGAGGTTCTTGTTTGCGTAGAAACTAAAGGCGGACAAGTCGCCGAGATTCCCGATATATTGTCCTTTATATTCCGTTGGGATGGCGTGCGCAGCGTCGTCAATAAGCGTAAGGTTGTGTGTGTCGCATACCTCTTGAAGCGTCGCCATATCGCACGGGACACCAGCGATGTGAACAGGAAGTATCACCTTCGTCCGTTCGGTTATCGCCGCTTCAATCTTGTTGGTGTCGATGTTCAACGTATCGGGTTGGACATCCACAAAAACCGGTTTCGCACCGACGTATCGGATCGCTTCGGCTGTCGCTGTGAAAGTATAAGGCGTTGTGATGACTTCGTCGTCGTTACCGACACCGGCGACAACAAGACTCAGATGCAGTGCAGCGGTACAGGAACTGACAGCGATCGCGTGTTTGACACCAAGGTATTCGGCGAAGGCGCGTTCAAATTCGCGGACTCTCGTTCCGGTGCTGATCCATTTGGATGCAAGCACTTGGCTAACTGCCTCGATTTCGGTGTCATCTATCCAAGGACGACTAAACGGTATAAACGGATTCTTTGCCATTTTTTTAATTTTCCTTGCGGATAAACAGCGAGGTTTATGCTTTGACGTTCTTCGTATTCGAGTCGCCTTCCACTTCGTTTCAGGCTACGTCTTTTATTTTTCCTTAGGATTTACCTAATCCCTTTTGCAGGCGGGGTTTGCAACCCCGCCTTTTATACATGTGCCGTTAATTGGGGGGTTCACTATAATTGTCCGCAGTTTGTCGTAAAATATGAATCATTGCCTCAAGCGCAAGTTTATAACTATGGGACCCAAAACCACCGATGACTCCAACTGCGATCGCCGATATGTACGAATGATGCCGAAATTCTTCACGGGCATAGATATTAGAGAGATGGATCTCAATAACAGGCACCGCAACTGTAGCGAGTGCATCTCGGATAGCGACGCTGGTATGTGTATACGCTGCCGGGTTAATCAAGATACCATCTGCCCAGTCAATATGATCGCCGATGATAGAGACGAGTTCGCCTTCGTGGTTCGATTGAAGGATTTTGAGGACGATCGAGTGTTCCGATGCTGCAGCGTGCTGATCGAGCGTCGTGTTGATGTCCGCTAAGGTTTCATGTCCATAGATCTCCGGTTGACGTTTCCCCAAGAGATGTAGATTCGGTCCGTGTAGGACGAGGATGTTCATGCAAGTGTTTCCTTTTTCAAAAAATATTGCCTCTGCCATCAGCAGTATACAATCAATTAGAAAAACTTGCAAGACTTTTTGTGATTTTTAGGAGGTTAGAGTATTGGATGGGAGTTGTGAGCCGCGCAGCGTCGCGTTGGAAGACGGCGTAGTTGCACACTGGACTTACGAGACTTTGTAGTGAGGAGCGTTTATCAAAGTATTGGATGTTCATTATTTGTATCGGAAAATTGCCCCTTGACGCGCTTTAAAGATGTCATGCGTTCCCATTTTTTTTCTCCGCGAGTTGTGCCCGCAAACGTTCTAACTCAGCCTCCGCTTCTTGCCGGCGTGCGGCTTCTTCTTCCACCAAGGTTTCGGCTTTCACCCTCAGGCGATGTTCTTCCACAGAAGTCGTAATTGGGGTGCCATCCGGAAGATAGGGACGTAAAAGCCTAACGTGGGTCCGAAGTTGGTCTTCCCATCGAAAATAGAGATTTAACGCCGTGCTGAACAACCCACCTTGGGCATCCGGCACAATTTCAACAATGGCACCTGATGGACTCCGCCGCCATCCCCGAAACTCCGCAGGCTTCTCCATTTCAGGTTGATGGATGAAATACTCTTGAGAACCCATATCACCCAGATAGATTTGAACTTTCTCATGCCGATCCTGATTCGCCGTTGAATCAGATAGAAACTCAAAGATAGTCGTCGGCACTGCACCTTCTGACCATGTATAAAAACTCCGCCGCTGTGGATTTTTATCAACACCGAAAACAACGTAAACATCAGGCGCAACGAATTTTGTAATGTCACCTTCACGGTAGTAGATAAAACTGTCAATACCGATGTAGATGTGTGGGTCGATTTGAAAGTATCGCGAGATTTGGTCAGAAAAAATACGAATCTGTTCACCGTGAAATCCTGTTGCTGCCATAGGCTCATCGTCCTCACAAGGGTATCCTTCAATATAAATGGTCGGTTTTCCACTCGCTTTTGGAAAAACAGGGATATACTTTTTTTGCTTGAGTGCAAAGTCGTTTACGGTGTTCATCATTTTCTTCCTTGTAGCAGACTTTAGAAGAAGCCCGATAGGTATAAAAAACAGGTGCGTTATTTTCAGACAAGTTTAACAGAAGACGTGCTCCTTGTCAAGTGAAAATTATAGAAAATGTTATGACTTCACAACACCTACCTCTTCACGCCAAGCATCCAGCAGCTGCATGTTGCCGAGTGTATCTGCCCAAGACATTGCCGGTGCCTGTCGGTCTGCGATATGCGCTGCAACCGTATCCGCTTCATAGGTGAACAGATCCCTATCAACCGTAACCATCACCTCAGTGGGTTCTCGACTTCCAGATGATTGAACGATCAGCTGCGTCGCAGGGAAGGTCGTATCAGCTGGCAACGGGGTTCTCGCGCCGCGGCACGGTGATGATGGCAACCACGGGTTCGGAATCGTTAGCGTTCCGTCCGTGCCGTAGATGATAACGTTGCTTCCATAAGTGCATTCAACGGCGCAAACAATCTCTGCAATAATGTCGTTCTCAAATTTGAGGGTCGCCGCTGCAATGTGATCTACACCTGTAGGACCAACTTTCCCGTTCCCTTTCACAGAGATCGGATCAAGGAACAATTCATTCGCCGCTGCACCTGCGATTTTCCGTGCCATTGAAGCGGTATAGCACCCGATGTCGAGGATACCACCACCCCCCATTTCACGGTTATAGAGACGACTTTGCGGGTTGAATCCTGAACGGTAACCGAACGTCGCACGGATAGCCAGAACATCACCGATTGCCCCGTCTTGTATCAGTTCAACCATCTTTGCGATCTGCGGATGGCACCGGTACATAAAGGCCTCCATGAGGAAAACATCGTTTTCTCGTGCGGCGTTTACCATCGCCTCGGTTTCAGTGTGGTTCATGCTGATCGGTTTTTCAACCAATAAGTGTTTTCCTGCTTCAGCGCATTTTACCGCCCACTCCGCGTGTAACGGGTGGATTGTCGCAATATAGACAGCATCAATATTGTTATCCGTCAACAGGTCTGCATAATCGTTGTATTGGCGCGGGATCCCGAAATCGTTGGCGAGTCTATCCCTCCGCGACTGCGTGCGACTTGCGACAGCGAGTATCTGTCCTGTGTCTGTAAAACGCATTCCGTTGCCGAAAACGTAAGCAATTCCGCCTGCTCCCATAACACCCCAGTTTAACATCTGTTGTCTCCTTCTATGATTTCTTTGCGGCTTCGCGCTTGTTTGCAAGCGGGTGCATAATGCCTGCACCTGCGGGCCAGACTCCCGGCTCCGCCTTGACCCATTCACACAATTTCTGAGCGTTCGGTCCCAATGTTTCCCAAATTTCATGAGGCATAATCTTACTGAACATTTGCGGTGTCCACCACGGTGCAGCGTACTCGACGTTCGGAAGCGCGCGGATTTCCTTCGACAGATTCGGCGTTGCACCGTGCCATGCCCGGTTATCTCGAAATACACCGGACCCAGCCGTGGCACCAACGAGCGTCGAATACTTCATCCAATCGGGTTCTTCAGCCGGACCCGGCGGATACTGCTGCAAGGTATGTGTTCCCGGTATCTGGCGGATCGGTCCGTTTTCCCAAGTGAGATCACACATCACGAAATTTATGGTAACCATCGGTGGTGTCATCTCCATAATCAGTTTTTGTGACGGAACATCAAGATGACCGTTGTCGTCTCTATGGAGTTGAACGCCGAGCTGTTCCGCTTGCGCAGCACGTGCTTTAGAAAGGTGTTGTGCGTCCCTACCGTCGGAATGTAGATGCTGATACTCAATCGCGCCGGGGAGACAGAGGTCACCACCTGAACCCCACACCCGATAATCCGAAGACCCGAAAATCTCCGTGACGATCGGTGTGGTTGTCGGCAGGTCAACCATACTTGCCCAAGCAGGATGGTGTAACATCTGTCGAGAAGCGGAAGAGGTACCGTAACTATATCGGTGTGGCAGCCGTCCAGTTTCGGTTACATATTTTCTACCGTCGGACCCGGGTATAGAGAGGATGTCGCGAAGTGCCTCGGCACATCCGTCTCGCCAACGCGCCAACTGTTCCGGTGTCAGCAGGTCGCGCACCACGACGAACCCGTCTCGATGGAAGATCCGAGCGGCTCTCTTAACTTCACGCGGATCACAGATTTCGAGTCCGCGGATGCCGTTATGCTCGCGGAGCTTCTCGCGGAGTGCCTCGACTTCTGGATCATCGTGGACCCGACGCTTCGGGGAATTCGGATCCGCTACACCGAAACCTCTACTGCCGGACGGAACGTTCCCATCCCCATCAACGGTTTCATTGACAGGCGTGTGCTCATCCCAACCCACGCGCGTTTCCCCATAGACTCGCATCTCTTCAAGTTCTGCGGTTAAGGTTCGTCCGTTATTTTCCATTATGGCTAACTCCTTATTTCCCGCTGTGTTGCCGTCGCTAAATCATCGGTTTTAATCTAACACGCCTTATCTTTTTTCGCAACGAATTAATTTACTTGAAAAGAGACTTCCGTATCTGCTATGATAGTACGTATTAGACGCTTCAGCAATTACTAAGGGATGGTAACCGCGAAAAAATATGAGAATACTGCACACCGCCGATTGGCACATCGGTCAACGACTCCATGAACGTCAACGCACCGATGAACACGAACAATTTCTAAATTGGCTTCTCAAGACGATCCAAGAACATCAGGTTGAACTCCTCCTCGTTTCAGGCGACATCTTTGATACGGCACTCCCCTCCTCGGAATCAACGAACCTTTACTACCGATTTCTCTACCGTCTTTTTAGTGAGACCAACGCTTATGCGGTGATTACTGCTGGTAATCACGACTCCCCGCGCCATTTGGAGGCACCTCGCGAGTTCCTTGAGATGGGCAGGATTTATGTCGTCGGCACAGCGGACGAACCGACCAAATGTGTCGTCACCTTACCGCGTGAGAATCCACGAGTGGCAGTTGCGGCTGTACCGTTTCTCTCCGAAAGCGATCTTCGTCACCTCTCGTATGAAACAGAAGCAGATCGGAACGAACGATATCGGGAACGGTTCAAAGCGTTCTATGCCGATTGCATCGCTGCCATGCCAGCAGAACTCCCGAAAATTTTGATGGGACACCTCTTCGTCCAAGGCGGAAAGATCGGCGATTCGGAGCGGAACGTACAGATCGGTGGTACTACGGCTACACACGCCAGCGATTTTCCGAAAGATGTCAACTATGTCGCATTGGGACATCTCCACAGACCGCAAACGATCAAAGGCACGGATTATCCGGTACGGTATTCGGGGTCGCCAATTCCGTTGAGATTCAACGAAACCGGTTATCGCAAGGTCGTGTATCTGATGGAACTCTCTGACGACGGTACGCTTATCCGAGACGCGGAAATCGAGATACCCGTTTTCAAAGAATTATGTACCGTTGAGGGCGACGAAGCATCAGTCATATCAGAAGCGATGGCTAGAGACTGGAACGGTAAGTATATTCAAATCAAACTGAAACTAACCGCACCGAGGGTCGGTATCAGCGATAAAATACGGCAGGCGTTCAGTAATCGTGGCGGCGATGTTTTGAGCGTTGAACTCGAACTGCCAGAGGCGAAAGAAGGACCGAAAATCCCCGTTGAAGACATGAAACGTCCTGAAGAAATTTTCGACCAGTTTCATAGAACAAAGTTTGACGGTGAATCACCGGATGAAATCCTGATGCAAACATTTAAGGAATTAGTTGAGATGGTTGAGAGGTCCGAATGAAGATATGTAAATTGAAGATTAAGAATCTAAATAGTTTTCGTGAGCAGGTTGAGATCGATTTTGAGAAATCACCGTTGGATGACGCGTCGCTTGTGGCAATTACGGGTCCGACGGGAGCAGGAAAAACAACGCTGTTAGATGCAATCTGCGTCGCACTCTACGGAAAAACACCACGCTTGAGCGGATCAGGAAAGCAAAATCCACATCACCTCATCAGTCATGGCGAAAAAGACGGTTCCGCTGAAGTGATTTTCATGGCGAACGGTACCCGTTACCTCGCAACTTGGTCGACTAAACAGAACGCTTCGCCAAGGGTAGAATTGCGTTATGCAGATAATGAAAAGTTAATCACAGACAAGCTATCGGCACGCGGCAAATCTCTCGGAGCCAGCCAGAAAACGGTGAGTGAAGAGGTAGCGTCTATTTTAGGTTTGGATTTCGATGCCTTTAAACGGTCGGTCATGTTGGCGCAAGGCGAGTTCGCAGCATTTTTGAAGGCGAACAATGAAGAGAGACGCACAATTTTGGAAGCAACCGCGGGGGTCAGTATCTACGATGTCCTGAAACAAGCACTAAATGATAAAGTTAACGAGGTCAAGGCAGCACATGCTGAAGTTACCCAAAAAATCGTAGGAATCCCTGAAGTCTCGTCTGAGCAGGTCACAGACGCTGAAAAAGAACTTAGCAGGTTACAAGAAGACACCAAACGATTAGGCGCGGAAATCCAGCGGATTCAGGAAAAAAAAGTGCGAGAAACAAAACGCACAGAGGACTTCGAGACACTCCAATCTTCCGAAAAACGTCAAAAGGAACTCTTAGACAAGCAACCAGAAATTGATGCACTCCAAACGGAGCAGGAAAATGCGAATCGTGCTGACCGTCTTCGGCATGAAAAACAGATGTTTGATACTGCACAGGTGGGGTTTGAAAAATCTGAGGAAGCACTCCGTATCGCGACAACCGAGAAAGCGGATGCGGAAACGCAAGTTGAAACCGACCAAGCTGCCTTTGACGAAAAGGAAGAGGCATATCAAGTCGCATCCACCGAGCGAGACCAAAAGATACCGGTCTACACTGCAGCAAAGTCTGATGTAGAACGAGCAGAAAGGCAACTCGCGGAGGCAAAAAAACGGGATCCACGTTTAGCAGATTTAAGTGTTCAGATTGATGCACTGGAAAACCAGTTAACGGATAAACAAACGCAGCAGTCCAAGCAGCAGGAGGAGATTGACAACGCGCAACGTTTTTTGGAAAACAATCCGCTTCCGTCGGATCGGCAGCCACGTTTCACCCGAACCAGCCGTCTTTTGGATCAACTCGAATCTCAAGAAAAGCAATTGCAAACAGAACTGAAGGACAAAGCGACTACCGAAAAGAAAGTATCCGCTTTCAAAAAGGAAATTGAGAAGTTATCTAAAACTCGGCAAAAACGTCTCTCAGAAAAAGCAGCGGCGGAGACGACGTTAGAAGATGCCAACACACAATTGAACGATCTCCTCGCAACTGGAACGCATGAAGAATGGATAACTCGAAGGCAGCAGGCATCTAAGGCACAACCCATCGCGCAAGAATATGAGTCAGCGCAAGATGATTTGGCGAATGCCGAAATCCAACTGAACGACCTAAATGTAACTGTAGGAACACTCGATACAACACTTGAACAACTCGAAACCGATTTAGCGAGCCAAACTGAAGTGTGTCAGGGTGCTGCTGAAGTTGTTCAACGTTGCGAAGAAGAAAAAGAAACGGCGAAATGGGCCGACCCGATCAATCAACTTCGGCAACGTCTTCAACCGGGAGAACCTTGCTCGGTGTGTGGTGCGACAGATCATCCGTATGCCGATGTCGTCGAACCTGAAAGCAGGGAGCGGATTCAACGTGCTGAAGAGGCTCTAACCGCCTCAAAAGCCGACTTAGACGCAGCGCAATCAAAAAGACAAACTCTGCAAACAAAGCAAATTCAGACAGAACAAGACAAACGCAATACTGCCGACCAGATTGAAACGTCGATAGCACAGATAGAGACGCTGCGTGACAAGGCAGCCGAACTTCTCACAAAATGGCAGATGATCTATCCAGACGCTGATATTTCGTCAAAGTGGGCATCCGAACAGTTTGACACAGCGGATACGGCTATCGCAAATATCACAAAAGCCGATCAGGCACAGATGCAAGCAGAGAGTACACTTCAAATAGCGTCGCAACAACTCGAAACTTGTGAGAACGATATTGAGCGTGAGACGGGCGACTTGAACGAAACCGAAACGCTGTTGCAAGGTCTTAACGATACGATTGCAGATTGGCAGGCGGATATAGCGTCTACTGAGGAACGTTTTTGGGGATCTATGCCTGAAGCCTTCCACGGTGCTAAACCCAAGAAGGCTGTGGATCAATTTGAAGATAAGATTGAAGCGGTGGCATCGCGTGAAGATGTACTTCGTAAAGCAGAAGGCAATCTTCAAGTGCTCAACGCCAATATTGAGGCAGACAAAGGGACACTTCAGAACCTGAAAAACGACCGTGAAACGCTGAAAAACGAAAAAAACGAATACCTGCGTGAAAGAGACACGTTTCTATCCGCCGCTCGCCAAAAAACCGACGGGTTAGACACCGAAGATGAAATTGATAAGGCTATTGAAACGTTAGAAACCGCTCTACAGACGAAAGAGAACGCGCGCGATAGTGCTGAAGAGCAATTACAGAACAGTCAAAATGTGCTTACACAAAAACGGACTGCTCATCAAATGCAGGAGAAACAGTATAATACGGCTGCTGAAAATTTGGATACCTCACGCCAAGCTTACTTCAATAAATTAAAACAAGAAGGTTTTGACACCCCAGAAGCACACGACGACGCCTTCCGAGACAATGACCAGATACAAGACTTAAACGACCAAATTAATGCACATGCCACTGAAACGCAACAACTCGCGTTAGAGATTACTGAGTTACAGACTCGATTTGAGGAAACGCCTTATGATCCAGATGCGTTAGATCAGATTGAAACCCAACTCGAAAAAATCGAAACGCAACTTCAAGAAGCACAACAAGAAATTGGCGCACAACAGCAGAAAATCGATGATTTGAAAGATGCGCTTGCGAAACGTGAGGCTCTCGCCGGTGAATTGGATAAAGCCGAACAAGAAGTGGCACGCTGGCAGCGGTTACAAGAGACAATCCCCGCCAATGCTTTACGCGATTTCGCATTGGAGATTATGTTCAAGCAGATGGGGAATTTAGCAAACGAGCAACTGCGATACCTCACCTCAGATCGCTACGAACTTAAAGTTGAGAGCATCGGCGACTTGGCTGTTGTTGATCGCTGGAACGCAAATGAGGAGCGTCCGGTTGAGACACTCTCCGGGGGCGAATCGTTTTTAACAAGCCTCGCCTTGGCACTCGCACTTTCGGAACTCAGTAGCGGACGCGCACAACTCAACTCGCTGTTCCTCGACGAAGGGTTCGGGACCCTCGATAGCGAAACGCTTGACACCGCTATCGCAGCACTCGAAGGACTCCAGATGCAAGGACGAAACATTTACCTCATCAGCCATATTCAAGAGCTAACGAGACGTTTACCCGTCAAAATTGAAGTGAATAAAAAAGGAAACGGCAGCTCATCTGTTAGAATCCCTGATTAACCTAAAAAACTGGAGGCTTTACATGCAATTTGGATTTATGTCGTCCGTCTGTCCGCCACTAACGTTAGCGGAACTGATTGACAAAGCAAAAGAGTATGATTACAAACATTTAGAACTTCGCGTCGAGTGGGATCACGGACACGGTGTCGAACTGGACGCTACGGCACAACAACTCCGCGATGCGCGCGCACAATTTGTCGATAGCGGGATCGATCTCTCTTGTATCGCTACCGGTGTCCGATTCATCGATCCGGATGCCAGCAAGCGCGCTGAACAGGTCGAACTCCTCAAACGTTATATTGACCTCGCGGAGACGATGGGCGCGGCGAATATCCGTATTTTCGGCGATAGAGTGCCGAGCACACCAGTTGAAGTATCACAAACTCTGGATTGGGAAGCAGACGGTATCCGCGAATGCGACGGGTTAGCAGGAGACGCAGGCGTGGCACTCTGTCTGGAGACACACGGTAACCTTCTCGCCAGCTACATCGCGGAAACACTGCATCGCGCTAAAGCACAAAACACCTATGTAAATTGGCACGCAGCGCATCACGTCCGACACGGAGAACCGGTCGACGTCGCTTATGTCCATCTACGCGGTAAAGTCCGACACGCACACGTCAATTTCGGGGACAGTGGTCCAATGCCAGATACCGAACGCGATTCGCTTACGCTTCTCGCAGAAGACGGATATAACGGGTTTATCTCTATAGAGGTCATCAATCCACCGGATTCGGATGCCGTGTTGAAGCGACACGCTGAACTCTATAGCACACTGTAGTATTGATGAAACAAACTGCAGGCGGGATTTATAGTAAAACCAACAATTAATCAGACACTTTTCCTTTAACAGAAGACTGTTCGTAGGGGCGAGGTCCCCTCGCCCGTCTTTCAAAGTGTGTCTCATTATTTTTACAGGCCACTATAAAACCCCGCCTGCTATAGGAGCCGCCTATACCGAACACACGTCGTCAATTAAGAATAGAGCGTCGCGAGGACTTTTCGCCTGCCACCCTGATTTCGGAATTCGCATAGATAAATCCCCTGCCATATACCTAAATTGAGGTGATGGTTGGTAATCGGAACAGAGACATCGAAACCGACGAGCGACGCTTTAATATGTGCTGGCATATCGTCGTCGCCTTCTATTGTGTGTTTATAGAACGGTTCTCGCTCTTTGACGAGTTGATCAAAACTGTTAGCGAAATCTTCGCGAACCGTCGGATCGTCGTTCTCGTTGATCGTTAATCCTGCCGAGGTGTGTTTGATGAACAGGTGCAGGATACCCTCCCTCGGCAATGTATCAAGCGATTTCATGATTTCATCCGTTATAAGATGAAAACCGCGCGGGTATTCGGGTAAGGTTATTTCGATTTGTTGAACCACTTTTGTGTACTCCAGGTCTACTGATTATACCGTTTATTATATCCTTTCTACGCAATTTTTCAAGGGAATTGTTTGACAATTGGTCTTTTAGGAGATATAATGGATATATCTGATTCTGTTCATAAAAGGAGTTACACATGGACAAACTTCATACGATTAAAATTCACGAACAGGGGTTTGACGAAATCTATACAGTTCATACCGAGCAGAACGGTGATGGATGGATTGGGTGGATACAAGAACTCCCTGAAGTAAATTGTGAGAAAAAAACGAGAGAAGAACTGTTAAAAGTATTGGAAATTGAACTTCAGGAGCGTTTAGCGGTATATAAAGCGGAAGCAGAAATGTGGGATAAACAGTTTGAAGCAGACGTTAAGGCAGGAAAACTTGAACGATTCGCAAAAGAAGCACTCGCTGATTTCCGAGCAGGTAAATGCGAAGATATATAAAACACGTAAAAACTCGGCGTTTTCGGAAACATTACCAAGATCTTCCTCGCCACGTTCAGCAGCTCGCTGACAAAAGTTTTGAACTACTAAAACAGAATCCATGGCATCCGTCCTTAACATTAAAAAAAGTTGGTATCTATTGGGCAGCAAGGGTTGGTCCTAAGTATCACACCCTTGCTTCTGAAAGAGAAGGCACTTTCTTTTGGTTTTGGATTGGAACACATGATGAATACATGCGACTAATAGATAACTAAGCGGAATGCCTATTTTTTTATGTTTTTTGAGTTGACAGAAAGGAACTTTATGGATATTATCTGTGCTTCTATCTGTTACCGAGGCTACGCCGAAGACGAAGTCGCCGCAACCTTGGAAAACGCGCCAAAAATCGGCTACCGTCTCATGGAAATCCACGGACCACTGATATGGAGCGTCGATGCTGCCCTCGCGTTCGATATAGACAGTATGAAGGCGAAGGTTGAGGCATCTGGCATGAAGTGTGCCGGACTTTATCCACCCGGATGGGGCGGACACGACAACGCCGACGTTGACGCACGCGCAAACGCAATCGCAAGGTGCGTCGAAATCGCTGAAGGACTCGGGGCAACCCATCTAACGACAAGCGGCGCGCAGCGGAGAACAGAACCCGACGCGTTGGATAGGGTGACCGCCTGTGTTCGTGAAGTCCTAGAACGCATACCGGCAAAGAGCCAAATCAAGCTAACGCTCGAACCACATCACGGCAATGTACTTGAACAAGCAGAAGACTTCCAAACAATTTTAGATGCCATTCCGGACGAACGGGTCGGGGTCTGCATCGATACCGGCCATTTCCATACGTCCGGCGTGGATACACTCGCCGCAATTCGTCAATTCGGTTCCCGTATCTATGCGGTACACCTCAAGGACCATCTCGGTGCCGTATCCGTCGGTATCGGGCGCGGTGAACTCAACCTCAAGCAGATCATTGAAACACTCCAAACGGTAGACTACCAAGGTGATTTGACGCTGGAATTAGAAGTTGAAGACCCAGAAAATCTGCCGCGTTATACCGAAGAAGCGTATCTCTATCTCAGTGGGATGCTCGGTTTACCGTTATAGTCCCCACGTCTCAATGAAATCGGCAACGCCAAAGTTCGCTGGCATCTCATTAAAATAGTAGTGCATCGGACCAGACTGGAAACCAGGGAGATACAACTCTTCATCGGTCTTGAGAAGCGCGTCAATCGGCTTAAAACGTTCCCACAGGATCATGGCATCTTCCTTCGTAAAGCGTTCAGCGAAGGGCGGCCCCCAATTAAGCGTAATCGCGTGGAAACCTTTACCACGGTTCTTAAGGTCATCTGGAATATCTGCAAGTTCACAACCATGTTCTAAAGCGATAAAGCAAGCAGCTTTGCAGAGGAAGACAGTCGAGAGCATTTTCCCTTTTTCGCCTCTCTCTCGATGTAGATTTTCGAGGGACGCGTGGTAGGCAGTTGGATTCTTTTCAATAACTGCTCGAAGTGCGTCTTCTGTCCACACCTGCATCTGTTCACTCCGTTCATTCCACCGATGGAACTTGTCTTGCACTGCTGGCGACAGGTAGTCTATGTAATCAAACGCTTGATAGTGTGTATGGTTTGAGAAACCACCGTGAATCGTGCGCCGCATCTTCCGACTGTAGTTGCTTCCCCAGTGTAAAATCGGCAGAATATAGACGACCCCATCACCTGCGTTGAGATGCGTCTGAACAGCACCCGGTAACGGAACTTTTGGATCCGCTAACAACTGTCGGTTTTCTGCTTCAGTGTTCACCCGCAAATGGCTACCCGGTAGCACCCATAACACATTGTCATCGTAGAGGGAAAGGTTCCACTGTACATAGCGCGGTCCTGTCTCCACAATGTCGTCAATATAGCCTTGTAGCGGCGCGGTATCAATCGGGTGGTGATCTCGGTGCCAAGTCGCAGGTCCGCAGTCTCGGACAGGATTACACATGAGCATCATCTCCGTGACACCGGCATCTGCCTCACCAAGCAGTTCGCTACTGGCACCTTGCATATTTTCATGTGCCCAAATCTCGACCGCACTTGCAGTCTTTTCATCAACGTGTTTTGCAAGTGGATCGCGTCCGAGCAGTAAGCGCGGTTGTGGCGAAGTTTCCCATACGCCCCCCGGCGGATCGTTTGGTCCCCGTTCTTTCGACCAAATTTCTCGCTGACGTGACACCATCAGTTCGTAACTCTCACGAAGTGCGTTCAGCTCTTCCGGCGGCACAACTTCCCGTAGCACGAGATAGCCATCTTCCATGAATTGATCCCGATTCACTTTCATGGGTTCCCTCCAATTGCGCGTCATCCGCGTCCGACATAGAGTTGACCGACAGGTAAAACGGTCGCATCTAACATATTGATATTCGGTGGGAGTGTCGCCATCAGGACAGCGGCTTGTGCGATGTCGTCAACGTCCATCATCGGTTCAATCGGTGGCTGCGACTGATTTTGATGCCGTTCAACATAGGTGTTACCGGGTTTCAAACAACTCGCTGTGATCCCGTGCGGCCTCCCTTCAAGTGCCGTTACCTGTGTCAATCCCCAAATACCGAATTTAGTCGCACTATAAGGCGCGGTGCGCGGACGCACCCGATGCGACGAGATACTACCGACGTTGATGATACGTCCGCCTTCGCCTTGTGCCTTCATAATTCCGAACGCCTCACGCGTACAGAGAAACGGTGCACGGAGATTCACACCCACAACCCAATCCCAATCCTCGGTCGAGAGTTCATCTATAGGACCAGCATTGAACGCACCGGCATTGTTGACGAGGATATCCAAACGTCCGTATTCCGCCATCGACTTTTCAAAAAGGGCTTTAATCTGTGCCTCGTCAGTTACATCTGTCGGAACAGCCAAGACCTTTGTGCCGTTTGCACGGATTTCGTTCGCTGTCTGCTCAAGGAGTTCAGCATTCCTGGCAGCGATCGTTAGCGTCGCACCTTCAGCGGCAAGACCTCTCGCAATTCCTTTACCGATACCGCGGTTGCCACCCGTTACAATCGCAACTTTTCCATCTAATTGTCCCATTATCAAATCTCCTTTTCTTTTCTAAACAAATCTGCGAGCGTATTGCCTAATAGTAGTGCTATATTATTAAAGTCCCCTGATAAAGGGGTTTAGGGGGTTATTCTAAGGCGAAACCGTTATGTAAGCACTACCCTCAACTCCGCTAATATAGATTCCGTTCTAACGGCTTGCACCGTCTCGCCTGCAAGTCGCAGTGCCGATATATGTGCCTGCAGAAACGCCAAATCCTCAGCCGTATCAATATCATACCACGGTGGTAAGAGTCTAAAGGTTACCTCTGTTGATTGGATACGTGCTATCGTCTGCTGTAGAACCTCCGCTGTACTCCACGCGATGTCCTCAAACACATGCGGGACTATCATCGCTAAGTTGTCCACAGCAAAACCGATGAGGTAATAGCCACCGTCCACACTCGGTCCGATAACGAGGTCCCGTAAATCAAGCAGTGCGATGGCTTCAGAGATATACGAAACCGGTAGCGTCGGACTGTCGGATCCGACGATCAGGATCTTTGTGTATCCGTGATCTGCTGCCCACTGCGTTGCGGAAACGAGTCGTTCTCCGAGGTCGTCCCCGATTTGTGGGATGTAGGTAGCATCGTCCCCGATTAGTGCCTGTAGATCAGTTTGTGCTTCCGGCGGTGTGTATGCGATCACAATATCCGCGTCCGAGAATCCCGCGAGTGTCTCACACCAATCCGTAAGGAATGCTGTATAAAGTGTCGCCGCCTGTTCTGGTGAAAGTGGCGGCACAAGTCGCGTCTTGACTCGGTTCGGTATCGGGTTCTTAGCGAAAACAGTGATACACGTCTCCACCGTTAAAACTCCTTGTTTTTATAGATGCAGTGCTTGACGTAGACGTGCCAGAAATCTCCATGCGAAAGGCTTTTGCGGCGGGTTCTCTGATTCCTCCAGCGTCTCAATATAGAGTTCCACCATGTTTTCAAAAGCGTCGCGCAATTCTTCATCGGTATCACCGTGGAAACCTGATATAGCATCAATATTGACAATATGACCGACAAAGCATTCATCTTCTTCACTATAGATAATTTCCGCCGTATAGCCTTTATACGTCATCGTTTTCATGGTGTAATCCCTACGTGCCCCATAAGTGTCAATTTTAGCAATAACAACCGTCTCAGACCCCAGGGTCATTCAATTGTAGGGTTTCTCATTTTATGATGTTAACTGCGAGTTTAGGTTTCGCTGCGAAATATTGGAGTGCGTCCGTGATTTTTGTATGTCCAGTGAATCGCAAAACAGAGAGTGCCGTGTTTCGCATC
>JAJEET010000142.1 GCA_022820835.1 Candidatus Poribacteria bacterium
AAAATCAAGGAGAGACAAAATGTTTATCCGAAAAAACTGGATCCCGTTGTCTGTGTTGCTCATCTCGATTGTCGCTGTGGGTCTCTACTTCCTCCGCACAGATGTCCCCGATGAACCGATTCTGATTGTCAAACCTGTAGATGTCGAGAAATCGCCTGCGAAAGCACCTGTTGGTGATACCTCACAAGGTGGACACTTCCACGCCGATGGGACGTGGCACAGAGAACCGCACGCGCCTATAGAAGTGCCAGCGGAAACCGATCCCTCGAAAGCAACTGGAGCCGTCAACTCGTCTCAACCCGCGATGGCGTTAACGTATCATGCGGAACTGCTCAAGAGCGATCCCGTAGAGGCGTTGCGTCAACAGGGTAAAGAACGGGGGCATTGGTCCGCGGATTATTTGCCGGACTTCCCACTCGACGATACCGAGGCGATGGAGATCGCACGAGCGGAGTATCACTATATCTATTATAGTCGCACGATTCCAGTTTCTGAACGGCACGATAGTCCCGAATTTCAACGTGCCTCGCGCCACAGTATGAGCCTGTTAAGGGCAGTTAATGAAAAGTATCCAGCGGATAGCCCGGACTGGCACGTTCGGGCGCGAGGTCTGGATCTGACAATGTTGACGTGGCCGGCATTTCCGTATGACCCGTCTGAAATTGAGAACTATCGTGACTATACAACGCCGTCCTTAGTTGTCCGTAGTCACATGTATCCGGACTTACCTGAATTAGGAGAACGACGATGAGAAAACAATTTTACTTTTCAGTGCTTTTTTGTGTGTTGTTATCCACTTTTCTGCTTTCTGTGGATGCGACAGAGATTAGCAACGAAGATGACCTGTGGAAGTATCAGAACAGGAAGTATAAGTTAGCGACGCAGGCAACGATTGCGGCTACAAATGCCCGTATTGTGATGTCGGAGATAGCGACGTATTACAATTGGAATGCTAAGGAGATTAACAAGGGCAAACGTATGACGTTAGGTTCGGTTCTTAAGGGGGCTGCGACGGTAACCGTGACGTATGTTTCAGGGGGTTCTACGATAACGGTGACCGTTCTGACTTCGATGGAGCCTCTTCTGAAGACGTTCGGTTTATACGGTTCAATCAATACGCAATCGGATTTAGAGTCTGCATATGAGTCAGCGATTTCGGAGGTGCGTTCCCGTGTTTGGGCGGCATCTGCGGCGATAGCGCGCTATCGTAGCGCTTGGAATTCGTATAGTCTTGTTCTCACGAGTCATAATTCGCGGCATCACGGTAGCAGTAGTTCACCGAGTGATCGAGCGCACGAAGTCGATAGTTTCACGAAAGTTGCCTTGGATGAGGGTTTGCCGTCGTTTTCGTGTCCTGATGGGAGTTGTGGTTTGACGTGGAATTTTCCGTCGTCAGCGCGGGAGGCGCACTATGTAAAATGCGGGACGAAGGATGATCCGTATGACAGATGGCTGAAGGGTTGCCGGGTCGTGTATTACACGTGTAATACGAATGATGTGGCACGTCACAAGCCGAATGACTGTGGTTTAGAGAAGTGGGTAAGAAAGAATGGGGTTTGGTCGAAGTCGGCGTGTACGGGTGACTATCGGAATTGTACGCAACATGTGCATCCGCATGCGACGGTTTTAGGCACAAATCAAATATCGATGTGTGGTCCTGCGAGTAGCAGTAGCAGTGCGAACAAGTCTGGCAGTATATCGCCGTCCTCGGGTTCGTCCTCTGCGTCTGCGGGTAGCAGTTACACAGTAGACTTGACGACATCGACGCCGTTTAGCAGTGTGTATTGGTATATCAAAAGGACTGGCACTTCGGGTTTAGGTTCGAGTATCGAGACGGACAACGGCGGTAGCAGTTCTTATTCCGCGTCAATGACGTATACATTTGGGAGTTCGGATTCAGGTGACTATATCATCACTGCGTATATCTACGACTACTCGGATAATTCGACGTATCAGGTGGAGCATACGGTAAATGTGTCTGATAGCAGTTATACGCCGCCGTCTACGCCATCCACGCCGCCATCTACGCCATCCACGCCGCCTTCAGAAAATTGTTGGTGTGATGGTGAGAGTGTCGATGTGACGTGTACCAAATGTGGTGCGACGTACCACATCTGCACGAGTCAATGGGGAGATTGCCCAGACGGTGATGGTTACCATTATTCCGATTATACTTGGCAATAGCAATACTGCATGCTTGAAACACACCGAGAAATTTTTTCAACCGACGCGCCTGTTATCTTCTGATAGCGGGCGCGTTTTTTTTCTTGATCGTCGTGTTCTTTTGGTTGCATCGCTGGAGTGAGCGACCAGAAGTCGTGAAAGTCAAGGGTGTTTCTATAGCAGAGACCTCAAGACGCGATATATACCCCTCCCTGTCATTGATTCTGACTCAGAGACTGACACCTGTCAATCGTTCGGAAGCTTCGTACCCATTTGCTGCCGCTCTTTTACATGAGGCACTGCGGGCTTTTTTGTGTTGCATCGCAGAACACCCAAAAAAAACATCGGTGCCCGCGATGCGACTTTCGGTTTGACAATCACAACGGAACATGTTATTTTAAGACACGTCTCTTGTTGTTTTGTCATTATACAATATTTCTTTATACAAAATGGCGGACTTCTCATCGTAGATTTTCGCGTGAACGCAACAAAACGCATAGTTCTCCGAAATCTGTCAATATGCGGTGCCGGTGCGACCAACACCCACACCGCGAAGCACTGCCATATCGCGTCTAAGAGCACTATGACAGTGTTAGTTTTCATTGTAGCACAAAAACGTTTCAATGGAAAGCAGCACGCTCTAACAGAGGAAGGATGTTTAGAGAACGCCACCGTTTTTCAGGTTTCCGTTTGGCTTTTCTAAACATGCCTCCGCACCCTAACGGAGAACTACGATGTTCCGAAAAATCCTTTTGATATTTCTGTTCTGTGGACTGACGGTTTTATCTGTGGCATTGGAATACCGCGCCACTGCGGAGACTTCTACCTGTCCCTCACCACGGCGCGGGTTGTGTGTTCCTGATGTGAACCCGCCGAATTTTGAGAAACCCGAATGTCCGAAATCTTTCCGCATTACTGATGAATAACCAAAAAAGGAGACGTAAAATGATGCGCAGCATTTTATTGAACCGCCTCTTGATAGGTTTGCTTATTCTGGCAATCTGTGCTGTAGCGGGTTTTTACCTGCTACAGATGCAGCAACCGAAATCACCAATTATTATCTATAAACCTGTTGAAGTTGAACAACGCGTTGAACCGAAACCACCGCCGCCGGGTGAGTCTGCCGAGAGCGGGCACTGGCATGGCGACGAGTGGCACTCGACACCGCATGAGACACACGAAGTCTCTGACGAGGCAGCGCTGCGATCACCGCCGCTGAGCAATACCCCAAACGGTGGTTATTGGTCGAACGGTACCTATCACCGTCCTGCTGGCTATGTCCCACCTTACCCTCGCGGCCAGACCTCCTCGAACCCGTTTTTTGCCGATGGCGTTCCCGAACACCTGAAATGCCCAGAGAAGTGGATCGGTGCTTATAGGTGGGCGATCAGCGATTGGGCAGCTGCCGTAGAGAAGGTGAGACAGGTTTCCCGTGAGGTTATGGAGCAGTATAACCCGAACCGTCCGATCCATGAGGTCTGGCCCCGTTTTATTGAGGACGAGCTGTTCTATCAAGCGAATGCCGACATTCCGTCATTAGATCCTGAGCGGCATCCACCGGGAAGTTTTGCCGAATTTGCGGCAGCCCCTGAAGTCGCTAAAGCAGTGGATAGAATAGATTGGTTGGTTCAACACGCCCTCGACTACCCTGAAGTGATAAAACTTATGATAGAAGACGATGATAAGTCAACGTTCAACAATGCGTGGCGTATGGAATTGGGTTTTGATAAGCCTGATTGGAACGTTGTGACACTCGTAGATGGACGGAAATTTCGAGAAAGGTCCGGCTATCGCTATGAATTCACATATACCGATGGGGATCAGACCTTTACCTCTGGCTCCACCCATTCCGCGGATCCGAATGCGCCGCTTGTGCGGATCAACCTCAACGAGACCTCAGACGAAGAGTTGGAAGCACTCGGAATAGATTATAGCATTATCCCGTATAGACAGGGAGGGAAATAGAAAATGAACAGACGTATAACGCACCTCGTTTGCCTACTTGGATTGGCATTTATATACTTGACACTAGCGACTGCGGGGTTTGGTGCTGAAGCCATCCAATAAGAACCGGATGCATACGAACTGCCTATTTTGTTGTATGCAATAAGAATTCGACACCGACGTGTGTCGAAAAAATCAAGGAGAGACAAAATGTTTATCCGAAAAAACTGGATCCCGTTGTCTGTGTTGCTCATCTCGATTGTCGCTGTGGGTCTCTACTTCCTCCGCACAGATGTCCCCGATGAACCGATT
>JAJEET010000030.1 GCA_022820835.1 Candidatus Poribacteria bacterium
AAAAGTCAAGATTGGAAAGTCGCTCCTTCAGCGGAGAACCTAAAACCGAAAGTCTAAAATTTCGACAACTTGAATGACTCCTGCGAAACAATGTAATTGACAGAAGGCTGCAGACATGCTATAATTTAAAGGTGCCTTGCAGATGGAGGTAATAACGGATCGTTTGATACGATAACCGCGGAGGAGTTTGGACTATGTATAAGGTGCTGGTCAGCGATTTGCTGTCGCAGCAAGGCTTGGATGTTCTGACAGAGAATGGCGATTTTGAAGTGGATGTTATCCTCAATCTTTCGCACGAAGCGTTGTTGGATCGGATTGCTGACTATCATGCGCTGCTCATCAGGAGTGCGACGAAGGTGCCCGCCGATGTCATTGATGCGGCGAGGCAGTTAAAGGTTATTGGTCGCGCCGGGGTCGGTGTGGATAACATTGACGTACAGGCAGCAACACGGAACGGTATCCTGGTCGTTAACACGCCGACGGGTAATACGATTGCGGCGGCGGAGCACACGATTGCGCTGTTGTTGGCGTTGGCGCGTAATATTGTGCCTGCAGGTATTTCGCTGAGGAACCGTGATTGGCAGCGCAACGATTTTATCGGTGTTGAATTATATGGGAAAGTTTTCGGGACGGTCGGGTTAGGACGGATCGGACGAGAGGTGGCGAGACGCGCGCAGGCTTTCGAGATGCAGATTATCGCTTACGATCCGTATATCTCAGCGAATGCGGGGGAAAAAATCGGTATTCGGCTTGTTGACCGGGAGACGCTGTTTCAGGAATCGGATTATATCTCTATTCATACGCACCTCAACGCTGAAACCTATCATAGTATCGGTGCGTCTGAGTTTGCACTGATGAAACCGAGTTGCCGATTGATTAATTGTGCGCGTGGTGGTATCATTGATGAAGCGGCACTGTATGATGCGTTGAAGGCTGGCGAACTCGCGGGTGCTGCGTTGGATGTTTTTGAGGATGAACCGGCGACAGATACGCCGCTGCTGGATTTGGAAAACGTGTTGGCGCTTCCACACCTCGGTGCCTCGACATCGGAAGCACAGGAACACGTCGCTGTTGAGGTGGCACAGCAGGTACGGAACGCGCTCCACGGACAACCGGTTGCTAACGCTGTCAATCAACCGAAAATTGATCCGAGGACCCTTGATATTTTGGGACCCTATCTCGAACTTGCCGAAAAGATCGGTAGTTTTCAGACACAGATCGTTGAGGGGCAAATATCGGCGATTAAGATCCATTATAACGGGACACTTTTCCAGAAAGAGGATGTCACGCCGGTAACTGTAGCGTTCCAGAAAGGGCTTTTGGCACCCGTACTGGCGGATGTCAACTATGTCAACGCCCCTTTTTTGGTTCAACAGCGTGGGATTTCCGTTACGGAAACAAAGAGTGCATCGGAAGCGAATTATGCGAACTCCATCACGATTGCTGTTTCGACGGATAAGGGTGAGACGGTGATTGAAGGCACCGCATTCGGGAAAAAAGACATCCGCATCGTGCGTATTGATCAACTTCATATAAACGTGAGGCCGATGGGGTATATCCTTCTTATTTATAACAGTGATCAGCCCGGAATGATAGGGTTAATGGGGACAATTCTCGGAGAACACGGTATTAACATCGCCGATATGACTGTCGGGCGTTCGCGCGTATCGGAACTCGCTGTAACCCTTATCAACGTGGATAGCCCTGTGCCGCGAGGCGTTTTGCAAATGATCGCTTCACAAAAAAAGATTGACTTCGTTAAACAGGTTTTCCTTCCGTAGCAACAAAGGAATAATTAAAAATTGGATGCTAAACAGAAATGTCTATTTATTAATGCTGAAATTCCGAAGGCAAAGTTATTTGAAGGTGAGAAACGGGATGTCCATCCCGATATCAACGTCTCGTGGCGTATTTCACCAGAACCGTTCCGGATTTCCGAGGCAGACTTAAAATGGTTTGAGGAACTCGGTCTATACCTTGTAAATTTCTACAGTGCGTGTAATTTACTCTATTCACAGAGCGTGCGCGGCATTCAACCGGCATGGGTAGCTGAGTACTTAGAAATCGGGAAACCGGAAACGGTTATCCAATATGGTCGGATGAACCGTTTTAAGACCCAGTTACCGGGGGTACTGCGTCCTGACATCCTCCCGACTGCTGACGGTATGGCAATTACGGAACTCGATTCGATTCCGGGTTTCATCGGGGCGACGGGGTGTCTAGCGAGGCTCTATGCACAACTCGGCTATCCTATCATCGGTGGCAGCGACGGGATGGTGAATGGGTATGCCGATATGATCCGCAATTTAGCGAAGAAGGATGATCCGTCGCTCGCCATTGTTGTCTCGGACGAATCAGAAGACTATCGCGCCGAGATGATATGGCTCGCTGATGCGTTGTGTGAAGTCGGCGTGAAGGCTCGTGCTGTTAAACCGCACGAAATTATTTTTACGGAGGATGGGCTCCTTGTTGAACACGAGGACCATAAGTTTCCAGTTGATGTGCTCTACCGTTTCTATGAATTATTTGATCTGCCAAATATCCCGAAATCGGAACTCATGTTTTACAGTGCCAAAAAACGTACCGTCGTGATAACCCCGCCCCCGAAAGCCTACCTTGAAGAGAAATTATGTCTTGCCCTTTTCCATCATCCGACACTTCAACCGTTTTGGGAACGCCACCTCACTAAGCACGCCTACCCTGTCTTACAACAAGCAATTCCAGAGACATGGGTTATGGATGCGCGTCCGCTGCCGCCACACGCCGTGATTCCTAACTTGGAAGTCGCTGGGAACGCTGTAACAGATTGGCGGCAGCTGGGGCCCGTGACACAAAAGCAACGGGAATTGGTTATCAAACCATCCGGTTTTTCCGAACTCGCGTGGGGCAGTCGCGGCGTAGCGATTGGACACGATCTCCCAACGGAGGCGTGGGAAGTTGTTATTGAAAACAGTCTTGAAAACTTTGAAAGAACGCCACACGTTTTACAGCGGTTTCATACTGCGAAACGGGTACGCATGCAGTATTACGATTTTGATGCGGGTGCTATGCAAGAAATAGCGTGCCGTCCGCTGCTCCGTCCATATTATTTTCTTGTCGAAAATACGGTGAAACTCGGTGGCATACAAGCCACAGTCTGCCCAGCTGACAAGAAAATTCTACACGGCATGGTGGATTCTATTATTGTGCCGTGTGCACAAATGCAATAAGGATAAAAGAGGTGTTTCGATAATGCAATTAAGTGATAAGCAACTCGCTCATTTCCGAGACAAGGGGTACCTTGCTATTGACGGATTTTTTGATCCAACTGAAGCAAAAGCACTTCGAATTGAGCTCGAACGGATTTATAACACTGAACTCGAAAATGGGACTGGCATTAATTGTGCGGTGCAAGACGATGGAACCAAGCGTGACAACGAAGGCGAACGGCAGAACCTTCAGGTTATCCCGCTGAACAATCGTAGCGACTTGCACAAGGCGTTGCCGTTTCATCCGAGAGTTGTCTCTGTTGTGGGGCAGCTCATCGGCGATGAATTTATGTTAGAGTTGGATCAGGCGTTTTGGAAACCGCCGAAAGTTGGGGTCGGCACGAGTTGGCACCAAGATAACGCCTATTTCAAGATCGCGGATCCGTTGCGAGGGACGGCGATGTGGATCGCTATCCACGATGCGAATGTTGAGAACGGGTGTATACACGTTATTCCGGGGAGCCACCGCGAAAGCTATGAGCACTACCGCGACCCGTTGAGCGATCATCACATTCGGTGTGATCCGCCCGAAGAACGCGCCGTGCCAATTGAATTAAAAGCAGGCGGCGTTCTCTTCTTCTGCTACGGTGTGGCACATTGTACAAAGTCGAACCTCTCTGATAAAGAACGTGCCGGAGTCGCACTTCACTTCTTGCATAACGATTTCGGGGGAAAAGCACTCTGGGAGCGGAATAATGTAACCAAACCGATGCTCCGGGGTCCGCTTGCGACCGGTGGTGAAACCGAGTTCGGTGAGAAGTTTGAAGGCAGATGGGAAGAGATTATGAACGATGTGCTTGCCTCTGTATAGCCGAAACCTCCTGTTCGGAACGCGAGCATAGGTGTACCAGCTTATATCTGCCCCTGTTAAACGTAAATATATGTTGATTTATCCGTGGGTTTTTGATAAAATCTGAGAAATTTGACGTAACATGCCAGTTTCGCGTGTTATATAGGAACACAAAAATTTCCACAGGAGGACAGATAGATGCAACGGTTATTTAGTTGTGCTGTGCTTATCGTGTTGATGCTGATCACAGCCGGATATGCCACAGCAGATCTTGCTGAAGGACTCGTCGTTTACTTCACGTTTGACAATATTAAAGGTAAGACGGTTGTTGATGATTCCGGCAACGGGCTTGACGCGGATATCATTGCCAATACCGAGATTGTGAAAGGCAAATATGGGGATGCGATTCGCATTACAGCAGAAGGTCCCGA
The DNA here is from genome assembly GCA_022820835.1 of Candidatus Poribacteria bacterium. Taxonomy (GTDB): domain Bacteria; phylum Poribacteria; class WGA-4E; order WGA-4E; family WGA-3G; genus WGA-3G. The sequence continues at coordinate 4,470 of JAJEET010000030.1, forward strand.
TTGTGTGAATGTGCCAGCCGCCGAGGAACTGAAAATCACGGGTGAAATCACGATGGCGGCTTGGATCAATCAGGACTCTTGGGCGAATGATGCGCAGTGGTTCGACAAAAACTGCCACAACGGCGGAGAGCATACCTCCTACGGCATCGGTGCTTTCAACAGTGGTAAGAATTTTAACATGTTCCTGGGCACCGGCAACAGCAGACCCACCCTGAATCAACCGCATGCGCTGGAAACGAAAACGTGGCAACACGTCGTTGGCACTTATGATGGCGCAACGATGAAAATCTACGTCGATGGCGAGGTTGCAGCGGAACAAGAGCAAAAAATTGACTTCAAAGGTACCAACGATCAGGATTTGCGGATCGGATGTTCTAAGGACCGTGCAAATTACACCTTTGAGAATGGGGCTATTGACGAAGCTGCTGTCTGGCGGCGTGCGCTGAGTGCGGATGAAGTCCAAGCGATAGCGAACGAGGGTTTCCTCGCTGTTTCATCGCTTGATAAACTCGCAACGACTTGGGGCAATGTGAAACGGAGAACAGGGACGTATTAAAGACTGTCCTATAGAAACGTTGAACGGCACAGGTGTTAATTTGGCACCTGTGCTTTCTTGTATAAGGGGAGAAAAATGACAAAGATCGGAATAGTTGGTATCGGTTTTATGGGAATGATCCACTACTACGCGATTCAGCGTATTACAGGTGCCGAAGTTGTCGCTATCTGTACACGAGACCCAAAGAAACTCGCTGGCGATTGGACTGGTATCCAAGGTAATTTTGGACCCCGAGGCGGCATGGAAGACCTTTCAAATGTCCGAAAGTATAGTGAAATTGACGAACTCCTTGCTGATGAAGAGGTGGCGTTGGTTGATATTTGCCTACCGACACATCTTCACAAATCTGTCAGTATGGCATCCCTTAACGCCGGAAAACATACGCTCGTTGAAAAACCGATTTCCATCTCAATGGATGATGCGAATGAACTGGTTGAACTTGAGAAGCGTATCGGTGAGACGCGTAAGGCGGCAGGTGAGGATCCGTGTTTTCTGATGGTTGCGCATGTGCTTCCGTTCTTTGCGGAATACGCTTATGCGAAACGGATCGTTGAATCTGGAGAGTACGGTGAGCTCCTCAGTGCCCATTTTAAGCGGATTACCTCGAGACCGAGTCAGTCGCGGGATCCCGCTTCACTTGAAAAGAGCGGTGGACCTGGCATTGATTTGCACATCCACGATACGCACTTCATTCAACTCCTCTGCGGCGTTCCCGATGCGGTGTTCTCACAAGGCAAACTCGTTGGCGAGAACTATGTGGACTACCTGACAACGCAATACATTTACAACGATAAAGGGATCGCTGTCAGTTGTTCTTCTGGCGGGGTCTCGCAACGCGGGCGCGCGTTCTCACACGGGTTTGAAATCTTTCTTGAAAAGGCGACGTTACTCTTTGATTTCTCGACACTCGCGGGTGAAGCATCTACCGCAATGCCATTAACACTTCTCAATGACAAGGGCGAAGTGGAACAGGTAGATTTAGGAGATGTTGACCCGATTGATGCATTCGTCGGTGAAATTCAATACGCTGTTGAGGCGATTGATGGGGCGGGCGAACCGACAGCGTTGTCGGGTGTCGGCGCACGGGATGCGCTGCTGCTCTGCTATAAAGAGGCAGAATCCGTCAGGACGGGTGAGGTTGTCCCGATTCGTTAGCCGAATCGTTTCTGGTCTCCATTTCTATCCAGTTCCTACAGATGAATTCTTTTTATTTTGTTAGCAACATCGGTGAACTCTATGTTCCCACCGACTATAGGGATGTCGTTTTCGCGCGCGGACGCGTCAAATTGTTCGCGCATCGAGATTTAAGGCATCTCAACCGGATTTTCACACACATCCGGCACGGCGGCGTTGCGGTTGTGCAAGGTGAGTGGGAACAAATCACGGCTGTTATGGACTATATCCAACGTCACAAACCGGATTTAGTCCAGCAATCGCCGCGTCGGAGCAAATCCAAATCACGGGATCGTAGTACGGCGCGTGGAAATTCTGTCGGCGGCGCGCTAAAAGAGGCGTTATCAAGGCTCGCTTGTTGGGCGGATACTGATGGAATTCTACAGGTTGAACCCGCGCCCCTCCTGCCTGATCTGCTGGCACTTGCGGGTGAACCGATGGGCGCGAATCAGGGGAAACCGTTTCTGCTGCCGCTCATCAAGGTTCAACAGATACAAGACGCGCTCGCTGAGATCTACCCTATCCGGGCACTCAATGCTTCACTTCTCGCTTCCGAAAACGTGCTCGCGCCGCGTTCACAAGAGACGATTGAATGTTTTCAGGAGGCGTTACAACAGGTCCGTCGATCGGATTCGTCTGCAGTTGCGGACATCGGGTGCGGGAGTGGATGTTTGACCCTGTTGGCGCGTCAGGAGTTAGGCGAGCAGGCTGAAGTCTACGCATCTGACGTGCTGCCTGAAGCGGTTGCGACGACAAAGTTGAACATCCAACGTCTCCTTCCAAATTCAGAGGGGATAGTCGTTATGCCTGCCGGCGATCTGTTTGACCCGTTTCCCGAACATCAATTTGATGTGATTATCTTCAATGCGCCGTGGGTTGTCGCCCGTGTTCGCAGTCGCGCCGAGCTCGCTATCCACGATGAGAAACAGGAGACGGTGAGCCGGTTTTTTGCCCAGGTTTCGGATTTCCTGAAACCTGATGGAGTTGTTTTGTTGGGGTATGCGGATGCTTCGGGACCTAAGGCGATTGAGAATCTGGAGGCGATCATTGCGGATGCTGGTTTTAGGGCGGATGCGCTCTTTAAAAGACGGGTTGCGACGCATCGGTCGAAACGGAAGTGGGAGCAGATTCGGGTGTCGGTTTTGTGTCGATCATAGCGGCAGTGGATTTTGTCATTTTGATTCTGCCTTGTATTCTGATTGACAAATGACTGGGAAGGTGGTATGCTAAACGAAATATCTACAAGGAGGTAGTAAACTTGAGCAGAGCAAAATATCCCAATCGAGATGCACTCCGTGACGCGAACGATATATACTTAGATACCATGCGCCCTTTCATTATTCATTATTTGAAGCAGGTTCCAGGGGAAACAGTTGAAGATTTGATTGGGCAGGCATTGACAGATGAGCAAGCAGACAAATTTTGGGAAGAATTGGATAAGGATAATGATATTGAATCTGCAATTGACTTTAGTTATTTCCCATTGATCATCAAAAATAGGTGGCTAATCATCCAAAATAGACGGAATTATGGTTTCGCGCAGCGATTCAATCAGGATATGACTGTTCAAAGTATGTTATGGCTGATAAAGGACGGGCGGAATTCTTGCGAACATCGTGGTAAAAAAGATTTAGATTCCGAATTTGTTCGGATAAATTTGTTCCTGATTGCTGATGTGCTTGGTAAGATCAACAGACCCGACAAACAGCATGAGGTTGAAGGTATCCGGAACGCACTTTTTGCTGATGACACTGCAGAACGTCTCGAAAAAGCAGCGGAGGAGAATGTCGAATATAAAAAATCGCTTGCAGAAGCAGAGCAACGTTTGGCAACTGTGGAGTTAGAGAAAAACGAGTACGCGAAAAAAAACGTAGCACTTTCAAAACAGGTAGATGAGAAAGAGAGCCAACGTAAAAAATTAGATAAGCAACTCAAGAGAGCGAAAGCACAGAACGATAAATATAAGAAAGATATTGCTGGCACGAAACGACGTTTAGAAAAATCTGAAGCGGCACAAGTTGACCATAAAGACCGCCTTGAAACTACATCGAAAGAACTAAAGGGAACTCATGCAGAATGGAAGGAGACCGAGGAACGCCTTGCTACTGCATTAGATCAACTTGCAGCTGCCCAAGCAGCGGAAAAGAGCATTGCGGCGCGTCTCAGAGCCGTGCAAAACCTATTCGCGGTAGCAACAATCGGGAATCAGACAGTTCAAGATGTATACCCGCCTATTGAAACTGATTCTACGGTCCGAATTCTTGACCGTCGAGGTATAGACAAACGAAATTTCCTTTTGGATATGCTTGAGCAAAAACAACCCACTGTCATTTATGTTCAAAGTGAGGAGATGGTTGATCTGTTATTGGGACACGTTGTTCCAGAGAAAGCAGACCTTATTGAAAGGCATGGTGAGCAAACCTCTGAGGCGGAAGAAGCGGTGATTTTGGAAAAACTTGAGAATGGCGAATTAATTGCTGCTGTTTCAGACGCTACATTTTCCACATTGACACCGTCGCATTGTATTGAGCATTTTGTCTTGTGTCACCTTGTCCCAGGTGTGGATGAATTCTACAAACGGTGTGAACCAGTTTTTACATCGGGAAAAAATGCTTATTTGCACCTTATCTATAACAGCGAACAAGATATTGAAAGGTTAGCCCAAAAGTATCCTGATAGAGATACGTTAGAAAAATTGTACCCCGAATTGAGGAGATTCGCGGGAACAAACGACAATTTTATTAGACCAGAGAACATCTATAACGAATTAGATATAGCGAAACCGGGTATTGAAACGGGTCTTGCTATTTTTGAGGAGTTACAGTTGCTTGAACGAAATGATGAAGGTATAAGACTTTTGCCACCTGCTGGGAATAGGTTGGACGAGTCGGAAATCTATCGTAGAGGAGAGAAGTTAAAAAAGGAGACAGCAGATTTTCGAGATTTTCAATATGAGCAGTCAATTGAACAAATCTGGGAAGAAATATTGGAGAAATTGGACGTGGATGGTGAGCAAGTATTACGTGAAGACAGCATTGATGAGGTTTACCCAAGCGTTTCAGAAATAGAGAGCGATCAACAACGGACGGAGACAGTTGAAAATGACAGCGAACCGGATGAGGGAGATACTGAAGCGGATCAGATACCCGAACCTGAGCGCGCGAATACTAAGGCTTCTGAGGAACAATTTAGGGAAATCCGGTCCCGAAGCGAAGCGGGTGAATCAAATAGTGAGCTTGCGAAGGAATTTGACCTATCACTTACTGCTATAAAGTTTATCGTTGAGACAACCGAGGGCACCCGCAACGAGATAGCGGTGAAGGTTGTTGAACTTCGAATTAACGAGGAAGGTTCGAGACCTATAGCGTGGAAGAAGATTCGCGAAGAACTCGGTTTGCATAACGACCATTTCCACAAGGTTATTCGGCTTTCCGAGGGATACCGCGAGGCAGTCATCGAACGGATCAAGAAACTCCGCGCCCAAGATGGTGGGTGGGAATACTCCGGGAAACTCGAGGTCCTCACAGGCGTCGAGTTAACTGAAGAAGAGTTCTCGTAATCCAAAGATAGGTGTCGAGGCGACCTCGCCCTATGAATATCTCTTTCTCAGGACTTGCGCAATTTTGGCAGTAGGCGGCTGTGTTAGATGAGATTTCTCGGTAAACATAGCGTTCTGATAGCACAAACTGAGAAGTTTGTGGTACAAAAGAGCACCATGCGTAAGTCCTATTTCTATTGCTTCAGATGTGACAAACTACTAATCCTTCGCAATTGAGACGGAGGTTCCATCCTGTAATCGGTGTTGATTGTCTACAATCACCGATGTCCCTCTGGCGAGTTGTGAAGTAACCTCAATTTCGCCGCCGTAAACGCCGCCAACATTTACCTGTTTTGTGCGTGCCACGTTTCCCTCAACAACGAAAATCGTACCGCTGCCGTTTTGGATATTCAAGACTGCGTGCAACGGCAGCAGTTGTACGTTCTTCCGTACACCCGTTTTGATGGAGACGGTAATGGCGGTGCCGGGTTTAAGGCTGTTTTTTGAATTCGGGACTGTCGCGTGGACGAGTACGGTGTTATTATCACGGTTAACGGTCGGACTGATAAAAGTAACCGTGCCGACGATGTTCCGAATACCGGAATCCGTGGAAATCAAGACGAGATCGCCGTTATTCATGCGGGACGCGTCTCCGGCAGGTATATGAAATTCCGCCTTGAGAGTATCAACTGCGACAACAGTAAACACCGGTTTTGCTATCGATGAAGAGACGAGTTGTGCATAATCTCCGACGCTCAAGTTTTGCGTTGCGATGACACCGGCAATCGGTGATTTAATCGTCGCGTCACTTAACTGTTCTTGCGCCAGTTTCAGTTGTTCTGTGGCTTGTTTCACGGCTGCTTTTGAGATTTCAATTTCACGTTCCCAAGATTTTGCTTCCACGAGTTTTTGTGCTGTGTTGAGGCTCGCTTGTGCCTGATTAACATCCGATTCCGCGGATGCGATTTCTCGTTCCCAACCGCGGCTCTCGACGATCTTCTGAGCGACAGCCAATTCCGCTTTCGCTTTCTCCACGGAGGGGTGCATCGCGCCTTCTTTAAACTGTTCTGCCGTGACGACAGCTTCTTCGTAACGGGTTTGTGAGACCTTAAAACTTCGTTCTGCTGCCTCGAGGTTGCTATCGCTGACGTGTTGTTTCTCGTGAAGTGCCTTCGTCCGCTCGTAATCTAACTTGTTTTTATCGAGTTCTGTTTTTGCGCGTTCTAATGACTGTTGCGCGTTTGTTTTTGAACGTTCTATGGATGCGATTGCCGACTGATACGTTGTTTCTGCTTGTGTCAGTTGATTACGGATGCGCATTTCAGCGAGAGATTTTGTCTCGACGAGTTTTCCGTGTGCTGCCATCAACGTTTCCTGCGCGTTCGCTAACTGGGATTCAACACGTGCTTGCGCGCTCGCTTCCGTTGTTGTGAGTTGGGATTGTGCGCTGCTTAGGGCGGATTCCGCACGTATGACAGCGAGTGTAGCCTCCTTCGGATCGCTCTGTGCAAGCACGTCGCCTTTCGCCACATTTTGTCCTACCTTTGCATCGAAAGAGACAATTTTACCGGAAACATTGGCGAAAATCTTTACTTCGGCGTTGGGTTGTAGATGTCCGGTGTAATCCTTGGTCGAGACAAAGGTCCCGCGCCGCGCTGTCGTCGTAGACACGGTTACAGGTGTGTTTTGTGCGACTACACTGTTAGCACTGAGGCAGCAGATGACGATAAGCCACAGCAACTGTGCCTTTAGATATTTGACGATGGACGGTTTCAAAATACATTTATTATTCATCATTTTTCAGTTTATCCTTAAAGTCTTTCGTAAATTTTTGCATCTTCGGATGAATCACAAATTGACAATACGGCTGTCTTGAGTTCAATCGAAAGTAGTTTTGGTGATAATCTTCGGCTGTGTAGAAGGTATCGATTGGCGTGATTTCTGTGACAATCGGATCCTCCCACATATCGGATTTATCCATATCTGCTTTTGACTGCTCGGCGATGCGTTGCTGTTCTTCTGTATGGTAGAAGATGGCGGAACGGTACCGGGTCCCGACATCATTTCCTTGCCGATTTAATGTCGTTGCGTCGTGCGTATGCCAGAAAACTTCTAATAGTTCCTCGTAAGAGATGACTGTCGGATCAAATTGGATCTGAATCACCTCAGCGTGTCCAGTCATTTCCGAGCATACTGCTTGGTAGGTCGGGTTGACGGTGGTGCCGCCGGTGTATCCTGAGACGACTTCGTGAACGCCTTCCAATTGCTGAAAGACTGCCTCAACACACCAAAAACAGCCTGCCCCGAACGTTGCTGTTTCTAATTGCATCTTTTTGTTGACGGTTTTCGCACGGTAGCGAAGCCGTTTTCTCCTTTAAAAAATTGTGTAACTGTGCTATTAATAGGTGTCAGTTATCAGTACGGTTTTTTTGCGAAAACCTTTCAGGACTCGGTTAATTCTATGAAACACCTTTTCTTCATCCTAACTTTTCTTTCTTTAATGGCGTGTCAGTCGCAGGAACGACAGGTGGAGGTGCTTATTGCGCAACTCGGTGCGCCGAATGCTCCCAGCCGGGTCAGGGCATACAGAGCCTTAGTCGCGATCGGTCCCGAAGCGATCGACGCGCTGATTGTAGGGCTCTCTGATAACAATCCGCAGATTCGCGAGATGTCTGCGTGGGCACTCAGAGAAATTGGAGAACCTGCTGCCCGTATTGTGCCTGCCCTTATTTCAATTCTCGCTGATCCCGACGAAAATATCCGTGTTGTCGGTTCTGTGGCTCTACAAAACATGGGTGCGCCTGCTGTACCGTATCTTATTGATGCCTTAAACGCGGAATCGTCAGAGATTCGGCTGAATGCGGCTTATGCGTTAGGCGAAATCGGTGCACCCCTTGATGCGATTCTGCCTGCACTTATTCGTACACTGACAGACCGAGAATGGAATGTACGTCGTCTTGTTGTGCGTGCGTTGGTTACGATAGGCACGCCTGCTGTTGATTCATTGATTGATGCACTCCATTCGACGGATCCTGATCTTCGCCGGATGGCGGAACGCGCTTTGAGCGATATTGGGACACCGAGGGCGCGCCGAGCCATCGCTGAAGCGCGACGAAAATTTTCCGCTGACCGTTGAGACTATTGAGGTGCGGCTGCCTGTCCTTCAATACGGAGGCAATCATCCCAATAAGCGACAGCGTAAGTTTTCACAGGTTCCGGTTGCTGTGCCTGTTCGAGGAATTGCGTAATCCAGTCAAGCAATTGTTCCCGTAACGATTCTCGGACCTCGCCGTCAATATAAGCCAACTGATGGAAATCCGATCTTGTGTCTTCATCTATCTCGAAATCGACTTGCCGATAAAGCACGAGGTTAACGATCAGACTGAGTGTCAGGCGTTCAATCGGGTTCGGAAAGATACTCAGCGGCGGCTCCAACACGAACGGGTTTTCGAGCGGTAGTGCCTTGACGTAATCGCACCGATGCTCGATACATGCCAGTTGCCTGTCAATCATCTCGACTTCGTTGAGGTGAAGGAGCGCGCGCGGGGTATCGGTATCTCTGATCGTCACTTGCAGTGTCTGTATGGTGATCCGATATATTAATAACGCCTTTAGAAATTCGAGTTCCGCTTGCGTGTAGATCTGGATGCCTTCGGTTTCTATATCTGTGTGATTGGTACCGAGTAAGTGCTCCTCGTCTCTGCTGGGGGGTCGGATCACGGCGTGTTCTAAAAGATGGCGTGCTCTATCGTGTAGTCTCTCCATTAAGGTGTTCCCGATTTGGAAGAACTTAACGACTCTTGTTTTACGTAGTATTTGAACGGCTTTATCCAGATCGCCTTTACTGCCGTATTCCAATCCGAGACTGGTAAGTGTAAAGGCGGTCTGGATGTGCGTTCGGAGTGCTGATTCGTCGGAGAGATCAGCCGTTTTCATTGTAATAAGTTTATGAGCGATGGCAGCGATATTCTGGTAGAGCGTATCCGCTTGTTCACGCGGGATGCGACTAAAGGTATCACCGTGTGCCAATGCTCGTGCGAGGAACAGTCGTCTATCGAGGGTCGCCTCGGCGACGAGAGAAAATTTATTCGTCGTCATATTCGTCATCGTCTTCTTCGTCCTCATCGAAGTTGAGCGAATCTAAGTCGACTTTTTCCATGAGATCGGATTCAGTGACATCAATACCTGCTTCCTTGTCGCGTGCTGCGACGCGTTCTGCTCTATCCGCCTGTGCGGCATCAAAGATAGCGGCGAGTTCAGCGTCAACATCACCTTCGGTATCAATTGCGAAGAGTTCGCTAAGAAGCATGTCGAAAACTTCGTAGTCGGCTTCCCAAATCGCGTTGGAGACCGCTCGTGCGCGTTCATCGGCGTAGTGAATCGCGTTTGAGGCTGGATCTAAGAAACCGCGTTCAAGAAGCATCGCGGCGTGTTCGTCTTGAAGTTTTATGCGTCCATGGAGGAGTGCTGCGAGTAGACGGATGTCTAATTCTCTGAGAAATCGTCCGAGTTCGTCCCGATCACACTCAGAAAGTTCAAAGAGCCAGAGGTCCAACGATTCTTCATCAAGTTTGCCATCGCGCCAGACAGCGATGTCCAACAGTTCTTCAAATTGATCGTTTGAAAGGCAGGGCAGCAGTACCGAGGCGAGTCCGGTGCCGAGCATTGTGTCCAAAACCTGGAGTACATCCGTAGTCGGGCTTTCTTGGATGAGTTCTGTACAATCGGGTACAAGGTAATAAAGTTGCTCGCGTGCTTTCGGGTTACGGGTTGCACTGAGGATTTCTAATTGCAGTTGCTTCCCGTAGCTTTGAAAGATTTGTTCTGCTTCGCGCGTCGGTAGGGACAGCAGCTTCTTGCCTTCAGAGCGTGGAACTATTGTTTTTGGGCTGTTCATGCCGACTCCTCCGTATAAAAGTTCTGATATTGAAACTATGAATCTCCAATAGCAGGAGGCACTTTTGCGATCGGTTCAAAAATTGTTCCTCACAAAGTTGAGGTTTTTCGCCGCGGACGCAACTGGATCGTCCTTACCGGGCGTTTCCAATACGAACCAACTATCGTACCCGATGGCGTGTGCGGCTCCAAAGACAGCTGAAAAATCGACATCGCCTTCGCCGGCGTGGTTACCGCCAGTGTCCTTAATGTGCATCTGGGTAATTGATTTTCCTAAATTCCGAATTTCAGATGGTGAGTCGTAGCCTAAACCGGTGGCGTTCCCCATATCGTAGTAGACACCAACGGCGGGTGAGCCGACGTTGTCGATAATTCGCTGATGTTGTTCAGCACTCAGCGTGGATTCGATTGCGAGGGAGACATCGTGTTTTTCGGCGGTTTCTGCAGCGGCTTTCAAGCCGTCTATGAAACGTTGCGCGTCAATGTGATCGTCCTCGATTTTACCGTTTCCAAAAAAGGGTACCAGTATCACTTTTGCACCGAGTTGTGGTGCGGTTTCTGCGAGATATTGTAGTTTGGCGATGCCTTCGCTTCTGACGCTGTCGGTCGGGTTCATAAACGAGTAAGCCGTGAAACCACCCGGTGATAGTGAAGAGACTTCGATGCCTGCAGCTTCTGCCAAACTGTTCACGTTGTCAATCCCACCCTCTTGCCAGAGTGTATGTTCGCGGTAATTGACACCCATGCAAAGTTCGATGCCATCAAAACCGATGTCTTTAGCTTTCTGAAACGATTCTTCAAAGGAGACGGGTAACATCCCATCCCGAATACCTACCTTCATAACGACCTCCTAAAGTGAATAACGTGTGCTTGAGATTAAATTCCGATTAATTCTGAATTTTAACATAGTCTTAAGGCGAATTGCAAAGAGATCTGCAATCTTTTTTTCATATACTGTTAAGTACGGAATAGTGAGAAAAAAGTTGAATTTTTCTAATCAATGTAGTAATATATGTCAAGTTAACCATAATATATGGAACGAACCGCAAGTGATTTGAGATACGAAAGGCAATTTTGAATATCGGCGGGAAGCGTTCCGTACGAAAAATAGAGAGGATATTGTAATGAAACAGATGACTTACATAGTTGCAATTTGGCTTCTATCTGTATGCCTGATCCCCAACATTTTCGCGCAGACATTGCTGAGCGACGAATTCATGGGAACAGGTCAAGACCTTGAGTCCTTCTGGCAAGTCAAGGATGGCGATAAGAGTCCTTGGGAACTGAAGGATGGCGTACTCGTTGCCGAAGCAGGTTTTGATCAGAACGTGTGGACAGATGATACGAGTACACGTTTTTACCAGATCACAGATCAGGACCAGTTTGACATCGAAACGTCAATGACTGTCGATTATGGCGATGCTTGTACGGTTGCTGGCATCATCGTATATTCCGCAACGACGAAGGATCACCAAGACCGTGATGGTCAGTGGGTAACATTGAAGTTGTGGGGTCGTGGTGCTGCGCAAGGTAACAATGCGGTGCTCCAATACCAACGCCGTCAAAATGATTCTGCTGAACTCGGATATGTCGGTACGCAACCGGACTATAACCCGGCACAAGGTGTTATTCCGCTTGAACTACGCCTCACGCGTGATGGCGACGAATACACATCTTGGTTCAAGCCCAACGCAGAAGGCGACTGGGTCTCCGTTGGTCAAGTGACCAATGAACTTGCGGAACCTCTTGAGGTCGGTATTTATGTCGGCATCTGTGAGGGGGCAAGCGAGGCTGGCAGAATGACGGTCACGTTTGACTATTTCCGGGAAGCCTCAAGTCCGGCGACAGCCGTTGATCCGCGAAATCGGCTTGCAGTCACATGGGGTGAATTGAAAGGACAATAGCAGCGAACGAGGTTCGCAGCTTTTCTTAATTGCTGGCGGCTCTCATGCCGCCAGCACGTTTATGGAGGTAGGATTTGAAAATAGCGACTCTTTTGTTTTTTATCGGTGTTTTTATTCTTTTTGCCGTGTTTTCTACTGAAGCAGCCCCTTCGCTCGGCGATCCGTTTGATGGAAACGTTTTGAAGAATCCGAATTGGAAGTGGAAAACTTCTGACGAAGCAGGCGTTGAGCCGAAAGATTGGGATATGGGCAAAACGAAAGCCGGATGGCTGCATGTCACGGGTGAACTCAACCGTAATCTCTGGCCCTCGGACACAACGAACCGACTCTATCAGCAACATGAAGGTGATTTTGACGTAGAGACGCATGTTTACATGGATTATGAGGATGCCTGCGTTGTTGCGGGTATTGCTGCGTATTCTCCGACAACGAAAGACCGCCAAGGTCGCGATGGTGAGTGGGTGACGCTCAAACTCTGGGGACGTGGACCCGCCAACGGCAACAATGCTGTCATCCAGTACCAAAAACGGCAGTTTGATGCAGGGGAAGGACTTGTCGGTACGGTTCCGAATTTCCAAGACCCTGTAGGTGAAATGGATATCTACATGCGGCTCCGTCGTGAGGGGGACACCTTCACAGCGTGGTGGAAACGGGAAGCAAACGACGCATGGATCGATGTCGGCGAGACGGAACAGGAGTTTGATGAACCGCTTGAGGTCGGCATTTACGTCGGTATCTGTGACAGCAAAGGCAAACAGGTTGCGCAATATGAGTACTTTGAAGACCTTCTCGTACCATTTGATGTCTCGCCGCGTGCGAAATTACCGATCGCTTGGGGCGACCTAAAACGCCGGCATAGCGTGCCGGGACCTCGTTAGTTACAATATGATATTGTTTGTTAGGTATTCCTCTTGTCTACAGCAATTCTGAAAGAAGGTATATGGCTATATTTTATAAAGGTGCTGGTGTTGGGACGCATTGGTATATCAACGACTCACGAGAAGTCGGCTTTACAGCGATCTCACCTACAACACAGCCTACGGTTAAGGCATTAACAACGCATGTTGCAGAAGGTACTATAAACAGTCCTTACATTTCATTAACTCGTTCCTATGCAGTAGCGTGGGATTATGCGGTGCGGGGTGGTACAGATATACGTACACTTGATAAGCGAGGCTACGTTTACAAGATAGAAATTGAGATTCCATTACCTTCTGGACTTGAGATTTTTGATCCAGTCAAGGAAGTTGCGAAGAGTTTACCAAACCCTATTGATCTTGATTCTGAAGGCGAGTATCCTTTTTATCAGCACAATGGGCTTCCAAATTTTTTACTCGGGGTTATTGATCCGTGGCGTATGTCACATTTTCGGATAGGACGGCAACCTCAGCCGCCGGGTCCGGGTGTGCCTTGTCCTCCGAACCTCACGCCTCAGTTGGAGGCACTTGCGAAAGCACTACGGGATGCTGAAGTCTTATTATATGGCCATATACCGCCATCTTGCGTCAAAAATCGCTTTGAAGTGCAGTTTACCGAATTAGATGAGGAGGAGTCATAATGAGCATGTTTGAAGTTCGTGTTATTGAACTAAATGGGTTGCAAGACTATGGATTTATACAGTTCCTTCGAGTAGAAATACTTGATGTGCATGGATATGGTCCCACTTTTTTCGGGCACGTTCGGTATGCTCTCAATGGTGATGAGCAGGAAGAAAGTTTACCTATGGATTTGAGTAAAGGAATCTTCATCGCGACTCTTAGGGATGACCAATTGGGAGACATTCCGCGGAAAAAGTTGGAAGATACTTTGCAGGAAGCAGCGGTAAAGATCATTGAAATCGTTCGGAAAGACCCAAACATGCAAACACTTGTGCCTGATTATGACTATCCAATGTATGATGAGGATTATTCTAAGGAGAAGTTGTTGAGTGCTTCTGGTAGTATTCTCAAGAGTATATTAAAGGAAAAGGATTATTCTTATTTGAAATATGACGAAGATCGTTCTAAACCTCCGGATCTTTTACGTTGTCGTGTTAGGGATCCCGAAAGTCGACGTCAGGTGGAGCATATTTTTGAAATAACTCAGAAATTGCGCGATAAGACCGGTGAGAGTTATGTAGTCACATACGGTGGATCCTCTAATCCTGGGGATAATCTTGATGAAGTCTGGAGCGGGTTCTCTTTAAGAAAATTCGATTTCAAAAAAAATAGTTCTAAATGAAACGTGTCGGTTTTACATTCCTTATGCTCCTTGTTATGACCTATGGCGATCTTGCGGTTGCCGAGATTAGTAAGGCAGCTCGGCGAGTTCTTGCGACTATAGAATGGGTCGCTGTTCCCGAAGGTGAGTTCCTGATGGGGGCAACACCTGAAGAGGCAAAAGCGGCTTATGAAGACGCTAAATTGCGGAGCTCCATGCTGGAGCGGCATACCTTCGATGCAGAACTGCCACAACATCAGGTCTACCTAAGGGCTTACGAAATTTCGCGGTATGAGATTACCAACGCGCAGTATCGTGCTTTTATTGAAGCCACGAACCGCCCTACACCCCGCGGACACAACGGTGAAGAAACTTGGGCAGATGAGACACTCAACGGTGGGACGCAACCCGTTGTCGGTGTGACGTGGTTTGATGCGCAAGCGTTTGCGGAATGGATCGGTGGCAGTCTGCCGACTGAAGCGCAGTGGGAGCGCGCAGCACGCGGCACACAAGCGCGAATATACCCGTGGGGAGACACACCGCCGAAAGCGCGTCAGCATGCCAACTTCGCGCGCCGCTACAATCGTCCGATGCCGGTGGGTCAATTTCCGAAAGGCGAGTCGCCGGACGGTATCGCGGATCTCGCTGGAAATGTTTGGGAGTGGTGCCTTGATGAATACAATCCGATGGTTTACCAGCGAAACGAGAAAGGTGTGCCACGCAATCCGCTTAACCTCCGGTTCCGGGACGTACTTCGTGCGAGGGTCATCCGTGGTGGCGCGTGGGATGTTGGCAGCGCGTTCCTCCGTTCGAGTTTACGATTCAAGTTTTATCCTCTGGATTCAACACATACGGTTGGGTTTCGGGTAGTTCGCCCGCGCCCAGAAATCGAAAACTAACCTACCTATCATCATGTTCCAACGAAAACACTACCAATTCCATTTGTTGGTGCCGCTTCTTCTTTTTGTATTTCCGCTGCTCGGTCGGACTGAACCTTATTTCCGTGATGTAACCAGTGATATGGGACTTGATTTCAAACATATCAACGGTTTTTCTGCGGAACGTCGACTCGTTGAGACGATGGGCAGCGGTGGCGCGCTCTTTGACTTTGATAACGATGAAGACCTGGACCTCTACCTCGTTCAAGGTAATTCCCTTTCACCATCAGCAGAAGCACCCCAAAATCGGCTCTATCGAAACGATGGCGGTGTGTTTGTTGATGTCACGGCATCTGCAAACGTTGGTGGTACCGGTTACGGACTCGGTGCTGTCGCTGCGGATTACAATTCTGATGGACACCGCGATTTGTACGTAACGAACTTGGGGAAAAATGTGCTTTACCGAAACAACGGCGATGGCACATTCACCGACGTAACGGAACAAGCACAGGTAGGCTGTCCACTGCTAAGCGCGAGTGCTGCATTCGCTGATATTGACAGGGACGGGGACCTGGATCTCTATGTCTGCAACTACGTCAAATACGCACTCGAAACCGATATACCGTGCTATTACAATAACAGTTTGCGTATCTACTGCGGTCCGAACGAATATCAGGGCATCGCCGATGTACTTTACCGGAACAATGGCGATGACACGTTTACAGATATTACCGAGTCCGCTGGTGTTTATGAACCGACGACGCGTGGATTAGGCGTTGTCTTTACGGATGTGGACAACGATGGATGGTTGGACATCTACGTTGCAAACGATATGTCTCCGAATACGCTTTTTATGAATCAGGGTGACGGCACCTTTCAAGAGGAAGGCGTGCTGCGTGGTGTTGCCTACAACGGTGATGGCTTGGCAAACGGGTCGATGGGGATAGACGCGGGTGACTATGACAACGACGGCGACATTGATCTCTGGGTCTCGAATTTTTCGTTGGAAGCGAACTGCCTCATGCAGAACGATGGCGACGGCTATTTTGAGGATGTGACGTTTGACACAAACCTCGCCGATCCTTCTTTCTTTTCGCTCGGTTTTGGTACCCGTTTCATTGACTTTGATAACGACGGTTGGTTGGATATCCTCGTGGGGAACGGACATATCTGGGACAACGTGGATCAGATTGACGCGAAAATGCGTTACGCACAGCCTGTGCAATTGTTTCATAACCGAGGCGGCACACTGGAGAACGGTGTAACCTTCACGGAGATTACTGCTGAAGCGGGGTTGAATGAAACGCCTTACGTGGTGCGCGGCATGCTCTTCGGAGATATAGATATGGATGGTGATGTTGATGTTGTGCTGTGTCAGTCAAACCGTCCAGCGGTTATCTTACGCAACGAGGTCGGCAATGCGAACGCGTGGCTAACGGTGAAGTTGGTCGGGGCAGATGGAAACACAGATGCGATTGGGGCGCGAGTTCAATTAATGGCAGATGGAACGACGTTGCTCCGGGAGATTACTTGTGGGGCAAGTTATCTGTCAGGGAACGATCTCCGCCTCTCCTTCGGGTTGGGCAATGTCTCACGCGTAGATCGTCTCAATATTCGCTGGCACAATGGCGAGGTTCAACAATTCGATTTAGGTAGAATCCCGATTCGGGGTTTCATAACTGTTCGGTATTGACACGTTTCTTTTTTCGTGTTATATTGGAAAATTATGAGGATCGTTGAAGAAAGAGAAGCGTGGATTCACACGCACTTCATCCTTGATAGTTTTTATATTACGGATCAGGAACGACGGCAGATTTCTATCAACGTTGAACCTGAACTGATGCAACTCGGACTCCAGTATGGGTTGACGTATGACATCGCACCTTCAAAACATCGCGCCATCATTGTCCTTGAGTGTATACCCTTCGATTCGGTTAAGGCGGTCATCAAACAGTTGATTAACGACGTGATTGAAGATTTCCCGGTCCGTGTTCCCGAACAGCGGAACGTTGTCACCAATATCACCGTCGCGGATCAGGGAACGGAATCGGCGGATGTTAGTGTCCCAAACCCGAAGCAGTAAGGATGTGGGTGCCGACAGTGCCATCGGTGATGTTGAAGATAGACGGAAATTCTTCGTTCCAACCGTCGTTCGCGCTTGGGCAGAATTGACGAGAGTTGCCTTCGATAGCAGTTACGCCAGGGATCCGTGCAGCGAGTCCAGCGGAGTGTAAGAACGATGCCCCTGGACACGTCAGGTCCTGTACGGCGAGAAACATCCCGTATTCTGCAGCAGCGGCACCCATGAGCAACGCCTGAGATTGCCCTTTACACGCCTTGAGTGCGACACCGGAATACCCTTGCTCACGTGCTAAGAGGAAAGTCTCGAAGTCGGTCAGCGATTCGTCTATCACGACCGGTTTGATCGCCGCTGCTTTGTGCATCTTGTTCTCGGGATGTGCTTTTAGGTCCCGATCCGTCGGTTGTTCGATATATGCCAGACGTTGGAACGCTGCGCTTTCCGTTTCTTGAATCCGATTAAGAAACGCCAAAAGGTATTCCACATTTTGACAGGTTTCGTTGAAATCTGCGGAGTAGTGCCACGTATCAACGCCACGTTTCGCTTGTGTCTCTGCGGTGACTTTATCAATCGCGAGGACGCGTGCGACATCCCAATCCAGATCGTCGCCGTTGAGTTTGATTTTCAGATGGGTCAATCCATCGGCGATAATCCATTCGGGGAGCGTCTCCGGTAGCCCGTCATTGAGGCGTTCTGAAATATCGGCATCGGTGAGCGGATCCAGCGCGCCAACAAGATGATAGAGCGGCATCTTCGGTTTCGGTTGGCGTGAGGTATACTGGTCGAGATATTTTCCGCTGAACCGATCATTTAAAAAGTGTGATACATCCGCCTGAATGAAGTCTTCACTTAAGCCATCGTAGCTATTGATACCGTTTGCTTTCCCGAACGCGTCGTGGATTGCTGCATCAATCGGACTCGTTGTAACAACGGTACAAAGTTTCGGGATCGGCGATGTGAGTTGCATGGTGTCGGATAACGCGTCCGCAATTTGTAGGAATTCGGGTTCCAGTACCTCGGAGAGTTCGAGTGGATGCGCGCATAGTGTGCAACCTTTTGTTGCGTCTACCCCCAATTCAGCGAGTTTCTTCATCGCTGCGAGGCTCTGATCGAAAGGCGCGTAGCGCGGTGGAAATGCCCAGACGTTACCGAGCGGCATGGAGCCTTTCCCTTCTGCCTCTTTGCCGTCACGGGTCTGAACGTGTATCTGAACGTTAAAGAGGACGCAGTGGTCTGTCGGCACACCGCCGAATTTGAGCGGGGTGCGGTATTGGTGTTCTTCAAAATCGTAGTGAACGTCAAGGATGCGGATATCGGTGGGTTTTGGCATAGTTCTCTCGTTGCAATATGTGTTTTATTTTATTGTAACCGATTTTCCGATGCATGTCAAGCAATTTAGTTTTCAATTTTACGCAGCACCTCCGATGCGGTGATAGCGGTGGAACCGTTTTACTTCCCGCTTTGGTGTTTAAGTTTTCCGCAGAGTGTTGTCAATCGATTCGTAGGTTCAACAGCATACGCGACGTTTGCCCAATCAAACATTGGTGCCTTGCATCCCTTATTTTCAAAATCTCTTCATAGGGGGCACCGTCAAGTGGGGCAAGGTCGTTGTGATATAAAAGATCAGGTCCATAGACGGTATAAAAAATTGCCTGCCCGTCAGGTGTCCACTTGTGGTCTGTGATAGCACCCACAACCTAAAAATCAATGACAGGGAGGGATATATCGCATCTTGAGGTCTCTGCTATAGGAACACCCTTGACTTTCACGACTTCTGGTCGCTCACCCCAGCGATGCAACCAAAAGAACACGACGCTCGATAAAACAAACGCGCCCGCTATCAGAAGATAACAGGCGCGCACCTTGAAAAAGTTGCGGTTGAAAATATCGAAAACTACTGCGCCCAACAGGTATAACCAGACGCAACCGAACAGTCCGGTGCCGTCCAACCATCAACACATGCTTGCCACGAGTTGCTACACCCAAATTCATGGGCAAAACTGACACTGCCAATTGAGAGAAAAATGCCTATCAGTAGACAGATCGCCCACCTAAAATTTCTGTTCAACATTATCGATTACCTCCTTGCGGCGGTATCCAAGGACTTTTGTCTACACCCTTATAACGATTCCGTTCATATTCCGCTTTTCGTGCAGCATTCTCGGCGCGCACCTTTGCGACATCTGCATAAACAGCATCCGCATACTTTTGCTTAAGTTCAGGCGAGTTAGTTTCGTGTTTTGCGTGGTCGTAATCAGGGTGGGCCTTGTAAAAATTATACACATTCTGATAATATAGATCAAAGTAAGGGCTTGCCTTCATGTGTCGCATCAATGCCTCGTTTTGCTCACGCGTGGTCTTCGCAGCTGCCATCTCGGCGTTGTACTTTTCCATACGCGCTTTGAATTCCGCGTCGCTCTCAAACCTTTCGTCAGACGTAAGCTCATCATGCGTTTCACCGTGCCACGTCCCATCTTTGTGGAAGTGTCCGCCTTGCGAGGTTTCACCAACATGCGATTTCGCAGTGGGTTTCTCAAACTCTACAGGTTTGACAATCAGAATCGGT
The DNA here is from genome assembly GCA_022820835.1 of Candidatus Poribacteria bacterium. GTDB lineage: Bacteria > Poribacteria > WGA-4E > WGA-4E > WGA-3G > WGA-3G. Next base: position 24,260 of record JAJEET010000030.1, read on the forward strand.
TCATCGGGGACATCTGTGCGGAGGAAGTAGAGACCCACAGCGACAATCGAGATGAGCAACACAGACAACGGGATCCAGTTTTTTCGGATAAACATTTTGTCTCTCCTTGATTTT
>JAJEET010000089.1 GCA_022820835.1 Candidatus Poribacteria bacterium
AGGCAGGGATTGGTAGCGGAGCGGGAACAAATCCAGCGCGAGTGGGAAGAACTTCAGCGCACAAAGCCCCTTCCGCCGAATTTAGGTTTGGACGAGTTCTACACAGAATGGAAAAAACGTAATAGCACGAAGCCCACACCACCATAGAGGATTTTTAACACCAAGATTTTTAACATCAAATGGAGGTTTATTTTACTGACAGTCAAAGCCCCGAGTGTACATAGCAAGTTTTGGCTTGCAAGTTACGCCGATGCAGGTCGCATCTGGGCGTTTACCCCGCAAAAAGGTTAGCACCTAACAGGGACAGATTGCCCGACCTTCCTTTTCTGTGTTGCTTGCGGGCAAAACTCCCATAATTTGAATCACAACCACCGCCGTGTCAAAAGCCCCTCTGTCCGGACGCGGATAGATGCGAGACACAAGCGGATAACTACCCTATAGGAGATACAATCATGATTGGCAAAAGATTTTCCAAGCAATGGATTTTCACATGGATACTCAGTTTTGCCCTCTTTATCCCGACGTTCGCGTTCTTTTCCGGACAGAATCAGGCAAGAAAAGAGAAACGCCTTGAACAGAAAATCCAAGATGACGAGTCCGTAGCGATCACCGAGTCAAAGAAACAATTGGCAGAGACCCCTGGAAGTTCTTGTTGCCCGCCCGCTAACGTCTCTGAGTTGAGAGCAGAAGCGAGAGAGGGGTCCACACCGCTCGCTGTAGAACCCTCTGATGTTGACACAACACAGAGCCATTCTGCGCCACTTTCAGCAGAGAAAGTCGTTCCGGATGTGGTTGTTCAGGGATCAGAGCAATCAGAGCGCTTTCGTGAGTGGGAAGGAAAGAATAATGCCCTTCGCGTAAAGTGGAAAGCACACAATACAAGAGGCGATGAACATCTCAGAGATTCAAAATACCAACTCGTTAAGATGTTAATGACGCTTCCTATTGAGACGCGGCGAGGCCTCATTGAAAAAATGAAGTCTCAATTCCCACCGGAGGCTTGGGATCAGTATGAATCGGACCTCTATAGCATCGGTTTAGATTTTACGACCGAAGTTTCTCCAGAGGCATCTGAAAAACGATTTCAACAAATGCTTTCTGAAATAACAGATGGGGTTCAGAAGCGAAAAGAACACAGCGAAGCGACCCTTAACCTTTTAGAAGAACAGAGAGCCGTTGATACGCCCGCTCGTGATTTTTAGAATACCTACATAAGGAGAACTTTAATGCATTTCTATAATAGGCAGAAATTAGGCATTCCCATGGAGATGCCGTTCTCGCGGATTCAAAGAAACTACGCGAAAATGTCTTAGGGGCTTTTGCGCTTATGCCCCCCGAAGCACTCGAGGTTGAGCGGAAAGAGGCTTTGAAAACGCTGCCTGCCGAGGAGGTCGATAGTTTTTTTCGGCACGTCGCGGAGTTCGGCACTGTCAAGTGCCCCGAACAGATAGAACAGGATGCACAGGCACTCGCGGAAAACAAAGAAGCTCTGGCGATAGCGAAGCGGGAATTGGTAGCGGAGCGGGAAAAAATCCAGCGCGAGTGGGATGAACTTCAGCGCACAAAACCCCCCCCGCCGAATTTAGGTTTGGACGAGTTCTACACAGAATGGAAAAAACGTAATAGCACGAAGCCCACACCACCATAGCGGATTTTTACACCAAGATTCTTACATCAGTGGTGGCTGCGATAGTGGAACTTGCGGCTAATTAATTGAGGGTGTTTCATAAATAATAGTTGGCAAAAGTCAGGATACTGGGTATCCTTTCACTTTATACTACATAAGTTGAAGGAGACACCCATGCAATATCCTGACATAAGAGAGTATGCGGTCAAAAAGCGGGTATCATGGATGGGTTTATGGACACGGACTCCATCTCACCAGCATCCGCAACGGTTTTCCAGTGATGTTTCAGGTGCTATCCGCCAACGTCAACGAGCGGAAGGTCTTGGATACTAAGAAAGACCGACTTCTTGAAAAAGGCGTGCGATGTATCGTCGCTGATAACGGATATGTTGATAAAAAACGCCAAGTCGCTTTTGCTGAATACCAAGTGCTTTTGCTGACTCCGAAGACGACTCTACGAGAGGCAAACGCACTCTTAGGCGCAGCCCCACTCTATACCGCAACACAAGTTGCCACATGGCGACGCAGGCGAAAAACTGCGATTGAGCTTGAGCCTGTCTTTGATTTGCTGAGCAGACTCTTGTCAATCACAGAGACACATAAACCTTTACCGATGCGAGGTCTGGCGTATGTTTCCACCTTTTTGGGTGTCGGCGTTTTGTTGTTGCAACTCGCAATGCTAATGAATGTCCGATGCGGGTTGCCGACGCGAAATGTTACACATATCAAAACTGTCTTTCGATAAAAAATAACGATTTATGAAACACCCTCAGTTAAATAACAACCGCCGCCGTGTCAAAAGCCCCTCTGTCCGGACGCGGATAGATGCGAGACACAAGCGGATAACTACCCTATAGGAGATACAATCATGATTGGCAAAAGATTTTCCAAGCGATGGATTTTCACATGGATACTCAGTTTTGCCCTCTTTATCCCGACGTTCGCGTTCTTTTCCGGACAGAATCAGGCAAGAAAAGAGAAACGCCTTGAACAGAAAATCCAAGATGAAAGGCTGCGGGCGAGAGCGGAAGCAGAGCGCCGAAACGCTGAAAAAGCCGTCCTCGCACAGACCGCTCCCTTGAACCGACCGACACCGGAAAACGAAACGGAAACCGAACCACAGCCGGATGTCGGTCAGAGTGTGGAAGTCAAGGACGGCGTGGAAGCCGAGTACAAGAGACGTGCAGAGACCTTGGCAGCCGCGAGAAAACGTCGCCAATGGGAGCTTCGGAGAGACGCACTCAAGAAAAGGCATCTTGAAAATTCGCGAAGATTAAGAGCCTCTGTCCGGGCAACTCTCGCCTCTGCCGATGCGGAACTTGATGCCATGCTCTCGCTCTATGCGCTGATGACACCGGAGCAACTCGAATATGCGCGTGAGGAGGCGTTGAAAACGCTTCCCGCTGAGAAAGTCGAAGCCTTTTTTGACGCTTTAGCCAACCACCGAACCACAAAGACCCCTGAGCAGCTGACCAAAGATGCACAGGACTTCCTGAAATCTCGTGAAGCAAGGAAAATCGCAGACTGGGAAATCGAAGTGGAATCACAACAAATCGCTTTAGAGTATGAAGAACTCGAACGCACGGAACCCCCTATACCGTGGTAAAAAACTAAAGAATATACCGCTGCGTCCAGGGAGCGTGCGAAGCGGTATCACGAATGGGAACTTCGGAGAAAGGACCACAAAGAAAGGGACGAGGCATTGGTTAAAAAAGAATTAGCCCATGGAGATGCTCTTCTCGCGGATTCAAAGAAACTACGCGAAAATCTCTTAGCGGTTTTTGCGCTTATGTCCCCCGAACAACTCGAGGCTGCAAGGAATAATTATGAAATCCTGTTTTAGAGAAACCCTCAAAACAATTTGTTTGAGTTTTGTCTTTCTCTTGCCATTGGCAACGCATGCCAAACCCTCCGGAGAAATCATCTTTAGACACCCTACAGAGCAACGTGAATTATGGATCGGCAACGTAAATGATGAACAGAGTGCTCGACCCATTTTCAGACTGCCACATACTATTACAACGTTCTCTATACAAAAAGATGGACGCTACATCGTAGCTGTTGTCAAGGTAGTCGCTGACGAACTCGGCGTGTTAGCAACTGTTTACGATGTTTATCTCCTTGATAGAAAGCATCCGAATGCAGAGGCGAAAAAACTGACGCAAGGAGAATATAGCGAAATCATTGATGCTGATATCTCGCCAGACGGAGATGTGGTTTTCACGAACCATTCTTTCGTTATAATTGGGAAAATACGAGAACGCGGACTCTATCTCATTTCAAATCACGAGATAGAGAAAAAAAAACCAATCGCAAAACTGTTACTAAAAGACAATCCATATCGGGTAGACTGGGCACCTGACGGAAAGAAAATCGCCTATAGCACAGACACAGGTATTTTTCTCTTCAATACCATTACAAAAGAGGTCTCGCGAATCACCAAAGACGGTGATTTTCCAGTTTTCTCACCAGATTCAAAATATCTCGCCTTCCGCACCAGCACAAAACCCTATAAAATTGGCGTTCGTCCCTTTGTGGGACCCCGCCACTTGCGGTACATAGAACCTGAAGAAGGGCTTTCCATCGATGACCTCACTTGGTCAGCTGATGGACAGTACCTCGTTTACACATTACACAACCATGAACCCGCATACACCAATTTCGCAGTCCACATTGAAAGTGGGCGGACTGAACAAATTTTGAAAACGTATTCCAACGGAGGATTGGCAGTGTTTGAATGGACAACGAGGGCGTATGCCCTTGAGCCTGAAGGATTACTGACTACCGTTTGGGGAAAAATAAAACAGTAAAATCGAAAATCATATCAATCCCAAAAATCACAGTTCCGATTCCAACAGTTTCCCATAATCCCTTGACAATAGCACTTTATGTCAACTATAATTGTCAGAAATCGTTAAAAGGGCAGGAGCAAGTTGTAATGAACCGTGCAACACCGAAAGTTACCGTCGTCGGCAGTCTGAACATTGATCTCGTCTGCCACGCAATCCGAAAACCAGACAAAGGCGAAACGATCATCGGCGATGCCTTCGACATTTTCACAGGCGGAAAAGGATTTAATCAGGCAGCCGCCGCAGCACGGTTAGGCGCAGATGTCGCCCTCGTCGGAAGCATAGGCTCAGATCCTTTCGGAGACTTGTTACGCACTGCAATAAAAAATGAACAGATCAACAGCAGGTTCATCACAAGACGGATGGACATCGGCACCGGCGTAGCGACGATTGTTGTCGAACCGGACGGTGATAACAGTATCATTGTTGTACCGCGCGCAAACATGGCGCTCACCACAGCAGATATAGACACCGCCGCCGACTGCATCGCAGACACAGATGTCCTCCTTCTACAATTAGAAACACCGATTGCGGCATCCGAACACGCCGCAGCAATCGCCAAACAACACGGGGCAATAGTGGTACTAAATCCAGCACCTGCGCAACCGCTACCCGATAGTCTTTTGGGGTATGTCGATATCCTCACCCCAAATCAATCCGAAACGGAATTGTTGTCAGGGATGCCGATTAACAGTCACGAAGACGCATGCCGTGCTGCAGAGATACTACGCGGACGCATGGTAGACACCGAAAACAGTGCCGTCGTGCTAACGCTCGGTGGACAAGGCACCTTGATGCTAACAGAGACGACATCAGAACTTATCCCCGCGCTGCTTGTCCAACCTGTAGATACAACCGGCGCAGGCGATGCTTTTTGTGGCGCACTCGCAACCGCTTTGGCAAGCGGCGAGAACCTACAATCAGCAGTCGAATTCGCAAATGCCGCAGGTGCAGCAGCCGTCACTGTTATCGGCGCAACACCGTCCATGCCAACACGCACGAAAGTTGAACGTCTACTAAAATCACGAAAATAAAAAACAAAATAGAAAATAACACTGGACAATTCACGAAAAGGAAAACAAAATGAAAAAAATAACGCCAAATCGCCTACGAATCCCCTTTCTGCTAATAAAATCCACCTTTGTAGAACAAATTTTTAGTTTGTTCCGTATTGCAACACATTTCATGAAAACCGGTAAGGCAACATCATTATTTGTAAATGGTATTGCAGCGTTAATCATAGTAGGTGTCATCGCGACACCTATTTATGGACTCCAATCTGAGCAAAGCCGAGAAGAAGCCGCCCTAATTGGAAAAGTAAAAAAAGACTTCGCAAAGGTCCTGCGCGAAAAGAAAAGACCCGCCGAAAAACACCGCGAACTCATCGCCAAGTGGCAGGAACAGGGACAACTTTCTACACTCTTGACGCTTTATCAAACAGCAAAAGAGAACTCACAAGTCGAGCAGTTCCCCGCTCCAAATATGAAGTCCGCTTTCTACTACGGTTTAGGCTACGTACACGCACTTGAGGCTACGAATACCGAAGAGGCGTTTGATATCGCGGTCTCCTACCTACAACACGCCCTTGAGATCGAACCAGACCTGTTTTGGGCACATTTCAACCTCGGCGGTATCTACCAACAAAAAGGCGAAAACGCATCAGCACTTGCGGAATTTGAGACCTGCGTCCGTTTGAACCCTAACTATTACCCCGTCTACTACCGCATGGGTGAAATTCACCTGAAACAGCAAAATTACATAGAAGCACTTCAAGCCTTTGAGACTTCACGAAAACTCAATCGAAAATGGGAATACCCACAATACGGCATCGGTCTCGTCTACCTCGCACAAGGTGAGACCGACCGTGCCCGCGAAGCGTTTGAAAATCTTACGCAGCAAAAGAAACAGTTCACACCCGCCTACATTAAACTCGGACAAGTGCTCGCTACAGAAGGGTTCTTCGATGACGCACTCACAGAATACGCCAAGGCATCGCAATATCAAGACTACGCCGCACAAGATGTTTACGACCTCGCGGTGATCTTTGACGAAAAAGGCAACACCGAGGGTGCGGTTCAACTCTACCAACGCGCAATTGAGATTGAGCCAACACACGTCCAATCGCACTTCGCGCTTGGCGAAAGTCTCTACACCAGCGGCGATACCGAAACTGCCCTACACCACTACCAACAGGCACTGACCCTGATGCCAAGTATCAAAGATACCTTTTACGAACCGCTGGAACCCTACTTCGCAGGACTCATGACACTCGATCAAGCGATGCCAATTTTAGAGAAAGCGATGTTCGTCCTCCCCGACGACCCGCGCGCTTATTTTTACGCAGGCACTGTTGAAACCGACGCTGGCAACCTCGACGCAGCCATCAAACACTACGAAAAGACAATCGAAATTATCGAAGCCGACGCAAGTCACTTACAAACTGAACTCCTACTTGGAAATTTTAATGACGTTTACCTCAAACTCGGTGAACTATACCACCAACAGGGAGACATAGACACAGCAGTCCGCTACTTCAGACGTGCTTTGGCGTTGAACCCAGAACTGGCAGATAGATTCATCACGCAAGGACAAACGGCTTTCGACAACGCCAACTATCAAGATGCCATCGAACCTTTAAATATTCACCTGCTGCTATTCCCGGAAGATGTAAGTGCCAACTATCTCCTCGGACAAAGCTACGAAGCGACTGGCGACGTGGACAGCGCAATCCGCTTCTACGAACGCACCTTGACATTAGACCCACAACGACCCGATGTGCTTTTCAAAATGGTCTACATCTACCGAGGCAGAGAAGAATATCAGCAGGCGGTCAACACTTTACAACGGATTATTGAAATCGCACCCGAAACCACCGAAGCACACTACCTAATGGCACTGTCCTATCTTTCGCTAAAACAGTTAGACAACGCGCTTCCCGCCTTTCTTGAAACCGTTCGTTTGCGTCCTGACGATGTCGCAGCGCACTATCACGCAGCAATCCTGTTTGAACAAAACGGTGAGATAGACAACGCCGTTGAACATTATGAAAAAACAATCGCGCTCGATACAACCTTGATTGAAAGCGACATCGGACGGCATCTACAAACCCCGCTGCCGAATGTCAAAGCGACAGAAGCGGAACCCTTCTTCCGTCTCGGCGCAATCTATCGCCAACGTAACGATGAAGATAACATCATTCGCGTCTATCAACCCGCACTCGAAATTGAACCCGAACATCCAGAACTTCACCACCTTCTTGCTGTTATCTTTGAAAAACGCGACGAACGCGAGAACGCAATCCGATACTACGGATTGGCGAACCATTACAACCCTGATAACTTCGATTGGCACTACAGTTACGCACGCCTCCTTGATCAGCATGCCGAGACCCTCGGAGAGGACTATCATAAACACGCTGAAATGGCTGTCACTGAATATACCAAAACTATTGCCTTAAATCCAGACTATGTGGATGCCTATTTCTACCGTGGAATGCTCACACTCCGCTATCGGCAGATTGGCAAAACGCTGTATCGCTATAGCCAAATTTTAGAGGATTTCAAACAGGTGGCTGAAATGCAACCCAGAAATCTCGTAGCGAACTACAACATCGGTGTCATCTACCTCGAAATTGACCGACACCGTCCCGCAAAAGAGACATTTAAACGTATGCTTTCCTATGCCCCCAAATACAGAGGGATCCATCTGCACCTCGGAAAAATCGCAGAATGGGAACAGGTATGGAAAGAGGCAATCCAACACTACGAAGCCGAAGAAGCACTGATCCAACAGCCACCAGAAAAAGAGGACAGCATCGCCACCCAGACGTATCAACGCCTCGGTGATCTCTACTACGCTCACGCCTTAGACTACAATAAGGCAAAAGAGGCATTAGAGAAAGCACTCGATTTAGACGATACACACGTACCGACACTGCTCGCTTATGGCAACAACCTCTTCAGCATGGATCTACTCGGTGCCGCAGCGGAACAGTTTGAACGCGTCATACAACTCGAACCGGGGAACCTGACAGCGAACTATAACCTCGCCTTGATGTACGAATATACCGAAAAAAACGATCAGGCGCAAGAACAATGGAAACGCTTCCTTGAACTTGACCCGCCCGAACAGTGGAAAATTGAAGCAGAAAAGCATTTGCGCCAGTAGCACCTATGGATATTAAGGGTTTCAGTGCGACACCTCAGACTGCTTTTATCGGACACCAGATTGAGCATCACTCCGAAGTTGCGTCCACCAACGATATTGCCATTGCACGCGGGAAAGCAGGCGCAGCAGAGGGAACAGTCGTCATCGCGGAACATCAAACCGCAGGTCGCGGAAGATACGGTAGGAGATGGGAAGCCCCCCCCGGAAAGTGCATACTCGCGTCAGTTGTGCTTAGGCACCGGTTGCTGCAAGACCAAGTTTCGCTACCGAACCTCGTTGGTGCCATCGCGATTACGCGCGCCATTCGAATAAAATACAGACGCAACGCGCAGATTAAGCCTCCTAACGATGTCCGTATTAAAAAAAGAAAGGTCGCAGGCGTACTCACAGAACTCGCCTACGACACGGAGCAACAAGCGTTCTTCGTCTTAGGTTTCGGTGTGAATGTCAATATCACTTTCGCGGACTTCCCACCAGAACTCCGCGAAACTGCAACGTCTCTTCGGATAGCATCCGCAAATTCAGAGGATCAGGACACCGAAATCTGCCGCGCTTCACTGTTACATGCGATACTTGAGGGATTAGAGGGTACCTATCTGCAGCTGAAATCAGGCGAAACGGACTTAATCATGAAGCAATTCGAGGAATTACGGGAAGATGAAAGTAGTGATGAGTGCCTGTCTTTTGGGAGTTCGCTGCCGATATGACGGTGGCGACAGCCGAAACGAAGCAGCGATAAAACAGAAGGAAATATATCAATTAATTCCGGTCTGTCCGGAAGAGGCAGGTGGGCTGCCAACGCCGCGACCTCCCGCAGAGATCGTCGGCGGCGACGGTGATGATGTCCTCAACGGCAAAGCAAAAGTCATGACTGCTGAGGGTACAGATGTGACGGCGGCATATTTGAAGGGTGCACATCACGCCTTACAAGTCGCACAATCACACGGTGCGACACAAGTCATCCTCAAGGCGAGAAGTCCATCTTGTGGCTGTGGAGACATTTACGATGGCACCTTCTCAGGCACACTCACATCTGGGGACGGCGTAACCACCGCGCTCCTGAAACGGCACGGAATTAGTGTCACTTCCATTTAGAAGACCGTAGGGGCGAGGTTTCCTCGTCCTGCCCCAAACCTTTCTCGGATATCTGCTCTGAAAACCGTAGCGGGGAGGTTACCTCGTCCTACCACGAACCTGTCTTATCAAGAGATTAAACGCCGAACTTGCGCACCAATATCAGGACTCCGCATCAACGACTCACCGACAAGCATCGCATGGACACCCGCTTCTTGCAACTGCACCACGTCCGCACGCGAGTAGATACCGCTCTCGCTCACCACAACTCTATCTGCTGGAATAGCCTCACGTAACGCAAACGTTGTGGCAACATCCGTGTGAAACGTCCGCAAATCACGGTTATTGATACCGATAATCTGTGCATCCACGTCCAGTGCAATCGCCAATTCTTCCTGCGTATGCACCTCCACCAGACACGCCAGCGACAACGATGCTGCGATCCCCATGAATGTCCGCAACTGTGATGCTGTCAACGCCGCAACAATCAGTAAGATCGCATCCGCCCCAGCGACACGTGCCTGATAGATGTGATACGGATCAATCGTGAAATCTTTCCTTAACAGCGGCACATCAACGGCATTCCGAATTGCGCGTAGATAGTCGAGTTCGCCTGCAAAAAAATGTCTATCTGTGAGTATCGAGATAGCAGCCGCCCCATTTTCGACATAAGTCTCGGCAATTGACACCGGATGGAAATCTTCGCGGATAACACCTTTACTAGGTGACTTTTTCTTCACCTCTGCGATAAGTTTGACGCTCCCACGACCCGCGATAGCATCTCGAAAATCCCGCGTCGGCGGAAGGTTTGAAATCTGATCTTCCAACTTCGCAAGCGGTATCTGCGCCTGTTCAATTGCCAACTCTTTCCGCTTATGTGCAATAATCGTATCAAGTATCAATCTGTCGCCCTCTTTACCGCAAAAATTAATCGTTTGAAACGCTCTTCAGTCCTTCTAACTTTTCGAGTGCCGCACCGGAATCAATAGATTGCGCAGCAAGTTCAATGCCTGCCGCAAGGCTATCCGCTTTTCCACTTGCAACAATCGCAGCACCAGCGTTTAGCACAACAATATCACGCTTGGGACCCCCCTCACCCTTCAACATATCCACAATGATCTCAGCGTTTTCCTCCGGCGTGCCACCCAAGAGTGCTTCAGGTTCCGTTTTCGGAATTCCGAGCGTTGTCGGATCAAGGGTATACGTTTCGACGACACCGTTTCGGAGTTCCGAGACACGCGTTGTCGTTGTCGTCGTAATATCGTCTAAGCCGTCATCCCCACGCACAATAAACGCGTGATGACACCCAAGATTTTTGAGAGCATTTGCGTGCGCTTCAGTCAGTTCTGGCGCATAGACACCAATTACTTGTGCTTGCGGCCCGGCGGGGTTGGTCAACGGTGCTATAGCATTGAAAATCGTGCGAATTCCGATTTCTCGCCGCGGTCCAATAGCATATTTCATCGCACCGTGCAGCACTGGCGCGAACAGAAAACCGATGCCGACCTCATCAACGCAGCGTCCGACATGTTCGGGACCGATTTCAATGTTCACACCCAATGCCATCAGTACATTCGCGCTCCCGCTTTGTCGGGTTACACCTCGGTTTCCATGCTTCGCGACCGGCACACCCGCGCCAGCAGTAACGATAGCAGAAGTCGTCGAAATATTGAAATGGTTTAAACCAGTGCCGCCTGTGCTACATGTATCCACAAGTCGCGGGACTTTCGATGCCCCTTGTAAGTCAGGTTCATAACGTGTGGGAACGGGTGTGGATTTGGCGCGCATCGCACGCGTTGCACCTGTCAGTTCTTCTATTGTTTCTCCTTTCAGCCGCAGCGCAGTCAGAAAACAGGCGATCTGTGCATCTGTCGTCTCACCCGCCATGATCTCGTTCATCGTCCCAACCATCTCTGCTTCGGTTAGATTATCTCCCGCCACGACCTTCTCAATTGCTTCACGAATCACGCAGTATTCCTCCTGAAAATTATGATGATTACAATTATAGCAAATGTTCATAGATATTTCAAGAACGACATCCGAACCCAAGCCATAAGAAACTTGCAATTTATTTTCAAACTAAAACAAGAACCGGTACATCGGTTGATTTGTCGTAATACCTATAAGGCTCCATATACCACCGATGATAAATTCGCCTAAGATTAGACCCAGGAAAAACGGAATAAGTTTTCGGTGTGCACTCACACCCCCGTGCCGGAGAATAATCCACTTAATTACGGAACTCACCAAGATCGAAAACCAGAACACGTTCATCGACCAGCTGCTGGAGATAGCGAACCCGGCAGGATGAAAGGGCCACCAAAAGAGCCGCATCCGCATAATCATCAGGAAACCCGTGATAATGAAACCGATACACATCGCCACAATCGCTGGTACATCTGGTGCCCTTGGTGAAGTCAGCCAACTTTGAAGACGATTGAAGGGTCTCCCCGCGAACCAATCGCGCGCACCTTCTATATAGGAAATATGATAGAATGCCCAGAACGAGGCGAATGTCCCGATAACAATCGCAATGCACATCGCAATCAGCAACCGCCGATTCGAAATTCCTGTCCGTTCCGCTAACTTAAACCCTTCCAAGATATGCGGCATCGGATGCCCGCGATAGGCACGATTGAAAAAGAACAGGTACGCCATTATCGTCAAATTGTTTGGTCCGAGCAGCCGCGTCCCAAAAATACGAGGCATCATCTCATCGGGCCCAATGAAATGTAAGTCATGCACCGGTGAACCGAGTTCCGCACGCATCCGCGTCACCGCAGTAGAGATCGCATAATAGATACCGAAAAATATGAGAATCACCCAGATAGACATACCCGCTGTTTTACAGAACCCGACAATAAAGACAAGGCTTGCGATGAGTCCCAACGTCGTCGCTCGGTAGGACATCGGCTCATCTGAATCATCAACGCTTCGGTCATTCCTGAACAATTTACGTCCAACCTGGGCAAGGTGTTTCCGTGTCGCGACAATCGCAATAACGAACAGACCGAGATACGCCCCGAAAGACTGTTCATCCGTGAAAGGGAAGTTCGGCATGCCTCGGACACCCAAAGCATCGCCGAAAATTCGCTCTACCTTCCAGAAGAGATAGAAAAACCAGCACGAAAACGATAGATCAAGCGGAATAAAAAATGCCATACCAACCGCGAATGGAAAAACAGCAACAGGGGTCCACCCCACAGCACTCCACGGTTTCTGCGTAAAGAACGGACGCAAATCATAGAGTCTGCCCCCTAAACTCGGAACAGTCGGATACAGATGATGGAGTCCGTTGAGAATGTCAATCGCGCCAGCAATCCCGAACCCAAGCCACATCAATTTGTTCGTTAATAAGTTTTTTCTACCGCCACCAGTCAATTCAAGCGGTAATTGGATAATCGGGTAACTCAGTTTTTCATGCTCCGTCCACTGCTTTCGGACGAGACTATTGATACACACCATCAGGAATACCATTGCACAAAGGAAACCGCCCCAAGCAACAGTCGTTGTCAACCACCCTTGCACGGTCGTCCATTCGTAAAGGGTCGTTTCGCCTCGGTAATATTCCGTTAGGAATGTCCTCTCCTTAACCGCCATCCAATCCGGGATATACCGATGAAACAGATCTGCCCAGTCGTTCTCTGGTGTTGCGTACCAGAACGCATAAGGTATCATCGGGATCAAGACGCGAAGCACATCGTGCCCTGCCAATGAAGAGGCGATCGCCAACATGACGTAAATCGTCAACAATTCGCCTTGCTGCAGCGCGATCCGGGGGGTCAACCGTACCAATACGAGATTAGCACCCGTGATCACAAAAACACAGAAAATAACGTTAAAATAGAGGGAAATAGTCGTCGGATACCCCTGTCCAGCAGAATCCAAAATCCAGTACATGTTCGGGATGATCAGTGCCGTACCGAGTAGAATGGCGCGCCACGATGCCCCAAATTTAGCGTTTCGACTATTTTGTTCGGGAGGTTCGCTGAATTTATAAGGTTCTGAAGTCAATTGGCTCTTCAAATTGCGTGGTGCTTCCTCTTCACAACACGTAAGCGGGCGTGTGTTTAACAGGCGATTTTTAACGACACCGTGAACTTTCGAGAAGAACGGCGTATTTGCTGGCTATGGATCGCTTTAATTTTCATCTTCCAGCAGCATCTGTCTAAATATTTCAAGGCTATCGGCTCCCAACACTTCACGACGGAGTTCCTTGAGACGCTGTAAATTCTCAACGTTTTCAAGCATCGGTTTTAGGTCTTGCACACCTTTGTATGCCTTGTTGTATGCCTTGTTCTTTGAAGTATTGGACGACTTCTGATTGCATCAGGATTTCCTCCGGTATAATTTCACGAATGTCATCGAAGTCGAAGATGACGTTACATAAGATAGCCATAGAGGTAAATAAAATTGCTTTGAAATTTTTTCCCTATGTCTTGTATAATGTATAGCACGATTAGGATCCCGATCTGTAGATCGAAACTACTTTCAATATTATTAGAAGGAAAAACCTTATGGATACTATCACCGATGCTGCCGAAGCAGCCGTATTCACACCAAAGCACAAAGAATTTGTCGAAAACAACGGGTATCTGTTGATTAAGAACGCCTTACCGCCCGATGTCGTCGCGGAAATCGATGCCGCTGTTGACGAAGTCTATGCGAAAGAAGAAGCAGCGGGGCGGCTTGAAGCAAATGGTAAACTGAACCTACGTAACTGCCTCGTACACCACGAGGCATTTCTCCAACTTCTTGATTGGCAGAAGACGGTCCCACTCGCCTACGGCGTGCTGAATTGGAACGTCCAGATGATTACATCGCACTTGATTGTGTTACCACCAAAAGAAGAACCGCCGGATGAAGTCAAGAACCGCATCGGTCTACATCGAGACGGCGGCAGCTCGTACCGAGAGATGCAGGAACCGCATCCGCGTATCATGCTCAAGATAGCTTACGCCATCAGCGACCAATCTGACCCCGCCTCCGGTGCAACGGTTCTTGTTCCCGGAAGCAATCGGTTAGAAGGCAGACCGGCAGTCGATCCCGAAACCGGACGCGCACGCGGTGCGATCTCTATGAACATCAACGCAGGGGACGCTTTCCTCTTTGAACAACGCACTTGGCACGGTATTGGACACAACTGGTCCGACATACCCCGAAAAACAATCTTTATGGGATACGCCTACCGTTGGGTCAAACCGATGGACTATATCACGATGCCTGACGAACTCGTCGACAAATGCAATCCGATCCAAAAACAATTAATCGGAGTCGTCAGCGATCCGATGAGCTATTATATACCGCAAGACCAAGATGTACCACTGCGCGCTGAACTCAGTTCGGAGGCGTAACAAACCGATAACATCTACAGCGAGATTGTACGCCACGCACTATTCAAGCTTGCTTTTCAAGGATAGACTATAATCGAGAAGCGCGTTCGCGTATGGTATATTGTGGAGTCCATACCCGCTATCGCCTTTAACCATGTCGTAGTTTAACTTTGCGTCGAGATAGTCTTGCGAAGTTTTGTCAGGCGCAGCATCAAGCATCGCCTTGACCGCCTTCATCTTCGCTTCTATCTCAGCACGATATTGCGGCAACTTCGTCTCCATATTGTTATCCGCACTATCATGACAACCCGAAGTACTACATCCCGAGAAGTCTGCGATGAATGTATGTCCGCCGTGTTTCGCAACCGCCTCAGGGTTCTCTTTTGCCATGTGGCATTGCACGCAACGCTTCTTCATCGCACGCACATGCGGCGACGGCATCCGTTTAACGCCAGCCCCCTCGCGTCCAAGGAACATCTCGGACTGTGATTGGTGAACAATGCCAGCACCCGCACAACCGCAGTCCATTTTATGGCAGCTCACACATAACTTCTTCGCAGGTTGCACCAATAAGTGTTCCTCTTTGCTCGTGTGGGAATGGCATGAAGAACAAGAAACAGCATTCACCGCTGTCTCTATGTCATAAGTATGCCCCGGATAGACGCGCTCGCTGAAGACTTCATAACCACCGGAGTGACAACTCAGACAAGAAGTGCGAAGCTCATAGGGACCCTCAATCAGGTTCACAAGCGCGTGTGAGTGCCCCGCGTGTTGCCATTCTTGATAAGCAGGTTCGCTCCCGTGACACTTATCGCAACCTTCAGCAAACGGTGTTTTCGGCACAGATGTTTCAGCCGTTATAGGTGCCGCGTGAAGCACCGAAACGCTGTCGTAACCACAGAGCGTGAAGAGCACAATCGTGCCCATCAGCACGGATAGTCCTAAAAATAAGAAGACCTGTTTCATGAGTGTCTATTATCCTTATACAATTTCTGTTTAGTTCGCCACGGTTATGTCGCTTAGCCAACACCCTTTGATAGTAAATATCATACCCGATTCGGCGAAATATGTCAACACTTTTTAGTCCGAGAAACTGCAAGCTGTGCTTTTAACGTTCTGCACAATTTGCCAAAAACAAGACTTACGCACAATTCATTGCAGGTGGATATGGAATCCATCTACAATGCTTATTAGGGATTGACAAAAAATGCGTAAGTCGAAAAAAATGGAGGGATTTTGATGTCTCAACCCGAAAATGGAATACACCTCTTCAACGGTAAAAATATGGACGGTTGGCTTGCACGTGGTGGCGCACCACAACACGAATGGGATGCCGCTGGCAGTGTCATCCTAAACCCCAATGATGCAAAACTTCTCACAACAACAACAGGCGAAGGCATCTTTTACAACGGGGCAACAGGACGAACCGCTGACATCTACACAGAAGTAGAACACGGGGACTGCGAACTCCACGTCGAGTTTATGGTACCACAAGGATCCAACTCCGGTGTCTACCTCATGGGGCGATATGAGATCCAAATCTTGGACAGCTGGGGTGAAACAGAACTCCACTACGGTTCTTGCGGCGGTGTCTATTGCCGCTGGATCGACAATAAACCCGTAGACGGCGTACCCCCTCGTGTCAATGCCAGCAAACCACCAGGCGAATGGCAAACGTACGACATCTCCTTCCAAGCACCAAAATTCGACAACAACGGCAACAAGACCGCCAACGCAACCTTTGTTAAGGTCGTCTGGAATGGCCAAGTCGTCCATGAAGATGTTGAGGTTGTCGGTTGCACACGCGGCGCAATGTTTGAAGATGAAGCCGTCACCGGGCCACTGCTCCTGCAGGGCGACCACGGTCCCGTTGCCTATCGCAATGTTATACTCAAACCCGCTTAAACTATTGGGTGTAAATCACAAAGTACTTGGTTAGAGACTACCATCTACTTGTAGGCGCGAACTGTGCTCGCGATCTTTATACTTGGTTTCAACAGGATCGTAGAAGGAAAATTAAAAATATGGAAAAACTAAAACTTGGTGTCATCGGTGCAGGCGGCATCGTCTGCCGATTACACCTCCCCGATCTCGCAAAAGGCACTGATTTTGAAGTCAGTGTCATCGGTGGCAGACGTGAACACCGTCTCAAACACCAGTGTCAAGAATTCGATATACCCCAATGGACACAAGATTACAACACTATCATCGCCGATGATACACTGGACGCCATCCTTGTCGGCACCCCACACCCTTTGCACGTTTCATGGGGGGTCAAGGCACTCGAAGCGGGTAAACACGTCCTCATGCAGAAACCGCTCTGCGGCGATATGGACGAAGCAAATCAATTCGTCACAGCAGCCGAAGCGAGTGGTAAAACGGTCATGTGTCTCCCACATTTCAACGCCGCTATCTACAAAATTCGACAACTCATCGCGGAAGAGGCAATCGGACGCGTGTCCGGCGCAAGGATGCGGAGCAGCCACGGCGGCCCCGAAATCTACTACGCCGAAATCCGAGACATATTCGGCGAAACAGGAGACGACCTCTGGTTCTTCGACGCGAAACAGGCAAGCGTCGGCGCACTTTTCGATATGGGCGTTTATGCCGTTTCTGGCCTCGTCGCAATGCTCGGCACCTTTAAACGGGTGACCGGCTTCGTCTCGACTTTCGATAAACCCACAGAATTAGAAGATGTCGCCACCCTTGTACTTGAGATGCAATCAGGTGGAATTGTCACCGCAGAGACAAGTTGGTGTGATCCCGCACGCACAGGTGAAGCAAGTGTTCACGGCACAGCAGGCAAATTCACGATGCCCGGTAAGGACGGTGCAACCCTCAGCCAGTGGACACCCACCTCCTACACACGTGAACACGCACCCGTTGATGTCAAAACCATCGACTGCTCAGATGCTGCACCGAGCGGAATGCACGCACATTTCGCAGAGCATATCCGCGCAGGAACGCAGCCACCGCTCTCTAACGTGTATACAGCACGGCACGCCACCGAAATCCTACTCGCAGGGCTTAAATCCTCCGAAACAGGTAGCGCGGTTGAACTGACAACAGAAGCGGATAAGTAGTATTGGAAAAAAGGAAAGAATTATCGTAAAACCCAAAAATTTGCAGGCGGGGTTTGCAACCCCGCCTGACTTATCAAATACCCAAAGAATCGCGTAAGTTCTGTTTAACCTAAACTGGCGTGCAATTCATACCAGTCATCAAGGTTGTTAAGATTAACAGCATCTAAAACAGAGCCGTCGTCCTCAACACCGCTGGCACCAAGGATGCTCCCGCGGGTATCGTCATCGTGATTGTACCCCGTGATTGCGGCGTTCAGTTCATCGACTGCCGCTTGGTCAAGGCTTCCACCGCTCTGTTCCAGAACCCACGCCTCAAACTGTGGATAGGTGGGCGAATTCTCGCTAATATATGCCAGCGTAGCGTCCTTGTCCAGTCCGAGTCCATCCAATACCATCTGATCAAAACCTGCACCGCATGCCGGATAGTCTTCATGAAGCACACCCTTCGCATCCATCAGCACTTTCGACCAGAATCGTGGAAGATGCAACACCCCAAGCGGTCCTGCAACCCCGGAACTAATTGTTGGAATCAGTTTTGTCTTTCTTCTTCCGAACATTCTATTTTCCTCCCTTACTCTGAACGTTGCGTAATAGATCAGCATTATCAACATAACAGGTGTTATTACCTGTTACGCGAAATTCCACTCTATTATAGCAGCACAGAAAAAAAAAAGAAAAGAAATTTAAATGTAGTTAAAATTAAATCATTTCACCGTGTCAGGTTTAACCACCCTAAACTTGCGTTCACCGGGTCTAATGTAACCGAGCCGTTTTCTCGCGATCCGTTCCTTCGTTAGTTCGTCATTTTTCAACATTTCGACGCGTTGTTTAAGCCGATCACGCTCAGCTTCCAACCCCCGTATCTCTGCGCGATAGGCCTGCTCAGCAAGTTGTGCCTGTTGCCAGTCGTCATAGCCTTTCATGAATTGCCTGACGCTAACCAAGAGTAAACCGAGTGCAATCAGAAGTAATATAGGGCGAAAAATACGCATAAGATGTTTCTCTGTAAAGTGTGCTTTCGGACAGCACAGCGGCTGCCCCTATACGAATGCTGCGCCTTAACGGAGAGCCGCTAAATTGTAGAAAACCCGTTCCGCAGCAAAAATAGCACTATCTCCGAGTTCTTCCTCAATACGGAGGAGCTGGTTATATTTGCAAACACGATCCGACCGGGAGAGCGACCCTGTCTTTATCTGTCCAGCGTTCGTCCCAACAACCAAGTCAGAAATGGTTGTATCCTCTGTTTCACCAGACCGATGTGAAACAACAGCCGTGTAGTTGAAACGCCGCGCCAGTTCAATAGCATCAAGCGTCTCTGTCAAGGTGCCGATCTGATTAACTTTGATGAGGATAGAATTGCCGATTTGTTCCTCAATGCCGCGTTTTAAACGGGTGGTATTCGTAACAAATAGGTCGTCACCGACGAGTTGTACCTTATCACCGATTGCCTCGGTCAATTGTTTCCACCCCTTCCAATCGTTCTCATCCATACCGTCTTCAATCGATATAATCGGATATTTCTCACAGAGTCCTATATAAAAAGCGACCATCTCTTCAGCTGATTTAGTAGGCTGCGCTTCCGCTTTTAGTTCGTAGGTGCCAGCACCACGGTTGTAAAATTCACTTGAAGCGGCATCCAATGCCAACAGCACATCGTCGCCGGGAACATATCCTGCCCGCTCAACGGCTTCAATAATCACGGCGATCGCTTCCTCATTAGAACCGAGATTCGGTGCGAATCCGCCTTCGTCGCCGACAGCAGTGTTACAATTCCGTGCCTGTAAAACCGCTTTAAGCTTGTGAAAAATCTCGGCACCCATGCGGAGTGCTTCAGCAAAATTCTCTGCACCTGCCGGCATTATCATAAACTCTTGAATGTCAACGTTATTATCAGCGTGAGAACCACCGTTCAAGATGTTCATCATTGGCAACGGAAGTTCTTTGGCATTCGCGCCACCGATATAGCGATAGAGCGGTAATCCCGCCTCGTCCGCCGCCGCTTTAGCAACAGCCAAGGAAACGCCTAAAATAGCGTTAGCACCGAGCCGACTCTTGTTTTCCGTGCCGTCAAGCTCACACATAGCAGCGTCAATATCGCTCTGAGCAAAGACATCTTCGCCTTCAAGGGCAGCAGAGATGACAGTATTGACGTTTTCAACTGCTTTCTGAACGCCTTTTCCCAAATAACGGTCAGCATCCTTATCACGCAGTTCAACTGCTTCGTGTTCACCTGTAGAAGCACCAGAGGGGACAGCAGCGCGTCCGAACGCACCTGATGCTAAATTAACGTCAACTTCGACCGTCGGGTTACCGCGCGAGTCCAATATCTCGCGCCCCTGAATATGGATAATTTCTGACAAAATATTTCTCCTTTTGAAGGTAAAAACCGGTTTCTGGGTCTAAATTCCACTGCGTCTAACACAATCAAGCCGCTCTTATAGTAGGTTCCGAAAATAATTGCACACTTTTGTTCCAACGGGCGAGGGGACCTCGCCCCTACGAGTCGCCTTGTGCAAGGACAGGTGTATAATTCATCACGAGTTTTACTATAACTGACAACTGACACGCTATTCCTCAATAACGACACCCGCAAGTAGATATGCGGATGCCAAAAAGACTAAACTACATCCGATTAGCAAATTCAGCCACAACCAGTCATCCACTACACCGCTCACCAAAAGCGAAACGGTGCATTTCGCACCACCGATAATAATTGGAACAACAAGGGGAAGCTGAATAACGGAGAGCAGACTTTCGCCGCCGCTTGTGCTGGTAGACATCCCAGCCAATAGCACACCGACAGCACAAAACCCAAGCGTACCGATACTCAGTACGCCGAGTAGTTTCAGTAATACACCCACCGTCACTACATTTAACAGGTCCAAGAATTGGAGCGCAATCGGGGTAATAACAATCTCCAACAGAAACAGAGACACAACATTGCTGACCACTTTAGAAAGATAGAAATTACTTGCGTCAACGCCCGTCAGCCGAATGCCGTGCAAAGCACTGTGGGAACGTTCCACGACGAATGAGCGATTCAAGATGATAATGCCAGCGAAAACAAAGGCTGTCCAGAGCACACTGGCAGCCAATTTCCCGCGTTCCCCCCGCTCCGGAAAAATCGGACCAAACGCAAACGCAAAAATAAGGACAACCAACACACTGAAAACGAAGATGAGTACCAGCGTCTCTTTCGAGCGGAATTGAAGCGCAAGGTCCTTGCGAACCAATGTGCCAATTTGACGAAGTGGCTTCATGTTTGTCTCAATTTCTACCAGAATACCCGTTAGTCATTCCTCCACGGTAACCGATTCTGATGAAGAAAACGGCGAGAAAACCGAATCGTCAAAGCGCGATCCGATCCTCGTACATCAGCAGTAAGGTCTCTGCCGTAATTTCGTCTTTCCGTGCGACCTCTTCCAATTCCCCGTCTATCATAAAGAAAAACCGTGTCCCCACAAGATAGCCTAACTCCGTATTGTGTGTCGTGATGACCAGTCCTTTATCGTTTTGTTGCTCTTCTGCGACACGCCGAAGAACAAACTGCTTGGCAGAAGCATCTAATCCAGAAAACGGTTCGTCAAATAATAATACAGCAGGATGATGAAGCAAGGCTCTGGCAATCATAAAACGCTGTGTCATGCCGCGTGAGAAGATACGCAGAGGTTCGTGGGTGAAGCGTTGCAAACCGACTTCAGCGAGGAGCGTTGTTATGCGGTCTTCCAACTGTTTAACGCCGTACATCTGTCCAAAAAACTTGAGATTCTCATAAGGCGTAAACGTCGGATAAGCAAGCACCTCATGGATAACAACCCCCAACGCACTGCGCACGTCTGAGGCATCCGCAATCGCATCTGTCCCTTCAATCTCAAGCCCCCCAGATGTCGGTTTCAGGAGGGTTGCAAGAATCTTGATGAGCGTCGTTTTACCAGCACCGTTCGGACCGAAAATCGTAACCACTTCTCCGGGTTGAACCGAAAACGTGGCATTTTTGACAATCGCGCGATGTCCGAATTCCTTTGTGAGCTGGGAAGCACGAAGTCGCATGGTGTGAATAATCTCAGAGTTGGCAATAAAAAAGGCAGTGGGTGGGATGTAAACCCACCCGACAGCCAATATCACAAATCAAACGGATAGATAAGCACAATGGCCTATCGCCTCCGTTCATCTTTACATCATTTTCTGGATAATCGCATCGCCTTGTTCTTGACTGATGCCGAGCGGTTGATGTGCTATAGGACCCTTTTCTAAAACAGGTTCCATATCATTCAGTGATTGCCGGCTCGTATCGTGGTAGAACAACCCAAGCTGCGTTTCATAACCTGTCTTGACGGCTTGTGCAAGTGCAGCGGCTCTGTCACTCGTGTCATGATCTTCAAGGTATTGGACCCGCTCTTTCCAATGATCGAAAATTTTCTGCGCCCCTCCCTTCCAGGTCACACAAGGACTGATAACATCAATGAACGCAAAACCTTTGTGCTGCATCCCGTTATACATCAGTTCCGCGAGTTGTTTTAGATCAGAACTAAATGCTCTTGCGACATAAGTCGCACCCGCGACAATTGCCATCGCAACCGGATTCAGAGGTGTCTCTAAATTACCGAACGGCGTACTTTTCGTCTGTTCTCCGACGATAGTCGTCGGTGAGGCTTGTCCGATTGTCAAGCCATACGTCTCGTTATTCATGACAATGTAGAGGAGATCAATATTTTTTCGCATCGTATGAAGGAAATGATTTCCGCCGATACCGTAACCATCACCATCACCCCCGGTGACAACAACATTCAACTCGTGATTGGCAAATTTAGCACCCGTTGCGACTGCTAAAGCGCGACCGTGGAGCGTATGCATCCCATACGTTTTGATATAGCCAGGGAGGTTAGAGGAACACCCAATCCCACTGACGGTCAGGTGATCATGGTTGCCACGACCGAGTTTCGCATAAGCCTCTTGTAACGCCCTTAGCACACTGAAATCGCCACAACCCTTACACCAATCCGGATTAACATCACCTTTAAAATCTTGCGCTGTAGGCGCGCCTTGAATAGGTCTCTCTCTTCTCTCTCTTCTCTCTCTTCTTGCCATCTGATTCATCCTCCTTTGTTAGACAACAATCTCTTGGTAGGGGACATAAAGATCCGTTTTACTTTTCAAAAGTTCACGCGCGCCATCAGCAACATGGTGCGGCATAAACGGTTCACCGTCGTACTTGCGGATGTGACTGTCTGCTTTAAAGCCCGTCTCACCCCTCAAGAATCGAGCGAATTGCCCCGTGTAGTTGCACTCAACGATAATCGAATACGCAGACTTCGCAAGCACTTCGTTGATTGCATCTTCATCCATCGGATAGAGCCACTTGAAGTGGATATGGTTGGTAGAAATTCCTGCCTCCGTCAACATTTGTGCTGCTTCACCAATCACACTATGCGTCGATCCCCAGCCAATCAGGGTAACTTCCGCATCTTCGGGACCTTCAAAAGTCGGGGGCGGGAGGCGTTCAGCAATACCTTCCATCTTCCGCTGCCGTTTCTCCATAATATCGCGACGTTTGTGCGGATTCGTGAATTCATCACTAATCAGACCGCCATCTTCATCGTGATCATCAGTAGCAACAACGTGCATGTGCCCAGGTGTACCCGGAATCGCTCGCGGGGAGATGCCACTGTCGGTAATCGCATAACGGAGGTATTCACCGTCCAACTCTACAGGACCACTGATGAATTCGCCGCGATCTATTTCAGGCTGCCAATTGATAGTATCCGGATCAAACGTCGTGAAACCCATGGAGAGTGTAAGATCAGACAGCACCATACCGGGACACTGGAACTTGTCTACGAGGTTGAAAAGTTCAGGAATCGTATCAAACCCGTCCATGATGCTCGTCGGAGAAACGATGATTTTCGGGAAATCGCCTTGGCTTGCACCCAGCAACTGCCACAAATCTCCCTGCTCCGTTTTGGTAGGCAAACCCGTCGAAGGCCCCCCACGCTGGACGTTAATAACGACGATCGGAATTTCCATCATACCGGCACTACCGATGGCTTCTGACATGAGCGCGAAACCACCGCCTGATGTCGCACACATCGCACGACTACCCGCATGCGCTGCACCGATAACCATATTGATAACACTAATTTCGTCTTCACATTGACGCACCATAATACCGAGGTTTCGCGCATTCGCTGCCATCCAGTGGAGAACCCCCGTTGACGGACTCATCGGATAGGCAGCATAAAATTTGACACCCGCTGCCGCACCTCCCATTGCCATTGCCGCATTCCCATCAACAAACGCAAGTTTCGGTTCCTGTTTCTCAATCTGCATCTCAAAGGCGGTGAAGTGTTCCGCTGCATAGTTGTAGCCTGCACGCGCAACCCCAACATTCGCATCCACAACTTCTTGTCCTTTGCGTCCGAACGTAAGATTGAGGATGTCCTCAAGGACCTGTAAGTCTCCACCAATCATCTTCAAAGCAACACCGAACATACAGATGTTCAACATTAACTTTATTCTATCGGTGTTATTGGACAACTCTTTATAGGAGATAGGACAGAGTTGGATGTCATCGCGCGCTGGTGCCGCCTTAACATCATCACTGTTGTAAATAAGTGCGCCGCCGGGTGCGACATGGGGTAGGTGTTTTTCTAAACTGTTCCGATCCATCGCAATAATCATGTCTATCTTATCGCCGTGGTTGGCAACCGGTTCGGAACTGATTCTGACGGTAAGGAAGGTATGACCGCCGCGGATAAGGGACTGGTAAGCACTATAGGTATAAACATGGAGACCATGCCGAGCACAGATTTGGCTCATGCTCTTACCAACGGTATCAATACCTTGACCTGGTGCCCCTCCTACAGCGATTACAAAATCGTATTTTGCCATCTTGGCTCCTTTCGGGTCGTAAGCAAATCCATATAATTATAGGTTACTTTTCTTTCTTAACTCCCGCTTTCCTAACGAGGCTTTTATGATTTTTTACACGGATAATTCGTATGTTCTACGTTTCTTAATTATACCATATTCACAGTTCATTTTCAAGTTTTATTTTAAATTTCACAAATTTGTCACAATGTTCACCAGACATCCGCGACCGTCATTAATTCCGAAAATTTCATACCCCCGCACCCCCTATCATTGTGTGCCTGTTGAGATGATGAGTCGCCATCTCCCACTCCGCTATAATAACCTGCCTCGGCATTTTTCCGGCTTCCCAATGATATTCTAAAACATCGCGCCTTTGATAGTGTTGAAGCAAGGACACAAGTGATGCGGAAAAACCTAAGGGGGAAATCAAAAATGAATATAAGGGTTGCGCGATGCGGCTATATCCTAACAGTTGAGAAAGGTGGGCAAGTGTGAGTTTGGTATTTTTACACTCCACAAAAATCAAATCCGTTGGACGATTCAAATGATGCACAAATCCAACAACATCAACCTTTATGTTCCATGTAACCCACTCTCCAGGAAAGTTGCCACGATCATAAGTACTGAGAAAACGGGAAATTGGGGTATGCGCGAGAATACGCACATCAATCTCAACTTGACGAAAGCGATCTTTTAGGAAATCCTCCAGCCATTGACACACATCAGGATACATGTCCTTTTCGGATTTATATTTCATCCTCTGGAACTTCCTCTAATGCACTTTGGTGGTCAGCCTGCCACCCTTCATCTTTAAGGATTTTTGGTGTTCGCGGACAACCAAGCTTTTTGCAAATTTGCCAATAAGCATTAAAATGTTTGCCTCTTAACCGATCGTCAAGTCGTTCGTCGTTTTCGCGATCGTCCTTCGATTTTTGTTGCTTTATTTTTCTTTTCCCAACGCAAGGGTTATAAATCTTATTCGGATATTGATCCTTGTCATTTTCAATAAATTCTTCCAAAATGGCTTGTTTATGCGGCAATGAGAAACCTATATTTTCAAATGGCACAGCGAAAATGTTGATCTGATGCTCCCGAAAGCTGCGTCCCATATTGGGATGCCCCCAAGTGATTAACTGAACAGGTATTGTTAAATGCTCCTCCAAGAGAGTACAAAGTTGAACAGGCATATCCCAGTTTGTTGGGTAATTTAATACATCAAGCCGGACCCGGTTAGAGTTATCAATATAACGATTCGATCGTCTGATATTGCCTGCGACATCTGCAAAACCTTTAAGATACTCCCGTTTCCAGGCCGTAGGGATATTCCAGGAAAAGAATATATCTGGCACTCGAAAATGCTCGTATCCAGTATGTTCCCGCGTGTGCATCAAAATATTTCGCCATACCATTGTATTCCTGAAAAAGCGTAGTACAAGGGTGATGCTGCTATCCGTACTACTGATACTCACATCAGCACCTGTTACATCCAAGATACGCTCTTGGATTTGTTGCAAGCCAAGTTTTATTGAGTTATCAGTATCGAAACGTGCTGAGATTCCTTCAACCTCAAGAGATTTATAGGGAAATTCTATGATAATTCGCCGGACATCAGAATCTTCTGATATTTTTCCTCTTGCTGTGATCAGCCCAAGGAGGTAGGCAACATCTGCATCAATATAGTCTATATCTTCAATTAAGCTCACCAGACAAGCCCCCATCCTTGGGTTTTTGAAAAATTAAGATAAATTCATGAACTTTATTGACTCGAAATACACTCGGATAGCCAAGAGGACGCAAATTGTTGTACTCTTGCCCTCGATTCCATATCATGAGGTCATCAAAAATGAAACCTATCTCCTGCATAAATTGAGAAATATCAATGTGGTAGGGGTAAAAACGGTTCTTTTTTCGTAAGTCCATAACAATGACACAGCAATAACCATTAGGTTTCATCACATTGTAAACCTGCTCGAAAATCTTGCCAAGTTCCAGTAAAAATTTCTCATAATTCCGAATCTTTCCTAAATCCGCTAAGGCTTCTCCGTAATCCCGCTGCTCCTTGTTATCCGCAGTCCGTTTCTGTAGCAAAATATCCCAATACGGAGGCGAGGTCACTACCATATCTACACTGTTTGGAGAAACATACTGATAAAGTTCGCGACTATCAGCAATATGGATTTTAGTTTCGGTTTGTCCAGCAAACGGTAGCATCTGGTCTACACGTCTTTCAGCAATTTGTGCAAATTCTGGAGAAATCTCCAATCCAATAGCATCCTTGCCTAACTCCTTCGCGGCAAGCAATGTGGACCCAATCCCAGCAAAGGGGTCTAATATTAAAGAAGCTTCGGGAGGTGTAAAGCACTCAATAAGACGCTTTGCAAGCATACCGGGAAACATAGCAGGATGTTTTAATTCAATCTCTTCCTTTGTTTTTCTAATATCACTCCATACCGAGACCGAATATCGCAGCCATGTTTTGCCATCAAGTTTATTCGCCTGCTTTTGAGTCTTTTTTTTCTCATCTTGCACGAGTATTCCTCCACTAAGATTGACTTAACGCTTCAAGTGCCTGTTTTGCTTCTGGGGTTCTAATTTTTTCTAATGCAAAAGCGGCATGACTTCGGACCTCTTCGGATTCATCAGCAAGTGCCTTGATAAGCGCAGGCACAGCCTCCGCTGCCGCCCCCTCCAGTTTAGCAAACGTGTAGGCGGCATAAGACCGAACATCATCCGACGGATCGCTCAAAGCCTGAATAAGCGCAGGCATCGCACCAATTGCAGAGCCCCCCATCAGATTGAGGGCACGAGCTGCATATTCGCGGAACTCTTCATTGAGTTTGTCAGATAACGCTTCAACCAAAACCGGGACTGCCGGTTCACCGATACGGCTCAGCGTATCACCGAGCGCGAGCGCATGATACCGCTCAGCGATCGCCATCTCATCAATAAGCGCAGGTATTGCCGGTTCACCTATCGCAGCCAAGACATCAGTGGCTTGTTCAACCACATCCCCAAGAGTATCAGCGAGTGCCTCAACGAGTTGCGGAATCGCAGGTTCACCTATCTCAACCAACTCTTCTCTCGCAGCCTCACGGATATCGTCATCGAACTCTGACAAATCATAGATTAAGTCGGCTATAATGCTTTCGTTGTCCATCTACTCGCTACTCACCTTTCTTAACATACGCCAACATTGTGATAAGACGGTCTGTCTGCTCCGGACGCAAGTACTTGTAAAACCATTCAGAAAACTCGCGCTCGGCTCTCGTCAGCTCTGCCGTCAGTGCCGGGACAGTGGACTCGCCGATCTCTGCCAAGACCTCCGAAGCGTTATTCGCCATCTGCTCCATATAAACTGGAATCGCAGACTCTTCTATGTGCGTGTAGAACTCAGCACCATACCCGGATATATGCCAACACTCTTGGGTAAGGACATCAATGAGCTGCGGAATCGCAGGTTCACCTATAGCAATCAGTTCTGCTTTCGCGGTGTCCCGCACGTCTTCGTCTACATGCCCCAACATGACTATCAAATCAGCGATGTGGTGTTTGCTATGCATTGTTTCCCCTTTTTTCTTCCTCTAAGAGTGTGGTGAGGCGTTCTGTCTGTTCTCGGCGCAACCGTTTATATACGCGCTCCGAGATCTGTTGCCTCTCGTATTTATCATCAAGATGTGTAATAAATTCAAGCCTTGCGACGCGGGCATGCTCAAGATCGTCGGGGTTCAGTTTACGAAGCCAACCCGCGTCTGGCGGTGTTGAAGTATCATCGATATCAGATTCCGTGTTATTGTTGGCTGCCCGGAGTTTGAAAAGCGCAGCGACGAAAAACCCACCAGCCAATGCCGCCGCAACAGCAATAAGAATCAACTGCCCCAGATTAGAACTCTGACGGGGAACAGCACCACCGGTCCCACCCATATTCACATTAAGTGCTAAATCAATCGTCGTGCCCGCCTCGAAAACTTGATCTGGAGCACTCTGATAAATAAGATAAATATTATTATGAATTTGTTCGCGTCTCGGCGCACCGAAAAATTTGGCATTTGGCACCAAACCGATACCGTCAGGAATAAAAAACATGAATTGCGTCGTGTCAAAATCCAGATGGCGAGATAAATTCAGTCCATCTCTCTCAACGTGAAAAATATAAGTATAGTCTAACAGCGACTCCCCAGGCGGTAGCGGCGTTTTAAGGAAGATCTCGTTGCTCGCAAGGTCCATCGTGAACGCTGGGGATAAGAACCCTTCAACCCCTTTTGGAAGGGTCAAGTACAACCCAACTGTCTGGGCACCGTGCTCTATTTGAAAAGGCAAGTCACTGCGGTTTTCCACACCAACCGCCTCAACAATTGTGACAGCGCCATCCGAGGCGTGATCCTCAGGCGGCGGACCAACGATAAAGGTATGCGCCTTAATCTGAACTTGCGACTTGTCATCTGTAAACGCACCGATATTGAAGTCTATCGTTATATTCGGTGCCCAAGTCGACAAAACAACGTCCGCCTCACTATAATCTGTGTCTTCATAAACAGTCGAAATGGTGTAATGAACCGTTGGATCAAGCGGTAGACCCTCAAAACGGTAATTACCGGCTTCATCTGTCAACGCCTGCTCGGTTTCAGTATCCTCTGCCTTATGAATAGTCAACGTCACCGGATGTGAGACGAGGGGTTTCTCAAGCTTTCTGTCAACAACCGTGCCTACAATATTGCCAGATTCCGTCGTCTGGGCAGGAGATGCTGGAAGCCAGAAAAAAATCAGGACAACTCCCAACAAACTGCACATACACCATTCGGTGAGATAGCAATATTGTGAGTTGCCCCTCAAAATACTGAATGAAAATTTGCTCGTACGCATGTTATGTTCCACGTTGTTTCTGTTTAAATCTCTCAATCTCTGCTTCTACATCAGATTGCGATTCACTTTCGAGTTGCGTAACGATTTGTGCAGTCTCCTGCAAAAGTTCATCGCGCAATTCTTGATAATCGGCTTCTGAGAGTTTGCCCGTTTCGTAATCTTCGTCAAGGTCCGCCAGTGCAGCGTAGCTGCGCTCACGTTCCTGAGAGAGTGTTCGCTGTCGTTCCACAATAATATCTTCTGAAGTCGCCACAGGTTGCGAACCTGTTTTTGAAAAAATTGGGGTACCCAGATAGACAAGAAGGGCAACGCCAAGGATTATCATCCATAAAAACACAAGAAAAGACATAGTGAACACATTACCTTATGAAGCATAGATATCAATCTATTCCGAACGAAAAATTTGCTGTGCTTAGTTTCCCTGCTTGTATCTTTCCAGTTCAGCCTCAACCCGTTTCACAGCATCATCGGAAACCTGTGAGTCCGATTTCCCTTGCGTCTCCGAAGTTCCTGACGATTCCTGCATTGATCGGGTTGACCGAAGCACTACGAAAACAACACCACCGATGAGGACAAATATAACCGCCGGCATAGCGTATGCGAGTACATTAATACCTTCCACTGGCATAACCGCATAAAACTGGGGTCCATATTGTTCAAGATACGCCGCGCGAATTTCCTCAACGCTTTTACCTTGGGCGAGTTCATCCTTAAAGGAGGTTTCAATCGCAAGTGCCGTGTCGCACACACAAAATTCGATGGTCTCCCGCGTACAACCACAGTAACAGTAGACCGTCGTTATCAGCTCCTCCAAATCGGACGCAAATGCAGGATCTTCTACGTTTTTCGGACCCGTTTCTGTCTGTGTGTGTCCGGTAATCATAAAACTACACGCAACGAAAGTCAGAATAAACCGAGCCAAATTACGGATAACAACTTTGTTGGACAAAGCATTGTGCAAAAATCTTTGAGTCTTCATAATCCCACTCCTCACCTATCCTATCAAGAATCTCGACTCCGGTCAGATTTCTCCGCGATAGCAACGATTCCGCCCAACACCATCACAGCAATCCCGATCCAGACAACACGAATGAGAGGATTGTGGTACGCCTGTACGTTCACAAGACCGCCTGCCTTGAAATCTGGTGGAATGTTACCGATAGCAATATAGAGGTCATTTAAACCGAAATGTCGGATAGCAGATTCGACCGTATCCGATTCGCCTTGACCGACTCTATAATAAAAATGGCGTGCCGGTTCCATGCTACCTATCTGTTTCCCATCCTTGGCAACATCAAAAACAACAGCAGTTCGGCGATAGTTTTCATAATCCTTCTGAAACGAATCCCGCATTGTCAGTTGATATTTACCGACCTCCATCGATTCTCCAAATGTCATACTTCTCGACTCAAGTAGAAAGTAACCTTTCGACCCCATAATCCCTATATAAAGGATAACGATACCGATATGGATGATGTATCCACCATACCTCCGTTTATTCCGTTGAATAAGCAGGTTCAACCCGTTAAGGAAAGAGGTCTCCTGCCGTTTGGCGCGGAGTTTCGCACCTCGATAAAATTCGGCACAGATCGCCACAAGTACAAAAACAGATGCAAAACTACAGAGCACTGAGTACAATGGGAAAGCATATCCTATCAAGGCAAGGAATCCCCACGTCAAAGCACCGCCAACTAAACCGATCAGAAGCGGAAACACAAACAGTCGCCTGAAATTATTCGCCGTAATTTTCCGCCACGAGATAATCGGTCCAGCACCCGTCAAAAATAGAAGCAAAATCCCCGGAATAATAACAACTTTATTGAAAAACGCTTCAGGAACAGAGGACTTTTCGCCGCTAATCGCCTCAGAGATAACCGGCCACAACGTCCCCCAGAGAATAATCAGCGTTAAACCGACAAGAAGCCAGTTGTTCAGCACAAACGCACTCTCACGCGAGAGAAGTGATTCGAGCTGATTCGCACTCTTAAGACGGTTCCAACGATAGATGACAAGTCCAACGACACCAGCAGTTGAAGTTAAAATGAAACCGAGAAAATACGGACCAATATCAGATTGCGCAAACGCATGCACCGATGTGATAATACCGCTCCGAGTAATAAAAGTTCCTAATAATGTAAATTGGAAGGCAAGCGTAATCAGGAGGATGTTCCACAATTTAAGCATGTTCCGCTTCTCTTGGATCATCACGGAGTGTAGATACGCAGTACCCAAGAGCCACGGCATAAATGATGCGTTCTCAACGGGGTCCCATGCCCAGTAGCCACCCCAGCCAAGTTCTTTATATGCCCAATTACCGCCCAGCGCGATACCAATAGTTAAAATAATCCAAGAGAAAAGTGTCCACCGCCGAGAGCGCAGTATCCAATCGCTGCCCACTCTACCCGATGTGAGCGCACCAACCGCAAACGCAAATGGCACCGTCAGAGCTATCCATCCGACATATAAGGTTGGGGGATGAATCGCCATCAGCGGGGTCTGGAGAAGCGGATTCATGCCTTGTCCGTCAGCTGCTACCTGTCCATTCGGAAACCGTGCAAGTGGGTTATAAATTCCTTCGATCAAACCGGTGACAAGAACCGTGAAGAAGAGTTGGACAATAACGATTGGAATCAGCGCATGGTCTGCTAAGGTATCGTGTGTCTCTTCGTTGCGTTGACGGCTCTGCCAGACAACAATAGCACCTACAACCGTAAGAATCCAGAGCCAGAAAAGGAGGGAGCCGGACATCCGTCCCCAGAGTGCAGTAATTTTATAAAACAACGGCTGGGCTGCGCTTGATACCTCAACAACATAGCGCATAGAGAAGTCATCGGTCAAAAAACCGTAGATTAACGCGCCCGTTGAAATACTGATAAGAATGAAGGTGGCAATGACAGCGTTCCTTCCACTCTGGATCGCATTCGGATTTCGCATGCGTAACCCGACGCTAAGAAACGCAATCGCCCACAAACACGAAAGCACAGAGAGGAATATAGCGGCTTGTCCGATTTCCGCAGTCATGCGTTTCTGTGCCTCCTTAAAAAGATATCGTTGAACATAATGCTAAGTGTTGGGACTTTCCTATTCTGAAGAATTATACGAAGTCTCATCTGTAGGTACGGCACTTTCTGCACCATCGTATTTTGAGGCACACTTTGTCATGAGTTTCGTTGCGACGACAAGGTTCTGCGCCGCATCGTATTCGCCTTCGACGAAAACGCTACCGCCATCCGTAAAATTATCTGGTTTAAGCTGATCCTTATAGATCACATTGACCGTCGCATCGGTCTCTCGATCACGGATAGCAAAGGTCAGCACAAAATTAGCAGCATCCCATTTAGAACTCCCCTCTGCGATGAGTCCATCAACTTGGACCTGCTGTTTATCTGCACTGCTGCCATCTGCCACAAGCGAGGCTGGCGTAAAATGCCGCATACTCGTACTTCGCGTCATAGCGAAAACCAAAAACACCATACCCCCCAGCAACATAATACTCGCAACGACGATTTTGAACCTATTCTGTTTTTTCACCTGCACATCCTCCATTGAAAAACGAATCCGTAGGCGTGATTTTCCTACTGAACCGGCGGACTGAATTCCTCT
Organism: Candidatus Poribacteria bacterium; assembly: GCA_022820835.1. Taxonomy (GTDB): domain Bacteria; phylum Poribacteria; class WGA-4E; order WGA-4E; family WGA-3G; genus WGA-3G. The sequence goes on from JAJEET010000089.1 coordinate 33,467, forward strand.
GTTTAAAATAATACTTGATTTTACTTGCAAAATCAAGTTAAAATAGCAGTAAATGAAAATCTTACAGAATTTTAAGGACAACGCGCCTTGCAAAATCCGCAACAAGATCACAAACGAAAGGGAAGAGTTGTGAAACTGAATTGGCAACACCATCCATGGGCAGGTGTATTTCCAGCAACGCTCTGTCCGTTTCATGAAGATGAATCCATTGATGAAGCCGGATTGCGTCAGTACATGCGGGAGCTCGCGAGTGTTCCCGGCATAAAAGGGGTCGTCTGTAACGGACACACCGGCGAAATCATGTCCCTCCGACTCCGTGAAAGACAACACGTAACGCGGGTTACCGCTGAAGCGGTCGGGGACCGGGTCAAAGTCGTCTCCGGCGTTAGCGCAGAGGGCAGTCTTCCAGCGATTGATGACGCACTCGCAGCGAAAGAAGCCGGGGCAGATGCCGTTTTATTGATGCCCGCACATCATTGGTTACGCTTCGGAAGAACACCTGAAACCGCAGTCGGATACTTTCAAGATGTCGCCGAAGGCGCAGATATACCGATCATTGTGCATCAATACCCCGCATGGACAAAAGCAGGCTATAGCCTCGAAGAGATGTTGGAGATGGTGAAAATCCCGCAAGTTGTCTGTATCAAAATGGGTACTCGCGATATGGCACGCTGGCGATGGGATTACGAACAACTCAAAGAAGCCGCGCCGGATGTCCCAGTGTTGACGTGCCACGATGAATATCTCCTCGCTTCGCTCCTCGAAGGCAGCGATGGCGCGCTCATCGGATTTGCCGGTTTTGTACCTGAACTGATGGTGGATGTCGTACACGCCGCACTCAATAACGATCTCATCGGGGCACGTAAAGCACGCAGCCAAGTAGACGCACTCGCACGGATCGTTTACAACTTCGGTGAACCGAGCAGCGACGCGCATCAGCGGATGAAATGCGCCCGATGGTTAATGGGCAGATTCCCGTCAATGACGATGCGCCGACCGCTCCGTCAACTCTCCACAATCGAAGTTGACGAAATCCGATCGAACCTTGAAGCAACCGGCTACCAATGCACTAACTAATCTCTTTACAGGTTCATTGTTCAGTATGAGTGTTATGTGGAAGTTGGAGGATTGAGATGTCACGTCTAAAATACGCTTTGATAGGTCACGGCAGACGCGGCGCAGCACACCTGTCAACCGCCGCAACCTTAAAAGACACCTTTGAGGTCGTCGCTGTGTGTGACGCACACCCCGAATCCGCAAAGGCAGGTGCAGCGAAACTCGGCACTAAAGCCTACACCGATGTCCGAAAAATGGTCGATGAAATCTCACCCGATGTCTGTGATGTCGTCGTGCCTGTCCAACTGCATCATATCGTCTCGTGTTACCTCTCCCGACGCTGTATCTCACACAATGTAGAGACAGGACTCGCGCCGACACTCGGTCTGATGGACATGATGATCAACGATGCTGCCGAAAATAACGTGAAACTCCAGACATCCGAAAACTTCCCGTTTATTCCGGTGGAACAGTTCGTCTGTAAACTCATTCAAGAAGGGGTCATCGGGAACGTCCACAAATGCTATCGGCTCTTTTCCACAACCGGCTACCACGGACTCGCCGCAATCCGGTGTCGAATGGATGCCAACCCGAAATCCGTCAGC
>JAJEET010000021.1 GCA_022820835.1 Candidatus Poribacteria bacterium
TTCACCTCAAAAACTTGTTGGATTTTAGGGTGAAGTATAACAGAAGTCGCGTGAAAAGTCACGCGACTTTTGCTTATCTAAAAATATTAACGCTTCAGAAAAATAAAACACAAAAAACCTACAATTGAATGACCCTGATAGCAGCTTCTTTTCCTATTGACAAAAAAAGCAAATCCCATAAAATAAGATACACAGTTTCGGGTATCCATGACACTGCTAACGGAAATCTTATCATATCTAAAGGACCCCAAAAATATGGAAAAGACGCATCTACTTCAGGCACCCCACCTACACGCTATTGCACGAAATATATTTGTCGCCGCGGGGACGACACGACACATCGCGGAAGATGTCGCTGAGATACTTGTCAACGCCCACCTCGCTGGGCATGATTCGCACGGGCTCCTGCGCGTTCCCGCGTATTTGCGCGGTATTGATGCCGGACATCTGAAACCCGCTGCAGAACCTGAAATCCTTGCAGAGAGTCCCAACACCTTACACATTGATGGGCAACGCGGCTTTGGACACTACGTCTCACGCTGGTCAATCCATAAAGCCATTGAGAAAGCGAAATCCGCTGTCTCCTGCAGTGTTAGTATCAGCAACACTGGACATATCGGACGTTTAGGCGAATATGCAGAAGCGGCAGCGAGCGCTGGATGTATCTCACTGATTACTGTTGGGAATGGCGGCAGAGGTGCGGGCCCGACAGTTCCTTACGGTGGTGCCGAAGGTGCTTTCGGCACGAACCCTATCGCTATAGGGGTGCCGACTGGCGACGACTCCCCTTTTATCGTTGACTATGCCACGAGTATGATTGCGGAAGGAAAAATCCAAGTCGCTCGGAGCAAAGGGATAGATTTGCCAGAGGGTTGTATTCTTGACAAAAACGGGATGCCAAGCACCACACCTGCCGATTTCTATGATGGCGGCGCGCTCCTCGCATTCGGGAAACATAAAGGTTACGCACTCGCGATGTTCACATGCCTACTCGGTGGGTTGGCGGGAACGTTTGACCTTGACAGCGGCAGAATGAACGGTACTTTTATGCAAGCGATTGATGTCAACGCCTTCACGCCCGTTGAAGACTACCAGAAAGGCGTTCGCGCATTTTTAGACGGTATCAAATCGACACCACCCGCACAAGGTTTCGACGAGGTGTTGGTACCCGGTGATTTCGAGTCTCGCTCCCGTAAAAAGCGGTTAAAAGAAGGCATTGAGATACCCGATACTATCTACAATCAATTGCAAGAATGTGCAGAGAAACTGGGTATCTCCATCGGTGAAGATACTATCGAAGAGGATGACAAAGCACACTACGGTCCGCTCTCATAACTCGCCTTACCGAACCGCAAGGAAAATTAAAAATATGAAGAGGCATATATTTCAAGCCGCGGATCTCCAGAAATTTACAAACGATCTCTTTATCGCCGCAGGCACCCCACAGCACATTGCCGACACCGTTGCCGAGATCTTGATCAAAGCCAATCTCGCCGGTCACGATTCGCACGGCGTACTTCGGATCCCGTCCTACCTTGAAGGCATCGAAAACGGCGGTATTCAACCCGCTGTCGAACCGAATGTACTTCGTGAAACGGAAAACACGCTTCATATTGATGGCGAGAACGGTTTCGGACACCATACCGCTCGCTACGCCGTCCGACGCGCAATTGAGAAGGCAAAAAGCGAGCGCACCTGCTTCGCAACGCTTATTCGGACAGGACATATCGGCAGACTCGGTGAATACGGGCAGGAAGCCGCTGAAGCCGGATGTATTGGAATTATCACAGTAGGCGGCGGTTCAAAAGGTGGTGGACGGATACTTCCGTTTGGCGGTGCCCTTGGAGCACTCGGTACGAACCCGATTTCTATCGGTGTCCCGACCGGTGATGATAGACCGTTCCTGATCGATTTTGCAACGAGTATGATCGCAAACGGCAAAACATACGTCGCGACGAGTGAAAATCGGGACCTGCCCGAAGGGTGTGTCGTGGATAAACACGGGAACCCGACCGTCAAAACCGCTGAATACAACGATGGCGGTAATCTGCTCGCATTCGGTAGACACAAAGGCTACGCGCTTTCTCTATTTGTAGCACTGATTGGCGGATTGGCGGGAACGTTTAATATTGAAGCCGGACAGATGAGTGGACTCCATATCCAAGTGATAGATGTCAACGCCTTTACACCGCTTGAAGATTACCAGAAGGGCGTTCGCGCATTTTTAGACACCATTAAGGCGACACCCGCTGCCCACGGGTTTGATGAAGTGTTGGTGCCTGGTGATTTTGAAGCCAATTCGCGAGCACATCGTCTCGCAAACGGTATTGATATACCGGATACGATTTACCGGCAGCTTCAGGAGTGCGCTGAAAAGTTGGGGGTTCCGATAGCACAGGCACACTGATATATACTGAGATTTATCGCATGTCATTCAAACACCTCCTCCTCATGCTGACGATTTTGTTGATGCTTCCCTTCACTGCCTTTACGCAGGAGCACACCTTTTTTGAGCACGGTGGTACGGTGAGAGCCGTGGCATATTCTCCCGTGAATCCGCTCGTCCTCGCGAGTGGCGGGGATAGCCGTGTAGTAATGTTATGGGACTTGCAGAACGACACCGTGACAACGCTCGGTGCACACGCCGACACCGTCAACGCTGTCGCATTTTCTCCAGATGGGCAGTTGCTTGCAAGTGGTGGGGATGACTACGCTTGTAAATTGTGGGATGTTCAACTTAAAAGGCGAGTCGCGACTTTTGAACATATTGTTGATAGAAGCCGTACACAAATTAAAGCGGTTGACTTTTCTGCGGATGGACACCTGCTGGCTACCGCTGGCATCGATGTGAAATTGTGGAACGTCCAGACCCGTGCGGAGATCGGCACGCTTGAACATGGTAGATGGGTGTGGGCAGTCGCCTTCTCGCCAGATGGACAGTTTCTTGCCACAGGGGACCAGACCGGACAGGTTAACGTCTGGGACGTTCAGAGACAAGAGATTGTCGCGCAATTCACAGGCGACGCTACAACGGTCTATACAGTAAAATTTTCTCCCGATGGTCAAGTGCTTGCTGGTGCCGGGTACGCAGGAGATATTGAGTTGTGGAAAGTAGAGAGTTGGGAACGTCTCGGCACGCTTTCTGTTGGGGCAACTGTCTTTACACTCGACTTTTCACCAGACAGCACCACACTCGCCAGTACGGGGTACGAATCTGTGAACCTCTGGACAGTTGATAGTGGTGAAAAGATCGCCTCACTTACAGGACACCCGGGTTGGGTAAATGCAGCCGCCTTTTCATCGGATGGGCAGACGCTCATTAGCGGCGGCGATGATGAGAGGCTCCGTCTCTGGGATGTCACTCCCTACACTTCCACAATGCAAGAAATGGTGCGGATGATCTATTTCCTACCACGGGATCGTAGTCTGCAACCGGATATATGGACGAAACTTGATAGGTTGATAAGGGACGTACAAAGTTTCTACGCCGATGAGATGGAACGCAATGGGTTCGGCAGGAAGACTTTCACCTTTGAAACCGATGAAGATGGCGAAACGCTCGTCTATCGCGTTGATGGGCAATTCAACGATTGGCACTATCATACACAGACGCAAGAGAAGGTCTATGCTGAAGTCGCCTCCCAATTTGACATGACAAAGCACGTCTATCTCATTGTTGTAGACATTAGCAGCGAATCCATTGAACATGAAGATATATGTGGGGTTGGTGGCGGAAATTGGTTTGAAAATGAGGCATCGATAAGGAGCGGCGGCGGATACGCTGTCGTCCCTGCGTCCGGTCGATGTTTTGATGCTGAAGCTGGCACGGTTGTGACGGCACATGAACTCGGACACGCCTTTGGGTTGGAACACGATTTTCGCGACGATACCTATCTCATGTCCTACGGTGCAGCACCGGATCGCTTATCGAAGTGTGCCGCCGGTTGGTTAGCTGCGAATCGCCTATTTAACACTGACCAAACAGCCTTCAACGAACCGACACTGCTACAGATGCTCACGCCAACCGCTTATGCACCGAATGCTGAGAATTTTAGTCTCCAGTTTGCCGTAGCAGATACAGATGGTATCCACCAAATCCAATTGCTCGTGCCGACGACACTTGAAGACCCGGCAGATGGTATCAAGCTGCACAGTTGTAGGGACGCGGATATACAGCGCAGCACCGTCGAATTTGAGACACCGACACTAACCGAGTACCCGGAAAATACCGTTACGCTTCAAGTTATTGATGTGTATGGTAATATCACGCGGCGGGCGTATACACTCACTGCAGACGATACACTGATCGTTGAAAACATTGAAAACCCAATGGATGTCAACGGCGACGGAATCGTTAGTGTTGACGATTTGACGTTAGTTGTGGAAAGTTTTGGCGAAACGATTCCGAAGGATGCCGATCCGAACCCGGATGTCAATAGAGATGGTATTGTTAACATTATAGATATCTTCTTGGTTTTTGAACAGTTAGACAGTGTGCCGACAGCACCTGCACTGCACGCACTCGCATCTGCAGACCTACGAGCTTGGATTAACCAAGCCAAAAGCCTTAATATCTCAGGGGACACTTTACCACTCCGCGCTGACACTGTGGAGAAGGGCATTGCTATCCTTGAACATCTCCTCGCGGCATTGGGACCGACAGAGACAGTCCTCCTACCGAATTACCCGAACCCGTTTAATCCAGAGACATGGATTCCGTATCAACTCGCTGAGGCATCGGATGTGACGTTGTACATCCATTCTATGAACGGCGTTTTGGTGCGAACATTGAGATTGGGGCATCAGTCAGCGGGGAGATATGAGGCTCAAAACCGTGCAGCGTATTGGGACGGTAGGAACGCACGAGGTGAACCTGTCGCAAGCGGTGTCTATTTCTACACGCTAATGGCAGGAGATTTCATCGCGACACGGAAGCTGTTAATACGGAAGTAGAACGCATCCGACGCAGCTCGCTTACAATAGAGGAATAGAAATCGCGCTTGACATTACACCGCCATAGTGTTATACTTAACCTTGTAAAATTGATTCTGTTTTTTGAAAGGTTGTAGGGACTTGTGGCGATGGCTAAAATTAGGATGCGTCGGATTCAGCGGAGGCGCGGTATGAAGAGAAGTCCTGTCTTAAATCTTAACCAAAACCTGTAGCCTATAATGAAATGGAAGGGTTTTTGCTTGGGGGTTTCTTCAGATTCTCTGAAAGGCACGTCAATACCCCAACCCCCGCTGTTTAACCGCAAGGAACAATTAAAAAATGAACCTCGGACTCACGGACAAAATTGCAGTTGTAGGTGCTTCAAGCAAAGGTCTTGGACGCGCCATCGCACTCGGTTTAGCACAAGAAGGGGCAAAGGTCACCATCTGTGCAAGAGACAACGACACACTAAAAGCAACAGCGGACGACATTCGTAAACAGACCGGCACGGACGTGTTAGCCGTGCAGACAGATGTTAGTCAGCCTAAGCAAGTTGAAAACCTCATTAACACAGCGATTGACCATTTCGGCGGTATCGATATTTTAGTTAACAACGCAGGCGGTCCCAGAGCCGGACGGTTTGATGACTTAGATGCCCAAGATTATCAAGACGCAGTACACTTGAACTTGATGAGCACGATCAACCTCTGCCGTGCTGTTGTACCGTCAATGCGCGCACGCGGCGGTGGACGGATTATCAACCTTACCTCTGTCTCTGTTAAACAACCTGTAGATAACCTGATGTTATCGAATATGGCACGAACAGGTGTGGTCGGCTTTGCGAAAACACTTGCAACGGAGTTGGCACCGGACAAAATTTTGGTGAACAACGTCTGTCCCGGTATTATTTTCACGGATCGCATCCAGCAGTTGGCGACGGTACGTGCCGAAGAGGCTGGTATCACGTTTGATGCGGCACTCGAAAAGATGACAGCGGATATCCCGCTCGGTAGAATCGGGGATCCAGATGAATTTGCGACCTTAGTTGTATTCCTCGCATCGGAACGCGCAAGCTACATAACAGGGACAACTATTCAAGTAGATGGCGGTATGGTCAGATCATTGCTCTAATGTGCTTGGACGGAGGTGTGATGAACGATGTTGGTATCTGTAATCATTCCTGCGTTCAACGAAGAGCAAACGATCAAACAGGTTGTTGAAGCTGTAGATTCACTGCCAATTGAGAAACAGATCATTGTTGTCAATGACGGCTCCACTGACGGAACTTATGAGGCACTTGAGGAACTAAAAACCGTTCATGCGCTAACGGTTGTCCATTGTCAAGAAAATAGCGGTAAAGGTTTCGCGATTCGACAAGGACTCCCGCATGTAAAAGGAGAGGCAGTCGTTATTCAGGATGCGGACATGGAGTTGGCCCCAACGGACCTCGTTGATCTATTGAAACCCTTTGAGCGGAATGATGTTCAGGTCGTTTACGGGTCGAGGTTTCTGAACGGGCGCGGGAATGCCAGTCTTCATAATTTTATTGCGAACCGTCTCCTCGCGACCTATACGAACCTGCTTTACGGATGCCGCATCACCGATGAATCTACAGGGTACAAAGCCTTTTCTTCAGAACTGATCACGCGACTGAACTTAACGTGTGAAGGTTTTGAGTTCTGTCCAGAAGTTACCGCTAAAATCTTGCGCGCGGGATATCGAATCCATGAAGTCCCGGTCTCCTATTTTCCGCGTACGAAGAAAGAAGGCAAGAAACTCCGGTTCTGGTCAGACGGGTTGTTCGCTGCATGGACACTCTTAAAATACCGATTCATTTCAAAAACAGATCTCTTAAAAAATACCGCGCATGATGAAGTGCGCTAACATCCAATTTCTGGAGGTTAAATTGTTGATTATGTTCAAACAATTGATTTATTCCACACTGATTCTCTTTCTCGTGATCGGTGTATCCTTCTCTGCACTCGGGCACGGTGAAGGTTCGACACTGTTAGAGGATGTCAACAAAGATGGCACGGTAAATATCCAAGACCTTGTACTTGTCGCTAATGCACTTGGGCAGCCCGGTGATCGCACTGCAGAACAGAACCCAGATGTCAACCGCGACGGCATCGTTAATGTGTTAGACCTTGTCCGTGTGAGCAACAGTTTCGGGCAAACTGAAGTAGAGGACAACTCGGCATATCACGATATTCAAGATTACGTCTTTGATAAGAGTTGTGCAAGCAGTACCTGCCACGCGGCACCCGCGAATTCTGCTAACTTGAATTTGACGTACGGAACATCTTACAACGATTTGGTTGGACGTGTCCCGCAAAACCCTGCGGCCGCGGCTGCAGGCATGAAACTCGTGGATCCGGACAACCCGGATAATAGCTTCCTCTTGACGAAACTCATAGGCCCGGGACCCGATCAAGGATCCCCTATGCCCTTCGGGGGGGGAACGATCCACAATGGCAAAATAGAAGCAATACGGACCTGGATTGAGGCAGGCGCGCCGCAGACAGGTAGGGTCCCGGGGATCGGTGATCTCGCGGTACTACGCGATCCTGAAGATGTTTTTCAACCACCCGCACCACCGCCACTGGGCGAAGGATATCAACTCCATTTGCCACCCTTCAAGATTGAACCCGGCACCGAACGGGAAGTCTACTACCACACCCGAATCAAAGATGAAAACGGCGATCCGGTAGAAGGCGACATCTTTATTAATAGAGTCGAGATCTTCTATCCGGCTGGCAGCCATCACTTCATTATCTATCGACTCACCGAGGAAGGTTTAGCAAAGGGGCTCTTGGAGAATGGGATAATACCCGACATCGCTGTTAATCCTGGGGATACTTTCCGCGAACTTGACACAGATAACCCAGATCCTGTCTTTGGTATCTTTGGTGGAGACAGACTTTTCGTCGTCGGAACGCAAACCGATGATACGCTATTTCAATTCCCTGAAGGCGTAGGGTTGCGACTACCGGGGGACACCGTTTACGACCTTAATTCACATTATATTAATTTGCTCGGTGATGAGACGTTGATAGGCGAAACCTACGTTAATATCTACACAATTCCTGAGGAAGAAGTACAATATGAAGCGGTTGAAATTTTTGTTTCTAACCGAGCGATTAACGTGCCACCAGGTACAACGCGCGTCGCCAAATTGACGTGGGACGTTGAAGGTGAACTCAAGGTACGAGGCCACGATCCGACTTCAACATTGAACGTCTTCTTGCTGACATCCCACATGCACAGACACGGCGAATTGTTTGAGATTTTCCAAAAATCCTCAGGCGAGCTGCTACACCGGAGTATCGCTTACGACGATGCACCTATTGATCTCTTTGATCCAGTGCTTCGCTTGGATCCAGATGATGGACTCAACTTTCAGTGTACCCATAACAACTACGATAAAGATAAACCGCTCACATTTGGACTCACCTCTGAAGATGAGATGTGTATCATCTTTGGCTACTATTATATCCCAACTGAAAGCGCGGGCTCTATTATTAGATAGCGTCTCTCTCTAAAACATTGGAAGGCGCGCTTCACAGGCGCGCTTTTCGCTTATATGACTAACTTTTCCAGAAAAAAAGATAACTTCATAGATGCCTTAGCACACCGGATACTGGTATGTGACGGTGCTATCGGAACCGAACTCCGCAAACGGATACCGGCACATCTGCAGTGCGTTGATGCCTGCAACATTTCTGCGGAGCATGCCGAGAAAGTCACGGCGATCCACCGCACTTATGTTGACGTGGGTGCCGATGTTATTCAGACGAATACCTATCAGGCGAATAGAGAAGCGTTGGCAGTCCACGGTTTAAGTGAACAGGTCGAAGAAATTAACAGAACCGGTGTGTTGTTGGCGCGCGAAGCGGCGACCGAAGTAAATTTCATAGCAGGTTCCGTTGGACCGATTTCGTTCCAAAGTTTCGATGCTGCGCTCCCTTCGACTAAAACCATCCGCCAGATTTTCAAACAACAAATGGATGCCCTCGTTGACACGGGGGTCGATCTCCTTATCCTCGAGACCTTTGTCTCTCCGAAACAGGCAGAAGTCGCTACAAAACAGGCACTCACTTATGGTGTTCCTGTCGTCATTGAGATTAGCGGCGTTTCAGGTGGAACTGTCGGTGCTGGATTGGATGTACGTGTCTTTGCACAGGAGTTGGAGCAGCTCGGTGCGCATGCAGTCGGTATTAATTGCAGGGGACCGCACGATCTGGTAGAGGCGATGGAACTCATTGCGCCTGTTATCAAAGTCCCTATTGTCGTGCAACCGAACGCTGGCAATCCGAGAGTCGAGCAGGGCGAAGTCGCGCTCTCTTATACGGTGGAGGCTGATGTTTTCAGCGAATACATCGGAAAATTGGTCGAACTCGGCGCGAACATGATCGGCGGCTGTTGCGGAACGACACCGGCGTATATAGCGAGAATCCGGCAGGCGATCGCAGGACGTAAACCCGTCCAACGCGAGTCGCGCATCTTCGTTCTTCCGAAAATCAGGGCAGTAGGGGCAAAGTCATCTCGCCGGTACGATAACCCCGTGCAGCAAGTGTTTGAAACGCGCGAACGCATTGTAAGTGTAGAGATGCGCGCCAACACATTTCCACAATTGCGGGCGATGTTGAAGGAAGCAAAAGGGCTCGCCGCAATCGGAGTAGACCTGTTTGATGTAACCGATAATTCCGGGGCAGCGGTGAACATCGGGGCGGTTGGTACGGCGTATCGACTTCAGCAGGCGACACAGATCCCGACGCTCATCCATTGGACAACCCGATCGCGGAACCTCATCAGTATGCAATCGCACCTGCTGGAGGCGGAGGCATTGGGCATCCGAGGGATCGTCGCCTTATCTGGCGACCATCCGAAAGCCGGTCCCTTTGAAGCCGCAAGCCTTGTGTCAGATGTCCGTGGTTCCGTTCAACTGATGAAACTTATCACTCGGTTGAATCAAGGAGAGCTTGCCGACGGCTCCTCTATTGGGGATCCGTGTGGATTCTATTACGGCGGCGGGTTCACGGTCGCCGAGAATCTGCAACCGCACGTCAAGCATCTCACGAAAAAGGTAGCACAAGGCGCGAATTTCGCCTATACACAACCCGTTTGGGTTTATGAGGACATTGTACGGACTCAGAAGGCGACGGAACACCTCGGCATTAAAATGCTGTACGGGATATTGCCACTCACCAGTTTCCGCAGTGCTTCCTACCTACGCGATAATTTAGGGCTTTACATCCCGCAGTTTATCGTTGACAAATTCCGGGACCTCGAAGATGCCGCTGCACAAGAACTCGGTATGCGGTTATGTTTGGAACTGATTCGGGACATCCGTCATCAGGATGAATGTGACATTGACGGTATTTATCTAATCCCACCCGCTCGGATGAATTGGAAAAACAGAGCCGGTGTCATCTCGGAAATCGTTAGAACCTACCGTCGTTAGTTATAAGTTATTAGTTATAAGTTATTAGTCTGGTTTCTGACGTTTGATCATCTCTCTGTAACCGTCGTTACCCAAATGTTTACCAAGAAATGTCAATAACCCCCTGCTAAAGCATGGGGTTTCCACACCGAAGATTTTGATGAAATCCCAGAAAACTTCTTAACTGATAACTATTAGCAATGCATGGACAAAAAACTTTGATCTCATCTGCACGCGTTACTGGACGTTCGCTTCTTTTAGGCGTTTTATTCATCCCGATCAATGTCTATTGGATGACGATTGTTGAGGTCAAGTACTACTCGCTTGACGGTTCGTGCCTCCCGCTCTTTATCCAACCCGTTTTCATTATGTTCGTCTGTGTCCTTGCCAACTGCGTGCTGAAATACCTTGCACCGCGGCAAATGCTACAGCAAGGGGAATTGCTGACTATCTACATTATGGTGGCGATCTCCTGTACCTTCGCCGGTCACGACACGATGCAGAACATGTTCGGCAGCATCGCGCACCCATTCCGGTTTGCGACGGACGAGAATGAGTGGCAGGCACTCTTTTTTCGGTATCTACCGACGTGGCTCACTGTCTCAGACGCGCAAAGTTTGCAAGGTTTCTACGAGGGTGAAGCGACTTTCTATACAAGGCATAACTTTTCGGTTTGGCTAAAGCCATTAATGTTTTGGGGCCTCTTTTTCCTGATTATGATGTTCATGATGCTCTGCATCAATACACTTGTCCGCAAACGGTGGGCAGAACAGGAGAAACTCGCCTATCCGATCATCCAACTCCCGCTCCGGCTCTCCGAAGACGGCGGTATCCTGCTCCTGAAGAATCGGATGATGTGGATGGGGTTCAGTATCGCCGTCGCTATCGGCGTGATTAACGGGGTTCACTACCTCTTTCCGCAGTTCCCAGAAATCCCATATATCAAACGGACAGCCGTGTTCCAGAATATCTTCACGGAACGTCCGTGGAGTGCTATCCGTGGCACACGAATCTCTGTCTACCCGTTTGCCGTCGGATTAGCCTTTTTCCTGCCGCTGGACCTCTCCTTTTCATGCTGGTTTTTCTTTGTGGTGCGTTTAGCGGAGTTCGTCATCGCTGCAGCACTCGGTACGCGCTATTTCCCCGCCTTGAACGAGCAGGCTTACGGCGCGTGGATCGCGCTTTTCCTGCTTGCGATCTGGGTCACACGTCAGCACTTAAGCGAAGTATTGAAAAAGGTGTTTGGGTTTAAATCGCGTCTTGATGATTCCAACGAACCGATGCCGTATCGTGCCGCCTTCTTAGGTATTCTCGGATCGCTCGTCGCGCTCGGTATCTTCGCCTCTCTTGCAGGAATGGCGTTATGGGTTGCCGGTGTTTTCTTCGGTGTCTATTTCCTGCTCTCTTTCGCGATCACGCGTGTCCGTGCGGAGCTCGGCACACCGCACGAGATTTATTACGTGAATCCGCACGATATGTTGGCGACAGTCGGGGGCACCCGTCGGTTCGACCCAAGCAGCCTCACGATTATGTCGCTTTTCTACTGGTTCAATCGCGGGTACCGTAATCATCCGATGCCGAACCAGATTGAGGCGTTCAAGTTGGGAGAAGCGACAGGAATGGGGAATCGGCGTTTATGGGGCGCGATGCTCATCGCAATCGTTGTCGGGATTCTGGCGACCTTCTGGGCGAATCTTGACATCACCTTCCGAAATGGTGCGATTGCGAAAGCCGGCGGTTTCAAAGACTGGGTCGGTCGAGAATCGTTCAGCCGACTTCAGCGGTGGCTCCACAATCCTGCAGAACCGAACGTCATCGGTATGGGGTTTATGGGGATAGGTGCGTTGTTAACGTTTGTGATGATGTATATGCGGATGCATTTCCTGTGGTGGCCCTTCCATCCTGCAGGTTACGCACTCGCGATCAGTTTTGCCATGGACTATTTCTGGTTCGCCTTCTTCGTGGCGTGGTTCCTGAAATTAATGATTCTACGGCACGGCGGTCTACGGCTGCATCGCAAAGTCGCGCCACTGTTCTTGGGGTTAATCTTAGGCGACTACGTCATCGGTAGCACTTGGGCAATCATAGGCCCCCTGTCGGGCTTGCGGACTTATAAAATCTTCATCTAACGTTGATTTTAACAATTGATAATTTGCTAAAAAGTGCCATAACTGGGGTTATAGTAAAGCCCGAAGATATGTGGACGCTTTAGAAAACACAAACCCCTCCTTGCAGGCGGGGTTTGAAACCCCGCCAATCTTTGGGTGTCCAATTAATTGTGGGCTTTACTATAATAAAAAACATGAATCTACCCGTTGGGAAACTCAAACACGATTTCTTAAAAGAGCTGCTGCCCACAAGCGATAGGAGTGCAGACGTAATCGTCGGTCCACAACTCGGTGAAGATGCCGCAGTCATCGAATTCGGCGACAACTATCTCGTTGCAACCAGCGATCCGATCACCTTTGCGACGGAAGATATTGGATGGTACGTGGTTTGCGTCAACAGTAACGACATCGCAGCGATGGGAGCCGTACCGAAATGGCTACTGGTAACCCTGTTGTTACCCGAAGATGCAACAACGCCTGCAACAGTTCGCGACATTATGGCGCAGCTCACACAGGCGTGTGAGACGTTTGACATTGCATTGTGCGGTGGGCATACCGAAGTCACACCCGCCGTAACCCAACCCGTTGTCATAGGGCAAATGATGGGGGTTGCGACTAAGGATTCTTTGTTCACTTCAGCGGATGCTCGTGTCGGCGATGCATTAGTTCTTACAAAAGGACTCGGTATCGAAGCGACTGCGATTATCGCGCGTGAACGTGAAAAGCAGGTCCGTGAGAAGTGCGATGTCCAATTTTTGGAACAGGCGAAGCACTATCTCGTGGATCCGGGAATTTCTGTGCTAAAGGATGCACAAATCGCGACTGCTACCGGCGGTGTACATGCTATGCACGATGTGACAGAAGGTGGTGTCGCAACTGCTGTTTATGAGTTGGCGACCGCTGCCGAGTTAGGTGTGGTTGTTTATGCAAATAAACTGTTCGGTACACCCGTATTGTATAGCGATATAACACGAACCCTGTGTGATATGTTCGGGCTGAATCCGCTCGGTGTTATCTCATCCGGTGCCATGTTAATCGTAGCAGACCCCGAAAAAGGCGAAACGATTTGCCAAGACCTTGGTAAAGCGGGTATCCGCGCGGACATCATCGGAAAGTTTTTGCCAACCGAGAGCGGGATGTGGCTGGAAGATACCACCGGTACACGCCAACCGCTACCTGTTTTTCAGGCAGATGAAATCGCTAAACTTTTTTAAGGGTTGGGTTACCCAATCTCTACCCTACTTCAGCTTGCGGGATGTAGACGGTATAAGGGTTTATAGCAAAAATAATCTAAACTTTTTTGAAAATAAATCGTCTAAATCTATAGTGTTCGGCATGGGTTAGAGTTGATGCGTTGTCGGAACGCTCGTCAATGAGACAACTCCGTAAAAGCCTCACACGCCTCTATATTGACAAAACCCTTTCGGGTATCCGTTGCATGTATAGGGTAGCAGGCATAAAAACCGCACCCGTTGAAAAATCACATGTCGCATAAGATCAGGCACTTCGGTGCATAGCTGGCTTAGCAGCTATTGTGGAGCGATAATAAGACGGTGGACTCTTTGAGAAAACCGCAGTCGCTATGAAGCACAAGCCCCACGCTTTAGCGTGTGGGTACTTTGACGGAAATAAAAACTGAATTGCGAGATTATCCGCTAACGAGTACCCTTATCAAGTTAAAAACGGGTCGGGTTCAACTCACAATCGTGAAAGAACCCGATTGGTTTCTTGAGCATCTCAGTCGTGAGGACAGTGAAGGCAAACTCTACCTTCCGTACTGGACCTATCTCTGGGAATCTTCGATCGCGCTTGCGCGCCATGTAGAGGAACTCAGCACACACTTAAAAAATACAGATGTCTTAGAAATTGGCTGTGGGTTCGGACTGACAGGGATCGTCGCAGGTCGAATGGGTGCGCGAGTGGTTTTCACCGATATAGAACGAGATGCACTGCACTTCGCATACCATAACGCGGAGCAGAACGGCGTAGAAGACAGAACCGATTTCGTTCAGATGGATTGGAATACACCGTGCTTTAATCGTAAATTCCGCTATATTCTCGCCGCCGACGTTATCTATGAAGAACATCACTGGGAACCGATTTTGATGCTACTTCAGAACTGTCTTGTCCCTAACGGTGTCGCTCTCTTTTCTGAACCGAATCGGAACAACGCTGTCGGGTTTTTCAAACGGCTCAAGACCAACGGCTTTACCTATCAGAAATCTGCCTGTCCTATCACATTGGATAAACAGACATCTCAAGTATCTATCTATACCATACGACGCGTGAACGCGTGAAGGGCATTGTCATCATAATACCCTTCCAATCTTCTTTTTAGGTTGTCAGTTAACAGTTTTCAGTTTCCAGTAAGAGAAAGACTTGATAGACCCGTTACCCTCTTAACTGGTAACTCGTAACTGGAAACTGGTAACTATTTTCTATATTGCCCAAAAAATAGGAATAAACACGTGAATTCTGCTAAAAAAATAGGCAACAATTCGTACCCTACGGACAATCCGTGGGGTTTTCATTTTTCAGAAGCCTTATATGTGCTTATATGTCTTAGGGAAACCGGGCGTTGATACTTTTGGCAAGGTTTTTGCTATACTATAAAATGAGGTTGACACTCAGCGCGTTTAAGCAGCATTAATTTCGGAAAGGGTAGAAAATGGAAAAAATCAGCGCAATGCCGAGCGTTTTAATCATTGATAACAATCCGGAGCGTGCAATTTTGTTAGGTGAAATTTTAGCAGCGAGTCGGTACAATGTTTCTGCCCCTTTGCGCTTACAGAAAGATTTAGCGGATCAGGTTCCACGTTTAAAACCGGACATCATACTGATCGGTGTCGATTTTCCGGGGCAGGCGGTACTCGATTCGGTTGCAGCACTTTACGAGAGTTATCCGTGTCCGACAGTTATGTTCTCACGTGATGAACGCCCGCAAACGATACAGGCGGCAACGCATGCCGGCGTATCGGCGTATGCTGTTGGCAAACTCACTGCTGCCCGCGTTAAAACGATTATTGAAGCTGCTGTTGCAAGATTTTGTGAATTTCGAGCATTGCGACAAGAACTGGAAAAGACAAAGACGGACCTTGCAGAACGTAAAATCATTGAACGGGCAAAAGAGATGGTCGCCCAACAACGCGGCTGTAACGAAGCGCAGGCGTATCAGATTTTGCGGAAAATGGCGATGAATCGTAGAAGACGACTCGCGGAAATCTCGCAGGACATTCTGTCCGCCGCAGAGGTATTGACGAACAAATTGTAACCGACGTCCCTGCTTGCCTACTGACAGCACCTGCTTTCAACGCTGAAAGAAGTGTACACAGTAAAATGGCGTGTTCAACCCAAAACAGAGTCGTATGTTTCATTCATAGGCAAACACTATAGAGAATAAAAACACCCAACCAACGATGGTCTGGGGTCAGACACTGGTGTCTATCTGGTTAAGCATTCTGCTTACCGATGGACACCTTTTTTATTTTTTTAGAACTTACGCACGCTGCCTTTTGTACCACAAACTGTTAGTTTGTGACACCAGAACGCCGTGTTTTTGGAGAAATCTCATCTAACAGAAGGGTTTACAGTCAAAGTTGCGTAAGTCCTGTTTATTTTTATCAACCCAATAGGGTATCTGTTTCTAAAGGAGATTCAAAAGTGAACCGACGTAAAAAGAAAGGTACGCCTTCAAACCAAAGGGTGCGTTCAGCACCAACAATGGGTGAAAAAAAAAGGAAACCTAAGATAAACGCTGCAGAGGTACTCAAACGAAAAAAAAATGGTCTTGAGGTAATCAACGATATTCCGAACTACATTCGGGACGGTTGGGAGTCGATCCCGCCAAACGAACGCGACCGACTTAAGTGGGTCGGAATCTTCTACCGAAAACAGACACCCGGCGCGTTTATGATGCGTCTCCGCATGTCCAGCGGATTTAGCAGTGCCGAACAGTTTCGCGTGATCGCTGAAATCAGCGAGGCACACGGACCCGGATATATAGACCTTACGACGCGTCAGCAGATTCAACTCCGCGGTTTCGCAATTGAGAACGTCCAGCACATCTGGAACCGACTTGAGGAGGTCGGCTTAAATTCATTGCAAACCGGTTTCGACAACATTCGCGGTGTGATTGGGTGTCCAGTGGCTGGATTAACACCAAATGAACTTTTTGATGCTTCGCACGTTGGCAGAGAGTTTACGCGGCTCATCGTCGGAAATAAAGAGTTTACCGATATTCCACGGAAGTTTAATGTCGGCATTACGGGATGTTTGGAGAACTGCACGCATACCGCTTCGCAGGACATTGCACTTACGCCTGCAGTAAAGGAGGTTGACGGTCAAGAAACAAATGGCTTTAACGTCGCTGTCGGTGGAAAGATGGGGTCTGGTGGCTATACGCCAGCGCAAGCACTTGATGTATTTGTTATTCCTGAAGAAGCCTCAGTTTTGTGTGGCGACATTACGCTAATTTTCCGAGATTACGGTCCTCGGACAGCCCGAAATAAATCTCGCCTCGCTTTCCTGATCGCAGATTGGGGTCCAGGAAAATTCCGAGAAGAATTAGAAAAGCGTCGGCACAGAAAACAGCCGCTCCTGACAGCCGGTAAAGATGCACGCGGAAAAAAGAAAACCGATCACACCGGCATTTTCTCACAGAAACAGCCACACCTCAACTATGTGGGACTTGTTGTACCGGTCGGACGCATCACGACGACACAACTTTTCGAGGTCGCCCGTCTCGCAGATGAATACGGAAACGGCGACATCCGTCTCACGCAAGGGCAAAATCTGATTATTACCAATGTACCAGACGCAAAGATCGGCGACTTAACCGCGGAACCGCTCCTACAGGAACTTCGCTATGAGCCGTCGGAGGTCATGCGTGGTACGGTGAGTTGCACAGGTATCGACTACTGCCATTTTTCACTTATCGAAACCAAAGAACGCGCAATGGAAGCCATCCGGCATCTGGAAGCAAAACTCGGCGATACAAAACCGCTCACGATACACTGGTCTGGCTGTCCGAACGGCTGCGGTAACCACGCTGCAGCAGATATTGGACTGCTCGGTAAGAAGGTTAAGATCAATGGGGTTGTTACCGATGCCGTAGATGTATTCCTCAAAGGAGATGCTGGGGCTAATCCGAAAGTCGCACCGAAACTATTGGAAAATGTGCCTTGCGACGATTTACCGCAAGTACTTGAAGGACTCATTCCTTACCTTTCACGGAGGTAAAAGTTATAGGTTATAAGTGAAGAAACCTCTTAACCTACCACTTATAACTTTTGAAAATGGAGACATTCATGGAGATAAAAAATAAAGCGACACAGATAAATCTCTTTAGTTTAAAAACGATCCAGATGCGTACCTTCCATACCACGTGGTTTGCATTCTTCCTCGCATTTTTCGGCTGGTTTGGGGTTGCACCGCTTATGGCGATTGTGCGCGAAGACCTGATGCTAACAAAAGCACAAATTGGGAATACAATTATCGCCTCTGTCGCGATTACGGTGCTGGTGCGTGTCTTAATCGGACCGCTCTGCGACAAGGTCGGTTCTCGAAAAGCGTATACATGGCTCCTAATCCTCGGTTCGCTACCTGTCATGGGGATCGGACTCGCTCAAAATTACGAAACCTTCCTTCTATTTCGATTGGCAATCGGTGCGATTGGCGCGGCGTTCGTCATCACACAGTATCACACATCAGTGATGTTCGCGCCAAACGTTGTCGGCACAGCGAATGCAACGACAGCGGGATGGGGGAACCTCGGCGGCGGTGTTACGCAGATGGCGATGCCACTCATCTTTACGGCTGTTCTCAGTTTCGGTGTGGACAAATTCCTCGGATGGCGACTGGCAATGATTGTTCCCGGCGTTGCACTGTTTATCACTGGATTCGCGTATTATTTCTTCACACAGGATGCACCCGATGGAAACTATAAAGACCTCCGGGAACGGGGTGAACTGGAACCTTCGGAAGGCAAAGGCATGGAATCCCTCATGCTGGCGATTAAAGATTACCGCGTCTGGGCACTTTTCGTTATTTATGCCGCCTGTTTCGGAGTAGAACTAACTATTAACAATATCGCCGCGCTCTACTATCACGACCACTTTCAATTGGATGTCAAGACCGCAGGACTCATCGCTGGGTTGTTCGGTTTAATGAACATTTTTGCACGAAGTCTCGGCGGATTTTTCTCCGATTTCTTTGCTAAAAAGATGGGGCTTCGTGGACGCGTCATGTTCCTGTTCGCTGTCTTATTAGGTGAAGGCGTCATGCTGATGCTCTTTTCACAGATGGTAGTGCTCGTGATTGCTGTTGGAACGATGATTGTATTTAGTCTCTTCGTGCAGATGTCCGAAGGCGCGACGTTTGGTATCGTACCGTTTATCAATAGGAAAGCGTTAGGAGCAGTCGCTGGTATCGTGGGTGCGGGTGGAAACGCTGGTGCCGTTGCAGCAGGCTTCCTATTCCGTTCCGAGGGTATCACAATGCAGCAAGGCTTGTTATATCTCGGCATAATGGTCGCTGTTGCTTCGGTTACCACTGTGTTAGTGAGATTCTCGCCTGCAGTTCAAGCCGCCGAGAAAAAGGCGTTTGATGCTGCACTCGCGGAGAGACACCGTCTGAAAGCGAATGTAATACAAAGCGCGTAGTCCCTAACGAAGTGGAGGACAGTTCTACGGACGGGCGCGCTAAATACCTAACCCGCCTGACCGAACCGCAAGGAAAAATAAAAAAAATGCACAACCCACCTGACCGAATCGCAAGGAAAAACAAAAAAACAGGAAAAGCGGTATGTCCTTATTGTGGGGTCGGTTGCGTCATCAAGGCAACCGTCCAAGATAATAAAGTTATGAAAATCTCAGCAGACGACGATGTCGCCCCAAACTACGGAATGCTCTGCCCGAAAGGGGCACATCTGAAACAGGTCTTTCAAAACCATGACGGTAGACTCGCGTATCCCATGATTCGAGATCGCCGAGGTGAACCGCCGCGCGAAGTTTCGTGGGACGAGGCTATCGCTTTCACTGCGAATCGGATTCACGAAATCCAGTTGGAGCACGGCAAAGATTCCATTGCGTTCTACGGCTCTGGACAATTGGATACGGAGGCTTCCTATATTTTCAATAAATTGTTCAAAGGCTTCCTTCGGACGAACAATGTAGACACGAACAGTCGGCTCTGTATGTCGTCTGCGGTGGTCGGTTATATACAGGCGTTCGGTTCCGACGGCCCACCGACCTGTTATGACGATATTCAGCATGCGGATGTCTTTCTGATTATCGGTGCGAATATGGCGGTAAACCATCCTGTGCTTTTCCAGATGATACGGAAACGAAGGGCATTGGACCCCAACGCGCGGATTATTGCTGTAGACCCGCGCCGCACGAAGACAGCAGATTTCTCAGATATCCATGTACCACTCGCACCGGGAAGCGATGTCGCTTTTCTTCAACTCATCGCGAAACGTCTTCTGGCGATAGGACGGATCAATAGACGCTTCGTCCGAAGGCGTACCGAAAATTTCAGTGCATACCAGAACCACTTGCAAAGTTTAGATGAAGACGCGCTCCTCGCTACCTGTGATATCCATCCAGCGCGTATTGACGAGATCGTTGAATATCTCTCTAAACCGAGTCGGTTGCTGAGTTTTTACTGCCAAGGCACCAATCAAAGTACAAGCGGCGTTGATAAAAATGTCGCACTCATCAATCTGCATCTCCAGTTAGGTGAAGTCGGTATAAGGGGTGCCGGTCCGTTTTCGTTGACTGGACAACCGAATGCGATGGGGGGCAGAGAGGTCGGTTATCTGTCGCACCAACTCCCCGGCTATCGCGTTGTTACCAATGATATGCACCGCGCCTATCTGGAAGGCGCGTGGCGAGTACCACCCGGCAGCATTGATCCGAAACCCGGATTGACGGCAGTACCGATGTTTGAGGCAGCCGCCGACGGAGAGGTACGCGCACTCTGGATCGCTTGCACAAACCCAGCCGTCAGCATGCCCGACACAAAAGTATCGCAAGAAGGGTTGCGGCGTGCTGATTTGGTCATCGTGCAGGATTGCTATTATCCAACAGAGACTGCGGAATATGCGGATGTGCTGCTCCCCGCAGCGCAGTGGGCGGAAAAGAAAGGAACGATGACGAACAGTGAACGGCTCGTTGTCCGAAGCGATCAGTTCCTAACACCACCGGGTGAAGCGAAACCGGATTGGTGGATATTCGCGCAGGTCGCGAAAATGCTCGGATTCAAGCGGAATTTCGATTTCTACACCGCTGAAGAAGTATGGGATGAATACCGACTCTTAACTGCAGGCACACCGTGCGATCAGTTTGGAATGACAAATGAACGTCTCGCCGAAACATCGCTACGTTGGCCCTGTCCGCATCCACGGCATCCCGGCACGACGCGTCGCTACGTCCGCACAAAATTTTTCACCGAATCTGGTAAGGCACCATTCAAAACGCCGGTCTATCAACCACCGGATGAGGATATCAGTGAAGAGTTCCCGCTCGGTCTGACGACTGGGCGGATTGAGAGTCAGTGGCATACGCGGACCCGGACAGGGAAAGTGCCGCAGCTGGTACGTAAAGACCCGGAACCGTTTGTGGAAATCCATCCGGATGATGCAGTAGAGAACGGTGTTGAAGACGGTGAGTGGGTCTATCTTGTCGGGCGACGGGGAAGGTGTTATGCGAAGGCGAGAGTTACCGAATCAATTCGTCGTGGGTTGCTCTTTACGCCGTTCCATTGGGGAGACCTCTTCCACGCCGAGACCAATGCGAATTACGTGACGAATCCAGCATTTGATCCCGTATCTAAGCAGCCGGAATTAAAATTCTGCGCCGTGCGGATTGAATCGAGTGAATCATAAGTTGGGTGTAAAAGACTCAATAGGCATTCATACCGTTATTGCTTTGCGGATACATGCCTGGACCCTTTGCCAATCTGCAGATGATAAGGACCCAATGACTGCTAGGACTTCGCATCCCATTCCTTATCGCCTTCGCTATCCCACCAATCTGTTGCTTCTATACTTTGTGCAATAGCTGCCAACTTCTCTGTCTCAGTCAAAGGAGCGTTGGCAGAAGACCAATGTGCACGCAACACACCGACAAGAACATTTTCTAATTTTATCCCTTGCATTTTTGCGATTCGGCGAGCGTGTCGGTACACGGCATCGGGAATATTGAGTGTGACTTGATGTTCCATTATTTTACCTTTCTGTTTACGATAAAAGCATTGGGTTTCCAAACTGAGAACATTATACTACTTTCTGTGAAAACATGCCAATTATTTCCGTACCAGTTGTTTTGGTGATTCAACCTCGAAATATAAAACCTATTTACCGTTGTGTTTCTACTGAAGGACGCTCCTGCACTACAGGAATAACGTAACTCCGTATCGTCAATCCGTCTATCGTCTCTGTCTCGGTGCGCGGTTCTGGTGCCTCGCGGTGATCGAACACAATGTAATATCCCTCCGCTACACCTTCTGTTGACAGATACGCAGCGAGTTGCTGCTTCCCTTGGGCATAGGACCGCTCGCTCCGCCATATCTTGGTTTCAACGATGTATTTTCTCTGGTTGTGAAGAATGATAAGATCCATCCTGCCGCGTCCGGTTGGGACCTCCATATACATTGCCGCGTTCACACTGGTAACAAACTGGTCAAGGTAAGCAAAGAGCAGGTGCTGCCCGATGAATTCTTGCGGCGTTTCCGGGACTTGTAGGATCCTAAATCCGGCGCGGGCAATAAAATCACGAAAGTTATCCATGAGCCGTTCCATCTGAAGCTGTCCGGTGTCGGTAAGGTACTGAAATCCATCGGTATCTTCAGGGAAATAGTCGCGCTCCAATCCATTGACTAACGGCTTGAATGCTTGGATAATGCGGTACAGGTAAATCGGGTTAACAATTTCACACTTTCTGTCGGTTCCTTTCGTGATGACCCCATACGTAGCGAGCTCATTGATAATGTCATTATCAGGGTTAAATGGCACACTATCCTGATATGAAACGATTCGCATAAGTAGGGTTTGAAAGCGCGGGTCTTTACGGATATTGGTCAGGAGATGTTCAATGTTAGTGTTCCGTTCCTCCAAAAGTTGTCCGTGTGCTTCTGAAAAATGTGTCATTGTGAGTGCTTCAGTTTTCGGAATGTCTATCTCCTCCGTGAGTATCTGTGCGAATCGGTTGACGAGAAAGGGTTGTCCACCTGTCTGTTTATGAATGGATTCAATCACTTCAGGAGCAAAAGCCTGTCCGACCTCAGCAGTATATTGTCCAAACAGTTCTTGAACCTGAGCAAGCGTAAAATTGGACAAAGCAAAATCGTCCTGGATATTGAACGGGGAGACAGAACGATCATAGTCAAGTTGTGCAATACTCCTGACACCTACAATACCAAGGCTGTGTGGACATTGAAACGTGGTGTCAGTGACATAAGTATGTCGAAACGCGTGCAGAAAACCTTTCAGAGCAGATGTAGGGATGCCATCAAACTCGTCTATAATGAGGACAACTTTCTGCCAATCTTCCCCATCCTTCAGGAAACGTTGAAGCTGCTCAAAGAATTCCATCATTGACAAATGGTTGGTTATCTCGGCACTGTCGAGAAAATGCTTGAGTGCTTCGTCAAGTATCTCTCCGCGCCTTTGGAAAACGCGTTCAATTTCCTTGCAAATCTGTTTGGTAAGAAACTCGTAAAATTCGGAACGGTCACAATCTACATATATCTCAAAATTCAGTTGAATGGGAAAACAGGTTAGGTCTTCAGCGGTGAGTGCTGCGAGGGCGCGTTGAAAAAAAGTCGTCTTACCCGTCTGTCGGGGCGCGAAGATGACGATATAACGTCCCTCTTTAACACGCTTGATGAACTCGGCGAGTTCATCCGTGCGAGCGACAACATAGTGCTGCTCAGGGTTCACTGGTCCCTGTGTACCGAACCTTTTCATTCACTACCACTCCTATTGTCTCTCGCGTAGAATTTCAGGATTATCGCCAAGGTCGCGTTTGGTTGGTGGAAAACAACATCGTCAGTTTAGAGTCATTGGGACGCTTCGATCAGTGCTGCCGAAACTTCTG
>JAJEET010000162.1 GCA_022820835.1 Candidatus Poribacteria bacterium
ATGTCATAGAACGTTTTTTTCAGCGTTTGAAACAGTATCGTCGGGTTGCCACGCGCTATGATAAATACGCGGTCCGATACCTCGGATTCGTCTATTTTGCCGCTATACTTATCACTACTAAAAAAATGTAAACACTACGTACTTATAACCGCGTTTTATCTCTGCCCAAGTCATGGAGTTAGTGTCAACAGTCTGGATGGAGGTTTAGAATAGGGGGCGCGTATGACTGTAGTACGATTGACCTTAATTGTCAACGAAATTGTGAAAAACGAATTGTTAGGATGAAAACTACTGTAACGCTAACGGAATTTCAACTGTTTCTGGCAACAGGCACTGCGTATCATTACAAAGTTGGTAGGTGAGTTGTAGTATGATTTGGGAGGCTTGCTTACGAGAGATATCCGGTTTCAGTTTTAACCGCAGCGGAATCGTAAGCGTCTCTTCGTAGACGTTCAAGGGCACTTCGCTAAATTCAAAACGCGTCGTTCTCCCCTTCGGATACGCTATATCGACAATCTCTACCGGAGCGTCTGCAGCCACGGCAACGGTCGTCGGAATCAGGTTATCTTGCCCCGGCGGATTGGCGTTAATATGCCAACCGGCAGCGATCTTCAACTGCAGCTCGACGCTGAGCACTTCACCGTCTCGGCTTTTAACCGTAGCCGTCGCTGTTACCGTTGATGGCTCCAAAGATTCTTGGTCTTCCTCCGATGTCAGATAGTTATTGAGCGCAAAGTGCGCATGCATGAAGGACGACGGACTCTGCACCATAGATTCCGCAAAAATGTGCAACGTCTTCTCAGCGTAACCCCGATAGTTATCGCCAAGTGCTAACAGATTCTCGACGGCAACGGCGTTACCGGAAGGGATTGAGGAGTCGTAGGGTTTCTTAGAACGCACAATAAGGTGTTTCGCATCCGCCTTCGTGTAATAAAACCCGCCGTTTCTATCGTCCCAGAAAAGTTGGATCATCTGATCCGTGAGTATTCGTGCTGAATCCAACCACTCTTCATCGCCTGTTGCCCGATACAAACCGAGCAGCCCACGCGCCAGAAATGCGTAGTCATCAAGATACGCATCCTGCTTGACAATACCAGCCGTATAGGTATGCAACAGTTCGCCATCGGGTTTCCGCATCGTATCCAGTATAAACCGAGCCGCCTTTGACGCTGCGTTGAGATAACGTTCATCGCCGAGTACATCGTAACCGTAGGCGAGCGCGTCTATCATCAAACCGTTCCAGTTGACAATGACTTTTGTATCCAACAACGGGTATTCGCGTTCGGATCGCGTTGCTAACAACTTCTCACGTGCAGCGGTTAACGCTCTTAGAGAACTTTCCGATGCGGCTCCTTCCGGCACATAGAGAACGTTTTTGCCCTCAAAGTTGGCACCTTTATCCACCCCGTAAACTGCGTTGAAACGTGATGCCTCCTTTTCGTCCAGTACCTTTTGAACCTCATCGGCAGTCCAGACGTAATACTTCCCCTCTTCTGCGTCCGTTTCAGCGTCAAGTGCCGAATAGAATCCGCCTTCAGGTGCCGTCATCTCTCGGAAAATGTAGTTAAAAACCTCTTCAGCGACGCGTCGGTACTGCGGTTCTTCTGTCACCTGATACGCTTTGAGATAAATTTTCGCCAGTTGTGCGTTATCGTAAAGCATCTTCTCAAAGTGTGGAACGAGCCACTTCGCGTCAACGGAATAGCGGTGGAATCCGCCACCCATCTGGTCATATATCCCACCGTAAGCCATCATATCCAGTGTCCGTGTCACCATTTTCAACACGGATTCGTCAGTCGTGCGTTCGTATTCACTGAGCAGGAATTCGAGATTGGAAGGACTTGGGAATTTCGGAGCAGTCCCGAACCCACCGGACGTAGGGTCATAAGCCGTCTGAAGGTAGTCCAACGCCGCCGTAGTGACGGATTGATCCAGTGCTCTCGCAGTGAGTGCCATGAAGCCGCGACTCGTTGCCATTTCAATCGCAGTTGAAATCTGATTTGCGGATTCGATGACCTCTGCTTCTCGTTCTACCCACGCTTCATGTACAGCATCAAGGATCGTCGGAAATCCGGGTCTGTTCGGCATATCTGTCGGTGGAAAATAGGTACCCGCATAAAAGGGTTTTAAGTTCGGTGTGAGGAAGACGGAGTTGGGCCAACCCGCACGCTGGATAAGCAGCTGCGTCGCTGTCATATAGATTTCGTCGAGATCAGGACGTTCTTCTCTATCAATCTTGATGTTGATAAAGTTCTCATTCATCATCTTGGCGATTTCAGGATTCGAGAAGACTTCCCGCTCCATCACATGGCACCAATAGCACGTCGCGTAACCGACAGAGAGAAAAATCAGTTTATTCTCTCTCTTCGCGAGTGCCAAGGCTTCATCACTCCACGGATACCAATCGACAGGGTTATGCGCATGCAGGAGCAGATACGGACTGGTTTCATGGATCAGCCGATTCGTCCACTTCCATGAACCGTCAGGATTTTTAAGGGCTGCTTCATCCGCACTTGCCATCCACACAAAATTGAGCAGGAGAATACACCCCAAGACCTTTTCCCAACTGAATTGTTTAATGTTTATTGTTATCGGAAGCATTTGAGTTTCCTATTAGTCTGCCGCTGCATCTTTTCCACAAACAGGTTTCTGTGGCGAGCGGTTGAACTCTTGACAGGTTAGGAGATAATCGTCAACGGATTCTTCAAAAGCGGTACGAATCTCTTCCAGAGAATCGCCGTGAAAACTAACTATATCACGGATACCAACAAGATCCCCAATGAAACAACCATCTTCTTCGCTATAAACAATTTGCGCTATATATTCTTTATAGGTCATTGTGATCATGGTGTCACCCCTGAGATGTCTGTCCATCATTATTGTACAAGTGCCTGCTGTGCAATAGTCCGTCCGTGTGCCGTTAAGATAAGTTGCGTCTCTTTTCGAGAAACACATCGGTTACTCAAAGCATATTTCACCACCTGATTTGTAAACCCCGGATCCCAACTGAGATGTTCATGGAGGTCAGCAATCGCGGATTCCGTTTCGGCTTCAGGAAGTCCTTCGTGATTGAAGAGATGAATCACCAACATCGTCTGTGCAAACTCCCATTTTTGGCGTGCGTGTCTCCGCGCAATCGCGATAAGCCCACGGTTCGGAACAACCAGAAAAACGAGAACGAAAATGATTAGCGTCATCGTCGCAATAGCACCCGCAATGGAGACATCAAAGAGGAACGCGATCCAATACCCACTTACAGCGTTCACGCACCCGATAATTGCACTTAGGATAATCATCCGTGAGAGCCTATCTGTCATCAGGTAGGCAGTCGCAGGCGGTCCGGCGATGAGTGCAACCACTAAAATCGAACCGACAGCGTCAAACGCCCCAACTGTTGTTACAGATACTAAGGTCATCAGACCGTAATGAATGAGGGTTGGGGAAAAGCCTAACGCAGCAGCTAAACTCGCGTCAAACGTCACCAACTTCAATTCTTTGTAAAACACGACAACAAAAATGAGGTTCAGCACCAAAATCGTCCCCATCACGTATAAAGGAACGGGACCCAGGTCGGAGCCGAAAATCTTTAGCCTGTTAAGTGGCGCGTACGCGAGTTCACCGAGCAGCACGACATCCATATCGAGGTGCACATTGCCAGCGAACCGAGAGATCAAAATCACACCGATACTGAAAAGCGCGGGGAATGTCAATCCGATTGCGGCGTCCTCTTTCACGAGCTTTGTCCGTTGTAGCAATTCAACGAAAACAACGGTTAGCACACCGGTTCCAGCGGCAGCAAGAATCAGAAGCGGCGAGGATAGATTCCCTGTGAGAAAAAAAGCGATCACGATTCCAGGAAGAATCGCGTGGCTAATCGCATCGCTCATTAAGGTCATCCGCCGTAGCACCAAAAACACGCCCGGCAAAGCACACGCCGCTGCTGTAACAATCGCAATCGATAAAATATCAAGATGACCTTGTAACATACGCTGTATCCACTTCCACGATCCAGGTGGCTCAATAACGGCTTGTTTCCATCTTCAGGTTGCGTCTGTTGCGTTGCTGTCGGATCCGATCCCAGATGAGTCCACGATTTGGCGCGAAAGCGATAGAGAGTCCCACCACAACCGTCGCACATAACACAATCGTCGGTCCGGTCGGGATGCGCGATGCGGTGCTACTGATAATTGTGCCACTTACACCTGCAAGCGCGCCGAAACATGCAGCAAGAAACACCATCAGACGGAGCCGGTCGGTCCACTGCCGTGCTGCGACAGCCGGTGCCACAAGCATCGCACTCATTAACACCGCACCGACTGCCTGTAAACCGAGCACAATCGCCACGACAAGGAGACTCGTCAATAAAATATCGAGTGTGCGCGTCGGAAATCCGATAGACGCAGCGAACCCTTCATCAAACACGAGTAACTTCAACTCTTTCCAGAAGATTAGCATGACAACGAGAGCGATCCCACCGAGTATACCGATGGTCAGGACATCACGCTCCAGCAGCGTCGCAGCTTGCCCGAAAAGGAACGTATCTAATCCGGCCTGATTCGCATTCCCTGTGCGCTGGATCAGCGTGTGTAAGACCAATCCGAACCCGAAAAAAGTCGATAGCACAATGGCGAGTGCACTATCGTATTTGATCCGCGTCAACCGAACGATACTCATGATAAGCAGCGTGCCTAACCATCCTGCGATCGCTGCACCGAGTACCAGAATAAGCGGGGTTTTGCTACCTGTTAGCAAAAATGCTATCGCAATACCGGGCAACGCTGCATGCGAGATCGCATCACCGAGCAGACTTTGACGACGCAAAACAGCATAACTGCCGAGCGCACCACTCACAGTCCCCAACAGTGCAGCACCGACAGCAACGATCATGAGTGTGTAATCAAAATGGGTTAGAATGCTTAAATTTTCCACAATTTATCTCTGGCGATACTATTTCATAAACGCTAACCGACCACCGTAAGTCTCACGTAAGTTGTCAGATGTGAACGCTTCGTCAACAGGGCCGCTGGCGATACGGCGAATATTCAGTAGCATCACCCAGTCGAAATAGTCGGTCACGGTCTGAAGATCGTGGTGTACCACAACGACAGTTTTCCCGTCCGCTCGGAGTTCCTGAAGCAGCGTTACAATCGCTCGTTCCGTAGTCGCGTCTACACCTTGAAAAGGTTCATCCATTAGATAGACGGTTGCATCCTGAACGAGTGCGCGTGCAAGAAAAACGCGTTGCTGTTGCCCACCGGAGAGTTGACTAATCTGCCGAGTGGCATACGCCTCCATACCGACCTTCTCCAACGCCTGCATTGCCAGTTCGCGTTCTTTTTTTCCGGGTCGCCGTATCCAGCCGAGCGCGCCGTAACATCCCATCATAACGACATCTAAGACGTTTGTCGGAAAATCCCAATCGACGCTCCCGCGTTGTGGAACATAACCGATAATCTGCCGTTGTGCTTCATAAGGCTTGTCGTAAATCAAGACATTCCCAGCAGCGGGACGTACCAATCCTAAGATCGCCTTGATTAATGTCGTTTTACCGGCACCGTTCGGACCGACGATCGACAAAAGCACCCCCGGCGGGACATCCAAGTCGATATCCCACAAAACCGGTTTGTCTTGGTAGGCGACCGTTAAATCGGTTACCTGAATCGCTTTTTGTTCAGACGCTTGCATCCCTAATACTCCACTGTCCGAGAAGACTTGTTCGTAGTAGGGCAATTCATTGCCCGTTCTGTAGGAGAAGCTCCCCTCCGAGAAGGCTTGTTCGTAGTAGGGAAACCATTCATTGCCCGTTCCGTAGGACAAGCTCCCCTCGTCCGTCTTTTTATAACCCCGATTCCCCAATCAAAGCACGCACAATCGTATCGATATTATGTCGAACCATCCCGATGTAGGTGCCTTCAGGTGTCCCCTCGCTTCCCATAGCATCAGAGAAGAGTTCGCCGCCAATCTCGACATCAAACCCTTTCGATCTCACAGCGGCTTTCACCGCTTCGAGGCTCCGCGAAGAGACAGACGACTCCACAAAGATAGCCGGAATACGCCGCGCCGCAATAAACGTCGCCAATTCCTGCACATCAGCGATACCTGCTTCCGTTGCGGTGCTGATGCCTTGCAAACCCCGCACCTCAAACCCGTACGCCTTTCCGAAGTAGTTAAAAGCGTCGTGCGCCGTTACAAGCACGCGTTGCTGAGATGGCACGCGCACCACTTGCGACTTTACGTATGCGTCGAGTTCCGTGAGTTCCGCGAGA
The DNA here is from genome assembly GCA_022820835.1 of Candidatus Poribacteria bacterium. GTDB lineage: Bacteria > Poribacteria > WGA-4E > WGA-4E > WGA-3G > WGA-3G. The sequence goes on from JAJEET010000162.1 coordinate 6,267, forward strand.
TAACCTTCGGCGTTGCTCTGGTACAGAATTGCGTTATCGGTATCGAACTCACTCAGCGCATCGCGAACCTTTATCACTGCTTGCATCCAAAGATTCACATCAAACCATAAGTGCGGATCGTAGAGCCCTTCATACGCCGGTGGCGTTAGCAGTAGATCCCGATCGACAGCGTCTGTTACGGCAACTGTCAGGGTATCCCCCGACATATTCGCGAGGATGTCCCCCATTTTCGATTCAAGGTGCAGCCCGTTATAGAAGATGAGGTCCGCTGAACGGAGCCTTTGAACATCTCTCGGAGTCGATTTGTAGAGGTGCGGGTCCACACCAGGCCCCATCATCCCTGTTACCGTAACGCGCGTGCCACCGACGTTTTTAACAATGTCAGTAATCATACCGATCGTGGTAACAACCTGAAGTTTACCATCTGTGGCGGCATCCGGTTGTTTTTTCGGATCACAGCCGGACCCTACCAGTATCGCTATTAAACACAATGAAATGTACATTCTCAGTTTCATATTTATCACCCAAGATTTCCAAAGAAAAAACGTTCTAAGAGTTCACCAACGAGGTATCCGACACCCGCGACACCGAGACCGACAACGAACATATCGAAACCACTTCTAAAGAGACTACGCCCGGTGAAGAAACTCCGTGCGGCACCGACAGCGAAGTGTGAGAGCATAGCAAGTGTGAAAGAAATCCAAATAGCGAGCATACCTTGCGTAAAAAGGAACGGTGCGACCGGAATGAAAGCACCGATAGCCGTCGCGAGTCCTGTTATCCATCCTTCTTTGAGAGGCGTTGCATAAACTTCCCCGATTTTAAGTTCCATCTGGATTTTTTCCGCCAATGCTCGCTCTGGATCCTCCATGACTTCCTGCGCGAGTTCTCGTGCCTGTTCCTTTGGTACACCGCGTACCTCGTAGATGAGCGCCAATTCATCTTCTTCTATGTCCGGCATGAGCAGAATTTCCTCTTTTTCGACCTCGATTTCGTGTTCGTAGACCTCTTGCTCGCTTTTCGCCGCAAGGTACCCCGAAGCACCCATAGAGAGCGCATCCGCAACCGTTCCGACAATCCCTGTCACAAGGATTGTAGAGACATCCGATGTCGCAGCGATGACCCCGGCGACCAGTCCAAAGTTCGCTGTTAAACCGTCGTTAAACCCATAAACGATGTTGCCTATCATACCGCCAGATTCGGTTTTGTGCCACGGTTCACCAATCGTACCGGTCAGTTCCTGCAAACTTTCTGTATGCCCTGCCGATTCTTTGGCTAAGGCGAGTGCGGTCTCTTTGACATCCTGTTGTGTGCTGTTCTTGTGGAGCGTTAAATAGTCTTTGACCTCGCTCGCCTCCTCACTCAGCATCTGCGAAAGGAAAAACGAACCGCCAAACTTGGGTGCTAGCCACGCCATTAATCGTGCCTTCAGCGTCGGATGCCGCTTCTTAAATCGGACGTTATAAGATTCAAGCATCTCCTGCCATCGTGTAACATGCCGATCTTCTACCTCGGAAAGATCACTTAATATTTTTTTGCGCGCCGGGTCCGACTCAAGCTCAGCAAAAGTACTATATAGGTAACTCGCATCAATTTCGTCCTGCAAATGGTGTTTCCATACCTTGATCGTTTTGTCATCAGGTGGAGTCCGTTTCTGTTGTTCCATGATCGTTTCCTTTCAGTTGTGATAGCGCGCTTTCAAGGCGCGCCTATACATTATCTGGGTCTTCTACTTTATCAACGAAAATATGTTTCGCGACTTCGCGTCCAATGACGACCTCCTGGCCCGCAATGTCAATGGTAAACGGACCTTCAAACGGCGCAACCTCAACCACCCTGAACGCCGTACCCGGGTAAAGATTAAAACTCCCGATATGGCGGAGCAGTGCCGAATCGCTGTCACTCACCTCAGCAACGACACAAGATTGACCGTCCTGTAGCTCTGTCATCGGAACGGAGTCTGTCTGTATCACGACACCGTTCTTATCCGGTATAGGTGCCCCGTGCGGGTCGGCAGTGGGGTAACCGAGGAACTCGTCCATCCGTGCCTCTACATCTTCCGATATGACGTGTTCCAATTTCTCTGCCTCTTCGTGGACACCGTCCCACGGAACGCCGAGCGCTTTGAAAAGGTAAAGCTCCAATAAACGATGGTGCCGGATGATTTCGAGTGCGACTGTTTTCCCCGCAGCCGTTAAGGTCACACCACGATAGCGTTCATAGCGCACCAGTTTCATCGTCTTCAACTTCTTGATCATACCTGTGGCGGACGCCGGTTTCACGTCAAGATATTCCGCTAAAATACCGGTCGAAACCTTGCCGCCTTTCTCTTGCAACTTGTAAATCGACTTCAGATAATCCTCTGCTGCATGTGTAAGCATCAATCTTTCCAATCCGCAGGTGAAATATGCAACGCATATAGACATCACAATGCGGTCTATGTATAGGTCTAAAACCTACACAGTTTTAGATGGTATCTACCAAAATTATTAGAAATATTGAAAAATAAATTTAGGCATAACTAAATTATATCCACAGAAGAAATAATTGTCAAGAAAAAAATTAATACGGGATTTTGACTGTCACAAGAACCTCTTTAACCGATAATTGATAACCGTTAACTGATAATCGTTAACTGATAACTATTAAAACGCATTGAATACCTTTACCGGTTGACCCGTCTCAATAGATTCCCACGCTGCGACACCTACAGCGATAGACTTCGCACCGTCAACGACATTCGGAGACGGCTCCAAGTCTTCCTCAAGACACTGCTGAAAATGCCGCATATATCGGATAACCGTCTGTCCGTGTCCGTAGACGCTTGTGTCTATCTCAGGAGGGCAGGTGACTTCAAAGGGTTCTCGGGTAGCCATTTTATCCAGCATCAACTTAACATGACCCGCTTTGTTATCCGTAAAGTCGCCGATCATCGTGCCTTTACTTCCAAAGATGGAGATCTGCTGCATCGGCATCGGCGGATGGACGATATCGTAAAGCCCCATCGCTCTCGCAATTTGCCCACTCTTAAACTTGAGGTTGAGAAAGAAATTATTCTTTATCGGATATTCCGGTGTGAGTAAGCCTTTTGTCCCATAGGCGTGTACCTCTTCGATATCACCCAGGAGACAGCGTAATAAGTCAACAGGATGCACAATACCGCCGAACATCAAATCTTGCGGTTCATGGAGTCGCCACGGCGTGAAATCGTAGACCTCGCGCATGTCGTGGACGTAATAGGCATCCGCCAGCATAATATCGCCTAAATCACCGTCGTCCAGGAACTGTTTCATCGTCAAAAACTGGAGATCAAATCGCATCGACTGCCCCACAAGGAATTTGACTTTATGCTCGCGCACCAAATCCACCAACCGTTGTGCGTCGGCTAATGTCGTCACCATCGGTTTCGTACAGACGACGTGTTTACCGGCTTCAATTGCCGCGACGCAGTGTTCAGCGTGTAAATGGTCTGGCGAATACACAGCGACGACAGAAATATCGTCACGCTGGACTAATTCCTGATAGTCTGTCGTCCAAAAGTCCACGCCGATCTGGTTGGCGTAATCCTCAAGTACATCTGCCCGTTTCGCACATAGCCCCCGAAGTTCGTATTTCAGGTCGGGCACATCTTTCAGAAGTGATGCAGTCGAACCCATATTCGTCGGATTTATCCCGATAACACCCAATCCTATTGCCATTTTGTATCTCCTCTCTGAATCGGTTGATGTGCTGCTATTCTATCACAATTGGTTTTTAGAGGCAAGTCGGTGATCTATCAGGGTCATTCAATTGTAGGTTTTTTGTGTTTTATTTTTCTGAAGCGTTAATATTTTTAGATAAGCAAAAGTCGCGTGACTTTTCACGCGACTTCTGTTATACTTCACCCTAAAATCCAACAAGTTTTTGAGGTGAA
>JAJEET010000118.1 GCA_022820835.1 Candidatus Poribacteria bacterium
TGAACCACTTGCGTACACGAATTGGTTCCTTCAAGAATTTCCTACAAAACCGAGTGCGTTGGTGTTTGTGGATATGATAAATGGAAAATGGCGTATCGGAAATTCCGAAAGTTTGCAACGTATCGGCATCGCACTCCTTGAGAAAGCGGATGGTCAGCCCGATAGACCTGAAAAAGATAAGTAAACGGACGACCCTCCCTTAATAGTCTTCAGTCGTCAGCGAAATAGCAGTTAGCAAAGAGGGTTTCTTGCTGATAGCCGATAGCCGATGGCTGAAAGCCAGTAAGAGGTAAGTTTATGGCTATGCTTTGGCTTGTTATCCAACGAGAATTCGTCTCAAATGTGTTAACCTCCCGATTTATGATTGGGTTTATCGTGTGTCTGCTTTCAACCGCTGTCGCCGTTTTCGTTCAGGTGGACGATTACGAGAAACGTTTGGCAGGGTATAATACTGCTGTCCGAGAGGCAGAGATGGAAGCGCGGGAGTGGGATCTCTATTCCAAGATCAAGCCGAAAGCACACCGGAAACCGAACCCACTAAGTATCTTCAATGTCGGAACCGAGAATTTTGGCGCGAATACCGTCACCGTTGAACTCGGAAAACCTGTCTTTGAACTCTCCTTTCCGATATGGTCAGCACCGACGCAGAAGCGGGGTTCAGACAATCCTTTCCTTGCAATGTTTCTGACTGTTGATGTGGTTTTTATCTTCAAAATTGTGCTTAGTGCCTTGGCAATCTTGTTCGCTTACAACACAATTTCGGGGGAAAGAGAAGACGGCACGCTAAAACTCGTGTTATCCAACGCAATACCGAGAGATACGATAGTATTTGGGAAATACCTCGGCGGGATGCTATCGCTGTTTCCCATTGTTTTGATGAGTTTGATCGTAGCACTGATCATCGCACTCTCTTCACCGGTTACCGCTTTTGACGGAAACGACATCGCACACATTGTGCTAATATTTGCTGTTTCACTGTTGTACGTGTCAACATGGTATCTTTTAGGGTTGCTGCTGTCGGTTTGGACGAAGACAGCTGCGACGACGTTGATCCTTTCGATGTTTATCTGGGTGATTCTAACGAGTGTTCACGCAAATGCGGTGGCGTTTGCAGTGGAGAAATTTCCACCTTATAAGTCGAACCCTGAGTCCGGAGCACTTCAACCCGCTTTCGAGGTCTGGGATCAGTTCAAAAAAGAACGAGATGCCTACATCAACCAGAGAGGCTACGACAATTTGCAAAAGTCAATTACTTGGGAACCTGAGATGGGTGAGGACGGTAAGCCTACGAGAACTCGAACAGGCATGGGCACCTTTTCTGAGTCCGGCGGCTATTACTTAATAGAGGGGTATAACATCAACAATGTTCGCAAAGCGAATACCACTATCTTCCAAGAAATTTTGGGCTATCAAGAGCAACTTCGGGTTGAATATGCCGATAAAGCCGAGGAAATTCTCAATAAGCCTGCGGAAGAACGAGAGCGAAACGCGAAATTCGCAGATATGATCTCTCGCATCTCCTTCGCGGACACTTACGACTTCGCTGTCGGAACAATAGCAGGGACAGATCGAAGAAGCTATAACGATTTTATTCTCAATTCCAGAGCCTATAAGCGTGAGATTGTTGAATACTTCAAAGATAAGGAGGCGTTTTCTTCTCGGGCGTGGTTTTCCAACGACAAGGGCGCAGCGGAACTGACGGATCTACCAGCTTTCCAACATCAACGGCTCTCCGTCTCCGAAAGCTTATCTCGTGCCGCTATAGATATTTTTATCGTGTTGGCATGGAACATTGTTCTATTTATGGCGGCTTATGTATCTTTCCTACGATATGATATGAGTTAGAAATGGTTGTCGGTTGTCAGGAAAATCGCTGGCTACTATCTTGCTGACTGCTGACTGCTAATTGCTGAGGACTTTAGAAAATGATTTGGCAGATTATGTTGAAAGAAATACATCACAATCTCACCACCCTCCGTTTCGCTTTGATGGTTATTCTTTTACCTGTCCTGTTTATGGTGAATGCTCTCATATATAGCCATGGCGGCGGCGGTTATATAATGCAGATGAATGACTATAACCGACGCGTAACAGAAAATAAAAAGCACGTCATAAAATACGCCGATCAAAGTTTGGCGGAGTTAGCACTCGTAGGACCTGGCGAGACGCCCAAGCGTCCGAGTCGTCTGATGTTCTCTGCCGGCGGTGTTGATGAAGTGGTTTCGCGTTCTATTGAGATGAAGAGTGAGGGAATTATTAGTCGAAGCGGCGGTGGCAAGGATGAAGATTATAAGTGGCGACCGCCATTGAAATTAGCGTATAAGGTGGAGAGTGCTGGCAACACACCGACAAGGCGTATCAAGATTAACTGGGTCTTCATCGGTATCCTAATGAGTTTCTTCGCGATTTTATTCACTTTCGATATGATCGCCGAAGAACGGGCGCGTGGCACACTGAGCCTAATGATGTCGAACACGGTCTCACGCGGACAGGTGTTGTTGGGGAAATACTTCGGTGCTTTTGTAACGCTCATGGTACCACTTATCATCAGCATTCTAATGAACCTACTGATCATCCATGTCTTAGGCGACATCCCGTTTGGGACGAGCGAATGGTTGCGGATTTTGGGGATGGTCGGGTTATTTGCGTTGCTTGTCTCCACTTTTATCTTTATTGGACTTTTTTTCTCCAGTCGTGTCTCAAACGCCATTACAAGTTTAGTCTGGCTGCTACTGACTTGGGTTTTCTTAGCATTTGTCTTTCCGAGCCTGCTCGGCACCTTTGTCGGAAATCTGAACCCGATTCCATCCGTTGACGAAATTTCAATGCAAAGACGAGCACAATTGGATCAAATTGACGATGAATGGAAAGGCGGAGCAAACAAGATCAAAAAAGCACCTTCTATCGAATATCCGTCACGGACGCGCACTTGGGCGGAATATTTCACAGCGATTGGAGATACAGAAAAACAGATCGCGGACCAACATATTGATCAGCAGCTTCGACAGGTACAACTCGCGCGGGACCTTACCCAGATTTCACCGATAGCGACTTTTCAGTATGCAATGGAGGGACTTGCCAACACAAGTATCACCGGTTATATGGACTTTGTGAAACAGGCGCGCCGATATCGTCAGACGTTCATAGATTTCGTCAAGGCGGAAGATCAAAACGATCCCGAAAGCCTCCATATCTATCCTGTAAGAGAAGGATTATCTCAGAAACCTGTGAACCCGGACGCTGTCCCAGTCTTTGAGGAGCGAATTTCTTATCGGAGTGTGTTATCCCAAGTCGGGTTGCTGGTGCTCTTTAATCTGCTATTCTTCATTATGGCGCAAGTCTCTTTTCTGATGAGCGAGATTAAGTGATACAGTTTTTAATGGCTGTTGGCAATCGGCTATCGGCTATCGGAAACTTTCAGCAATAAGAGATTTTTAATCAACAGGAGTCCTCTTTGCTGACGGCTGACTGCTGACGGCTGACTGCTAATCCGCTAATGGCTAATCCGCTGATGACTATTCAATCCATTCCATTGTTTCCCGGAGTTTCTCCTTCGCCGCAGCGTAATTTCGGCGTGCCTGATAGAAGACACGTTGCGCCTCCGTAAACTGTGCCTGTGCTTGAAAGGCATCGTTGAAAGTCAGTCCTTGATAGCCCGGTATATCAAATCTCACTTCATCAAGCACTCGCTCTATTGTCCGCAGTTGTTCTTGACGGATACTTAATCGCTTCTCCTCAATCTCCATCCGTTCTTTCGCATTCGTTACTGCGCGATAGTCGCGCCTGACTGCGACACGAATCAGTTTCGTTTTTTCAGTATATTCCAACTGGAGTCTTTCGAGTTCTGCAAGTTCTACAGAGCGGAGATTTTCAGTTCTTTTCCCATCATATAGCGGGATGTTGAGGTTGAAACGTACCTCCCATCCGTCTTGCGTGCGAGGATTCGTCTCAAACATGCTTGACGTATCTCGTTCTCGATCCCATATCACTGGGTCGTAGAGTGCTTTCGCGTCCCATGTGCGGTTCTGCTGATGTCGCTCCAACAGGACGTGGAGGTCCTTATAGCGTGCTTCAGCAGAGAGTTCAGGAAACCGGTTCCATATCGTCTCCGCAGCGAGGCGTTCTTGCCGTACGATGTCACCGCGTAAATCGCGTAAGTCGAGGCTGTTAGTGAGTGCAAGTTCAACAGCGGCATCCAATGTTACATCGTCATCAGGGAGCGATTTTGAGAGAACGACCTGGGCAAGTGGGTCGAGTCCAGTAAGCCTAATGAGTTCGGCGGTATCAACATCAAACCGACGTTGAAGTTCGTTAAGCGCGAGCTGCTGTTCCGACAATTCGAGTTCCGTATTGAGGCGACTCAGGAAACGAATCCGTTTTTTTTCATGCTTGTCTCGCGTGCCTTTTAATTTTTCCTGCAGTTCAACCTCAATCGCACGACGTTGTTGAATTTCTTCCTGCGTCAGGATGATATTGTGCCAGAGACTCCGCACAGCGTGAACGCTGTCCTTTTTCGCACGTTCATATTCGATCTCTGCCTTTCGGACGGCTTCCTGCGCTGCGTCGAGTCCGGCCGGAATTGCGCCGAATTGCGTGAGGAGGACGCTCATCTGTGCGCGAGTGAGGTAATCCCTCTCGTCAATATCGCCATCTTTTTGACGTTGATATTCACTCGTAATTCCTACCTGTGGTAGGTACACGGCTTTGGAGACGCGAAGGCTTGCTTTCGCGCGTTCTAATACTTTTTCAGCTTTTCTCACCGTCTCGTTGTTTTGGAGGGCGAGTTCTATCGCGCGGGTGGCTTGAAGCGAGACAAGCCGCTGTGCTGAAACGACAATCACAATACTGAAAAATATAAAGATCGCAAGTGTCGTGACCCTTTTGTTCATTCTAAATCTCCATTAGCAAAAAACAGTTCGTAGGGGGTTTTTGCTTGGGTGTTTCTTCAAGGTTTCCTCGTCCGTCTTTCAAAATGTATCCTGTTATTTTTAGAGGTCACTATAAGTAGACAATTTTCGATTAGCAAAGAACAGTTCGTAGGGGCGAGGTTTCCTCGTCCGTCTTTCAAAATGTATCCTATTATTTTTAACCCGAGTTGCTACTAATGGGTTTTGCATGTTTGCTGAACCCTTTTCAACACCTTCTTCACCCCAGAGGGGTGGTATTGCTTCGCAGTGAGAATAGAAAATTGTGTGTTTAACCTCTTGCACTCCAGCGGAGTGCTATGTCTGAAATAGGTGGCAACTTGCGTTATTTTTAAACACTAAAAAGAAGGTTTTGATAGCTCCAACACCTCTTAGAACTGACAACTGACAACTGAAAGGAAAACCCGAAAGGTTTTCCGTACGGACGGCTATTCTTCAACGTCGGCTAATCCGAATTGTAACGATAACAATCCCAATCATGAGAAGTATCAACGCACCGAAGAGCAGCGTCGTCACCGACATCTGAGTCTTCGATTCAACTTGCACCGTGATGGAGCGATCGCGCGCCTCAAACTTCCGATTATCGACAGTGACTTCGGCGTTCAACTTCGCCTGATATTCACCTACGCCGATGTCTGCTGGTGGACTCAACGTCAGTTGTATCTCTTTTTCCTCAGTCCGGGCGAGCGAACTGATGACTTCAGGCGTAACGGTGTACTTCCAATCGGTGTTAACGTCAACAATCATGCGGATATCAACCAAATCGCGGGTCCCGATGTTTTGCAGCATCGCTGTCATGTTGACCTCTTCGCCAATTTTAATCGTCTGGAACGCGTTCTGCACGAATACTTCGATTTCTGGCACACCTTTCGGAATGAGTTCAAACCGCTCGACACCGCCTTGTATACCCGCAATCTGTTCAGCGGATAGGTCCAACCGATTATTAACGCCTCCGAGTTCGTTTGCCTCAGTGTCATCAAGCACAGCAACATAGAACTCAAGTGTGCTATCAAGGTACGAGGCATCTAATTCCTCCGGTAAATAGACAATCAACGACAGATTCCGCTTCGACTGTTCCTGCGTAAACTTGACTTGAGACTGTCGGGACCTCGTCTCCGGGTCTTGAAACTCAAAATTGATGCGGTTCAGTAGGTTAATAACGCGCAACTGAAACGTGTTCTCTGTTTCCGCCAACCGGTCCAATGTCAAATCATAAGTGACACTGCTACCGAGGTTCCCCTCTTGTGAGAATCGCAGCGAACTGACGTTGACGACATCCAAGGCGGATTCTTTTTGAAGGTAGATCAACCGCTCATCGGGTTGCGGCAGTTCCGGATAATTGAGCGAGACCTTGAGGCTTTCTACATCTTTCTGGAGTTGGAACGTCAATTCCACGGTCTCATTGTAACCGAGAATTGGGATCTTTTCCTCATAAGGTTTGACGATGTTCGTGCCATCAATGGTATCAAGTAAAGAGACATAAATTCCGCGAATCTCATTTGCCGCTGCGATCTCTTCAGGCGTAGCATTCATCGACATCGTTTCTGTTGTGGAAGTGTTTTTCAGTTGGATCGTCACCATCATCTGGTTCTCAACGCGAAACTTCTTCGCACTCAGGATAGAAATATAGCGTGTGTCCTCCTCAAGATGGATTTTATACGGTATTTCTTGATCAAGATATTTGAGATTAACAGTGACACTGTCCACGTTCCGCCGCAGTTCAAAATCAAGCGTTTTTTCCTCTCCATCTTTCAGTTGCGGAATACGATGTTCATAAGGATAACCGATAATAGCAGCCATATCGTCTTTGATAGAGACGTAGACATTATTGATCTCTTGTGCGGTGTTGGTGTTTGTTTTTTCTGTTTCGTCTGTTTCGTCCGTTAATGCACCGTACTTCAGAACGACTTCCAAACGGCGGCGGTCACCCTCTTTATAACGCCTCGCAGACACAACAGAAATATACGGCTCCTCTTGTTTGAGGTGGATGTTCTTATTTTCCTCACGACCCGAATACTTCAACTCTACGACGACATCTCGGATGTTCTCTTTGATCAGTTCAAAGTCCAGAATGACGGATTCACCCTCTTTGAGGGTCTCAATCCGACGTTCATAAGGTTCGGTGATAATCGCTCCGCTGGAGCCATAACCTTCCTGCTCTCTAATCGTAACGAAGATATCGTCAATCTGCGCGCTGATGATAATATCTTGTCCGACCACTTCGGAACTTTCGACGAGTTTGACAGGAGATGAACTGTTCCGCAGCGTAATCGAAAACCGCTCTCTGCCATCGTCAGATTCGTACAGACTTGTCGCTTCAACGGTGATATGCCACTCATCTTGTAACGATTCGAGTTCTACCTGTTGCAGTTTCAGTTTCGCTTGTTCATATTCAGAGACAGCGGTTTCATAGTCTTCCTCTGCGGTATTGACTTCGGCGACGGTAACGATGTTGTTTTCCTCCGCCATCATCGCCTTGAGTTCTTCGAGTTCAATCCTCTTTTTTGTCATCAGCCTTTCTGCCGATTTCATCTTCTGACGCTCGATTTCTATCTTCAGATGACGATCCTGTTCGTCTCTGGTTTTCGTGCTTTCGCCATTAGGCGGTGGTGCCTCTTCTGCAAATGCCAATACGGTAATTACAAACAGCATCCCCACTACGCCAGCAAAAGCCAGCAGGAACATCAAAGACTGAAAAACTGGAGGATTGGGCTTGGTGGGAGGAGTGGAAGATAGAACAGATGGGAACCCATTCTTCTTATCTTCTCTTCCATTCTTCCATATTTTCCCTTCTCTTCCATTCTTCCATCTTGTCTTCCATCCTTCCATATTTTCACCTTTCAGTACCTTTCAGTAGTTAACAGTTAACAGTAGCCAGTCACCAGTTAAAAGAAACTTTGTTAAACGATAACCTCTTAACCGAAAACTGGTAACTGGTAACTATTCCTCATCTTCTTCAGGTTCATATCCGGCAACGTAGTGCAGATAGAGTGCTTCGAGATCCTCTGCTTGAATCTCCTCACGCGTCAATTCACGCTCAAGGTTGCCTTGCACCAGAATACCGATCCTATCAGCGATCTCCTTAGCACGAAAGATGTCGTGCGTGGACATGAAGATGGCTTTGCCTTCCTCTTTCAACTCGCGGAGCAGATTCAGAAAATCGGCACCACCCTTCGGATCCAAGCCGGAGGTCGGCTCATCGAGCAGAACGGCTTGTGCGTTTTTCATAATCGCAATCGCAATCCCTAAACGTTGACGCATCCCTTTCGAGAAGGTCTTGACGCGCCGTGTAAACGCTTCCTCTGGCAGACCAACACGTCCAAGCGTTTCATCAAGTTCCGCATTTGATACCTTCTTACGTCCACCAAGTTTCGCAAAAAACGAGAGATTCTGTCGTGCTGTGAAGTTTCGATAGAGTTCAACGTTCTCAGAGACATAAGCGAGATGCTTCTTCGCCTCCAGCGGGAACTTTGGAATCTCAATGTCGTCTACCAATGCTGTTCCGCTCGTCGGTTCGATAAAATTCAGCAACATGGAGATCGTCGTACTTTTACCGGCACCGTTCGCACCAAGAACGACATAGATTTCACCGTCGTCTACTTTCATGTTCAAGTTATTGACGGCTAATACGCTTTCGTTATAGACTTTCGTGAGCTCGCGGGTTTCTAACATCGGGGTTCTCCTATGGTTGATACGCCTCTATGTCTATAAGACCATAAATCTGAGACGTTAGTTTTTCTGATTCTTGGTGTACCTTTGGACCAACATATCAAGATAAGCTGCTTTATAAGTTTCCAAATCATCTGTTGGTGGAATATCGAGAATCTTTAACTGTCGTAGGTTCGGCGTATCCTCCAAGAATATCAACGTATGTCGTTGTAATAGGGCATGTGAGTAGGCACCGAAATTTTCTATCGTGATCCCCCTATCCAAAAGCATCTGGAGCCACTCTGCCCGTGGATACCTGGCATCTATTTCGGCCTCTGTAAGGTTACTGCTATAGGTTTTTTTTCTTCGGCCCACCTTGTGAAGTATACTCACCTCGGTTTTTGGACGTCCACCGTTATAATCGGCGTCCAATGCGTTCACCAATTCTTGTGCGTTTTGAGGTCCGGTATATTGTCGAGTGCTGGCGGGGACATCCGACGCAAATCCAATGTATTCACGGAACTGTATCTCTGATTTACTGGTTTTGGAACCGAATATACCGAATCTTTGCGTCTCTTGCGTCCGTGTATATGTGTAACTATAGCCTTCCATAAAGATAACTGAGAGGTTATCGTTAGTAGAGCCTCTCTCCTCCTCATCGGCTCGATGATTGGGTTCGGTAATATGGGTAGATTGTGAAAACCACAAAAACGCGCTAACGCCTATAAGGATTAACACAATGCCAAGGATAGGGTAAAATAACTTGTTCATTCCGTTGTTTCTCCTTATTGATGAAATTCTCCGGCCATCCATCTCAGCAACACTTGTGTGTTGGTAAAATCTTTGAGAATGTATCCGATTAGCACGGGATTCTCGAGAGCGAGCCAAATCAGCGCGTAATGTAGAAATACTGCATCCATTTAGCCACATTTTTCCCGAGATAATATATGCCTATATCATATAGACGCGTTTTAAGGGTAAAAAGGTTGCACTATTTTTAAATAACATCGAATTTCTGCTGTAAAACCTACTTTCGACGGCATTTTATTTCAGTTAACCCTATCTTTCATGAAAAATTCAGAAAAAGCGATATGTCAAAGATGTGTCAAACAAATTATACAGGACTAAGACATCCTCCTTATACCGTTGACAAACCCATCTTTACCTATAGCGGTGGATACGGGGACCTCTTCCGAATGTTCCGATTTGGTCGCTCGGATGGTGGTGTCGGTTTTTGATGACGTTCTAAAGCCTCTTGAACACGTTTGAGTCGTTTCCTTGCCTCATCAATTTGCTTTTTAGCATCCTCAAGTTTTGCCTGAGCCTGATTAAGTTGCTGTAAATTCGACTGTTTCTTCGCACGTTCAAGGTGTTCCTTACTGCGTTCAATCTGTGCCTTGAGACGTTCAACCTGTTTTGAGAATTTCTCAACTTTGTCGTGAACTAACTTATCGATATAAGCAACTTTATAAGCTTCCCGATCCTTCATTAAAGGCATGTCCAAAAACCCGATTTTCTGTAAATCTGGGTTGTCCTCCAGAAATGCCAAAGTATGCCGCTTTGATAGATAGATCCTATAATCGTCGAAATCCTCTATAGTGAGACCTCTCTGCAAAAGCATCTGGAGCCACTCAACTCGTGAATATCTGGCATCTATTTCGCCGCTAACTGCAAGTTCGCTGCTATAAACGATACCATCCTCACAAAGTGCCATGACTTTCGCCTTTGAATACTTTTGGTTGTATGCCGCATCAAAGGCGTTCATCAATCCCTTCACAGTTTGCGGTCCGTCGTACGCTTCAGGAGTAATATCTGGTGCTGGTGACCTGACTTCTATCCCTTCTATAAAGGTATTAACCGTTTGTGAGTTCGCTTGGATCCCCCAAAAAGTGACGATACCCACAACTGTCAAAAATGTGAGCATTTTTACAACGCTTTTACTTCTCATTTTCGTTAGCTCTCCTTTATTAGTGCTGCCCGATTCAAACATATTTCTCCTTGAAATGGAGCCTCTACAATAGGACTTACGCATGCGGCTCTTTTGTAGCATAAACTGTTAGTTTGGGTTCTCCACCAGAACGCCGTGTTTTCCAAGAATTCTTATCTAACAGAACGGGCTACAGTCAAAATTGTGTAAGTCCTCTATAATTAATGATCCGATATGTAGGTAAAAAGGGTGCATAATTTCAAAACCAGTTATAGTAAAGCCCATAATTATTGAAACACATCAAATCGAAGCGATTCCCATCTTATCCCCCCCTGATAAGGGGGGTTAGGGGGGTTATCTTCGTAAAAATGTTCATTTATTTTCGGATTTTACTATAATATGCACATCAAATATCCAATCTAAAGAATTTCAGAAACGCTACGGTCGTCAACACGACTGCAAAGAAGCAGAGCAGTAGTACGTCCACCGCCGATTGACGGAACGTCTCTCCTAAGGTGGTTGTCGCCAAAGGTGGCGGCTGTGTAATTTTGACAATATCGGTCTCTGGGTTGTACATTCTCATGCTTGCGTGATCTACAATTTTACTGAACAAATCTGTATCAAGCATATCATAGTAACGCTCACCTGCTTGATAGTAATTGTTCATTTTTCGCTTTCCTGTCTGTGTCAAGTTCGTGGCGAGGTAGATAAGGGATGATGTCGGCGTGATTCGAGACAGTGTCTCACCGACCTGTTCTTGTCGTGCTGTTTCACGTTTGTAATCCCGATCAAGTTTATCCGTCTGCTCTTGGAATTTCTGTCGATATTCTTCTTCCAAAGGCTTCATGCGTTCATCGACTTGGTTTAGGACATCTCCGGCTATGACTCTGGCAACGTGCCCCGCGGCGGACATCTCCTCCGCGGGTGTCTCCATGATAATTTTCATTTTTTCTTTTTCGAGTGCTGCATCAAAATCGTCTCGTAGTGCTTTCTTTTCCATATAGACGCTCTGCGAAGTTCGGGTTGGGGCGATTACCTTCGCTGCAAGAAAACCGACGCGTGGCGTAATCAGCACAGCAAACACCCAGACCGTAAAGACGACGATGAGGGCTGTCTTCGCACTATCTAAGTAAGTCGAAATCACTGTTCCGATCGCAAAAAACACCGCGATATACAGGAGCGAAACAACTATTAAGCTAAGTACCCGTGGAAAGATTTCGGGCTCACCGAGCGGAAAACCTTGCCAGACAAGCACGAGTAGACCAAACAGCAGCGACACCAAAAACGGCACTACGAACACAAGATACCCACCGATTAACTTGCTCCATAAGAAGATGTCCCGCGGCAGCGAATTTGCTAAGGTAACTCGCAACGTTCCAACCTCTCGCTCCCCAGCAACCGCATCGAACGTGAACAGCAGCGCAAGCAAACTGAAAACAGTACCTACCACAAACAGAAAGTCGAGATGCCCTAAAAGTTCGGAGAGAGGCGAAGAAAATGTTGTTGGAGAACCTTGTGTAATTCCATTGCGCGTCATGCCAAGATAACTTGGCAGTGAGTCCTCTAACCCCTTTGCAAAAACGCTCAAAGGTGTCGGTTTGAGGATAAGTTTGGAAACTTCAATCTCCGGTTCCAGCGGCATCTTCGGGTTTACTGTAGTCTCTTCAATGTTCGCCAACTTCACGGCTTCTTGGTAGTCAACAAGGTTTTGGTGATAACTCCGATAATTGATAAAAAGCGTAAATGGAACAAGTAGGAGACACATCACAAGAAGCGCGACAAACCGGACGCTCAAAATATGATGCATTATCTCTTTTTGGATAAGTGTTCGTAACATGTTTTCACCTTAAACCTCTGCAAAAATTGATGTGCTAATCCTTGGATTCGACAAACTGTTTAACCTTTTGTGAAAGGATATCTGGATCAAAATCTATGACCATATCTTTGATAGTCAATTCCCGATCTAAAAGGAACGTTGTCAGCTGCGCTTGAGATTTGGAGGTCCCATTATCTGCAGAAATTTGTATCTGTATGTTTTGACCCATCCAGATAGGCATCGAAAGCCCGTATTTCTCCTTGAAGGTCTCAATCGCCTCAGCGGAATCATCGGTACTCACACCGACGACTTGTAATTGCGAAAAATCGTAGTTTTTAAGCAGTTTCTCCAAGCGTTGCAACTTCGGTCCACTCGTGTCAGATGTGATCGGAAAGATATTGAGGAGAATAAATTCGCTTTGAAAAGTCTCTAATTCGACAGGTTTCCCGGATAGATCAGTCCAACGCATATTTGGCATCGGTTTACCTATTAGGCTTATATGTTGCTGCTGAATTGATGCCGTTGAAGAGGGTAGTGAGCCTTGTAATTGTTTCAGTAAATCTTTGCCTTCTGGTGATTTGAGGAACTCTTCGCCAAGTTGTGCTTTGAGTTGTGTGTATAAGTTGCCCGACCCATCGATTCGCGCCACCGCAACTTTCATCTTATCTTTATAAATCTCTCTTTGCGGCCCGTTCCGATAGAGTTTGCCACCGACACTCAGGTTGAGTAGATGGTGTTCGCAGCGAACGAAAGGTAGCATATCGCCTTCGTGTGGTAATATCATTTTTCGGTTTGATTTCTCGGAGGGACGAAATTCGTAAAGATAACTGCACGGCAGTGTCGGATCCTTTGCACCATCTGTTAAAACCCCAGGGGTGCCATTTGTCGCATCCGCAGGACAAAGAAGGTACTTTTTGTCAAGGTACTTTTTGTCAAGGTATTCTGGGGAAAGTTCAGAAAGCCATTGCGGATCGTTATTTCTCGCATTGCGATATTTTTCGACGGCTTGTTGTATCCGCCTTAAATTCTCTCTACATTTTTCAATCCCTTTGGAACCTTCAGCAGTATGTTTTTCTGTCAGTGAAGTTAACTCATAAGGATAGGCATCTGCAAGGAGGAGGCGGTTCAGTCGAACCAATGTTTCTCCACTTTTGGGATTTTGTGCAAGAAACTCTTGGCTCTGTTCGCTAAGTTCAATATCAGCAAAACTCTCGGCATCGTAGAGCGGACCTACTTGAAGGAGCCTGTTCAAATCATCAAGCAGTGCTTTCTGAAGTTCTGCGGACGGATGGCTTATACCATCATATTCACCTAACAGTTGCTGTGTCCCAGCAGAGAGTTGCGCAGCGATGTATTGCGATATAACAGCACGCGTATCTTGGAGTTTCACCCCTAAACTGCCCGGATCCTTGATATCCTCTTCAGACAAAAGCAATTGATTGGTCTCAGCGTATGAGGCAAGTTGTGTACCTATGGTTATCAATAAAGTTGCGAACAATACCGTAAGCATTCTGTTGGATAGGTGAAATATCTTCAATCGTAAGATTGTTTTTCGCATATTCAAAATCTCCTTTTGCCAGATTCAAGCGAATGCAGCGAAGTACTACGATTTTACTATGAAACTTCCGCTGCAAGCATCACTTTTCTCGGTTATCCTGCTGTGTTACACACTATCTATCCAGAAAAGTTGCAAACCGTTGGAAGCTTGTTCTTGTTTTTTCATGATCAAAAGTATTGATAAATAACCTTGATTTTCTGCCCAAAATATGTTATCATATATATCGTAAATACGAAATTGTGTGGTGAACATATTTGATAGAAGTAAAAATTTGAAAAAATCGATTGTAAAACATATATGAACTTCCAAACACACCATGATCGCTATCTACAAAACATACACCGCACACAAATCACCGGTGAGGCGACCCCAGAACTCTCACTATATCCACACCTCCAAGCCTTCCTTGAAAACCTGTTTGTTAACTTCGGCAGAAGCACCGTCACACTCACACAAGAACCGAGACAACTCGATCAGATTGGGAGACCCGATTTCATCGCAATGGATGGGTTACTGCCTATCGGTTATATTGAAGCGGAAGCGTACGGCAGAGATTTAGACGCGCTCACCGGGCATGCCCAAACGCAGAATGCACGTTTTATCGAAAACCTTGACAACTTCATCCTCACTAACTTCGTCGAATTCCGGCTGTATACGGACGCGCAGCTGCGTGCGACAGCAAACGTCACAAACGAACCTGAGAAGTTAGAGACGCTACTGGAACGGTTCCTGAACGCCGGATACGTCCAAATTACCTCTCCAGAAACACTCGCAAGATACCTCGCCAGACGGACGCGGGAACTCCAGACACAGATCGCAACCACACTCAGCAATGAAGATAGCGAGATTTATCGGATGTTTTCAGCGTTCAAGGAGACACTCATCTCTACGCTGACACCGGACGATTTCGCCGATATGTACGCCCAAACCCTTGCTTACGGGTTGTTCGCCGCACGTTGTACACTCCCCAACGCTACCAACTTCTCGCGACACACCGCCGCCGAGGCACTCCCAAAATCAAATCCGTTCCTCATCCAACTCTTTTATCACGTCGCCTCACCGACACTTGAAACGAACATCACCTATATTCTCGACGACATCGCAGGGCTTCTCCGAAACGTCCCGACAGAGATGCTCCGCACGGCATTTGCTGCTAAAACACACCTCGAAGATCCAGTGATCCACTTCTACGAAACCTTCCTCGCCGAATACGACCCTCAGCGACGCGTCGATCGCGGCGTCTACTACACACCGCCACAGGTCATCTCCTACATCGTCAAATCCGTCGATAGCCTCCTCAAAACAGCCCTAAACAGACCCGACGGTCTCGCCGATGATAACACGCTCATCCTCGACCCCGCAACAGGTACCGGCGGCTTCCTCCTGACAGTGCTGGACCACATCCGCGAATATACCACCGAAACCTACGGCACAGCGGAGTGGACACAATATATCAACGCCCAGCTCGTCAAACGGATTTTCGGGTTTGAACTGCTCGTCGCCCCGTATACAATCGCGCATCTCAAGTTGAGTCTGTTCCTACAAGCGCAAGGCTGGCACGCCGATGAACGCCTACGCATCTATCTCACGAATACCTTAGAACAACCAGACGAAATGCAGCCTTCTATACCCTTTGCGGGATTCATCTCCGATGAAGCAAACGCAGCCTTGTCAGTAAAACGTGACGAACCAATTCTCGTTATCCTCGGCAATCCGCCGTATCCACGCGACTCCGCTAATCCAAGTCGTATAGGTGGAAATTTAACTTTTATTGGAGAACTCATTGAGGATTACAAACAAGTAGATGGAGCACCACTCGACGAAAGCACCTCAAAGGCACTCCAAGCAGATTATGTAAAGTTCATTCGGTGGGCACAGTGGCGCATTGATAAAAATGGCGAAGGCGTTGTTGGCTATATTGTCAACAATAGTTTCCTTGATGGTCCCACCTCTCGTGGAATGCGCCAAAGTTTGCTTGAGAGTTTTAACACTGTCTACCTGCTCAATCTACACGGCAGTAGTAGAAGAACAGAGGCAGTTCCGGCTGTCCAGAGGGATGAAAACGTCTTTGACATTCTACAAGGGGTTTGCCTCCTTTTGTGTGTCAAAGAACGCGATAATCCTGCGCCAGCAACGATCTATTATGCAGATATGTGGGGATCACGAGAAGATAAATACAACACTCTTTCGGAGACTGAGATACAATCCACGGAGTGGTGTGAACTACAACCTACATCATCGCGTTACCTTTTTGTGCCGCAAGAAACAGCCTACAGGGCAGAATACAACGAAATAGAATGGAAGATTACTGACATCTTTCAAATCAGTTCAATTGGAATTGTTACAGCACGAGATAAATTAACAATTCATCGGAACCCTGAAGAGGTGCGCAAAACAGTATCCGACTTTGTTTCACTTTCTGAAGACGAGGCACGCAAAAAATATAACCTGCGCAAGGATACCCGTGATTGGAAAGTCCGTCTTGCCCAAGTTGACCTCCGTAACCACCCTGATGTCCAACAGCATACCACGTCTATCCATTATCGTCCTCTTGACACTCGCTGGACCTATTACACTGGCCAATCACGAGGATTTCAGTGTATGCCTCGTCCTGAAAATATGCCACATCTGCTTTCAGAAAATCTTGCTCTCTGTGTCTGTCGGGTCGTCAAAAGTCCAATATGGCAACACGCCTTGATAACGGACAAAATTACCGAAAATTGTTATATCTCAAACAGAGATAGTGAATCAGGACATGTTTTCCCGCTCTACCTATATCCAAATCCAGAAGAGTTAGGGATTTCGACAGAACGTTCGCTTAATTTCAAACCGGCTTTTCTCACCGCACTCTCAGAGGCGTTAGGACTTCCACAGACTGCACCGTTTAACCTGCCCAAGGGTATCTCACCAGAGGATATCCTCGCCTATATCTATGCAATCTTATATAGTCCCACCTACCGCCAACGCTACTATGATTTCCTGAGATACGATTTTCCACGCATCCCGCTATCACAGGATATTGAGCAGTTTCAAACACTTACAGCGTTGGGGCAGCGTTTGATTGACTCACATCTCTTGAAAGATGTACCGCGACCAGAAGGAGCACCCACATCACATCGGTTTGAAGGTGAAGGGGACGGCGTTGTCGAAAAAGCACGCTATCTGGATGGACGCGTTTGGATCAATCCGACCCAATATTTCACAGATGTCCCACTTGAGGTCTGGGAATATGAAATCGGCGCGTATCAAGCCTGTGAGAAGTGGCTAAAAGATCGAAAGGGAGAAGTGTTAAGCCATGCCGAGATACGTCAGTACCGTGCAATCTTGGTAGCTATTGCGGAGACACTCGAGGTCATGGCGGAGATTGATGCAGTTTTGTGGTAGGGTACCCAAATGTGATCTGCATTCAGAGAAAAATAAATTTGCTTTTCAACGTTATATATGTTATTATATAAATAATAATTGAATTATATTAAGTTTTTAGAAACATAAAAATAACCCTTCAGTTTCCTAACAACTGAGAGTTGCCGCGAACGCAAACGTTACACTTTTCGCCAAATTATTTTTTTGCACCTATAATACAATCGCCTCTAAACCCTTACAACGACTAAGTTTATCACAATAACCCATCTATCCCGAATATTACACAGGTGTAACATTTTAAGGACTTACGCATGCTGCTCTTTCGTAGCATAAACTGTTAGTTTGTGCCACCAGAACGCTTGGTTTTCCGAAAAATCTCATCTAACAGAACAGACTGCAGTCAAAATTGCGTCTGTCCTGAAATTGATAGATTAAAATAGGCACCTCAAGGCATCGTCAAATGACGAAGGGTCGACATTCTGTCGCATCCCAAACCTGAACTGACACACCCTAACCCGGCGGAGAAAAAATATAACGCAGATTTTTGCGTACAAAAAAAATTAAAGTGCCTTTATGACGAAATCATAGCGAGTAAGCACTAAAAATTCAAAGTCCATGCGGATCTGAAAAGGCGTTGGGTTTCTCTCGGTTTTTTGTGGCACGTCCGATCCATCGAGATAGTTTAGGCTTGCGTTATTTTCAGAGTTTTGAGGGGATCCGTTCAACCCAACCTACAGGATTGATAGCCGAACATTGATAATACAGATGTTTTTTGACAATTAGGTTTTTGCATGGTATAATGATTTGCAATTGATTTCACACCTATAACATAATTTCCCTGCCGGAACGAGATGAGCACGTGGAATTCCATCATAACTTTAAATTTGAGTGGGACGAGAACAAGCTTAGAAACAATGTAAGAAAACATAAAGTTTCTTTCCATGAAGCAATGACAGTATTCTCATCTTCTCCATTATTAACTGAGAACGATCATCTACACTCACAGGATGAACAAAGATATAAAACTACTGGATATTCTGTTAAAAACAGATTGCTGGTTGTTATCCATACAGACAGAGGAAATGTAATTCGCATAATCTCAGCCAGAAAAGCAACTAAATTAGAAGAGAGAAATTACCATGAACATTTTAGCGAATACTTACCGCCTAAATAATTTAAAATGGGATAGTAGATTAGTTAATGAACATAAAGGTAATCTTGTAGAAATTGCAGATTTTATATCTGTTTTTAGGAAGCAGCCTTTCAAAGTAGGCGGATCAGAGAATAAACATTTTGATGTAGTCGTAAATACTTCAGATGGTGGCACACCTGTCGCAACAGTATCTAAATCATATTCTCTAGTTCAACATTTTGAGGTCCTTAAGTTTATTAGTATAGCATTTGAAAATCTGGGATATAACATAGATGAAACCGAGTGCAACCTGTATTTAACAGAATACGGTGAGCGTATGTGGTTGAAAATACAATTCTTGAAAGGATATATGTTTGATCCGGGAGATGGCCATGCACTAATACCCCAGTTGCATGTTAGGAACTCTGTAGATGGAAATGCCCCATTAGCTTTTGAGTTATCTTGGTATAGACTTATTTGTAAGAACGGGCTTATGTGTTTAGACACAGAGAGTAGATTTAGTAAGCGACATACAAGGTCTTTAGAGCCTAGATTATTTAGTGATTATTTAAATGAAAACATCTCAAAAATTCAACTCGAAAAAGAAGTATATACAAAATGGAAACAGAAAGAACTAAATGCTGATACAGATGTAGAAATACTACAGAATTGGATTGACACTATAGTATCTAACAATTGGGGACGCAGTGATGCCGAAAGAGTATATAGTATTATAGAAACAGGGCAAGATGCAAAGATCACAAGATTCAAAGCAAAAAAAACTGAGGAAAATAAAGATTGTTATATGACTAGAATTTCTTTAGAAGGTAATGTGCCTGGAGCACAACCTGCAGAAAATATCTATGATGTCGCTAATGCCCTTTCTTGGGTTTCATCTCATCAGAATTCACTTCAGAGGCAATATAAAATGATGCTACAAGTTCCAAAAATGCTAACGGAGCTTGAGAATTCTCTTCAATAAAAGCTACTGAATTAACAAGCGTTAACCGACAAAATTCGCATTTCATGAACAACTTAAAAACAAACCAAATCCATCAAGTGCCACCAAGCCAATCAAACACTACACGACTACTGTTCTTCTGAAAGCGAGATGTGAAATATCCCACGATCTTTGATGGCACTATAGAGTTTATCGTTAAGGACAGCGAGATCAACAGTTTCACCGAGTGCTTCCGAAGAAACTCGTTTCCATTGATTATCGGTATCCAAACAATAGACTCCGATATCGCTAACACCGTAGATTGTGGCACCCTCCACAGCAAATCTGTCTATAATAGGACGCGCACCTGCACTATCGGTGAGCACGCGCCAGTGTGCGCCGGTTTCTGAACTCAAAACCCCTGCGTCTGTTGCGACATAAACTGATGAACCCACAAAGGTTATCTCCTTGAAATGGGTGAAGTGAAGCGGTAGACTTGGCGTAACATCTCTCCAGCTGCTCCCGCCATCAAATGACTGAAACAGTTTGCCATCGCGTTTGCCGACATAGAGGGTTTCTCCCGAAACCGCTAATTTAAGATCCTGGTTGTCGTTGTCATAAGACTCTTGGCTCATGTCCGTTAATCCTGTGCTTATCCACTCCGGGGCACCAAGTCTCCACTTAAAAAGCGTACGTCTGTGTTCAGCGTAGAACACATCGTTACAAACGACGACCATTCGGGTTGTAGCGTCCTTCCCGCGTATAGGCGGTGGGACGATTGGGACGACTGCGTGATGCGCTTTTTCAGGACTCTCAGATAAGTGAACCTCTTTCGCTGCCTCGCTACCTGTCCGTAACTTACGAGATAATGCTTTATCATCAGAAGTGGGCATGCTTTGAATTGGACTGCGTCCATTGCCATCTGTAGGTATGCGGGCAATTTGCAAGTTGTTAGTTTTAGGTGAAATAAGATAAAGATTATTGTCATCAACGACCAATTTTGAATTAAAGAAGTTGGAGACCCACGCGCTGTCGGGTTTTGATGATTGATTTGTAATCGCAGTCACCTTCCCAATAAACGCCACGGTAATTGGGAGTTTCTTCCAAGACGCACCTTCGTCAGTTGATTGATACACCGCATCACCAGTATGCGCGTATAATCTACCGTTGAACGCAACCAAATTCTCCAACCTTGTTCCCACCATCCCATCTGTAAGTAAGCGCCACAATTTCCCGCCATCAGTTGTACGACGAATCCCAAAGATATCCACTTTGTAAAACGTCGTCTCGTTTACGGCCACAGATGGAAGACTATTGACCATGAACAGCTCCGAATCCCCCGGAAGTTCCGTCCAGGTTTGTCCGTTATCTGTTGAACGATATCGGTGGCTGGCAGTTGAAACTAAAAGCACTTCACCAACAGCCAAAACCTTCATGCCTGAGGGGATCACTCGCTTATAAATATAAGAATCAGATTTATAACTCGGTGTTATTTCAGTCCATGACGCTCCGAAGTCACCCGAATGGAAAAGCTTGAGTGCATGCGACTCATTTTTTGGCACTTCTTGTTCTACCTCTATTGGCGTGAGACCCAACAGATGGGGACCTGTCCCAACATAGAGATTCTGCTCAAACACCGCCAAGGCGTAGACGGCTCTTGACATCTCCACCGGCAACTTTTTCCAAGTACCTGAATCGAGACGATAGAGACCGCGCCCTGTACCCGCAAACACTGTTTGTCCAACGGCAGCGACTGTAGAAATCTTATTGTTTGCCAATCCGTCACTAAATAAGTGCCATTGTGCCCCACCGTCTGTAGACCGATAAATCCCTTCATCTCTAAGCGCAAGATACATCGTCCGACGTGCTGGCAAACTGCGCGCTTGTGCCGCATCCGTAATGATGAAACCAATAGCGTGTCCCTTGGGTCTGGGACCAATTGTATGCCACGTTTCACCCGTATCATCCGACGTAAATATTTCATCGGTGGATACTATGTAAAGGCTCCCACGATGTTCTGCCATCGGCATTAGCGATTTACCAATTGGAATATCCGTGTTGATGCGTGTCCACGTGGTCGTATCTGTTCCTAACCTGTATATCCCTGTCGGAGCAACAGCGTAGACCGTCCCTTCAGATGTAGCGAAGATATCGCGGACGCGGCCCCCTGGCGGCGCGCTTCCCTGTGTCCACCGTCCGGTAGAAAACCTGGTGGAATCCTCCAGTGTAACAGATGCTGGTGTCGTTGTAGAGACTTGTGTGCCGGTCCCGCTATTTTTACCTACGGAATCAACCCGACCCATTTGGTTTCGCACAGTCGGTTTCGCTGCAATATCGAGAACGATGGGTGTGTCAACGATTTCAATAGTCGGTTCAGATTGTGCTTCAAAACTGTACGGCTTCTGAAAACGCGCAAGATATTGGTTGCTCGCACCGAGCAGCAATATAACCAAAACGGCAGCAGTGCCAAAAGCCGCCCACGGTAGCAAAGGTTTACCAACCGGAGGCGGTATCGGTTTCATATTAGCCACTTCCTGCATGATACGTTCAGTGACTTGAGCAGGGAATGGGATACCTCCGAGGGTTTCGCTAACGAACAGTTCTTCTTGCCGTTCCTGTAAACGCTCGCGTCCTCGGCGAAGTCGACTTTTAACTGTGTTGACTGACACACCTAAGTATTTCCCAATTTCCTTCGCCGTCATCTCTCCG
This sequence comes from Candidatus Poribacteria bacterium, assembly GCA_022820835.1. Classification (GTDB taxonomy): domain Bacteria; phylum Poribacteria; class WGA-4E; order WGA-4E; family WGA-3G; genus WGA-3G. Next base: position 22,019 of record JAJEET010000118.1, read on the forward strand.
AGATAAAAGAGTGTCACCACCGTGCGTTCACTCTCCGGCAGCTTTGATAGCAGTTTTTTCACAAGTTCATGGCGGTCCTCGGCGACCTCTGTTTGTCGTTGGTCGGATACATAATGCGTATAAGAAATTCCCTCGATTTCTTCCAGGGGTGTGTCGTCTAATGATTGCATCGCCAATTTATTTTTTTCCAGCCATTTTAGACAAAATCGATTGGCAATTACGTAAATCCATCCCGAAAACTGGTTCGGATTTTTTAGCTGCGCGAGGTTCTTGTATACCGAAAGGAAAGTGTCTTGGGTAATCTCTTCAGCAATGTGAAAATCACCAACTTTCCGCCACGCAAGCGCGTGAATACGCTTTTGGTGCCTACGGACTAAAACATTAAATGCCTCATCGTTCCCTGATAAAATTCTATGAATCAGTTGAACATCGTTTTCTCTTTCCATCAGAATACCCCATCATTATATTCCGCCGAGTTTAGACTGACACAGCGGTAAGTAGACGAATTCTCTCAACAGCAGGTCACTGTGCTACCAGAGAGTATACCAAACACAATAGTAAAATGAAACCTTTAATATACCTTCATAATTAAAGATACGATTTTGAAACGGAAAGGGTGCATAATCTATAGGACACTCCGCACCGGCTCGGTTAGGAATGCAGATCGCATTTGGATGCGTACACCGCAAAACCGCACCATAAGTGTCAATTTTAAAAAAAATAAACGTCTCAGGCCCAGGCCCGGTAGGTTCGGTTTCCTACCAAACCAGATTCTACAGAGAAACCTTGAAACTTTCAAAAACCTCTTCAGTCGCGTAGCGACGCAATGTTTATAGCAGCGCGTGCCCAAAAAAACCTCAGCCCCGTAGGGGCGGCGTATGTAGAGACATTCCTACAAAATACCGTGAAAAATCACTAAATTGACACCTATGATACACCGCAAAAACCGAACCTACCGGGCGGATGAAGTGTCTCTTTATTTTCAGGATTCCCTATAAAAGCGGATTTTGCCCTCAATCTCCGCTTTGGTGTGTTCAATTTCTACCAGCTTGTCGATATAAGCCGCAATGTAAACCGCTTTATACGTTTCCCAGTCATCTGTCGGTGGAATATCAAGAACGCCTGACTGCCACAGATTCGGATTGTCTTCCAGAAATGCCAAAACATGTCGCTGTGATAGGTTGGACGCATACTCGTAGAAGCTTTCTATGATGATGCCTCTCTCCAAAAGCAGCTGAAGCCACTCCGCCCGCGGATACCTGGCATCTATCTCACTTGTTGTAAGGTTACTGCTATAACTTTCAGTTTCTATACCGTCGCCCTGGCGCGATAAGCTCACTTCGGTTTTTGCGTGTCCCTTATTGTAATCCGCATCTAAAGCTTTCATCAATTCCTGTGCATTTTGGAGACCGGTATATTTCTTGTCACTGGATGGTGCTTTCTCGTTGAATTCAGTGCGTATACAGAACCGCATACTCGGCGATGTAATTTCAAGAGTGTTTGCACCGTGAAAAGTCCTTTTCATTTTTTTCTCCTTCAGAGGCGTTGTGTTGCCTCGTGTTTGACGTTTAACCTTTGACACTATGCGTCTATATCCTAATGACGCGTTTTATAGTAAAGCCCATAATTATTGAAACACATCAAATCGAAGCGATTCCCATCTTATCCCCCCTGATAAGGGGGGTTAGGGGGGTTATCTTCGTAAAAGTGTTCATTTATTTTCCGATTTTACTATGAACGTTGTTGATGATTCAGTTATCATTGCGATCAAATATCGGAACGGAAGAATTTCAGAAACGCCACGGTTGTCAATACTACGGCGAAGAAACAAAGCAGCAGCACATCCACCGCCGATTGACGGAGCGTTTCTCCTAAAGTCGTTATCTCTAAAGCAGGTGGTTGTGTAATTTGGACAGGTTTGTGTTGTCTGCTATACGTATAATCTATGATTTTACTGAACAGATCTGTATAGAGCATCTCATAATAGCGATCTCCCGTTTGAAAATAGGTGCTTCTTTTTGCCTTTCCGGTCTGTGTCAAGTTTGTAGTGATATAAATTAAGGAAGATGTCGGTGTGATCCGAGAAAGCATCTGCCCGACCTGTTCTTGCCGCTCCGTTTCACGTTTATAATCCCGATCCAATTTGTTAGCGTAGTCTTGGTATTTCAGTCGATATTCCGCTTCAAAGGGTTTCATACGTTCCATAATTTTTTTGGCTACCTCTCCACCTATGTGTCTTTCTCCCTTCTCATTCGGGGGGACTTCCATCATCATTTTCTCTCTTTCCTCTTCGAGTGCTGCGTTGAAATCGTCTCGCATGGATGTTTTTTCCATATAGACACTTTGTGAAGTCTGTGCTGGCGCGATAAGTTTAGCCGCAAGGAACCCAACGCGTGGCGTAATCAACACTGCAAACACCCAGACAGTAAAGGCGATAATGAGTGCCGTTTTAGAATTGTCTAAGTAGGTCGAAATCACTGTACCGATCGCAAAAAAGACACCAATATAGAGCAACGAGATGAGGGTTACACTGAGGACTCTCGGAAAAATTTCAGGTTCGCCGAGCGGGAACCCTTGCCAGACGAGCATCAGTAAGCCGAACAATAACGACACTAAGAACGGAACGATAAACACTACGTATCCCCCTATCAATTTACTCCATAAAAACAGGTCGCGCGGCAAGGAGTTAGCTAAGGTGATCCGAAGGGTACTCGCTTCTCGTTCCCCGGCAACCGCATCGAACGTAAACAATAACGCGAGTAGACTGAAGACGGTCCCAACGACGAATAGAAAATCGAGATGCCCTAACAGATTGGAAAGAGAGGAAACCACGGCCGGTGCCCCTTGTGTAATCCCATTGCGGGTCATGCCGAGATAGCTCGGCAATGTATCTGCTAACCCATTTGCGAAGACGCTCAAAGCGGTCGGTTTAAGGATGAGTTTGGAAACCTCCAGCTCCGGTTCCAGTGGCATCTTCAGGTTCATTGTGGTTTCTTCAATGTTTGCGAGTTTAACGGCTTCTTGGTAATCCACTAAGTTTTGGCGATAATTTCGGTAATTGGTAAAAAGCGTCAGCGGGACGAGAAGCAGGCACATCACAAGGAGCGCAACAAACCGGACGCTCAGAAGATGATGCATAATCTCTTTTTGAATCATAGTCATTAACATATTGAACTCCATTTTATTTTTTTCTGATGGTTAACCGTTTAATCTTTAATTCTATATTGGCACTCTTTCAATCGCTATCCATAAGTGTCAATTTTAGAAACAACCCTCTCAGATCCAGGCCCGGTAGGTTCGGTTTGATGAAGTTTAAAAATTTAATTCGGTAATGCATCAACAGCCTCTTGGTAGAAGCACGCTGTGCTCGCGATCTTTAACGATTACCGAAATATTTATTTAATCTTCAACAACCGAGCAATATTATAGTGAAACCAACAATTAAAGAGACACTTTCCGTTTAGCAAAAAACGGTTCGTAGGGGCGAGGTCCCCTCGTCCGTCTTTCAAAATGTGTCCTATTATTTTTAGCAATATTAAATAATAACTTCTCAATTTTCTGATTTTCAGGCAGGCACAGACCTCGTAGGGGCGGGGTTTCCACGACCGTCATCAATGTAAAATGTGCCTATTTAATATTCAAAATTGCTCGAACCGGAACTTAGAAACAAACTTTTCAGACATCAAAAACCTCTTGAGTTCCGTAGGAACGGAATGTTTATAGAAAAACGACTCCACTCACTCTTGAACCCCGTAGGGGTGGCATGTCTATAATAACACCTACAAAATGCTACGAAAATCCGTAAATTGACACCTATGGTGCTCTTTCTATCGCTATCCGGAGATCAGGTTTGTGTGTAACCAAATTTCGCGGAGTGGTATATGACTCCCTTTTATAATTAATGATCTGATCTGAGACCGAAAAGGGTGCATAAAGCGAGAAATCTCGGTTTTATTAGAGATTTTATAGTAAAGTTTGAGGATATGTGGACACTTTAGAAAACACAAAACCCCTCCTTGCAGGTGGGGTTTGATGAGGTTTAAAAAAATATGTCGGTAATTCTATGTTTCCACAGGGCCGGTAGGGTTTTATTGGGGGCTCCGCGGTTTCTAACCGCCCCGGATCCTATCTACAAATCCTATATGCGCCAAAACCCTTTTGAATCCCAGAGGGATGGTATGTTTATAGCAGCTTTAAGAGGAAGTGCGTAAGTCCTTAAGATGTTACACCGTGTAACATTGGGTATGGACGATTATTGGGATAAACTTAGTCGTTGTAAGGGTTCAGAGGCAGCTGAATAAACGTTGACACTTCAGTTTTTCTAAAAATGCTAAGATTAATGATTTACCAAGTAATTATCTTTTTTAAGCGAGATATGAAACATCCCGCGTTCCTCCGTCGCAACGTAAAGTCTATTGCGATCAACGACAAGCGAGTGCACTTTACCCGGAACATTTGGAATAATCTGTTTCCAATCGCTATGAATATCCAGACGGTAAACACCTTTATCACTTGCACCATAAACCGTGGCACCGTCCACAGCGAACCGGTCTATAATGATATCATCGTTGAACACGCGCCAATGCACACCGGTTCGTGAGGCTAAGACACCCGCATCCGTCGCTATGTAGACCATTGAACCTGCAAAGATGATCTCCTTGAAACAGGTAAACCGAAGCGGTAGGTTAGGCGTAATGTCCTTCCAGCTGTTCCCACTATCCAGCGATTGGAACAGCCTGCCATCCCGCTTCCCAACGTAGGCAATCTCGCCTGAAACCGCTAACCTCAACCCATCTTCCAAATGACCTTCGGATTGTTCACTAGTATCCACCAGACCAGTGTCTTGCCATTTAGGATCACCGGGCTTCCATTTGAACAATTTCCGCTGATATTCCGTGTAAAATGTCTCACCACTAACAACAAAAGCACCAATTTTCTTATGTTTCCTATGGTAGAACGTATGCGCGTTATCGTTTGTTTTGAACTCTTCAGATAAGCGAATCTGTTCCGTTTCCGCGTCATTCTTTTTTAAAGGGACATCCACTTCAAAATCAGGAATTCCTTGAACTGTAACAAGTTCGTTATCTTTAGTTGACAAACGTAGGAACCGGAAAGTGTCCTTTTCAGGTGTAACCACATAAAGAATATTGCCAGCAATCGTTAACCGTGATTCATCAGAAAAATTGAAGTGAGCGTGCTCCTTCTTAACCAATTCAGGGTTACCTCTGTTAGTGCTAACCCGAACGATTCTCCACGATTCTCCACCATCTGATGATTGAACAATGTCGCCACCGGCATTCGCGTAGAGTTTGTTATTGAGTGAAACCAAATCCTGTATCTCTGTTCCCACAATTCCATCCATAAACAGATGCCACGATTCACCACCGTCAGTCGTCCGGTGAACACCAGACAGACCTGCTTTGTAAAATGTATTCTCATTCACCGCTACAGATGGAAAAGTACTGATTATAGACGAATTCCTCCCAAGTCCAAGGCTTGCCCAAGTCTGCCCACCATCTCTCGACCGGAACTGGGTGCCGGCTTGTGCTAAAATAGTCTTACCCGTAACCACCAAACTTATACCGGTTATTACTCTGATAGGATGGGATCCACGTGTAGGTGTTATATCAGTCCAAGACGCTCCCAAGTCAGCGGAGCGGAAAACCTTACTCAAACTTGAGTTGTGGCTATACATCATCAGTGCTGCTTTCCCTTGTTTCGACCCAACCTGTTGTAATGTCTGGAAATCAGGACCCGTGCTGACATAGAGGTTGTCTTTAGAAATCGCTAACGAATAAATAGATCCAGATACTCCTGCAAGTAATCGTTCCCAAATATCCGTATCGAGTCGATAGAGACCGTTGTCTGTCCCAACAAACACCGTGTTTCCAACCGCAGTAATCGTAGAAACTGTCTTGTCCATCAATCCGTCGTCAAGGCGCGTCCACTGCTCGCCAGCATCCGTAGAACGGAACACACCTTTCTCCTGAAGGGCAAGATACATCGTCCTATCCACATGCTGCTTCTCATCAATGATAACAAGTCCAACAGCACTTCCATCGGGCCGATCACAAAGTGCGTTCCATGTATCGCCATTATCGGTTGAAACAAACACCTTATTAGCAGAAACAATATAGAGTATCCCTTCATGCTCTGCCATAGGAACCCGCAACACTTTGGTCGGAACATCAACCGCAACCGGAACCCACACAGTGGCGTTTGCCGCTAACCTGTAGGTTCCTGCGGATGAAAAAGCATAAACCACCCCTTCAGAAGTTGCAAATATATCAAATACAGGACTTCCATTCGGACCGATTGCTTGTGTCCATGGCGATGCCGAAGATCTGATTAATTCGTCCTGTGTATTAGACATCAGAACCGATTCAGAAATCTGTATGCCATCACCGCCGGTTTTATCAGTCACAGCAGCGCGTCCAGTCTGATTTCGGACAGCAGGTTTCGCATCGCTATTAAGTACGATAGGCGCGTCAATAATTTCAATCGTCCGTTCAGATTCTGCCTCAAAACTGTACGGTTTCTGGAATCGGAGAAGGTATTGATTGCTTGCAGTTAACAGTAGAATCATCAAAACCGCCGCACCGAAAGCCATCCACGGCACAAAAGGTTTCCAGTTCACAGGCGGTGTTAACTTCACATCAGCCACTTTCTGAGCGATGTTCTCGGCAAAGTTATTAGATAATTGTACGCCGCCAAGCACCTCTTGTACCAAAAGTTCCTCGTGCTGTTTTAACCGCTTTCGCCCGCGCTGGAGCCGGCTCGTAATTGTGTGCACCGACACGCCGAGAAATTTGCTAATCTCCTTTGTTGTCATTTCGCCGAGATAGTAGAGTGTCACCACGGTGCGCTCACTCTCTGGCAGTTTTGCCAGAAGCTGCCCCACAAGTTTTTGGCGAGATGCTTTCGCCTCTTTTTCTTGTCCCTCCGACATATAATGTTCGTAAGACATTCGCTGCATTTCTACCACGGAGATATCCTCCACCGATTTTATTACTGATTTGTTCTTTTGGAGCCAATTATTACACAATCGATTGGTAATAACATAAAGCCATCCAGGAAACTGATTCGGATCCTTTAGCTTCGGGAGTCCCTTGTATGCCCGAAGGAACGCGTCCTGTACAATTTCTTCAGCAAAATGAAAGTCACCAACTCGCCGCCAAGCGAGCGCGTGAGCACTTTTCTGGTGTTTACGGACCAACGCCGTGAACGCTTCATCCTCACCAGATAAAACTCTGTGGATCAGTTGCGCATCATTTTCCATGATTGAGTTCTCCATCTTTGACGAACAGATTTAACTGTATTGTTTTAGTGGATTGGAAATTTGGGGTTCACTATAAACAGATTTATCTTTTCTCGTTCTTTTTTTTTCTTAAGAGTATACCATACACAATAGCAAATCGAAATCCTTAAATTTCAACCCTTCAATTGTTTTTTATTAAAGACCCTAATTTTTGGCATAAAACGTGCATAATATGACAAAAAATAAAGAAATATTAAAGTAAGTCGTTCATACACGCGCCTTTTCAGCATATTTCACGTCTCCCATCGGAATTTTGTTTCTCGTCTACCTCCAATGCGTTCAAGTTCCTCACTGATTTTGGTCGTCTTTTCAATGAGAAGATCCTCATCCGCAACTGTTTCAACATTAAGCCGTAGCAGCGGCTCCGTGTTCGATTCTCGAAGATTGAACCGCCAACTGCCGGAACTCGACAGAAACCGAACGGATAAACCATCAATCGATGTCTCAAGACACGGATCGTTCCAACGGTGCATTGCATCGTTTACTACACTCAGAGCCTCCCGCATCTCACACCGCTTTTCAAACGAGAAATTAATCTCACCGGAGACTGGATATGCCAGTCGTAACGGATTCATGGCTTCAGCCAACGACATTCCCTCTACGCTCAGATATTCAAGCACCAGCAGAAACGGGATCATTCCGTTATCCGCATAGAAGTTATCGCGAAAATAGTAGTGTCCGCTCGCCTCGCCAGCGAAAAGTGCCTTACTCTCACGCATACCGGCTTTGATCAACGAGTGCCCGCAGCGACTCAGAATTGGGACACCCCCACCAGAGACGACGGCGTTCTCTACCGCCCAAATCGCTCTCGGGTCAAAGATGACACGACCACTTCCTCGCTGCTGCAAGAGTTTTTCCGCAAGCAGCGCGGTGATATAGCAACCCTCGACAAATGTCCCTGTTTCATCAAAGAAAAAGCAGCGATCCGCATCAGCATCCCATACCACTGCGAGATCCGCGCCTGTCTGCTGAACTATTGACGTGGTTAAGCCGCGGTTCTCCGGTCTCAGCGGATCCGGTCTGCCTCCAGGAATCTTTGCGAAACTTCCATCCGGTTCCGTAAACAACCGCTGACACACCTGAATCGGTGTGTCTATCAATAACCGATCAGCGATCTGCCCAGCAAGTCCACCATTGGCGTTGAGAACAATCCGCTTTTCGGACAGTCGCTGTCTATCCACAAATGACCAAAGATGCTCTAAATAGGCATCCAAAAACAGTGCTAATCTTAGCGTTCCTCGGCAATATCGTTTCGGTTTCCGAAAAAAGATGCCGCTTTCAATGGCATCGCGTATCTCAAAGAGTCCAGTGTCCGCTGAGATCGGTGCGGCATGTCGGCGAACTAACTTCATGCCATTATATACAGCCGGATTATGCGATGCTGAAATAACAATCCCACCATCCATCCCGTAATGCACGACAGCGAAATAGAGCATATCCGTTGAAATCTGACCAAGATTCAAGACATCAACACCCGAATCTTGCAAACCTGACGCGACCTGTCGCCACAATTCCGGGGAACTCTCGCGAACATCATGTCCAACTGCGACAGTTTTCGGTTGGAAGCAGGCGGTATACGCACACGCAATATGATAGAAGTCTTTTGGTTCAAAGTCTACACCGAAAACGCCGCGGATATCATACGCTCGGAAGATGTCAAGATTCATCTAAAATCGCTTTCAAGGTTGCTGAGATGGCGGCACCCTATCAGAGATAGAGAACCGCCAAGAACGGATTATTAAGAAATTAATAAATCCTTAGATAACCGAATCAAGGATTAATCTGTTCACAGTGACTGTGCTCTGTACCATAACAGGTACCTAAATTCCATGTACCATCGCACCAAACATGGCAATACTCACCCTCCGGGCAACCCCCAAGATAACACTCCAAATGTGCCTGAGTGGACGGTGTAACCATTACCTGTGCTAGCAACAAACTTGCACTCACCACGCCCAATGCCAACGGCGATTTAGCACCAACGCGTCCATCCTCAGATTTGAGGAAGTCGCTAATTTTACTACGAATGTTCTTTTTCATTTATGGATTTCTCCTTTCTGCTGGTGCTCTTATCCAACGAAATTAGTTTCCGTGTTGCAGTCAGGAAACCCATTTTCGGCACGAATCATATCGCAAGTAGGAGTAGAGCTGCCCCGCCGAAAATGTTTAAAAACTGATTCAACACATGAAGTTGTGTTTAAGTTCATAAACCTTTTCTACTGGCACGGTGTCCCACTTGCCCGTAATAATTGATTTGCTCGAAACCTATGCCCATCTACCAAAATCGTCGGGGAGGCTCTAACACCTAATTCCGTGGCGCGCTTGATATTTTCTCGGAAGAGCTGCTCGGCTTCCGGGCTATCAAACAATCCCTGAATCTTTGCCACATCAATACTGAGTTTCTGAGCGCACGCCTCCCAGCTCTTGTCCAGTTTTTTTCCACGGCACAGAATATAGTCGAGATACCGATCAGGATATTCCTGTGCTATGAGGAGCTGCCGGATATTCTCTGCGACTTCTGGGTAGCCGTGGAGACTCATAAACGGTGATATATCTTGCGCTGAAGGTTCTTCCTTCTCTTGTGCAATAAACTGGAGTTTGAAGTCAATTTTGTTGCCAAATTTCTTGACGATCGGAATCAGTTTCTCTTCTGCCTGAACACCATAGGAGCAATAACTCATCACAAAGAGTTCCAGCGTCGGCTTCCCCATCCGAGCAATGCGCGACGCTAAGAGTTCTTCTAAGTTCATCGGCTCGCGACTGTGATCAACATCCTTGTTATGCAGCATCACCACTTCAGCGAATCCGGGTGAATGTTTCAGATCGTGGCATTTCAAACAGAGCGAAGTGTCATTGCCACGGCGAATATTGTTTTTCTTTGGGTTGCCGACGTGCTGCTTCCCGGGACCATGGCACGTCTCACATTGCACCCCTTCGAGTGTTGAATCCTGCTCCCCGATCTGAAATCCTGTGGCGTAACCGAAACCAGTAGTATGGCAGGAGACGCATCCCGCGTCAAAGTATCGCTCCTTTTTCAGAAGTGTTTCGTAGGCGAAAGCGTGGCGCGTCGCAGACCATTGAAGGTATTCCTGCTCGTGGCACCTTTGACATGCTACTGCGGAGGCATATCCGTTTTCCTGCTGTTGTTCCAAGAGTTGCTCAGCAAAAAGCCGGGAATCTTGGGTTGGGTTTTCAGTCGAGACCTCTCGATAGAAATCCGTGAGCAGTTGACGGATCGGTTCAGATTCACCGACTTCCCCTGTCAATGCTAATTCCGTTGCGTAGTGGCGTGTCAGTTTCCCGTTCGCATTCATCCAAAGTGCCAACACGCCCAAGGTCTTACCTTCAGGTTTACAACTGACATGAAGTGGGCCATCCTCAGACGCTTTTTCTTTAAACTCATCAGGAGAAATAACGACATCAATATGTTCGGAGTCTTCGATATCCCCTAAAGCCACAACAACATCTGATTGCGATCCTGCTTCCTCACACGCCTCACCTACAACAAAAGCGATGGAGCGTTTCCCAACCTGCTCAATGAGGAATGATTGGGTAAAATTATTGTGCCTTCCATCCGGTACTAAGAACGGAAAGGACGCAACAGCGCGCTGCCGGTTCAGATAGGCATCCGAGTATGTAAGATCTGATTCACTCAATGCTACTGCCGAATATCCCATTGCTGTCAATGCCTTCATATTCGTTTCACAGCGGCGCGCATCTATCTCCGCCTCTCCATCAAAGATGTTTCCAGCGTCCACTAAAAGTGTTTGGAATCCACGCTTCCGAAACTGATCTACAGCATAAGCACGTCTCGGCAATCCGCCGGACTGCTCCTGATAACATCCACACGGCTCTAAGTGGCTCTCTGTACCACCAGTATACAAGATAACTACAGAAGGCGGTTCGCCGCTTTCAAGTTCTGACAGCACCGTTTCCAACCTGTCTCCGAAAACTGTTCGTGCTTGTTGTTTCGCCTCTTGTATTTGTTTGCGTCTATGAGATTCTGCCCATTGTGAATAAAGTGGTGGTAACGTCACTCCCACCGTCAAAAGTATTAGAACTAAAATTGCACGTTTCATAAAACAAACTAAATCAAACCTCTTGATCTATAATCCTTTCGTGTAATAGTTGTCAGTTATCAGAGGGAATAATTACGAGTTTCCAGTTACGAGTTTCCAGTTAAGAGTGCCTCACAGTGAGAGTCTGGTTCATCAAGTTTCCTTTCTTTAACTGGCAACTGGCGACTGGCCACTGACAACTGCTAACTGATAACTCAATTAAAATAGCTCCATCAGCTTCAGATAAAACGGTCCTTGACAAAGAATCGTCAGAAGTGCACCGATAGAAATCACTGGTGCGAAGCGAATAGACGGTTGAATCTTTATTTGGTTCTCAAATTCCACAAGTGCACCTGCCGCCGCAAGGTCTTGCAAGTGCGCGATCTCCTCAGCGTCAAGCCCCGTGGGGTTCGGCGAAACGATAATGTTGTCGTCCTGACCACTTGAAAAAGCAACCTGTTTTTTCTCGTAGCGGACCCTACCATCCGATTCTGTCACGCGAACAACCTGTTCCGCAGGTATCATACCGACCCGCAGACCCTTCACGTCAACGGCATTGTCTAATGCGATACTCGCTAAACCGAGGACCAACTGTTTGGCAAGAACAAAAACGACGAGATACAGTCCCAAGAAAAAAGCGAAACCGGAGAGAAATACTGCCACAGACGGTGCTGAGCGCACTGAGATCCAGACGCATGCAAACCCGACAACCGCATAATACACCGGAGTTTTCGGAACCCCTGACAACAATCGCTGCACCAAAGCAAACGCCGCCAAGACTAAAATTAGACTCACAAATCGGTCAGGTTGCCATCCGAGTAACTCCAACAGATACGTCAATGCCGTCGCGATACCGATGAAGAAAAGCAAATTGAAAAGTTTTTCAAGCAGTGCCGCTCTTTGAAAATTTGACATCACGAAACTGCGTAGAAGCTCCAACTTGTTCGGCATCAATACAAATTTGAAAAGCAAATATCCAAACAACACCACCGAGTAAGGGATGACGATATTCAGTGCGAGGATCAGCGGTGGGAAACTCAGGCTACCGCTCAAGTTTCTGAAAAGCGACAATGGGAAAATCAGACACAATCCCCAGAAGAGTTTAGAATCTCCCGGCGAGAAGATACCGAACCAATAAAACGCGAAGGCGATGAGTCCACTCCCAAAGAAAAGCCCTAAGATATAAAGCGGTGTTGTTGTGCCGAGATACCACGCCATCAATTGACTCAGCGTCCCGCCGTAAAGGAGTCCAAGCGAACAGAAGTTGCGAATCTTCTGTGTCTTCAGATCAGTGTAACTTGCATAACCGCAAAAAATAAGAGCTAAAAATATAAGAAAGTATTCATAAATTGACATCGTAAAATAAAAACCTTTCCTTCACGGATTGATACTCAACGCGAACGTATCCATAAGAGAACCCGCTTGACGCTGAAACACCTATTCTTGTTGTGTAACCGATTTCCAGCACGAACCATCTCATAGGCTGGAATAGATCACTCCAACTGAAAATACTTGAAAACCGATTCAACTTCAGCAGCCATATGCCTTTCAGCCAACACCTCCGCCAAAGCCGTTTCAAGACCATCATATCTATTGATTCCTAACCGATATACACTGGATTTGAGCATGCCAGTCTCCGGTTCATACCGCCGGCAGAAAATCGGTGGGAACAGCGTTCGTTCTGTTCCAAAATTGTCTGTCTCTCGTTGAAGACCTTCCGCGAACAGTTGGACAATCGCCTGTGCAGTGTTTTTGCGCGTATGTTGCTGAACGATCCGTTCTGAAAAATTTTCATCCAACCCGCGCGCCTCAGAAGGCTGTAACGACTTGTATATCGTCTTTGATAATTCTGTCATTGACACGTGGAAATTACCAAAGTGATCCCAGTCCGCATTCACGGCAACACCAGCACCTACAACCTCCTCCGGCATCCCATACTTCGATATCGCAACACAAGGTACCCCGAATGCCATCGCCTCCAAAACAGTAGACAATGGGGTCCCCGGCATTGCGGGGAAACATACCAGATCTAACGCCTGAAAAAATATCGGTAGAACAGAGCGCGTCTCCTCATCATCCGCACTGAAAACGACCACATTCTCCGGTGGATGTTGGTAGTGATCCGTCAGCATTGCATCATAAACAAAGATAGCCAGATGCCGGTTGGCGCGCGCAAACGCAGAAATCCAGGTCGCGCCACGATGCGGTTCAAATCCAGAGATCAGCCCGACAACCGGTTGCTTCATGAACATCGGTTTCTCAAAGATAGCTGCAGTGTGCTGTTTTGCCAACGCCTTATCGCCGATCGGCGCGACAACGTCTACACCATCAGGAATCACGCGCACGTTCTCCACCGGTACCCCCAATTCAGCGAGCCATTCCTTCATCCAGGAGGCTTTGACAACCAGCGTATCTTTTGAACGTTGGAACGCGCTAAGCGTCAAGAGTGTCTTCAGTAAAGTGTGTCGCAGCCGCTGGACACCATCTATGCAGTGAACAATCGGAACATCAGGAACCCGATAGTATAACAAATCGTCTGTCAAAAATTGAGAAAGGAGCAAGATACCGTCATACCCATCAAGCGCGTACCACGGTGCGACCAAAGCATTGCTTTTCGGGACCCGTAGATTCCGAACCCGAACCTCATCAAAATCCGGTGTCTCATTTTTTTCTCCACCGATTTCCGAAAAAGCCAACGTTTCCAATTCAGCGAATGCCGAGAGGTGCTTCAAAAACCGATAGCGGTTCAGTCCAGTGAGATAGTCCAACGCCGTCTTCTCATTCGTAAAATGGAATGGGACCAACAACTTCGGCATCCGATCTGTCTGTTCATCCTTGACACGCGTTGGTTCAACAGGTTTAACAATTGGACTTAAAAGCGATCCCTGTCGTCCAAGTTGTTCCAAACGTTCTATTCCCTCAAAGATAGTCGTTAATTTGTATTTTCCTTTTAACCGCTCCACGATCTGATGCAGCGTCTGGAATTCATAACGCCCCAGAATTTCCCATTCCACATCATTTATCTCAACGAGGTCGCCTGTTTCAAGATCTGCCACATACTTGAGACCATCCCGTTCAAATTTGTGATGACGTTTTAACCGGTAACGCTTCCGAGATACCATAATTTTACTCCTTGTAGTTGATGGCTATTGATCAAGCCGTCCCATCTATTAAGCCCCGAACCCTCTTAAGAATTGTCATTGCCTCTGTTTTATCCGCAACCAACTCAGCAAGAATTGCCTCCGCCTCTCTCGGTGTATGATTTTTCAAAATGCTCAGCACAACTCCATCCTCAGCACGCAACGGATACACTGCATCCCGCATCAAACACCGCTCATAATTCGCATTCATACTCAGCAAAATTGATCTACATTTCAGTTCTTGTGATTCTTTATCTTCTGCAGGTGGTGTTGGCGCGAACACATTCAAGAGCCTATTCGGATTGATTAACTTCTTCTTGTGATGGAGCATTTCAAACAATTTCACAATCCTTTCTGCGGTATTATGCCAAGTGAAGTTCTCTGCCCGTTGCCGCGCTCTCTCGGAGAATCCATGCCACATCTCTGTATTATTTAATAGTGAGTTGATCTTTACAGAAAAGTCAACCGGGCACGGATAACTCACAAGCGTCGCAACATCATGGTCAAAATTCTCAGCATCCGCAACCAGACCTGCATCACCGACAACCGACGGTACACCATCGAAATTCGGAACTACAGGCGGCACACCACACGCCATCGCCTCAAGCACCGTCAACCCGAAGGTCTCCTCACCCGACATTGATGGGAAACAGTAGACATCAAACGCATTGTAGATAAGGGGCAACTTTTCACGCGGATGAAAGCCCACATATACGAGATTATTAGGAAGTGCCCGTGAAGCATACCTTCCGAGATTTGGTCCCGCGATTAAAAAAAGAAAATGTGGGTTCAGTTCCGCTAATTTCAGATAGACAGAAGCACCCTTTTCAGATTGTACCCGAGAGAGATAACCGACAGTCGGCGCAATCTTAATCCGATCATCTCCGATTTCTTCGGCGATTTCGTGCTTTGCCGCCGCTTTATCCATCGGATGGAACAACTTTGAATCAACACCGTTTGGCAACGTATGGAAAAAACTCGGATCCCATACATAATTCGCATAAAAATCACGGACATAATCCGATGGGGCGGTAAACCCATCACAATCCCGCATCGCTGCATAGTGTCGAAAAATTGAATTCATGGCCTGCCCACCGTGTCCACGTGGTGCATGACACTGAACGACTATAGGCGGGAATTCCGGGTACCGGTAAAGTGGGAGCAACCATCGATCATGCTCCTGATGCAAGGTTAGAAGCCCGTAATACGTTTCAGCAATCTTCGATCGAAGGCGAATTAAGTCATCAATGCCGATATCGACTTCGTACACCCCGTCCGTGATCTTCCGATTCCGAGAACCTGCAAAGTGGAGGTCCGTGTATTCAACAAGATGTCGAATCATATAAGAAAGAGCCATGTTCGTGCCGGCAGATACCGTTTCAATATCAAAAAACGAGTCCACATTGATACCCGGGATCACAACAAGCAACTTCCGCCACTTACTCTCCGTCTTGAAACTGGATTGTAGATCCTCACCCCGGTTGAACAGTAAACCCTCTTTCTCAAGGTCCGAAAGCCGTTCAAACGCCTCAGAAACCTCGTCGTCTTCATAGGAAGCACCGAGTGTCTCAAAAATCGTATCATCGGTCTGTGTTTCGGCAAGTTTCAGGGTATCCAGCATGATGGCAGAGAGTTCAACGACGCGCGCTTTCTCAAGGTCCGCAGCATAAAAATTACCATCTGCCTCGAAAATATGAAGTTGATGCAACGTTTTGGGAAAACCGATCAATTTTTTTCTACCTTTCTTTACTTTAAAAATCAAACTCTGCAATACATGCATATTAAAGACCATTTTTTTTATGGGTTTGCGTGCAAAATCGACAAAAAATGTCAAAAAAATGCAAATTTTGCATTTTAAACAAGAAATTTTGCCTCCCATATTTTGACTAAATCAAACCAATAATTGTCCAAAAACCTTGTTATCATGGGGGTTCTTTGGCAATATAACTTGCAATTATTCGTTTTTGTAAAGCGAGAGACCAAAAAACAAATTTTACATTTTTTCTCGGTTTTGCACGAAATCGGTTCAAAAAGCGGTCTTTATAGTGAAACCTGAAAATAAATAAACACTTTCCATCCCGCGGTAGGTTCGGTTTCCTAACCGAACCTACATGGAGTGTCCTATTAACTGATTAACAATTTCCAGAATGTCGCGATCATCTTTTCGGATTCCTTCTATAAGATTCACTTTTTTCATAATTTATGACATTTTTTTCATTTTATGCACGCAAAGCGGTAAAAAAAATGGTCTTTAATATCATCGGGTGATGATTTGCATTTAACCCGACATTATAGTGATATGTGGAACACCTATTATAACACTGAGAATTCTACGGTAATTGGACTATGAAACCGCAAACCTATGGTTATAGAGACAAAGGAATCCCGATGGCAGAAGAGATGGCACTGCCCGAAACGCTGTTATCAAGAGAGAAGTTGCATGGGAATTACGACAACATTGTCGGTGAGAGTACAGTGCATCTTGAGGTGTTGAAAAGTATTGATACATTCGCGAAATCTTCTAAAGTCGTGCTTATTTCTGGCGAGACAGGAACAGGTAAAGAGTTGGTCGCGCGTGCTTTGCATGCAGAGAACCCTCATGCAAGGCACGCCATGGTTACCGTAAACTGTGCGGAGATTGCGGGGAACCTGATCGAAAATGAACTTTTTGGACATGAGAAGGGCGCGTTTACCGGCGCAGAACGGCAGCATATTGGACTGTTTGAGACAGCATCGGGTGGTACATTGTTCCTTGACGAAATCGGGGTACTTCCGATGCCCCTACAACCAAAGCTTTTACGAGTACTTCAGGAAAACGAGATTCGCCGCGTGGGAGGGACAGCAAAAATTCCAGTGACAGCACGCGTTCTAACAGCGACGAACATCAACCTTATAGAAGCGGTTGCAGCAGGCAAGTTTCGCCGAGATCTCTATGAGCGATTAAAATCACTTCATATCCAGCTGCCAGCGTTACGGGAACGGCGGGAAGACATCCCCGCGTTGGCAAAATACTTTTTGACAAAGGAAAACAACTGCTCCAATCAAAAGGTAACGGACATAAATCCAGAAGTTCTCTCGTTATTTGATGCCTACAGTTGGCCCGGCAATATCCGGGAATTGGAAGGGGTCATAGGTCGCGCAGTACTTTTAGCCGGAGGGGTAGACATCTTACCGCACCACTTACCGCCAGATTTGCAGGTGCCTCAAACCCATCCATTGTCGTTGGCGGATGCCACAGTCTCAACAAACCCTAACATCCCAGACTATTTCATGCTGCCCTTCCCGATGGGTACAACCCTCAAGGAGATAGAGAAATCAGCTATTTTGACGACTTTGGCACGAGAGAATGGGAATAGGTCAAAAACGGCGGCGGTTTTGGGGATTAGCCAACCCACCTTACGCGCCAAGTTACACGCCTATGAGCAAGAGGAATAGGACATTAGGGATTTCTGTGTAAACGCACATACAGCGGAAAGGTTTGCTTGACCCAGGGCATCCGTCCGTCTTTCTCAGGAAACTGGGTCTTATGATGCTCGGTATTTGATCGAGAATCACGCGCTTGTTGTATCAACTGGAAACATTTTTACCAGTTCAGTGGAAAAAATGTTTCTAACTAAAAAAAATCTTTCCAGTGGAAAAGTGGTGAGATCCTGTCACAGTGCGG
>JAJEET010000025.1 GCA_022820835.1 Candidatus Poribacteria bacterium
AAGATTATTTCTCCCGTTCAGCGATAATTGCGCGGCTAAATTCGTTATCTTCTGGACGAATACCACTTTCGACCATACTCTTACGAACTTCCTTAAGAGGTTTGAGTTCAAAGTCTGGTGGAATTCCCATTTTTTCAAATATTCTATCGAAGGCTTCCTCAGCAACATGGGCATCTTTCTTATTATTTCTGAGTGCCTCAGCACCTCTCATTTTTGCTCTTGCCTCGGGATCCATCGGAACATCGGGCACCGGTTTTTCAGAAAGCGAAGAGAGTTTCTGATCCATCTCTGCGACGATCTTCTCTAACCGATCTAACCGTTGGGTAATAGTCTCGAGCATCTCTTTTTTCATCGTAAAACCTCCTTTATTTCTCTCTTTCAGCAATAATTGCGCGACTAAACTCGTTGTCCTCAGCACGGATACCGTGTTGTCTCATACTCTCATGAAGTTCTTCGATTGGTCTGAGTTCAAAATCTTCAGAGATTCCCATCTTCTTGAATATTTCTGCAATCACTTTCGTACCGATATTATCATCTTGATTGCTGTCTTGGACTTCAAAATCCCTTGGTGTATCTGTTGTCACTTCCTCAACGGCTGCAGAGCGTTTCTGATTCATCTCCGCAACGGTCTTCTCTAACCGATCTAACCGTTGGGTAATATCTTCAAGTGTCTCTTTTTCCATTGTAAAACTCCTTCATTTTGGGTTTTTACAGGACTTACGCATACTACTCTTTTGTACCACAAACTGTTAGTTTGTGACATAAGAACGCTGTGTTTTCAGAAAACTTTCATCTAACAGAGCCACCTACAGTCAAAAGTGCGTAAGTCCTGTTTTATAAGTATTAGGATACCACAAAAGTTTCCAGATGTCATATTAATCTGTTCAAAACCAGCAGGTCACTTCTCTAAAACAATCCGAACCTCCGCATCTACGCGCCCCTCACTGGAATTTATCTCTGCAGAAATCGGACCGAGGGACTCTAACGGAAACAGGTTTTCTGTGATTCGCTGTGCCAACGTCGCATTCAGTTCCTGACCAGAAAGAGAGAGAAGCATCGTCGCCAGCGGTAAGAACCGTTTCAACTCCGGCACGAGCAGTTCCGGTTGTGCAAAGAGTTCAGCACCGTTCGCATCTGTTGAGAACGCCGTATCCGATAGCGTAGACGTTTTACCGGTCGCTGCATCAATGACTGACTTTAACCCTGATACTGTTGTACTAAAGACGAAAGCGTCGTTCACGATTGCATACCCACCCGTCGCTGCCAGCAGAAAATTGAAACGGAGTTGTATCGGTTGGACACTAACACCGTTGTAATCCTGTGATTCAAGAAAATTAAGCGGTTTACCAGCGATAGATATATTTCCCTGTTTCACGATGTCCAATACCGATTTCAATGCCTCAGGCATTTTCGCATGCGTAAGCAGCACCAACGAAGGCACTACCGCGGCTTCATCAGGTTCAGGCGCAACCAACAGGACCGTCAAGTCTGCTCCCAAAACTTCAGAAAGATCGATATTGCCAAAGAGTTCTTGTATCTGCTGATTCGGAACCGGAAGCGTGGTGACAAAAGCAGTCCGTTCTGGAAAAGCGATGGACGGTTTATTGGTGTTGCCAGTTGGCAGACTTATAGGGTTAGCGTCCGTGCGCTTGCGGAGAGAGTGTCGTGAAACAATCACACCATCTTCATATCGGTTACTGAACGTCCAGAATTCCGTCTCCGCGAACATGCCAGAAATTTGTTGAACGAGTGTGTTAGAACCGAAATCACCCAATTCAGACCGCAGCTGCGCTAAATCTACATATCCGGTGCTTTTATCCAGACGATAGTTCTCCTGAATCTCTGTTGTCATCGGGTGTTCGGTGAGGAACCCTGCTTTTTTATCTGCCGTTTTTGCCTCGCGGAGACCGGCATTATAGAGGTCGAGCGTCTCTATCAACAGCGTCGGTTCGAGGCTTAAAACGCCAATCCTTCCGATGAAAGTATAACTGAAATCGAGCGGATAACCCGTGATCGTATTAATAGTAAATTCGCCGTACGCGTTTTGGAGGCGTTTGTATTTTGGGTTGATGGCATCCGTCGCCGTCATCGCTTCAATACTCAGTTTTTCTGGACCGCCGACAGCAGTGATAAGAAGGAAAGTTAATCCGCCGTCACGCTGGTAAATAGCGATGATTGTTTCCTCACCAAAATAGCCTGTGGCCGTCTTGAGGTCGAGTCTACCACCCATCTCATATTCCCATAGCTGCTTCTGAAAGACAAGTTCTTTCCACCAACGTTGCTCCTGAATTTCAGCGAGGAACGGCATTTTAGCGGTCTGTTTTCCTAATTCACTACGGTTGAATGTCTCGACCAACCCTTTCAAATCCTTGAGCGTCAGATAGCAGATCGGGGACTCCGGCAGCAGTGTGATAAGATGCTGTTCGGGTTCCCATAGTGCCGTTCGGTTATAGATAACGGATAGCAAAATAATAACCCCGATAAGTGTGATTAGACTGATGATAACAATTTTTTTGCGTTTGCTCAGCGGCATCGGTTTTGAAACCTTTTCATAATAGGGAAACTCTTGGATGCCAAAAATCTCCGTTAGGTGTTCTGTTTGCGGTTCGTTTTCATTTCTATTTGATTATAGCACACCTCTTTCCGGTATGCAATTCAATTCCCGTTGGGGTCAGAAAAATTTTGTTGCCAACAGACGGAAATTGACGTAAAATATAGCAGTTTTTCTCGAAAGAAGGTGACCACCGTTCCGACCCAAGACCTCAGAATCCGTCCATTCACTATTTTTCTTATTTGCGTGTTAGTGCCTGCCAACTGCTGGTGGGTGTCTGTCTCGATTATGCGTGGCGGCGGGAGTCCGACGCAGGTCTCGCTCTTCTACAACGCCGTTATTACCATTTTAATCCTATTAGGCATCGGGCTGCTCTTACGCAGGTTGCATAACGCCTTGGTACTCAACCGTGCGGAATTGCTTGTTATCTACACATGTATCTCTGTCGGTGCTGGGCTCGCCGGTGTCGATAGATTCCTCGTCCTCATGCCGCTGATCGGGCACGCACACTGGTTCGCTACACCCGAAAACGATTGGGCGAACCTCTTCCACTTACACATCCCGCAGTGGTTGGCTATTAGCGATAAACGCGTACTCGACGGATATTATAACGGGTTTTCGAGTATCTACGAATCGCGCTTCCTCACGGCTTGGCTACCGGCAATCTTCTGGTGGACGCTCTTCATTGTGGCTGTCCATCTCGTCATGCTCTGCCTCAGTCTGATTTTTCGGAAGCAGTGGGTCGAATCGGAACGGCTCAGTTACCCGATCATCCAACTGCCGTTTGAGATGACGACCCGAAGTCGGCGGTTTTTTCGGTCACCCTGGATGTGGCTCGGACTCTCAATCGGTGTCACTATCGACATCATCAACGGATTAAACTTCCTATTCCCTGCCGTTCCAAGCCTCGGTGGAAAGTTATACGACTTACGGCGCATCTTTACAGAGCGTCCATGGAGCGGGATCGGTTGGAGTCCGATAGGAGTCTTTCCCTTCGGTGTCGGGCTTTCGTTTTTTATACCGTTAGACCTCTCTTTCTCTTGCTGGGCGTTCTGGTTGATATGGCGAGCGGAACGCCTCTTGGGTGTCATCGCCGGATGGCGCGGGCTACCACGGTTCCCTTACGAAGCGGAGCAATCGCACGGCGCATATCTCGGGCTTTGTGTCGTCGCTGTCTGGATGAGCAGACGCTACTTGAAAGGCATCGCACGTCAACTCGTATCCCCCAAGACCGGCGAACCGGTCTCATATCGACTGATCGTTATCGGGCTGCTCGGCGGTGCCGCGTTTATCGTCGGGTTCTGTCTCAAGATGGGGATGAGTTTTTGGATTATCATCGTCTACTTTACGATCTGGTTCGCCATCGCCATCGCGATTACGCGTCTCAGGGCAGAACTCGGTTCACCCGTACACGACCTACACTTCATCGGACCTGATGAGATGTTACCACGGTTGTTAGGTATCCGTCGACTCGGTGCAACGAACTTGACAGGCTTCGCCTACCTCTACTGCCTAAATCGTGCACACCGTTCACACGCAATGCCACACCAACTCGAAGGCTTTAAACTCGCAGACGGTGCGAATATCCCCGTACGTCGGTTTGCGTTCTTGATGATGTTGGCTTCCGCATTGGGCGCGCTCGGTTCATTTTGGGCGTATTTGCACATGTACCACGCCGAAGGCGGCGGACCCGGATTCGGACGCGAATCTTTCAACCGGTTAGAGACATGGCTGACTTACGCCGCACCACCAGACGTGCCAGCGATCGGTTTTGCATCGTTCGGATTCGGTTTAACACTGCTCCTCGCCGCAATGCGGATGCGGTTCTTGTGGTGGAACTTACACCCTGTCGGTTATGCTATTTCAGGAAGCTGGGCGATCAACCCGATGATAGGCTCTATCTTTATCGGATGGCTGCTCAAATGGATCGTCCTGAAATACGGCGGTATCCGATTGCATCGGAAAGCCGTCCCGTTCTTCCTCGGTATTGTACTCGGCGAATTCGTGATTGGCGCGTTCTGGAGTCTTTTATCTATTGCGCTCGACCAACCGATGTATCGCTTTCTCTTTTAATCGGCTTTCAGCCGTCAGAAATTGGAATATGGAAGGATTGAATGTCTCTTATAAACGCGTAAAAGGCGTTGTTATTTTTTGTATTTGTGGTATAATATTTAAAACACAGTTATTGGAAGCAGACAATTGGAACTTAAACAGAAAGCAGCACACATCTCAGAAACATTGGAAAATTTGCTCGGTGTACCGACTCGCGACGGCGCGGGAGATGTACTCGAATGCCTCATCCTAACAATCCTATCGCAGAATACGACAGATGTTAACCGTGATAAGGGATACGTAAAACTCAAAGAACACTTCCCGACCTGGGAGGATGTCTGGCAAGCGGATGTCAAGGCGATAGAGAATGCAATAAAAATTGCCGGGCTCGGAAACCAGAAAAGCCATACTATCAAAAACTTTCTCACATGGTTAAAAGATGAACACGGCGAACTCTCTCTGGAGTTTATCCACGATATGGAGACCGAGACAGCACTCGAGCTGCTCTGTCAGCACAAGGGCATCGGGATCAAAACCGCATCCGTTACGCTCTCTTTTGCATGTGGCAGAGAGGTATTTCCTGTGGATACGCACATCTTGCGGATCTCCAAACGCCTCGGATTGATCCCGTCGAATTGTAGTGCAGAGAAAGCGCATCAAGCGTTACCACCGATCATACCACCGGGGAAGGCGTATCCTTTCCACATGAATTTAATCTACTTCGGTAGGCGAATTTGTAATGCCCGAAAACCTTTATGTGAACGCTGCCCGTTGACGGAACACTGTCTCTACTTTAGAGATAACTTTCAGGCTTAGGTATGGTAAATCGGGGTTACAAACCCCTCCTACAATTATTATTTATCAGATGGGCTGTAGATATATGGGAGAGAGAACATGTTCAACTTGAAAAACTGGTCATGGAAACACTTGTTTGTAGTGCTGTTGGTGTTGCACCTCCTTCCGTTATGGATTTTTGCCTATTTCCCTTCCCAAGATGGTGCTAGCCATGTGTATAACGGTCTGGTACTCAAGGAGTATGCCAAACACGAAAACTATAAGATGCGGGATGTCTGGCAGCTGAACATTACGATCTTTCCGAACTGGTTATCCCATATTATGCTAATGGTGCTCCTCTATGTATTTCCGCCTGTCATTGCCGAGAAGGTTTTTCTCTCAATAGCGATTGGGATGATACCGATCGCTTTCTTCTATTTCCTCAACGCTGTCCACACAAATCGAGAAGGAAAGTTTGTGTACGCTTGGCTCGGTTTCCCGTTTGCGTATAACTATCTCCTTTATATGGGATTTTACAATTTCACACTGAGCATTTCATTCTTCTTTTTTAGTTTCGGTCTCTGGTGGAAACATAAGGACGATATGCAGGTAAAGCACCTTGTTGTGCTTTATATTTTGCTGCTGCTCACCTATCTGTCACATATCGCCTCTTACGGACTTATTGTTTTAGGTATTTCTATAGCAGGCGGCTGTATATGGGGTGGCAGAGCATTAGCAGCAGTATGGCGCGAACGGCATGCCGAATGGTTCCGTGAGTTAATCATCCGTCTCAAACCGCTTTTCGGTTTCTTTCTCTATATGGTGCCGGTCTATTTTGTGCTGATGGAGTACTACCTACAGAGCCTCAAACAGCATCAAGAGGGTAGCCATCGCGGTATGCAGTGGATTTGGGATTACTTCTGGGGCGTTAAATCGATCGTCTATTTCACCGACTGGCATATTTCCGTTAACCACTTCCTCCTTTTCATGTTAGGTGTCGGAATTATTATCTCTATCTGTTACCGAGTTCACCGCAAGGAATGGGTGAAACAGAACGATGTCTTCTTGCTAATTGGGATTGTGTTTACTTATATGTTCGTCAGAGCACCCTGGGGTTATGGACCGGGCGGTTGGATTAATGACAGAATCCATATCTATATTCTGTTGATGTTAGCACCTTGGTTAATTACAGACATGGGCAAAGTTGCTCGCGGTGTTGTTGCGGCGTGTCTGATCATTTTCAGTCTACTTCACTTCGGAAGAACTGCTTACGACCACGGTCGCATCTCGCCTGAGATTGCGGAACTTGTCTCTGGCGCGCATCTGATAGAGCCGCATACGTCGTTTAGACATCGCAGCCCAGATTGGCATAAATCAGACGCATTGGGACGAGTTCAATACGTCACACCGTTTGTGCATTCCGTCGCCTTTTATGGTGTATACGCCGATGATGTGGCGCACCTCCTCAACTATGAAGCCAATTACAATTATTTCCCAGTCAACCGTAACAATTATAAGAGCGTGGACTTAAGTTATATCAGCGATGATTATATAGTCGCTTGGTTTTACCCAGCATCCGAGAAGTTTGCAGACCTTACACCGAATTACGACCTCATCCATGAGACGAAAAATCTGAAGTTATTTAAAAGAAAACACGCTGCGGAACCGATGCTTGCGCTCTGGGATCAAACGGAATCAGGAAACCTTATTATCCGTTTTGACATGCAACCGGACGACGGTGAAACGGCACCGAACCATCACCCCATTGGACCGAGGACGATGTACGAAAGCGGCAAGTTTGGGTGGGATACCGAGTGGAACCACAAGGATTCGAGAGCCGATGCCCGGCGGATATCACCCCGTCAAGCCTCCCAAGGCCCAAAGGGTTCTGCTCCGCTGGAAAGAGATATTATCTGGGGCACAGAAGACGCTGCCTTCAAACTTGATTTACCTAACGGAACATATCGCATAACCAACGTCTTCCAAACCTCAGAAGGCGCAACACATGAAGTCAACCTGCTGGCGAACGGAAAACCTATTGTGAAGAAACTCACTGTTCCCCCAGGCAATGAAAAAATTGAAGAAATTGATACAGTTGAGGTGACAAACGGTTACCTTATCCAAGTAATTTTCACACCGAAATTGCGAATCAGGACAGCTGATAAACACAACCATTGGATATGGAACGGCTTTACAATTGAACAGATAGCTGCTGAAACAGAATAATCTGCCACTCACGAATATTTGATCGTAGATTATAAATGGCAAATTCTAAAGGAGAATTGAATGATTAAACCACATGGTGCCGAAACCTTACAACCGCTTTACGTTTCGGAGGATGCACGGCGCGCCGAATTGACGAAGGAGGCGGAACAACTGCCGTCTGTCTTGCTCTCTTCTGGTGCCGCAGCGTCAG
Source organism: Candidatus Poribacteria bacterium (assembly GCA_022820835.1). Classification (GTDB taxonomy): domain Bacteria; phylum Poribacteria; class WGA-4E; order WGA-4E; family WGA-3G; genus WGA-3G. Next base: position 7,794 of record JAJEET010000025.1, read on the forward strand.
CCGTTATGCTCGCGTCGGGGTACTTTACACCACTCACCGGATATATGAACATTGACGAGGCGATAAGCGTCGCAACCGATATGAAACTACCGAACGGACTCTTCTGGCCCGTTCCCGTGATGAACATCGTCCCGTCCGAACAACTCACCGATGCAGTGAAAAACGCTGACAGCATCGCACTCCGCGACCCTAACGTAGACGGGAATCCGCCGCTCGCGATTATGAAGGTTTCGGCGATTGAGACCCTTTCAGAAGAGCAGAAACAGCTCCTCATCGAAAAAACTTTCGGAACTACCGATCCCGAACATCCGGGTGTCCCCGCTTTCGCAAATGTCGGAGATAACGTCCTTTCAGGTCCAATTGAGGTACTGAACTACTCCTATTTCCGAGAAGATTTCCCGGACACCTTCCGCACAGCCGTCGAGATTCGTGAAGACATCGCTGCGCGCGGGTGGAATACAGTCGTCGCTTTCCAGACACGGAACCCGATGCACCGTGCCCATGAGGGACTCTGCAAAATCGCACAAGAGGCAGTCAATGCCGACGGTATTCTAATTCACATGCTTCTTGGTAAGCTAAAGCCCGGGGACATTCCCGCTGCTGTTCGTGATGCTTGCATCCGTACGATGGTGGAACTCTATTTCCCCGAAAATACCGTCTCTATCACCGGTTACGGGTTCGATATGCTCTATGCTGGACCGAGAGAGGCACTCCTCCACGCCGTTTTCCGTCAGAATTGCGGTGCGTCGCACTTCATCATCGGACGCGACCACGCAGGCGCAGGCGGCTACTACGGCGATTTCGATGCACAGGAGATTTTCGACACAATCCCTGAAGACGCACTCGAAATCGGTATCTTCCGTGGTAATTTCACCGTATGGAGCAAAAAGCGCAATGAAATCATCATGATGCGCCGCGACCACCCGCACGATGAAGACGACTACTTCAGCATCTCTGGGACAAAAATGCGTGAGATGCTCGCCGCTGGCGAACCACTCCCACCAGAAATTTCACGACCCGAAGTCGCTGAGATTTTGATGGAATACTACCAGTCCGAAGCAAACGCATAATAGATGCTATCCACAGGCGGGACTCCCCGTCCCGCCTACATTATCACTGCTCCGTTCTATTCCCAAAGTTTATTTTTAATATTTCACTTGATACGCGAAAGCGTTTTCGTTATAATTGCGCTTAAGCAATTAAACCAAAACGCCGGAGTAGGAGGCACTCAGATGGCACCTATTGCAGCACCGACTTACCTAACGCCCGAAGCGTACCTTGAATTGGAACGTAAGGCAACGACTAAAAACGAATATATGAACGGAGAAACACTCGCGATGGCTGGTGCCAGTTTCGCACATAATTTCATCACGTTTGACACGGCA
>JAJEET010000109.1 GCA_022820835.1 Candidatus Poribacteria bacterium
AAGTCTGATAACATGTCTTCTAAGCGGGAAAGAGGATTCATCAAAAACATCCTTTCAATAAATGTCAGGTTTATTATGAAAGGATACCCTCTTTTCTGCTATTTGTCTGTAAAAAAGTTAAAATTGTCCAAACTATAGTCATATTAGATTACATTAACGGGAGGAGACGACAGGAAATGTTGACGGTGGCGGTATTCGGTCTCATCGTTATAATCATGATATGTGGCGGTATGTTGCTCGCACGGCTATCAACCACTGCGAAATCCAAAGGTTCCTGGATGTGGGGATGCTTTATTCTCATCCTGCTGATCTGCATTCCACTCTTTTTATTAGGACTCTGTGTGTGGTTTCTCTTTTTTAGCGGTATATCCTCGGACCAGTTTGGGCCATTTGGTTAAGGGGCGTACTCGAATAAATTAGTGCTCTTCCTCAGTAGGAGTTGGGCGCGTTACTGGGGTGGTTTTGCCGGCGAGGTAGAGAAACCATAATGTAAGACCGATTGCAATGAGGATCCACAACCCTCCCCAAACTTTAGTCGGAATGCCTGTTAATTCTGAGAGCATCCGCGCATCTGATCGCAGATCAGGCCTGTCCAGAACATCACTCTTGATGTCAAGGATTGCGTAGAGGCAGCTTGTTACACCGATGACCCGCAGTATCCAATCGTTGACCGCCTCTGGTAGAAAAAAACCGACAGCCAGCAGCACGACCCCAAAACCGATACCGAACAGGTAGGTGAACGTACTCTCCCCGAATCCGATAGAAATAGCGACCATCCCGATGCCGATAAGAACACTGATGGCTTTGTCAAAATGTGTCCTCGCTGCCAAAAGGAGTATGAGTCCTCCCCATAGCAGACTACCGAGATACCCCGCAGTCAGCGTCCAAAACCGAGAACCACCTGATGTGATGGCGCGTCCACCTTGTTGTGGGTTAACCTGAATTTCGACGATTCTGCCCCCGGTTGCAATCGCAGCAAGCCCGTGACTCACTTCATGCATGAACACGACGAAAATCTTGAGCGGATACACGAACAGCGTGTCCCACAGAAACACGATACCTATAAAGATTAGAAGCAGTGTGATATAGCGTTTAAAAAGTGATGGCATACGTCCTCTTCTTTTATAGTAAAATCGAAAAATAAATCAGCACTTTAGAAAAAACAAACCTACTCATTGCAGGCGGGGTTTGGAACCCCGCCTTCTATAGATGTCTTGTTAATTGTAGGTTTTACTATAAATATCAAGTTTTCGGTTTGCAAGCGGCACCGACTTTTGAATCGCAAGTTTTCGGTTTGCAAGCGGCACCGAAAAATGCTTGCATTTGACGACAGAATCTGTTATAGTATATCACAAGATACCTAAAATATACAATTCTAAATGTGAAGGTGTGCACCTATAGTGTGCAACTAAATAAATGAATACATTTGGACACCTTTTTCGGATTACAACTTGGGGTGAATCACACGGTGGGGCTGTCGGTGTTGTCGTTGACGGATGCCCGCCACAGATTGACCTCGATGTATCCGCAATACAATTTGAACTTGATCGTCGGAAGCCGGGGCAAAGCCATCTCACGACACCACGTCAGGAAGGCGATGCCGTTGAAATACTCTCCGGTGTCTTTGAGGGTAAGACGCTCGGAACGCCTATCTCCATGTTGGTATGGAATAAGGACGCGCGCCCCGCAGCCTACAACCATCTAAAAGACTTATACCGCCCCTCGCATGCTGATTATACATATCAACAGAAGTACGGCATCCGAAATTGGCAAGGCGGCGGTAGAGCAAGTGCACGAGAAACCATCGGGCGTGTCGCAGCGGGTGCGATCGCGAAACAGATTTTACGTGAGAAATCTGGAACCGAGACATTTGCCTATGTCAAGCAGATTCATACACTCGCAGCTGACGTGGACACAGATACGGTAACGCTTGACGAGATTGAGGCGAGTCCGGTGAGGTGTCCAGATCCGATTGTGAGTCCTAAAATGGCGGAACGTATTGATCAGGCGCGGCGCGATCAGGATTCGCTCGGTGGTGTCATTGAGTCGGTAACCCGGAACGTTCCTATCGGACTCGGTGAACCGGTCTTTGACAAACTCAAGGCGGATTTGGCGAAGGCGGTGATGTCGCTCCCCGCAACAATGGGTTTCCAAATCGGATCAGGGTTTAACGGTACTACAATGACGGGTTCCGAACATAACGATGCCTTTTATATCGAAAAAGAGGGTGAACCGGGACGCGTTCGGACCCGCACGAACAATTCCGGCGGCACACAAGGCGGTATTTCAAACGGCGAAAACATCGTATTCCAAGTCGCATTCAAACCGACAGCGACAATCGGTAAACCGCAACAGACAGTCGATGTAGACGGAAACGAGGTGACATTGGAGGCGAGCGGACGGCACGACCCGTGTGTGTTGGTGCGTGCGCCTGCCATTGTGGAGGCGATGGCGGCGCTTGTCCTCATAGACCATCTACTCCGTCAACGGGCAAAATCTTGATGCAAGGATTTAGGGAAATGGCGGCAGAAGTGAAAATTGAAGCGAGCGCATCTGATGAAACGTTGGAAACTTGCGCACGAGAGATCATCGTGAACTATTTCCACGAAATGATGTCCTATAAAGACGGTGCCAAAGACGGGCGCGACATCGAATTTGTCCACGATATGCGTGTTACTTCGCGACGTCTACGGGCAGCGATGGACAATTTCGCCGACTGTTTTCCGAAGAAATTGTTCCGAAAACACTATAAAAAAGTGAAAGCGATAACCCGAACGATGGGAGCCGTCCGGGACCTTGATGTTCTTATCAATCGTTTCCAAAAAACGTTAAAAACTTTATCCGAAGCGGAACAAGCGGGCATCAAAGAACTCATTGAACACCTTCATCGCGAAAGAGAAGAAGCACGAAAACCGATGCTGACCCTTTTCAGGCAACTTGAAGAGACCGGGTTTGAGACTAAGTTTTTGGAATTTTTTGGGAGACGAACTTGAAAGTCTCTAACCCACCTCATCGAACCGCAAGGTATAATTAAAATATGGCGAAAGCACACAAAATCAGCGGTGTTAAACCCCTTAGCAGTTATCGCGAAAATGCTCGGATTATTCTTCCACAGAAAGTCGAAGAGGTCTACACGTGGGAACCGTTTATTCGGGATCCAGCGAGGCGTGAAGAGCTCCATAACATGCGAATTTCGATCAAACGCTTACGTTATACGATGGAACTTTTTCGCGTCGTTTACGAGTTTCCAAAAGAATATTCTAAAGAAGGGGGAACGGCAGACGATAAGCGTTTTGCTGAATTCCTCGCCGTGATCGTCGATTTACAAGAAATCCTCGGTGACATTCACGACTGCGATGTTGTCTTACAGGTTTTAACCGATTATACGCATCAATCAGCGTCGTCTGCTACTCGGAAAGACGGTATTGATAGGCTCATTGATCAAACGAGAGAGACCCGAAAAGCGGATTATGAAAAATTTCTGGAAAAATGGGAACATCTATCCACAATAGACTTTAAACGGAAACTGTTATCATTTTTGGTAACGGTACCAATTTAACGGGAGATTATCAAGAGATGAGTACCAACGTTGTCGGTGTCGATATGGGCGGCACCAAGATTTTGTCCGCTGTCATTGATGCGGAAGGCAATATCTTAGGGACTGCCAAACTCTCAACGAAGGCAGACGAAGGGACAACTGCCGTAATTGATCGGATCGCTGAATCTATCGAAAAGGCGATCGATAAGTCAAACGTTGAAAACGCGTCCATTCAGGCAATCGGGATCGGAGCACCGGGACCCCTCGATCCAGAAACTGGCATCGTTATTTTCGCACCGAATCTCGGCTGGCGGGATGTTCCACTCAAGACTGAACTTGAAGCGCGTACCGGATTGCCGACGTTTGTTGATAATGATGTGAATGTCGGAACGCTCGGCGAGCATGCCTTTGGTGCCGCACAAGGTGTCGAGAACGTTGTCGGAATTTTTGTTGGCACCGGTATCGGTGGCGGTATTATTTTAAAGGGTGAGTTGTTCCACGGCGCGAGTAAAACTGCCGGTGAAATTGGACACATTATTGTTAAAGCCGGTGGACCAAGGTGTGGATGCGGCGCGCGGGGTTGTTTAGAGGCAGTCGCAAGCCGAACCGCTATGGCAAAGCAATTTCGGAAGGCGATCCAGAAAAAGGGAAAAAAGAGCGTACTCACTAAACTCACGAATGGCGACCTCAGTGTCATTCGGAGTGGTGTATTGGTGAAGGCGATTCGGGCAAACGATAAGTTGACCCTGAAAGTCTTCAAGAAAGCGACCAAATATCTCGGTATCGGTGTCGGGTCCATCGTGAATTTCCTAAACCCAGAGATGATTGTATTAGGAGGCGGCGTTGTTGAAGCACTTGACGACACATTCATTGACAATATACGAACGTACGTAGAAAAATACGCCCTCCCAGATACGCTAAACGGGGTCCAAATTGTACGCGCAAAACTCGGAGACAATTCAGGTATCCTTGGTGCAGCAGCACTAGCTCGCCAACGCTTTGAAACCACATAGAGTAACCAAGACGCAGCAGTATCGTTTTATTGTATAACCCGAAAGATAGTTGGCACTTCTGGGAATAATAACCCCTCCTTCGCTGCGGCGAGGTTTGTAACTCTGCCTATTCAGAATGTTCAAGTAATTATAGGCTCTATTATATGAGTCAATGGAGGGTAGGTCTATGTTAGTAGATGATAACAGGGAAGAACATCGGATGATGATTTTCGGCAACGATAGCCGTCTCGTACAGGAGCGGTTAATCGTCGAAAACGACGCGAAACCCGAACGTATTCTCGCACAGAAGGTTCACGCCGACTCTTATACTGTCACGCTCTATGTCTTGCTGAAAGATTACGGACTTACACCTGTCTTTCGCATTAAGCCGCGGATCCGCTTCCATCGCTCTAACTACGATAACCTCTCTTCAAGCGCACCGCTCCAGTATAGTTGCGATGATATTATCCATTTTGCTGAACTTAAGCGTGGCATCGATTTGACGGAAAAGATAGACGACGTGAAACTTGCTGAAATTCTCGGCGACGCACCTGCACTCAAGGATATAAAGGATGACGCAGCGTTGCAACTCGTCTCACAACGCGATGTGTCGCTCAGAAATCCACCCTTTAAAACCAAAACTAAAGTTTTTGGTAAAAGTGAGGATGAGGGAGTGGAAGAAGGCGGTATTCCTATCGGAACGTTTCTTGATGCCTTGAATCAACCACAGCGCACCGAGCAAATTTTCAAACGGTTTGCGCGCGGAAGCGAGTTCGCACGCGATCTACGAGAGGCTCTGTCTCCTTACCAAGACTTTGAATTTCAATTTGGACTCTATTCGAGATACGAACGACGGGATTGTGTCTTAGCGAACGGAGATGTGGAAACCAGCGGAAACTATCGTGCGACCTTTGACCCGTGGACAGCACTCGGTTATATCCGAACTGCTGGCGATATGCAGCAGTTCCAAATCCTGGCACACGAGCGTGGTACCCGATGGGAACACAAAATTATGTTGGAAGAACTCGATGCACCAACGCTCGAACGCCTCGCTTTGGAAATTCCATCACTTCGCCGTCAGTATCTGATCGGACGCGTCCTATCGAAAAGCCAGACGGCACTCACTCGCTTAGCCGACCTGCGTCAATCACAACTGAATCTCACAACCGAGTTACACACAGGGTACACACTCCGACTCGAAATACCGATCGCTAAAAAGCGGTTTTCTGTCATAGAACACCGTCGAAAGTTGCGGGAGACATTTAACAACAACGGTGCTTATCGTCTGCACCCACTCAACGGTGATTTTATCGAGAGACATCATAACTTGGCAAAAGGTATCCGAAACGGTGTTATCTGGACGCTGGATTCCGTCGATCTGCTCATAGGGCAACCTGCTTTAGAACAAGAAGATGAAGAATTTCTTATTGTCAAGACACCGTATCAAAACAAGTTCGTTGTCCGTTCAGCGGAAGAACTCCGTGAACGCTTGCCTAACAATGGATTCGAGAAATGCTGGAATGAAGCCGTTGATGCAGGCGGTTATACTGTCCGCAGCCAGATGAGCGGTCGAGTCTATGCCGTGAACTATGGACGGCGAAGCACCGGTAGCATCCACGAAGGCGAGATTACCCAAGACAAGGTCGCACACTATTTTTCAATCGAATACTTAGGGACAGAACCGGCGCGTCCCGGCGTTTCGCAATTCGGGGGACCAGTGCAAGCACAGCGCGGTTTCTTTGATAGACTCCTTAGCAGGCAGCCTGTACCACCTTTCTTTAACCAACTGATAAAAACTGAGGCGCAGGTTATAGAAGAGATGAAACTGCTCGCACGGCATTGCAAGGAAAAGTTGGAGATTTCATAGGCATTCAGATTTTATGCTCAGACCTATCTCTGTGAGGTAAAACGATGATACGATATCTTAAAGTTAAGGGACTCAATAAGCGGCTTGATGATGAATTCAAGTTCAATGAAGACTTGAACATTTTTACTGGAGCTAACGGATCATGTAAAACGACTTTACTGAAGTTGATATGGTATCTTATCAGTGGACACCTTGTGCAAATCCTTGCTGAAATTCCATTCCGTTCCATTGCAATTCAAACCGACCTGTTCGCTTTAAACATGGAGCGCGTTAAACCCGATCAAGTTAAGTTTGATTACAACTCTGGTAAAGAAGAAAAAGTGGACGAATTTATTATCATTGACGCGGAGACCGGAAGGATTAACCGGAAGGATGTGGATTTGGTAAATGCGCTTGAAAAGCGGATCGCGCGAACAACCAAGCGGAGTCTTTTCTTCCCAACCTTTAGAAGAATTGAGGGTGGTTTTTCACTATCCCCGGATGCAGAAGGTTCAGATGTAAGAATTTTGTCAGTCCCGGAAATGCTACAAGTTTCAGTATCAAGATTTTCCGATGAGGTGTCAATCAACGAACATAAGTTCATTGCTTCAATCTCAACAGAGGATCTCCGTGAACTGCTCACGCAGAAATACGCTGATATTTATGAAGAAATTAGCAGACGCCAATCGCAAGTATTAGAGGAAATTTCAAAAAAAATACAAAACAATCCAGATAAGGACAAAGTTTCTGAGATTCCGCAAAACCCTTCGACTGTTCTGAACGACATTCAGAAAGTCAATAAGGAGCGAGAACAGTTGAGTAAACCGTTTTCTGTGTTATCTGAGTTGTCTCGAAAAATTCTACGATATGAAGCGATACGCGTTACTGGGCAAGTCGTTCGGGGAGAAACTACCAACGGAATTACTTTGGGAGAAGGGAAAGACGGGATTACAGTTGGGGAAACAAAAAATTCTATATCCTCTGATAAACTCTCCTCCGGCGAGAAGCAGATGCTCAGTTTTCTGTGTTACAACGCTTTTAGCGAAAATACGCCTATTTTCATTGATGAACCAGAGTTAAGCCTGCACATTGATTGGCAAAGGTTACTGCTTCCAACTCTTCTCGATCAGAGCACTGGAAACCAGTTTTTCATTGCGACACACTCACCTTTTATTTTTACTGGGTATCAGCATAAAGAGATTCCACTGAAAACCAATTGAGCGGATAAAGGAGAAGATATCTGAATGCCACTACCCGACCCTAATGTGGAGAATTTAGTTGATGCGCTGCGTCTCTCTAACAAGCCAAATATTATTGTTGAAGGTAGAGATGATGAAATCATCTATGGAACATTGGTGGAGCGTTTAGGAAGATTTGATGTAGGTTTCTTCAGCGCGGGTTCCAAAGATACTTTACTTCATCTTTATGAGGAACTTTCTGATTGTGAAAATAGTGGTGATTTCAGGCATGCGCCTGTTGCTTTCATAGCTGACCAAGATATGTGGTTATTCAGAGGGATTCCGAATCAGTATGACGACATTATTTGGACAGAAGGATATAGTATTGAAAATGATCTGTACGCACACGTCAAGTTAAGGGATCGCGTAGGAAATAAGGTAGAATACGATCAAACTATAGACGCAATTAGTATGTGGTTTGCTTATAAAGTGGAAGAATATTTAGAGAAGAACCCACCAGAAAAAACCTTTGAGTCTATCCGAGATGAAGAACATGTGGATGTGGCGCATCGTTTAAATCGAATCGTGCCGCTTGACAAGACTACGCTATCACCTGATTTGGAATTTCTTCCTTCAGACCATGAGCGGGTTAGAGAAATCAGGAGAGTATATCATCTTCAACTTCGAGGAAAGCTGCTCTTTGAGTTACTCGTCCGTTTTCTAAATAAACCCAAGCAAGGATTTCAGAATGCTACCGTTAGTTACCAAGGTCTATACAACGATGCAATTACGGTTCCTGAGTCAGACTTACTATTTTCCCGCTTAGAAGACGAAGTGCGAGAAAAGCTGATCGGACAAAAACAAAAAATCGCATCGCAAACACCAACCTCCTGATAACTCTATTAAAATAACAAAAGAAGGAAACACCGCAACATGAAAAACCGTAGAAAAGTCCTTATCACTGGAGCCTCTGGCTATGTTGCCAGTCGGATGCTCCCAGAATTTCGAGAACGCTATGAACTCGTCCTTTTAGATGTAAAAACCACCAACCGGCAGGGCGAAGAGATTGAAGGCATTGAGATCGTTGAGCTTACCAACCCTGACCGAGACGCATACCGACACTATTTTGAGGGTGTTGATGCCGTCGTTCATTGTGCCTTCAAAGGCGGCGGTTTTCAGGACGAACTCAACAACATCCAGATGGCGTATAATGTCTATCACACCTGTTGGGAAACGGATGTTCGGCGTGTCGTCGTCTGTAGCTCTAATCACGCAGCAGATTATTACGAACGCCTTATTTGGGCAGGCAAGTGGGATTTCGTAACACCAGAGATGCGTCCACTCTCCGATAACTTCTACGGATGGGCAAAAGAGTCTTATGAACATCTCGGTTTCGTCTTTGCGACTGGGTTCAGGAAAAACAAGAAACTGCAGAATGTGCAGATCCGTATCGGTGCGCCGCGCGAGACAGATATGGCAGATATCACAGCGGACAATTATCAGAAGATGCACCGCGCGCTTGGTGCATATTTAAGCGTTCGCGATCAGGTGCAACTCTTCGTCAAAAGCATTGAGACGGAAAATATAGAGGACGAAAACGGGATTCCGTTCCAGATTTTCTACGGTATCAGCGACAATTCGCATAAGTTCTGGAGTATCACCAACGCTCGAGATGTGATAGGCTACGCACCTGAAGACAACAGTGCATTTCGTTTTGCTGAGCGATTGGCGGAAGTGTTCAAAGAGGCGGGTACGATATAGCAAGATGACTTTGAATCCCGAAAAAAAATAAAAAAGCCGCTGTATGTGTAAATCACAAAGGCGGCTTTTCCTGTATTGCTCAAAGAAACTTGCTATCCAGAGAGGAAGTGTTTAAAGCGGCAGCTCGTGATCGCCTATTTTAAACGTTCAAGAACACCCTCAGCGATGTCGGGACTCCAATTTTCAGAAAGCGTCTTGCGAATAATAGAGAGTTTTTCCTTGCGGTTACTGGTATCTTCTGCTAAAAACCCTTGAACACGCCTCGCGATGTCGGCTTGCATTTGCTGCTGCCGGACTTGGAGTTGGGCACGAGATTCCTTGGTCGGAAAAAACGCCTCAAACTCCTTTGGAGACAGAGATTGCGAAACAACAACATCAAAATAATCTTCGTCTAAATCGGAACGCCACGTTTGCAGTTGGGACTGTGCTTCGGTAAGAAACTCAACAGGATTATATTTCGCTGCAGGCTGTGTCGGAACATTATTTTTTGCCGGTTGCACAGAGGGAGGGCGAACGGGTACTTCATCCAATGGAGTAGACGAAAGGCGTTCCGGTTCCTCTACTATTCGCAAAAGTTCAAGAACCTCAGCATGGAGCTCACCGAACTTGGCAGTATTTGCTTCACTTTTCATTTGGATCTCACGCCGTTGTTGCCGCTGTCGTTCGCGTTCAAGTTTCATCTGTGGCAAGTTTTCGTTATACCTTTTAGATTCTTCATAGAGCGCGATAACTTCTGGCATCCGTTTTTTTACCATTTCTATCGTCTCGCGCGCTTCTCGGAGAACGGGAGAGTTTTCCTCATAGTATCTTAACCCCTCTGACACAAAAAGTTCCATATTCAAGTGTTCAAGATTTAAATCTTTAGGAAAGGCTATCGGTAGGGCGTTTGGGTCATGTTTCACCTGCTGTTGTGCCTGAAAATAGTCCCAAGCGATCCGATGTGCTTTCCATTCTTCTGGTGAGTAAACTTCTTGTTCTTCAGATGCGGCAATTTCCTCATCATCTGAGGTTGGCTCTTGTTGTAAAGAGAACAAAGCAAAAGCACCAATGAGAACGAAAAAAATAAAGACTATCCCAATGATACGTGTTTTCAAAGTCATGTCACACCTCACTTTTTATCGGGTCGTTTTTAGACCTAATTGTTCTCGAGTATCAGCGATTTCCTTCTTCAGTTCAGGAATCTTCATATCCAACTTGACGCGCTCGGACAATATTTTTTGCTGTGCCGCCGCGTCCAAAATCGGTTCCTGCTGTAAGGAAAACCAGACAAAAGTAGAAAAAACAAAGAGAAAAATAAAGACTGTCCCAATGATACGTGTTTTCAAAGTCATGTCTGTCACGCCTCACTTTTTATTGCGTCGTTTTTAGACCTAATTGTTCTCGAATATCAGCGATTTCCTTCTTCAGTTCAGGAATCTCCATATCCAACCTGGCGCGCTCGGCGTTCTTCGCGTCCACTTCTTGTTGGAGTCGTGTTACCTCAGCTTCAAGTGTTCCGATTTCAGATTCGAGTCCGAGTATTTGATGATTTAGTAAATTAACACCTATACGTATATGCGTGGTCTCAGCTTCAATTGCCACGACTGCTGCTTCTGCATTTTTCTCTGCACTTTTAGATTCACTCAACGCATCTTCAGCATTTTTGAGTGCCTGCTTCGCGTTCTGCAGAGCCGTATATGCAGAATTCCTATCGTTATTATACATAGTCCCGTCATAACACATTGACGAACCAACGCAATAATAACAGGATCCCGTATGATCCAAATAGGCTCTGAGTGCGCTATCGTATGCTGAATTTGCTGATTTTAAACTGGATTTTGCCATTTCAACAATCCCCTCGTCACTTATACGAATCCAGATAGCAATCAAGTGGTCACTATATGCAAACGATAGTTGGCTCTCTTTTTCCATAAGAAGTGCGGATTGTTCCATAAACACAGGAGCGAGTTTATTTAACTCAGATCGTTTCGCGTCGTGGTCTAATCGCGCTCTCTCTAATTGATCCTCAAGCAGTGGAATTTCTTGATCTAAGAGTGCTTTCAGTGCTTCCTTAGCAGCAAGTACAGCAGCTTTCTCTGCAAGCCTTTTCGCAAGTGGGTTAGCATACGTGGAAAAAGTTATCACACAAAGCAGGGTGAGGATAGAAATACCCTGTAAACTACGTTTACCTATCGCTTCTCTAAACGTGTTCATCATTAAATTCTCCAATATTATATGAGATTTAAAAATTAATGTCAAGAATTAAATTTTGACATTTGGATGCAAACTCTATTCAAACATACGGGTTGGTTGAACTGGCACAATTGTAAAGTTCTCTAATCAACCGTTAACACTGACTGAATGTAAATTAGTCTATGTTGCTATCTTCGTGAAAAGTTCCCCTTCACTGTCAACCGTTGTGGTGACAGAATCTGTCACATCCTACGTTTTATGTAGGATCTCATGAAAAAATGCGTAAATTCTATAATTGAAGGAGGTTCATTATTCAAAGTGTTAGGATATGCCACCATCGTAGGGGGTTTGCTTAGTGTTTCTTTTCGGTTTCCTCGCCTTATAGATGACGTGTCATCTGTTCATCTTACGGGTTAGAAGACCCAAACCCTACGCGAGATATTTATGCACCACCGCCAATCAATTAATTCCGTTGGAGTTGCTCCAATTCAGCTGTTGAATTCAGAGAAATCCAAGTCTAAGCCTTCGGCATTTGCTTCTTCCCAAGCTGCTGCCCAAAATTTCAACTTCTGCTTCGCCCGAGACAGCCGATTTCTTACGATGGATACAGTGACTTCACATATTTCGGCAATCTCTTCATAACTCTTGTTTTCGAGTTGTAGGCGAAATATCCTCCGCTCTAATTCAGGCAATTGTGTGATGGCTTCCGAGAGTGCCATCCATCTCGCTGTCTCCGTTGCGTTTTCTTGTGCAGCCTGATGGACAACAGTCGCCGCTTCATATTCCCCCTCGCTCTCATAAATATCGATAGAGGATCGTGCTGTATTGGACTTCTGGTTTTTTCGGTGCCATCCCGCGACGAGTTGATTGGCAATACGAAACATCCAATTCAGAACCCTCTCAGGCTTCCTCAATGTTTGTAGATGTTGATTCACTTTGAGGAACGTGTCCTGCGTGAGTTCCTCAGCATGATGCCAATCGCCTATTTTACTCGCGATAAATTCACAGATGCGTTGCTTGTATAGGGTATTGAGTTCCGAAAAAGCGTCTTCGTTTCCCAATAGGATTTGATGAACAAGTTCTGCATCTCGTTTTTGCTCATCAGTCACCTGATATAGAGTCCTCCAATTGAAAGCAGTATGCGGTGAACCTCAAAATAAAATGAGGATTTTGTGTTTTCATGATATTTCATAAGATTTCATAAGATTTCATAAGATTTCATGATATTTCATGATATTTCATAAGACATGAATGCAGATTTCGTCGGAAAATCTCACAACGGGCAAATTTTTTTATTTCCGCTTGACAACACCGATGGGAATTTGTAAAATAGCGGGACCTCATACAAGGAGCCACGCGATGCCGAACTTTACAGCAGCAGAACTCACCGCTATTTGCCGCAATGTCTTCCAAAAATTAAAGGTGCCAGCAGCCGAAGCCGAAATCGTAACCCGTTCCATGGTGGATGCCAACCGCGTCGGACACGACTCACACGGCGTGATCCATCTCCCGAAATATGTACGCGAATTAGAAGCAGGGTTAATCCAACCGGGAGCACCCATAGAGACGCTACACGAATCAGCGTCCATTGCGGTGTTAGATGGGAATTGGGGGTTCGGTCCCGTCATTGCGACGCGCGCCGTTGAATTGGCGATTCAGAAGGCAAAACAGACGGACATCAGCTCTGTCGCGGTTTCACGGTGCAATGAGGTGGGTCGATTGGGCGGGTACGCGTGCATCGCAGCGGACGCTGAAATGATTGGATTGCTCATGGCAAACGATCACGGCGGTGGTACGTGCGTCGCACCACATGGCGGGATTCAGGGAAGGCTTTCTACGAACCCGATCGCTTGTGCCGTACCGATTGACGGACAAGATCCGATTCTGTTGGATATGTCTACAAGTGTTGTCGCTTCTGGTAAGATTCGGGTTAAACAACACCGAAACGAGGCAGTTCCGAACGGGTGGCTCATTGACGCTGAAGGCGAGTCAACGACGCATCCGGATGATTTCTACGGCGTGCCACCCGCTGCCCTATTGCCGTTCGGCGGTATCGCTGCACATAAAGGATTCGGTCTGAGTGTTATCGTTGATATTTTGTCAGGCGCACTTACGGGCGCGGGGTGTAGCAAAGGCGAAGATGCCCGTGTCGGAAACGGACTGTTCGTCCTTGTTATCAACGTGGCGAGTTTTAGGGAATTTCCGGGGTTCAGTGAGGAGGTAGAACGGTTTATCGGGTATCTCAAATCGGCAAAGCGTGCTGCCGGTGTTGACGCAATTCGGATGCCGGGGGAACGGGGTTGGGAGGAACAGCGCGAAAGGGAGCAGGAAGGTATCCCAATAGACGCAGAGACGTGGGCACAAATTCAGGCACTATAAACAGAGTGAATTGCCTGTTTCCGGGTGGAACAGGTGTGCTTTGTCCATATTAAAACTGACTGTCAATGGCGCATTGTGGTGTGGGACATCTATCAGATCGGACTGTGCAACGAAACTATTTTCGTCTGTCCGCAGATACAGGAGCGCGTGGTTTCCGAGCGGTTCTACCAGTTCCACCTGTGTTGCTACACTGTTTCCGCCATTCAGACCGATATGAATATCTTCTGGACGGATGCCGAGCGTCACTGAATCCCCAGAAACCCCATTCAATACGGATTGGAGACGGGGATCCAGTGCCATCTCGAAGTTCTCAAACTTTAGTGTCGCGGCACCGCTGTCATTCACAATGTGTGTCTCTATGAAGTTCATCGGTGGTGTGCCGATGAAACCGCCGACGAACCGGTTTGCAGGTTTGTGATACAGTGTTCCCGGGTCGGCGATCTGCTGGATTTCTCCCTCATTGAGCACAACAATCTGATCACCCATCGTCATCGCTTCAACTTGGTCGTGTGTAACATAGACGATTGTCGCATTGAGGCGGTCGTGCAACCGACTAATCTCCATCCGCATTTGCACACGCAACTTCGCATCAAGGTTACTCAACGGTTCATCGAACAGGAACACCTTCGGATGCCGAACAATTGCCCTGCCGACAGCGACACGTTGGCGTTCACCACCAGAGAGATGTTTCGGTTTACGATTTAATAGGTGCGAAATACTCAGGATCTCTGCCGCTTCGTTAACGCGTTGCTCAATCTCTTTTTTCGGATATTTGCGGAGTTTCAACCCGAACGCCATGTTCTTATACACCGTCATATGTGGATACAGCGCATAGTTCTGGAAGACCATAGCGATATCCCGATCTTTAGGCGGGATATCGTTGATACGTTGGTCGTCGATATAGATGTCACCTTCGGTAATTTCCTCCAGTCCGGCAATCATCCGTAAAATCGTTGACTTCCCACACCCCGATGGACCGACGAGGACGGTAAACGATTCGTCCGGAATCTGAAAATCTACCTGTTCGACTGCGAGAACATCACCGTCGTAAATTTTAGTGACATCTTTCAAGGTGACTTGTGCCATAATTTCCGCATAAAAAATATGTTGCTAATGTTTATGTCATGCTTATTTTGACGAGGTGTAGGCGAGGTTTCCTCGCCCGCTTTAATTCTAAAATC
Source organism: Candidatus Poribacteria bacterium (assembly GCA_022820835.1). Lineage (GTDB taxonomy): Bacteria > Poribacteria > WGA-4E > WGA-4E > WGA-3G > WGA-3G. The sequence continues at coordinate 15,048 of JAJEET010000109.1, forward strand.
CACTATAAACCCGAGTTTATTGTTCGGGACGAAACAGTGCCTCGTCAATTTCGGCGTTCAACGTAATATCAGTGATTAACACTTGCCGGTATTCACCGTTCTTTGTGGCACGATGGTGTGGGATTTTAATACCGTCTACGTCCTGATAATCGTCAAAGAAGGCATCAACGCTTTCTACACCGCCGACACCGATATTAACCTCATAACTGAATTGGACGATATAATGCGTTTCCTCGCTAATGAAGACCTTTAAATTTTTCCCTGAAGGTTGTGTAACGAGGAGAACAGAGGCAGGAACACCTTTCACCTTCTCCGTTCCTGAGTATTGAACCGGAAAGTCGTCTTTCACGAGTTTTGTTAAAAGCCAAGTCGGTTCTCGGAAAAGGCTATCTTTAAAGAAGGTGGCATAAGACTTACCTTCCTCTGGTGGAAGCAGTTTAACCTCGCCATCTGCTATCATGAACAGCGACGTTCCGTCAAAGATCATGCTACCCTTATCGTTACCATTTTCCCATTCGCTACGGAATTTGTTCGCGTAAAAGTATATTTTACTTTTACCTTCATCTTGCATAGAACCGTCAGGAAAATGTTCAAAACTGTGAGACTCCATCACGATGCTTTTCACCGCTTCAAGTTTCTCAAGCCCGCCGTGCGCAGCGATGGCTGCATTAATGATCTCTTTGACGTTAGGTTCCAAATTGTGTGCACCTTCAGGGCTGTCAGCGGGTGTATCTATCGGAGCATCGGTAGGCTTCGCGAGATTCTCTTTGACCAATTCCGCAACGGCAGTTTCAACATCAAAACCACCGAGACTTGCCTTTTGAATAACGCCTTCACCGTCAATCAGAAAGGCTGTCGGAATCGCTTGCACACCGTATAACGTCCTTATACTTCGATCTTCATCCCAGTGGTTACGCCACGCAATTCCCTCTTTCTCAATGTACGCCGTAAGCGGCTCCTCTGACCTATCCAGACTAATACCGATAATCTGAAACTTCTGATCCTTGTACGTCTGGTATGTCTTTTTAACTTTCGGCATCTCGACGATACACGGTCCACACCACGTCGCCCAGAAATCAAGCAGCACGACCTGACCACGATATTGATCTAAGGAGAGTGCTTCGCCGTTTAAATCTGTCACCTGAAAATCTGGTGCAGGTTTACCGACCCATCCCATTGTTCTCGCTTTGAGATCGGTAACCGGGGCGGTCTTTTGAGGCGTTGGCTTCTGTTTAGTTAGTTTTGTCGCAGGAATTGATTTCAACTTCGGAGTGGATTCAACTGTTTTCGCGGATGTGTCGGGAGGTTTGGCAAGGTTTTCCTGCACTAATTCAGCGACAGCGTGCTCAAGCGCATGCCCACGAAGGTTCGTCTTGCGGATAACACCTTCACCGTCAATTAGGAAGGTGGACGGAATTGCCTGAACTTCGTAAAGACGGCTGACCTTTCGCGTGTTGTCCCAATAGTGAACCCACGCGAGTTCCTCTTTTTCGATATACGCCTCAAGCGGCTCCTTTGATCTGTCAAGACTAATACCGATAATCTGAAACTTCTGGTCTTTGTACTTCGCGTAAGTCTTCTTGACGTTCGGTATCTCAGCGATACACGGTCCGCACCACGTCGCCCAGAAATCAAGCAGGACGACTTGTCCGCGGTATTTCTCTAAGGAGAGTTTTTCACCGTCCAAGCCGGTTACCTGAAAATCTGTCGCGGGTTGACCGATCCACTGACTCGGATTTGAGCCGGGTGCCGGTTGTGCGCCAGGTGCTTTCGGTAGTTCGCCTGTCCGATCGGCTCTTTCTTGTTCAAGAATTTGCTTCGCACGTGTCGCGTGTGATCCTGAACCGTACTTTGGGTGATTTATTAATGCCTTGTAGGCTATATCCGCTTCGTCGTGTTTACCCAACTTGTCGTAGGCTAATCCTAATTCTAATAGGCAATCTCTAACATAACGCGCATCTGGTTGTTTCTCTACAAGCACCTCAAAAACTTGAATGCCTTCCTCAACACGCTCTAATTGCACTAAGGCATTGCCGAGGAGATGATAGACCTCATCCACACGTTTGTATTCAGGATGCGATGCGATAAAGGCATTCGACTTCTCCACTAACTTTTCTAATTCTTCAGGGGCGCGCTGCTTCTTGAGTGTCTTAGCAATCGCTTTAATTTCTTGGTATTTGTAAGCGGTTTTTAACGGGTTGGCATCGGAAAAGTTCGCATAGAAACCTATTAGCAAGAGGCTTGTAAGAACAAAGATAAGGAAACGACCGAAACCTGTGTTGGCTTGATTCTGGATCAACATTTTTATGCTCCTCGGATTGTCAAATCAATCGAATCGGGTATGTTTATGGTGTCTTTTAATCAACACCTTATCAGTGAAGTGGCATCTAATTTCCGAGATTCTCCTGCACGAGTTCAGAGACAGCATTTTCAAGTGCGATGCCACGGAGATTAAATTTGCGGATAACGCCTTCGCCATCAATCAGAAAGGTTGATGGAATTGCACGAACATTGTACATACGGCTAATCCTGCCGCCGCTATCCCAATATTGCCTCCACGTGATTCCCTCACTTGCAATGTATGCCTCAACGGGGACGGGTGAGTTATCTAAACTGATACCAATAATCTCAAATTTTTGGCCTTTATACTTTGTGTAAGTCGCCTTAACGTTCGGCATCTCAGCGATACAAGGTCCACACCACGTCGCCCAGAAATCGAGCAGCACAACCTGTCCGCGATACTGCGCTAACGAAAGTGTTTCGCCGCTTAAATCCGTTACCTGAAAATCTAACGCACGGTTGTTAATGAATTGGCTCGGACTCGGTGTCGGGTTCGTACCACCGGAATTGGCTAATTCTCCGATTCTCTCCTCCCGATCGAGTTCGAGAAGCTGCTGCGCTATTACGGCGTACCTACCACTCCGGTACTTAGTGTGATTCACGAGTTTTTCGTAAAGCGGATCCGCCTTATCATGTTCGCCGACTTTGTCGTAAGCCAAGCCTAATAGCAAAAGACTCTGTTCAACGTAATCCGCAGCCGGATAATACCTGATGAGTTCATCGAAAACCGCAATCGCCTCTTCAATACGGTCAAGCATGATTAAGCCGTTTCCGAGGAGATAGTAAACCTCATCAACCCGCTTATATTTCGGATACGCCTTGACAAAAACTCTCGATTTTTCCACCAAAGTCTCATAATCACTCGGATCACCGCCATCTGAAAGTCCTTCAGAAATCGCCTTGATTTCGTCATAAGCCTCGCTATTTGTCATTGAAACCGAACCTGTGGTGTTAAGCGATGAACTTACACAAGAACCGAATATGAGACATCCAGTGAGTACGATAGCGAGACAGTGCCAACGGTTTGTTCCAAGCGTTCCATTTCGGATACGCATTTCAGACTCCTTAAAATAAATCACGATATATTAAACAGCGTTTTGATAGGAATACGCCAGTAACAACTTGATTTCTTCCGCCTGTACTTGTTGTAAGAAACGGGTTACATCATCTGTTCCGTTTTCAGATGCCTGACACCAATCAATAAACTGGTATGCGTCCCAATCCTCCGATGCCTCAATAGCCTGTGCAATACTTCTGAGTGCGTCCGAGGGATTTGAAATCTCTTGCAAGATTGCGATTGCACGTTCGCGAAGCTGCGGAAAAATCGGGTGTGTACCGACTCTACCGAACCAATACTTGGAATTGCTGTAGTCCGGCTCACGACGGTGCATAATGCCGTGCCAGTAACTGCCCGTCTGATTCTCAAGTCCTTGTGAGATGTTATGTGACGCATTCAAGGCATCGTTCCACAGTAGCAGACCGCTCTTGATCGCATTACCAAACGTGCTATTTTTTACCGATGCACCTTGAAAAAGTTCGTCGAGCGATACCGATTCGAGTGCCTCCGTCAATTCGCTACTCCAAGCTTCCTGTGGAACGAGTGGCGGGAGTGGGTTACCTGATTCTAATTTTTCGATAACTTCGGTGATTGCGGATGTATAGGTGACTGCCATGAAAAAACTCCTTAATGTTTGAATTCGTATAACTTTAAATAATTTATCATCTTTCTTGAAATAAATCAAGCGTTTTCAGGTTTTTCTGAAGAGCCATTCAAGTGTAGGTTTTTGGTGTTGTCCTTTTGATATGTAGTTAAAATTAATATATTAAAAAAGATGGATTCTTGTAGGTTGGGTTGAGCGGTAAAACCATAGGGCATTTTCGTTATACACAGCCTTCTGTTCTTCAATCAACCGTTGAGGTAGATAAGTTTAGCGAAACCCAACATCCCAAACCGTGTGGGTCTCATAATTCGTTGGGTTTCACTCAGTTTTTGGTGATTTCAGGTTTCTCTGTTTCCTTGAAAGTGCTGTGCTGTGTGCGATTTTTAGGAGGTATCCGTTCAACCCAACCTACGGGACGCTTCAATTTTATTTTCAAACTCACGTTAAAATTGAATGGCCCTGGGTTTTCTGATGGAATCACAATCAGTCTTGTCATTGTTTTTAAAGTGTGTTAAAATTGTAGAAAAGAGTTCGTAAGTTTGGAGAAAGTTACGGTAAAAATGGGAACTGCCTTTAAGAAAACAATTACTGTTTTCATCGGTTTTATTGTAGTCCTGATAGCAGTTTTATTTGTTGTTATCCAGAACTACTCCCAATATGAATCGCTCCCGGAAACGATGCAGATGGTAGACTTTTCTGGGATACTGCTCGCAGTTTTTGGGGCATGCGTTCTGAGTTTAATCAGCATTGTGCTGACTTTTGGGTTAGCGCGTGCTTGGGCAAGCGAACAACCAGAACTTGGTGATCGGATTATCCGTCTCGCGCTTATCGTCAGCATCGCCTTCATAGTCGTTTGTGGTGGTTTGGCGGGCGGGTTGATTATTCTGCGCACCTTGTGGACAATCGGCTTTTTTTAGTAGAACTTATGCAAATCCGTCTGCAGTGCTTATTATGTAGAGGTTATGAAGAAACGCGTAAGCCCTATTTTAACTTGCATTTGTATGTGGTATATGGTATAATTAGATAATTGTGATTCGGACGCAATATTTTAACTTCGTTTTACACTATTCCATAGGAACGTCCGAATCGATACAAAACGTTTTGTAGACAGAGTTCTCTCACAGATCGTAGCGGACGCACAAGTTTGTCGCTTCCGTTCTAAGACGGTCTTGCAAGCAGTACTTTAAGTTTATATGAGCGTGTAAGCGGCGCACTATAGCGCATTTTACTTGGAGGTGTCCAAAATACACTATAGAGGCAGACGTTCTCAGAAAACGCAGGAAAGGCAGAGTCGTTCAAATTATCAGATTCGAGCCAAAGAGATTTTAGTCATAGATCACGAAAATAAGCAACTGGGAGTTATGTCCCCGCGTGAGGCGATGCAACGTGCTGAAGAAGTTGGATTGGATTTGGTAGAGGTTTCACCGAATGCCAAGCCTCCCGTTTGTAAAATCATGGACTACGGGAAGTATCAGTATGAGAAGAACAAGCGCGCGCGTGAGGCTCGAAAGAAACAGGCGAAGGTGGTTCTCAAAGGAATGCAGTTCCGACCGGATACCGCTGAACACGACTACCAGTTTAAGAAACGGCATGTTGAGGATTTCCTGAAAAATGGATGGAAGGTTCGCGCAACCGTTCGATTCCGTGGACGTGAGACGCTTCACACCGAACTCGGCAGCAATCTGCTTTCACGTCTTAGAGACGACCTTTTAGAGGTCGCCGAGGTCGAGCAACCGCCACGCATGGAAACACGGATGATGTCGATGATCCTTGCACCGAAATCTTCATAATGTCTTGTCGTCGCACTTGTCTGTAAGGAGCGCGTTTGGTAATAACACGCATTCGCCGTTTTGCCCAGATGCTTTTTACGACAAAATCTTAGGTGTACAGAGGCAATAATCTAAAGTTGGCTGTCTTATCGGACAGAAAAAGGAAGTTCTGATGCCGAAAATGAAAACACATAAAGGCGCAGCAAAACGTTTCAAATTCACGGCAAAGGGTAAAATCCGTCGCAATCGGGCTTATGCGGGTCACCTATTCATTTCTAAGTCAGCGAAACAGAAACGCAGATTGCGGCAATCGACTCTTGTTGATCCGAGTAATGCGAAACGCTTGAAACGTCTAATCCATCAGTAGAAAGATCGCCAGGAACGCGGACCCAGTCGTACGGCCGCAGGCGAAATCGTGGATGCGATCTCGGATACCCCATTGATCGCAAGTAGGAGTTCTAAATGGCACGAGTAAAAACAGGGAATGTACGTCGTAAACGGCGGAGTCGGATGCTCAAGCATTCCAAAGGCTATCGCGGCGGAAGGAACAACCTTAAACGGACAGCTATAGAAGCCGTCCAGAAAGGTTGGAACCACGCCTACAAACACCGTCGCGCACGGAAACGCGACTTTCGGCGACTCTGGATCGCCAGAATCAACGCTGCCGCCAGGTTGCACGGACTCACCTATAGCCGGTTCATACACGGACTGAAAACCGCTGGCATCGAACTTGATAGGAAAGTTCTTGCCGATATTGCTGTTAATGACGAAGCCGGTTTCGAGCAACTCGTCGCCCTCGCAAAAGGGTAGGTTAACGCACGTCGTATAAATCTGTATATCCGAAGGCGATGAAGGGACATAACGTAAGCAGTTGAGACCTCTCAAATAGAGAGACCGCGTCATCGGCTGGAAACGGGGTTTTGAGAGCAACTGCCGAATTTCATCCCAGAGCCAATAAAAAAAGAAAACGAAGCGGGTAGATTTGTAGGAGCGACCTCCAGGGCGCGACAATTTACCAAGCGGGGTGGTCCCGCGGAAGTTGATGCCTATTGCTTTCGTCCCCAGAAGGGAATTAACCTTTATGGAGCGAAGGGATAGGCGTTTTTGTTTGTTGTCGGTAACGAACCGCAAGGAAAAATAAAAATATGAAAGCAGAATTACAGGCGATTCAGGCAGAAGCACTCGCTGCACTAAAAGATGTTAAAACGTCGGACATGCTTGAATCGCTCAGAATTACCTATTTCGGACGTAGAGGAAAATTGACAGACATCATGAAAGGCATGGGCAAACTGTCTAAAGAGGAGCGTCCGGAAATCGGGAAACTTGCCAATGCAGTGCACACGACGCTTACGGCAGCCTTTGAAGAAACAACGCAGACGCTGCATCGTCAACAGCAGGAACAGCAGCTTGAGGCGGAATCCGTTGACATCACGCTTCCAGGACGGAAGCCTGCTTACGGGAAAGCGCACCCGGTGATGCAAACCTTGGAACGCATTGAGGCGATATTCCGACAGATGGGGTTTGAAGTCGTAACAGGACCCGACGTTGAGACCGAGTATTACAACTTCGATGCCCTGAACACACCCGCTGATCACCCAGCCCGAGACTTACACGATACCTTTTATCTCACGGATGGACACCTTTTACGTACGCATACCTCACCCGTCCAGATCCGAACAATGGAAAACCAGAAACCACCGATCCGGATCATCGTGCCCGGGAAATGCTATCGCGTGGATTACGATGTCTCACACACGCCGATGTTCCATCAGGTAGAAGGGCTACTCGTTGACAAGCACGCAACTTTTAGTGAACTTAAGGGAATCTTGACCTCATTCGCACGGCAGATGTTCGGTGATCAAACGCAGATGCGCTTCCGTCCACATTTCTTCCCCTTCACTGAACCGAGTGCGGAGGTGGACATCACCTGTGCTGTTTGTCAAGGCAAAGGGTGTCGGAGTTGTGGCGGCACCGGATGGGTCGAAATCTTAGGAGCCGGTGCAGTTGATCCCGCCGTATTTGAAGCAGTCAACTATGACCCCGATGCAGTTACCGGATTCGCTTTCGGTATGGGGGTCGAGCGGATCGCGAACCTCCAATTCCGAATCCCAGATATCCGTACCTTCTATGAGAACGATCTCCGTTTTTTACGTCAGTTTTAAAAGAGGTATTGGTTGTCTTCATTCTGGCAACTTGCAACTATTAAGGGTTTTGATCAATGAACGTAACTTTAAATTGGCTTGAAAACTATATTGACTTTGAATTCTCCGCGAGCGAACTCGCTGATCGGCTAACGATGTTAGGCATTGAAGTTGAATCGGTTAAGCAACGCGGTGCCGAACTTGCAGGTGTCGTCGTCGGCAGTGTTAACGCTATCAAACCGCATCCGAATGCCGATAAACTCGTCCTTTGTCAGGTAGACATCGGCGAGACCGAGGAACTCCAGATCGTCTGTGGTGCGCCGAATGTTCGAGAAGGGATGCTCGCACCTGTCGCCACGATCGGGACGACGCTGCCCATCGGGCTGACAATCAAACGCGCCAAACTACGCGGCGAAACTTCGCAAGGCATGCTCTGCTCCGAAAAAGAGTTATGCCTAGCGGCGCAGCTTGCAAGCGCATATAACAAGGCGGAAGATGCCGCAGGTCTCATGGAACTATCGACAGATATACCCACCGGCACACCCCTTGCAACTGCTTTGGGATTAGACGATACCGTGTTTGAACTGGAGATTACACCGAACCGTCCAGACTGCCTCAGCCTTATCGGGGTCGCCCGCGAAATCCGAGCGGAGACCGGCAACCCTCTAAAACTTCCACAAGTTGACTTCAGCGAAAACGAAACCGATGTCCGAGAGGCAACATCGGTAATGATTGAGGCTCCAGACCTCTGTCCGCGTTATGCCGCACGCGTCATCCGAGGCGTTAAAGTTGGGCAATCCCCTGCATGGTTACAACAGCGACTCGAATCCGTCGGTATCGGTGTGATTAACAACATCGTCGATATTACGAACTCCGTCCTGATGGAATATGGTCAACCCCTTCACGCTTTCGATTACCACAAACTCACCGAAAATCGGATTGTCGTACGGCGTGCAATGGCAGGGGAAAAATTGACAACGCTTGATGAAATAGAGCGTGAACTCGCTTCTGATATGCTGGTCATTGCCGACGCTGAAAAACCTGTCGCACTCGCAGGCGTTATGGGCGGATACGATTCCGAGATTACCGAAGCAACGTGTGACGTGTTGTTAGAGAGCGCCTATTTCAATCCGTCGAGCATCCGTGCGACCGCGAAGGCGTTAGGGATGAGTACGGAGGCATCCTATAGGTTTGAACGCGGTGCGGATCCGGGCATCGTTATCACTGCTCTTGATCGCGCCGCACAACTCATCACTGAATTGGCAGGTGGTACAATCTGTAAAGGTGTCGTTGATGTCTATCCCGGAGAACAGCCCCTGACTGAGATTCAGCTCCGTCCGAAACGCGTCAACTTCGTCTTGGGAACCGAAATTGAGCCAGCAACTATGGAAGAAATCTTAACGCGTCTCGGTTTTGATGTGAGTGTCTCTGGAAGTGTATATTGGGTTACCGTGCCGACGTTCAGGGCAGACATTACCCGCGAAATAGACCTCATCGAGGAGATCGCGCGCGTCTACGGCTACGATAACATCCCCACAACACTGCCAAAAGGCGATATTCCTGTACCCGCACCCGACCCGAAGGTAGAGGTCCGCAGACGTGTAAAACAATTCCTCCTCGCCTCCGGGATGATGGAGGCACTCAACTACAGCTTTTCTGATCCGAACAGTTTTGATAAGATCCGTTTCGCTGCGGATAATCCGCTTCGTAACGCTTTGCCACTACAAAACCCACTGAGTCCCGAAATGTCTGTACTCCGTACAACCCTATTACCCGGATTACTTGATAACGCACAACGTAACCGCAATCACCAGATAGATACCATCGCACTCTTTGAGATAGGGAATGTCTTTATTCGTGATGGCGAACAGAAGGAACCTGAACGGGTGAGTGGTGTCCTTGCTGGACAGATCGGGGATGGCGTGTATAGTAACCCGTACCGACAACCGGACTTCTACGACATCAAAGGACTTGCAGAAGGCGTGCTTGAGGTCTGCGGTATCTCTGATTATACACTTCAGAAAACGGGCGAACCGACCTTCCATCCCGGTCGCAACGCAGCCGTACTGCTCGGCGATAGACAGGTCGGCATCTTCGGGGAGGCGCATCCAGTGGTTCTCGAAAACTACGATCTGCCTTATAAGGCGTATCTCTTTGATTTTGATTTGGAAGCGTTAGTAGACGCTGCGATATTTGCCAAACGTTTTGAGCCGATCTCGGTCTATCCCAAAGTTGAACGCGATCTCGCGATTGTTGTGGATGAAGAGACACTATCGGATATGCCGACAGAACTCATCTATAAAACGGGTGGCGAATGGGTCGAATCTGTCCGTCTGTTTGATGTCTATGAAGGCGAACAGGTCCCGGAAGGCAAGAAGAGTCTCGCTTATGCTATCATATACCACTCCGCAACCGAGACCTTGACAGACAAAGCAGTGAATGCCCTTCACGATAAAATAGTCAAACGCCTCAATCAAGAGTTGGGTGCTGAATTACGGATGTAGCGGATTCCAAGGTCGGTAGGTTCGGTTTCCTAACCGAACCGGATTCCACACGAAAGCCTTGAATGTTTCAAATGCCTGTTGAACCGTGTAGCGACAGCATATTTACAGAATCTAAAAATCAAAGTACCAGAACACTATGCAGGCACACCGGATAAAAAATCTATTCTCTGCGATCGCGAAGCATTACGACTTTCTCAACGCGCTGTTAAGCCTCAAACGTGACAAAGTCTGGCGACAGGAGACTGTCAAGGTGAGTGAAGTCGAACCGACGAGCAAGGTCTTAGATGTCTGCACTGGCACCGGTGAACTCGCGCTTGCATACACCGACAAACTTGATACAGACGGTTTCGTTATCGGTTCAGACTTCTGCTTCGAGATGCTCGTCATCGGCGATCAGAAACTTCAACAGCCGGTAGGTGCGGTTTCTAACCGTACTACAAGCTTTCTCGCAGCAGACACGCTCACGCTACCGTTTTTAGACAATACGTTTGATGTCGTCTCTGTCGGTTTCGGTATTCGGAACGTCTCAGATTTAGAGATGGGGATCCGCGAGATGACGCGTGTCGCTGCACCGGGGGGTAGAGTCGTTATCTTGGAGTTCACGCAACCTGTAAACCCGCTGTTTCGGAGTCTTTATTACTTCTATTTCACGAAGGTGTTACCGTTTCTCGGAAATCTCATCTCTCGAAACAAAGATGACGCTTACGGGTATCTCCCGCGTTCTGTCATGAAATTTCCGAATTGTGATGCTTTGAAAACCGTCATGGAGCAGTGTGGGTTGACAGATGTGCGGTATCAACGAAAAACATTCGGCATCGTCGCGATTCATGTCGGGAAGAAGCCGATAATCTAACTACACGCGGTGCGCTACGACGGATTCAGAGATACCTTCTAAACTATATCCACTTTCCAACACAGAGACGACTCGATCTGATGCGGTTTCCAGAGCTGTTCAGTTTTCGGTTCTTTGAGCACATTATTAGGCAAGGTCGATTTAAATCTTGTTGTTGACAAATGCTCCTCTTTTAGGTATAATTTGGGTGAAAGGAGAAGGACATGCGAACGTTCGGTACCCGAGGCTCAGTGCAACCTGACCGGCATTATGTTGTCCCACGCACTGAGGAGATTAAAGATTTCATCAATCGCGTGAAGGATGGACGGTACATCGTCCTTTTTGCACCGCGCCAGACCGGCAAGACAACGTTTTTCCGATTGGCACTCGCTACGCTCGCTGTGGAAGACCCAACCTATTTT
>JAJEET010000108.1 GCA_022820835.1 Candidatus Poribacteria bacterium
AGGTTGTGTTTACCTTTCGATTGCGGATCCAGTTATGACAAAGCTTTCAAGGTTCTGCAAAACTTTCTCAGCATTGCAGACCATTCGCCTATATTCATTGACTTCCCGATGATTTTGATGATGGAATGTAAACACTACCTAGACCTTATAACGATTTAAGAACGCGTTGTGTCACTTAACCATAATCTACGCAAATTGAGCAGAAAAGGATCATATTTTACGCAAAAGTGCATTATAGTGAAAGTATTTCGTTTTTTTAACCCCCTAAATCCCCCTTATCAGGGGGACTTTAAGAGGGAATTCGTCCATCCTATAAACTATTATAATGTCTATTATGGATAGTGTTAGTTAACAAGTATTGTATTACATTCACCGCAAATTTTTCAAGGAATATTTGTCTTCAGTATACGCCGTGTGTCTGCTTCTTTTTAGGTTAACGTTGCAGTACGGAGGATAATCCGATCTTCGGTCCAATTATCGCGATACCACGTACACATTTCAAAGGTATCGTTAAGCGCATCCATGCGCTGCTTTAGCATTGCTCGGAACCGCTCTCGAAGTTCAGCGGCTTCCGGTACGTCAATCAGATTTCGGTTTTGGAACGGATCGGCAACATTATCAAAAAGTTTCTCACTGCGATCTGGACGGTGGACAGCGTAGGTATGCTGCTTTGTGCGGAGTGCCCGCCACTCATAACCGTCTTCCCATTTCGCTGTACATCCCATTCCTTGCATGAACGCTGCGTCGGGTTCATCAGTGGGTTGATTAAACGCGGCTTTGCTTAAATCGGTGCCTTCGACATCTGTTGGAACCGGCAGATTCATCATAGAGAGGAGTGTCGGCATGATGTCGGGTGTATTCAGGCATGCGTCGGAGACGTGTCCAGCCGGAATTTGATCTTGCCAACGGACAAGGAAAGGCACGCGCACTGCTTCTTCATAAAAGATGTTTTTCGCTCGGCGGCCCTGTGCACCGAACATCTCACCGTGATCGGACGTAAAAACAAAGATTGTGTCGTCGCGTAATCCAAGGTTGTCAATGGCACGGAGCAACCGCCCAATATTCCGATCCAGATTGGTCGTCATTGCGTAGTAGACGCGCATCCATTCAGGCAATTGTTCTCTTTGTGCAGGGGACATAATTGCCCATGTATCGCCGTAGGGGTCATTTTCATCTCGATAATTTGGTGGTCGCGGGAAGTCAACCTCTCGAAACATCTCATAATCAGCGGCGGGAACGTTGTCTTGTGTCCACGGGTCGTGCGGTGTCCCGATAGAGAGGAAAAGCGCGAACGGATCGTCTGCTGTTGATGCGCGTTGTAGGTAATCAATCGCCATATCGGTCTGTCCGTCTGGTTCATAGCCGGGAAGCACGATCTTCTCAGGCGAATCTTTGTGATAATACGCATCATAATAGAGATGATGAAAATTGTAGGCTGACCATTCACCATCAAAACCGAGTCGATGTTCTCCGGGTGGAATGTAGGAATTTCTCGGATCGTTATGCCTTCCCAATTGGTTTGCCCACAGATGCCATTTTCCGATGTAACTGGTCTGATAACCGTTGCGATGCAGTACATGCCCGAAACAGTCGTGATTCGGGTTCATGCGGAGTTCATTAATTGCCATGCCGGTGCTACTTGCGTATTTACCTGTGAAAAGTGAGGCGCGATAGGGCGCACACATCGGGCTACCAGAGACAGCGTTGCAGAAATCCACACCCTCTGCCGCAAGTCTGTCAATGTGAGGTGTGTGTGCGCGGGTATCGCCTGCATAGCCGCACGACTGGTAACGGAGCTGATCGGCGAAAACATAGACAAGATTGGGACGTTTTTCGATTGAACGAGACATTAACACACTCCGAGGCAAGAATTGTTTCGATTTTTGGTGTCTTCAGCCTAACATACTTCAGTAGATCCTTCAAGGTAAAAACGAGGGCACGTGCGAAACCATTGATTGCACACAAAAGTCAAGAAATGGGAAGTTTTTTGCAACATACTTGGCTTATCCTTATAGAAGTTATGCATTAGAATTGATACAAGAGTACACACCGCTTCCGTGGAACAGAAAAGTTCAAACACCGCTGATGTTGAGAGGCTCAGTTCCTCAAAATGCAAGCGGGGAAATGATACACACCTGATTAATTTGATTTGGTACAACCTAATTACAGGAGAACCTTTTGATGCAAAGTAAGGAACACCTTGTCCCCAATGTTTTTGGGCTGAAAGCCCATCGCATACTCATAATACTTTCAATCTTACTGATAAGTCCTCTCACGTTAGGCATCACACCTGCCTATTCCCAAGGCGAAGAGGCTCCCATATCTAAAACCACATTTCAATTGCTCCATGCGGCGGACATGGAGGGTGGTATTGAAGCCCTCGAAAACGCACCTCGCTTCTCATCGGTGCTGAACGCGCTCAAAGCCGAAGTTGAAAATACAGTTATCATTGGTGCTGGAGATAGTTACATTCCCGGACCGTTTTTTGCAGCGGGTAATGACCGGAGTCTTCGCGAGGTCTTAGGACGCGAAGGTTCAGGTCGTGCCGATATTCTGATGCTCAACGCGATGGGTTTCATGGCAGGCGCACTCGGGAACCATGAGTTTGACGCGGGTACCGGTACACTCGCGAGTTTGATTGCTGCAGATAGAGACTATGTCGGTGCAGCGTTCCCGTTTCTGAGTGCGAACTTGGACTTTAGTGCCGACAGCAACCTCGCCTCCTTCGTTGTTGAACCGGGTCAAGAAGCAAGCACTATTCCGAACAGCATCACGAAGAGTGTGGTTATCACGACTGCGTCTGGGGAAAAGGTTGGGGTTGTCGGTATAACGACACCACTGCTTGGTAGTATCTCTTCACCGGGAGATGTCGGCATTTCCCCGTCAGATCCGAGCGATATGGCGGCATTGGCAGCTATCGTTCAAGAATCTGTTGACGCACTAACAGCAGCAGGCATCAATAAGATTATTCTCACTGGACACCTCCAACAGATTAGTCTTGATGAGACACTCGCAACACACCTCACGGATGTCGATGTTATTATCTCTGGTGGTTCA
>JAJEET010000156.1 GCA_022820835.1 Candidatus Poribacteria bacterium
GAGTTTCTTACCTGACGGACTCTTGACTGGAACAAACATAGTTTGTAGTCTCCCTTTCGGGTTATATGTTTCCCCTTCCCGATCACATATCCAAGTGGTATCAGACGAGGGGAGTATCCGATACATAGTTAGGCTACCACACCACAGATATGCGATATTTTACGGTAGTCAGCGGTTTACCTCGTGGAGTGAACGTTTGGTATACGCTTCGCACAAGCCCCGTCCTTTAGGGCGGGGGTACTGACAGAACGTACCTCCATTTGTGCTAGCGAGTACGCAGTTATAAGTACTCAGTACGCTGCGCTTTCAGTACTCAGTTAAAGAGGTATCTTTTCGCAGTGACAGAATTGGTAACCGCCACAAGTTCTTAACTGAAAACTGAAAGGCGTACTCGCCGTACTGTTAACTGCGTACTCGCCGATAAATACATTACGATTGCGGCTCAATCACGACCTTGTAGACCCCTTCTTGTCCAAGCATATCAATACCTTTTTCCAGTTGGTGCAACGGTAGATAATGCGTTATTAATTCGTGCAAGGGTGCGCGTGTCATCTGAAGGAAGTCCAATGCTGTCTGAAACTGGATTTGCGGATATGCCCATACGCCGCAAACATCCAGATCCTTGTTACAAATTTGGTGTGGTCGTACGCGGGTGTCCCCAGAGTCTGTGTAGTGTCCGACTTCAATGACTTTGCCACCGCGTCGGACCACATCTAACGCTTCGGCGAAAACGATTGGCAAGCCTGCACATTCAATCGCGATGTCTACGCCGACACCGTTTGTGAGTCCCTGAATCTGTTCAACTCGTTCTTCAGGTGTTGTGTTTCCGACATTGATAACGACATCCGCCCCCATCTGCTTTGCCATCTCCAACCGACTATCGACGAGATCGGTAGCGATAATAGTACCAGCACCGCTATCCCGTAACACAGCGACAACAAGGAGACCGATCGGTCCGCATCCGAGGACTGCCACGCTGCTGCCAATACTGTATCCATCTCCGACTTGTGGCAATCCGGGAGCACAGGCGCGTTCAACGGCACGCGTCGCAACTGCCACCGGTTCTGTTAACACGCGGATCTCTTCAGGAATACCGTCAGGTATCTTATAAACCCAAGAGTTACCGTGGATATAGGTATACTCGGCGAATTCACCGTTTAGGTAAGGCTGTGTTTCACTGTTGCTAAACCCGTAAATGGTTCTACCGGAACATAAAGTTGGACGACCGGGGACATGCAAGCAGTAGTAGCATCTACCGCAGTTTTTTGATCCCGGAACCACTGTGACACGGTCACCGGCTTTGATGGGACCGCCCATCACATTCATCACCTGATTCGCATTTTTGCCGATTTCAGCAACTGTGCCGACGACCTCATGTCCGGGGATAACCGGAAATTTTAGGGCGGTGTGCCCGAGGTACATGTGTTTATCGCTGCCACAGATACCGACTTTGTCTACCTGTAATAGGAATGCGTCATCTGCAGGTGTCGGTTTCTCAAATTCTCGGATCTCTATCTGCCCCGGTTGGAGCATCACCGCTGCTTGGACTTGCATAGTTAGAATTCCTTATCTAATTTTATTTCGCCCAGAGTGGGATCAATACTTTTGTCAATTGTGCTAAACTCTCCAGATTGTGTGCTGGCAGGAAATAGTCCACGTAAGGCAGTGCCGTGCGGATACCTCGGCAGATCGGTTGATAGCCTTCGCTACCGAGTAACGGGTTAAGCCAGATTAACCGATACGCATGCCGATGCAACATCTCCATGGAACGCCGCAGCACATCTACATCGCCACGATCCCAGCCATCGCTGATGAGGATAACAACGGAACGATATGCCGAGAGAGAAGGTGCGAACTGCCGATAGAATTCCAGTAGACTTTCACCTATCTTTGTTCCGCCTGACCAGTCGGGGACGACATTCGCCACTTCATTCAAGCCTTCTGCCAATCCTTTCCGTCGGAGGAGTCCGGTGATATTTGTTAGGTGCGTACTGAAGACGGCGACCTCTACTTCTCTGAGTTCTTGCTGCATGCCGTAGATAAATTGGATGAGAAACTTAGCGTAACAGTCCATAGAGCCGCTCACATCGCAGAGAAGGAGAATCTTGGTTTTCTTGATTTTCTGCTGTTTTCGTATGAGTTCGAGCGGTTCACCACCGTGAACAAGACTTTTCCGCCAACTCCGTCGGAAATCTATAGTTCTACCCTTTTTACCGACGACCTTTCGGCGACTCAGTTTTGTCGCCAGCACAGCTGCCAATTTCGCGACGATCTCCCGTGCTTCCTCCATATCTTCTTTTGTGAATTCACTAAAATCTTTTCGGGTCAGGACCTCTTCTACACTGTAAGCGATCGGGTCGTCTTCCTCACCTTCTTTGTCATCGTCTTCTGTCTCGGCATCCAACCACTGCTCTATGATGTCCTGTTCATCTATGGCATCGGAGAGGTCTTGGAGACTGGAGGGTTCGGGTACTTCGTTTTCTGTATCGACTGCCTCAAATTCCGTGCGCGGGTATCGCCAAAACAGATTGAAGGCGAGGTCAAATGTCTTCATATCTGCTTCCTGCGTGATGAGGTTCGTCCGTGCTGTATGGTAAAACGTCTCCCGCTCACCGATGTTGATCAGTTCAACGCTTTTGCACCAACTCAGTTGGTTGGTTGTCGTCACGTTAATGCCCTTATGTCGGAGCAACCGGCAGAAGTCTGTGATTTGTTGGAGGAGTGTTTGATCAGTCATTTTCTTCTTTCTTTAGCCACGTTATGAACGCGTCCAGTTCTGTAAAAATGGGGTCAAATACCGTGCTAACTTGCCGTGCCTTCTGCTCGGTTTTTTCATAAGCCAGTTCATCCATGAAATGACGAAGGAAAAGGTAGCAAAACTCTAAAAACTCCTGTAGGTGTTTAAAAGTTACTTTGGAAATTACGGGTGGCCGTTCGCCGTCTCCTGACGCTTTAGCCATGCGATAAACGTGTCCAATTCTGTAGATAGACCATCAAATATATCACAGACCTCTTGTGCGTTTTCAACTATTTTTTCAAGTTCCAATTCAAATACGTATATATTCCTAAAACGGTGGCGGAACTTTAAAATACGAGTTAAAGCGTCTGCTGTTTTTTCGGAAATCACAGACGGACGCGATGAACGGGACGCTGACATTTGCTGTAATAAATCTGTGTGCCAGTTTTCCCCTTGAGGTTCATCCATATCAATTTCTTGAGCGACCCGTTTGAAAATGTTCTCCAGTCCCATGTAGAAAACAGGAAGACGCATGGCGACCAGGTCTTTGAGATCTACCAGATCTTCAGCAGATGCGGATTCCATTTTTTTTAGGCGGACCTTGATTTCTTCGACAGTTCGTTCTATTTTTTTGCGTTCATCGGCGATTCGCTCAATGAGTTCTCGGTTGTTCATTTCGTCGTCCATTTTTTTTATTTCTCTAGGGATTGTCTGACTGCTACAGTCTGTTTCTCCCTGTTGAACTGGTATAGCTTGGCTTTGAATCCGCTCGCGAAATCGTCCTTTCGCGCTGTGGAAGTTGACGAGATCGATTTTGAACTCTGGACTAAAGTTTCTGGTTTCCCACAACGCGTCGAGGTATGTATCATCAGGGAGCCCCCAAACAGCAATATCAATATCTGACCATTTCGAGAACCACTTCTGGCCCGCAAGTGATCCAAATATAGCGACCTGTGTCGCACCAAAATCTTCATAAAGCATCGCTGCGACCCGATGTGCCGTCTGCCAGGCGCGATGCAGCAACGCCTCATCCACCTTCCGGTTCTGGAATTGTTGATCAAGCCGTCGTCGGCATTCCGCTAATTCTTCAGGCGATAAATCTTTTGCTGTGCCATGGGTAGTTGTGGGTTGATGCATCTCACAATCTCCTTAACGACTCGTCCGACTCCTGACGCTTTAGCCATGCGATGAAAGCGTCTAGCTCTTTAGAGACTTTAGGGAATACCGCGTTGACTCGCTTAGCATTCTCCAGCGTTTGTTCATAGTCCAATTTCTCTGCGTAAATATAAATAAAGACGTGACGAAACCCTAAAAGTTCGTGTAGTTCCGCGTAAGTTTCTTCAGAAAGGATGGGAGCGCGCGCAGTACCTGGTTCTGCCATTTGTTTTAAAAGTGTTTTATGCCACTCTTCGTCCTGAGGTAGGTTTCCATCAATATCTTGGGCAATGCGTCTAAAGATGTTTTCAAGGCCTCTATAGAAATCGTAGAGGTGTCGAGCGATAAGGATTTCTAAACTTTCCTTGTATTCAATTGGAGCCTTTTCAAGTTTTTGTAAATCTGCTCGGATTTTTTCAACTCTCTGTGCTATCTCTATGTGTTCCTCAGAAATCCGTTGGATCAACCTATCTGTGTTCACTGCCGCAGGCTCCTTTCTTTTTTGAGAGGTTGTAAGTGCTGTGTTAGCCTTCGTTCCGCCGTTCCCAATCGGAACAGCTTGGCTCTGAACTCGTTCTCGAAAACGCCCTTTACAACTTTCAAAACTGACTAAATCGATTCTGAATTCTTGGCTAAAGTCGAGAGTCTCCGCTACGGCGCGAAAATACTTGTCAGATGGCATCCCCCAAACAACAATATCAATATCTGACCCGTTTGAGAACCAATCCCGCTCGGCAAGCGATCCAAAAACAGCGACTTGTGTTGCACCAAAATCCTCATAAAGCATGGCTGCGACCCGATGTGCAGTCTGCCATGCGCGTTGCAGCAACGCCTCATCAACCTTCCGATTCTGGAATTGCTGATCGAGCTGTCGGCGGCATTCCGCTAACTCTTCAGGCGATAAATCTTTCGCTGTGCGATGGTCTTCTGTGGGTTGATGCATATCGCTATCTCCTTAACGACTCGTCCGACTCTTGCTGCTTTAACCATGCGATAAACACGTCCAATTCTTGAGAAAGTCTGTCAAATAACTGGTTAACCTGCTTTGCATGTCTCTCTGCTTTTTCGTAGATGAATTCATCTTCATAGATGTTACGGACAACGTGACGGAGTTCTAAAAGTTCCTCCAGGGCCTCAAAAGTTTCTTGAGAAATTATAGGTTGCCGGTCCGCTTGCGGTGCTGTCATCTGCGTTAGTAATTCTTTATGCCATCTACTTCCATCTGGCATGTGTAAGTCAACATCCATGGCAATTTCTGTAAAAATGTTCTCTGTCCCTCTATAGCAGTCCACCAAATTTTTAGTAATTGCGATTTCTATCTCTTCTCTGTATTCAATAGGGGCAGTTTTGATTTTCTCTAATCGCTCTGTGATTTTTTTTAACGTGCGTTCTATTTTAATACGTTCATCGGAGATGCGTTGTATGAGTGCGGACCTGTCCACTTTGTAGAGTGCTCCTTTTTTAATCGGAGTCAGTTGACTCTGAATTCTTTCACGAAATATGCCTTTACACTTTTCAAAATCGACTAAATCCACCTTGAACAATCGGCTAATGTCTGCTGCTATTGATGAAGCGCGGAAATATTTGTCATTCGGGAGCCCCCAGACAGCGATGTCGATGTCTGACCATTTTGAGAACGACTCTGGTTCTGCAAGCGACCCGAACACGGCAACCTGTGTTGCACCAAAATCTTCATAAAGCATCGCTGCGACCCGATGTGCGGTTTGCCAAGCGCGTTGCAGCAACACCTCATCCACCTTCCGATTCTGGAAGTGCTGATCAAGCTTACGGCGGTATTCGGCTAATTCTTCAGGCGATAAATCTTTCGCTGTACGATGGGTGTCCATACCACTATCTCCTTAGGGAATAGGATAGCATGAAATGGCTTGGCGTGCAATAATAAAAAAGAGACAGGAAGACCGTTTCAGTTTTCCTGTCTCAATTGTCAATTTTCTTTTTCCTCAGGAACTGTGCAG
Source organism: Candidatus Poribacteria bacterium (assembly GCA_022820835.1). Lineage (GTDB taxonomy): Bacteria > Poribacteria > WGA-4E > WGA-4E > WGA-3G > WGA-3G. The sequence continues at coordinate 5,869 of JAJEET010000156.1, forward strand.
TTAACTTATTTTTGCGCTGCTTTTGGTTTGTTGTAGTGCAATTCATCTAACCTTCGGGCAGGAGACCCAATGCTTTAGCTTTGGGAGGAATGCCCGCTTCTATAGTTAAAGTTCAGGCGTGTTAGCACTTTAAAATCTTCTGTTGTGGCATTTTGACAGAGACGTTTTCCCTCTAAAGAATACAGAGAAATACCTGTCTTGCCAAATCCACTAATACGCGTCAAGCCATGCTTAACATGTTTCACGAGAGTGTTCTTCACGAAGCCATCGCAAGTCGTGCCACCGTAACGTGGACGTTCCCCACCTTTCTGTGGGGTCTGTCTGTGGAGTTCACGTCTCCGGATCGGGATAGGTGATAGACAGAATATATCTGTGTTATCTACGACGCCCTCACCGCCAACGACATGGTAAGCGAGACACCAAGAATCGACACAATGGGCATCAAACGTCTCTGAGAGTTTCTTTGAGGATTTCTTCAGACCGAGTCTCTCCCGTATCTCTTGGGTTTCCCATCCTTGTAACGTCAGCAACTGCCACCGTTTTCGGATTTCGGTATAGAACCATTGCTTACCGACTTCAAGTGGACTGAAAGAGGTGTTCCACTTCTTCGCACGTTCTATGCTTCGTGCCTTAATATCCTCTACACAGACGTGTGTGACGGGATACAACTTTGAAACCCACTGAAGGATACGAAGTTTCCAATCCCACCTCGCACGTGTGCCTGCGGGGATACGATCTCTATTAGATAGATTGTGTTTTTTTTTTTTACGGTTTGGACACTTCCGTGAACGTCTGCCTCTACGAAGTATTCTACGTTTCTCTACCTTCTTACCGACTTTACTGTGTGCATCCGCTTGGATATTCAGATAGGTGTGTGCTTCTGATTTGAGGGTAAAGCCTTCCTTCTTACTGCCGGGGTCAACACCGACGCATATCTCCTGCTTCTGGCGAGTTTTAGGTTCATAATTAAGTCTGATACAGAAGACGCCATTAGACCAATAAGGCGTCGCGAATCCTTTTTTGATGAGCATCCCCGCTTTATTAGGGCGCGTCGGCATTAATGGCTTGCCATCTTTAGTCTTAACTGGAACAAACATCGTTTGTAATCTCCGTTACGGGTTGTGTGTTTCCCCATCCAGATCGTAAATATCGGCATTGATATAGGACTTGGGGAGCATCCTAAATACTTTTGCGAACCACCACAGATATTACGATATTTTACTGTAGTCAGTGGCTTACCTTGTGAAGTGAACCTTTGGTGTAGGCTTTGCACAAGCCCAATCCTTTAGGGTTGGGTCACTGACCTATGACACGGATATAACCGTGAGATGCTGCTTCATCATCATGAACCACACGATACACTTTCCCTACTTCCTACTTCAAGAGAAGCAGCATATCCTTCGTTGCTAAGGCATAGACCGAATTGTGAAAATAGGTTCTCTTTCGTGCTCATCAAAAAGATTATAGCACATCTCTAACGATTTCTCAAATTAAAATTTCTAAAATCAGAGACGTATACAAAGGCGTTGTTTTGACCTTACGGCCAGAAGTTATACATCGGTTGCTGCGTCACGACGCTGACGAGGCTCCAAATTCCGCCGACGGTGAAATCACCCAACATCAATCCAATCGCAAACATCACCAACTGCTGCGATGCTTTCGGTCCTCCGATCCTCAAGACACTCCACTTGATAACCGAACTCACCAACATGCAACTCCACAGATACCGCATCCCCCAGTCACTGGAGACGACGAACCCGATCGGATGGAAGGGCCACCAGAAGAAACGCGCCCGCATAAACATTAGGAGCGTCGAGAAGAGCAACCCGAAAAGGATGCCTCCCGTAGCAAAAAAATTCGGTTCGGTCGGGTAATAGAGCCAACGCTGGAGTCCGTTGAAAACACGTCCACCGAAACCGGTTGACCAGCTACTGCTACCGCTCATGTTTATCGCACCGTAGGTGTAGAAAAGATAGAGAATAACACCGAATACCATCACGGCGGCAAACGCTGAAACGCCTAATAGCGCGAAGAATAAGCGTCTCGTTGAAGTACCGGAACGTTCTGAGAGTTTGAAACCCTCTAACTGGTGCGGCATCGGGTTACTCGTGTAACTCCGATTGAACCAACGGTAGAGCGTCAAGGCGACGAGATTGTTCGGACCTAACGCGCGTGTGCCGAAACTGTCAATGAGGATATGATGATTCGGCATGTTCTCCATCGCGTGCACAGGGAACCCCTGCTCAGCGCGCATCCGGGTGAGGACAAGAACAATGATAAAATAGATGGCGAAGAAGAGCGGGATCAGCCAGAACGACATGCCGATACGTCTGGAGAAGATAAAGAGTAGCGCGAGTCCACCAAGGATCCCCCAGAGCGCGAATCTATAGGGAATCGGTTCGTCGGCATCTTCACCGGTGCGGTGACGTGCGATTCGGAACACGCCGCGGAAATGGCGAAGGTTCAGCACAAGGACAGAGATGAAAATACCGATGGCAGCACCGAAGCACTGTCGGTCGATGTATGGAAATCCGGGTAGACTTGACAATCCGGCAGCACTCGCGAAGACTAACTGTGCCTTATAAAAGAAAAAGAAAAACCAACTGGAGAACGAAAGATCCAGCGGCATCAACAGTCCGAGTCCAATGACAAATGGGTAGTAAGACATGCTGATACCACCGATGGCGTTCCACGGTTTCTCCGTGAACAGATGTCCAAAACCTTGCCAACCGCCAATCCGTTTAATCGGTAAAGTCGGGAGTGTCGGATATAAAAAACTGAAACCGTTGAGGATCGCAATAGAGGCGGCGATCCCGAAACCGAGCCATGTGATACGGTGCGAAAATAGCGATTTTGTGTTATGCGTGACGTGAAACGCGATCTGTGTTATCGGGTAGGCGAGGCGTTCACGTTCTACCCACTGTTTTCTCAAGATGACGTTGATACACAACATCACCAGAACGATGACTGTCATGAACCCCGCCCAAGAGAGTGTCGGCACGATCCATGCGCCGAGGATCTCCAACGTAGAGAGATTGGTTTCACCGGTATAGTAGCCCGTCAGAACCTTCGGATCGTCTACGAGAAGCCATCTCGGGAGGTAATCCCAAAAGAGCTGCTTCCATTCGTTTTCGGGGGTAGCGAACCAGAAGGCGTGTCCGACGGTCGTGACGAGGATCGTCATCAGGGTAATAGAGGGGAAAGCACACGCCGTGCTGAGGAGGATGTATATCGTTAAGAGTTCTGCATCGGTGAAGAGGCGTCCCCCGGTAGTGCGATGAACGGCAAAGTTGAGGAGCGTGAAAGCGAACACCACAAAGACGACGTTGTAAAACGGGACCGCGTAAGTGTTCAGGGCATAACCGACAAGTCCGACTTCGCCTGCGATAATCCAATAGAAATTAAACGGAATCAGCACAAGCGTAATGGTGATCGATTTCCATGTGACACCGTGCGATTTGGGGGGTTCATCAACCTTCATGAGTGCCTTCGGTTTCGTTTAAAAAAGCGATCAAAGTATCCAGTTCTTTAGAAACGGTTGCAAATAGGTCCCCAATCGGTTTGGCATGTTCTTCGGTTTTTTCGTAAAGCAACTCCTCACGATAAATGTTATTGACTTTGTGTCGGAAGTCTAAAAGTTCTTTTAATCTCAGTAAAGTGTTTGGAGAAATCACGGGCGGGCGTTCTGGTTGCCGTTCTGCCATTTGTTCAAGTAGGTCGTTATGCCAGCGACTCCCGCTCGGCATTTGCATATCTATCTCACGGGCAATTCGCTCAAAAATTCTCTCAATGCCGCTGTAAACTTCAGCGAGATCAGAAGCGATTGTCTTTTCTACATATTTTTTGTGGTTAGCGGCAATGATTTCAATATCTTGTAATGCATTCGCGATGCCTCGGACAGTTCGTTCTATTTTTCTGCGTTCATCAGAGATGCGTTGAATGAGTTTGTTCCGATTCACTATATAAGTTTCTCCATTTTCTGTCCCTGATGCGTTCATCAGTTTGAGAACGTTTGTTCCTGTTTTATCAATAGGGATTGCTTGGTTTAGAATCCGCTTACGGAATAAACTATCAATGGATTTAAAATTGATAATATCTATTTTAAACTCAGCACTCAAGCCTTTTGTTTCCCAGAGCGCGTCCAGGCATCTGTTATATGAGACCCCCCAAACAACGATATCAATGTCTGAATTTTGGGTGAACCGTTTCGGCTCAGTGAGGGAGCCGAAGACAGCAACTTTCGTTGCTCCAAAGTCTTGATAAAGGACAGTGGCGAGACGACGCGCCGTCTCCCACGCACGTTGGAGCAGCGCTTTATCAACCTGACGGTTTTCCCATTGGCGTTTGAGGTTTTCTCGGCATTCCGCGAGTTCTGATGGCGACATTCCGCTGGTCGTGGTTGCGCGACGCATGTTTAAACCCTCGTATTATCTGATTTGATCTCGGCGCGATTGACATCGCGCCTACATTTACCCAGAATCGGTTGTTTATGGCTGGATGGAGCCAGCATAAACGTCGTTCAAAGCGTCTTCGGGGAGCGGTTCCGGACTGTTCTTGGCAAACTCAAGTGCTTCCTCAAGTTCGCTTGCGAGTTCTTCTTCCAATGCCGTGAGTTCATCTTCACTTACATCCTCTTCTTCGGTGAGAACTGTGGCGAGTCGTCGGATGGGATCGCGGAGCCGTTCCTGTTCTTGAACCTCTTCACGGTCGCGGTAGGAGGTTCCCGGATCACCGATATGATGTCCTCGGAATCTGTAGGTATCGCAGTTAAGGAGCGTCGGTCCGCCACCTTCACGGGCACGCATGACGGCTGCTTCTGCTGCTGCGTAAACCTTTAGCACATCGTTTCCATCGACGGTAACACCCGGTATATCGTAGGAGGGCGCGCGGACAGCGATGTCCTCTACACGTTGGTGTTCGTGTTGTGGGGTCCCCATACCGAACCTATTGTTCTCACAGACGAAAACGACCGGGAGTTCCCAGACAGCAGCGAGGTTGAGCGTCTCGTGGAATACGCCTTGGTTCGTTGCACCGTCACCGAAGAAAGACACGGCGACCTGCTGCGTACCGCGAAGTTTCGCAGAGAGTGCGGCACCCGCGGCGAGCGGAATCCCGGCACCGACGACACCGTTAGCACCCAAGATACCTGTCTCTTTGTCGGCGATGTGCATCGAACCGCCTTTGCCTTTACAATAGCCAGTCGTGCGTGCGAACAGTTCCGCCATCATTCGGTCGCGTTTGCCACCTTTCGCAATCAGATGACCGTGACCACGGTGCGTACTCGTGATGTAGTCATCATCTTGCAGGTGAACGCAGACCCCAACGGCTGTGGCTTCTTCACCTATATAAAGGTGAAGGAAACCGGGGAGTTGACCACTCTGATAGAGCGTGCCAGCGGCTTCTTCAAATTGACGGATCTCTACCATTTTACGATACATGTAGAGCATCTGATCTTTACTCGGTTTTGACATAATTACCTTTCCTGTTTTCTATCTATGCGTGTTAAAAGTGTTCGCGAGTCCTATGGACATTCAGTTCAAGGATTGCGTCATCTCAAAAGGTGCGATGCATTCCGGTGAATCATTCGTCGGACGATTGACAAACGTTGACACCGGGTACGCCTCCATCTCTTCGTCGGTGTACGGAACGAGGAGCGGTTGAAGCGCGTCCGCCGATTTCGGTTCTGGTTCAAGCCATTCCGAGTATGCATCTTGCGGCAGAATCACAGGCATCCGATGGTGGATTTTTTCCAAGAAAGCGTTAGGTGGACATGTGATGATGGTACAGGAACGGAGCGGTTCGGCTGCGCCTTCCGGCTGCCATATTTCCCATAACCCCGCGAGTGCGAACGGCTTTCGCGATTGGAGGCGGATGTAGAGCGGTTGTTTACGTCTGTCCCCAGGTATCTGTTTCCATTCATAGTAGCCGTCTGCTAAGATGAGGCATCGCCTGCGTCTGTAGGCACTTCGGAAGGATGGTTTCTCGGCGAGTGTCTCCGAACGCGCATTGATCATCCGGTTCCCGATTTTTGGGTCCTTTGCCCAAGACGGAATAAGTCCCCAGTGAAAGAATTCCACCTGTCTGTTTTCGGCGGGTTCCTCTGTATTGGATCGCGTATTGGCAATGACAGCGACATCTTGTGTCGGTGCGATGTTATAGCGCGGAGAGAGGTTCACCGGTATTGTGAATTCAAAAAACATCTGGTTCATCGCATCCGAGTCGCTTGCGAGCGTAAATCGTCCACACATTTTAATGCTCCTGAAAAAAATGAGGATTTGTCCTACGAATCCTCTTTCGATTGTGGTACCAGAATATCGTCTCTCCATCGGAGTCGGAAGGACGGTCGTACCAATGCTTCTGGCGATTGGAGTGTCAAGCCGCCGTCTGCGGTCAACACGATACCGGTAACAAAATCTGCTTCATCGGAAGCCAAGAAGAGTGCGGCATTCGCAATGTCTTCAGGTTTCCCGTAGCGTCCGATCGGATAGCAGTCGCGTGAGGCTTGTTCTTCAAGTGCGTCTTCAGCGAGGGAAATCTCGCCGCGTTCGCCGACGATCTGTCCGGGTGCAATAGCATTCGCACGGATTCCTTCTCTGCCGTAGTCAAGCGCGATGCTCCGTGTCAGAGCGTTCAAGCCACCTTTTCCGGCACCGTAAAGTCCGAATCCTGGATTCGTAATCGTGGCGTTGACGGTAGAGATGAAGACTACAGTGCCACCGCCGATGCGGATCATTTCGGGGATACAGTATTTGGCACCGAGCCACGGCCCACCAAGCGTAACACCCAGGCTTTCGTTCCATTCTTCCATCGTAAATTCAATCGCTTTTTTGGTGTAGGAGTGCGCCGCGTTGTGTACGAGTGTTGTTATTTTGCCGTAGTTTGATAAAGCAGCGTCAACGAGTGCCTCCCAGGTTGATGCATCGGCGACATCACCCATGACTGCGACTGCTTTTCCACCGGCATCTTGGATACGCTGAACGGTCTCAGCGAGTTTTTCTTCTCGACGGCGCGTGTTCACAACAACTTTGGCACCCTCACATGCGAATCGATAGGCGGTTGCCGCACCAATACCGCCCCAAGCAGCACCGGCGACAATCGCAACTTTTCCTTCCAGTCTCATGAGAATCCTTCCTTTGACATTTTAGGGATTGATTATTCCGCTTCTTCTGTATCTATAATCTTTATAAGGTTTGTATCTATATCTTCCATATCTTCCATATCTTCCATGTCCGTTATATCTGCTATACTTGCCATATCTATAAAGGGGTTTTCAAATTGGCGCATCTTTTCCATGGCTGCCTTAGCGGCATCCTCTCTGCCAAGCATGGTGTTCGTCGCAACTCGGCTGAAATGCGCTGGCATGAAATCTGGCTCAAGTCGAATGGCTTCATCATAATCAGCGATAATAGTTTCGTAGATTTCAATGTTATCCTCGTTGGGTTCTCCGGCAAGCGTAGCAGTTATCAGTCCTCGAGTAAAGTAGAATATCCCCTCCTCTGGTTTGAATTGAATCGCTTCGTTGTAATCGGCGATGGCGGCTTCATATTGTTCAAGTTCAGCCTTCATGAGTCCTCGATTGAAATATGCCTCAGCATAGTCTGGTTTCAGTCGAATGGCTTCGTCGTAGTCCGCGAGGGCAGCTTCCGTGTCTCCAAGTTTGTCCTTAGCGAGGGCTCTTTCGTTATAAGCCTCGGCGTAATCTGGTTTTTGACGTATGGCTTCATCAAAATCGCTAACAGCCTCTTCAAAATTGGCAAGGCTGTTTTGGGCAACTGCCCGATTGTAGTACGCTTCGGTATCTTTCGGATTTGAACGTATGGCTTCATTAGCGGCTTCAATGACGGCTTCGTATTTTTCGATTTCTTCATCGTCAAGCCTCATAAGTTCGTCAATATCAAGCGGTGTATCACCAGAGATTAACGGATTTGTTAGATTTGGACTTATGATAATAGGATCGTCTTGGTGTAATGCTTCTATGGCGATTCCACGCATGTGATGGGCAGCATCATTCGCAGGGTCTAAGCGTATCGCTTCGTCGAAGTCAGCAATAGCGGCTTCATAATCCTCTGTGTCGTACTTTACAAAACCGCGCTTATAGTATAATTCGGCGTGATCTGGTCGGAGACGTATCGCTTCGTCAAGGTCTTCAATAGCGGACGCATAGTCCTCTAAATCAAAGTAGGCATCGCCTCGGACGTGGTAGGCTTCTGATAATTCGGGGTTTAGACGGATAGCGGTATGACAGTCCTCTATAGCGGCGACTTCTTCACTCATCATGTTTTTTGAATAGCCGCGCTCTACATAGGCATTAGCGTTCTCTGGATTTAACGCAATAACTTGATCGAAGTCTTCAATGGCATCATCGTATTCCTCTAACTGAATATTTGAAAGCCCGCGATTATAGTATGCCTCAACGTAATCTGGTTTGAGCTGGATCGCCTTGTCGTAATCTTCGATTGCTTCAATGTATCTGCCTCGCGAGGCTTTTGAAAGTCCGGAGGTATTGTACGTTTTTGGGGATCTCTTTCTTGTATTTCGACGTTTTTTAGCCATAATTTACCTTTCCTGTCCGAAAACCCTTGTAGTATAGGAGACCGTTAGTTTCCTGTGCATGTAGAGGGCGCAAACTAAATGACACTGACCAACTTTTCGAGTATTATACCATATTTTTTATTTTTATGCTACAATGTTAATAACCGTAAAGAAGGGGGAATTTGTGTGAAATTAGCGATAAACGACTGGCTTGACAGTTGTATTGAAAAACTTAATGCAGGTGAATTGACCGAAACCGACCTGCGCGATGTAACGACGATCTTGAATTCGGAGAAGCAGCTGCTCCTCTATCTCTATTCTAAATCGACGAACTTGCGTTCGCCGCTCGGCGGATGGGCACTCTACGACGCAACCGCGCCGGACGAACCGGTGCTACCGTCCCAAGAACCACCTTACGCCTCCGTACTTGACGCGGTACGCGACGGTTGGCGGATCGTCCAATTTCCGCGCCCGGAACTCTATAACTTTACCGATGTTGACAATGCCTATCTCGCTTTTGAGTTTATTTTAGAGAAAATTGTATAAAGGACGGAAAAATGATTAACGTTGAACCGACACTTAATGACCTTCAGGTCATGCAATTTATTCATAACGGCTATATTACGTTAGAGAACATCGTTGATGCCGATTTCAATAAGGAATGTGAATCGGTGGACGGCGGACGGCTCAACGATTTTGTTCGCGCAGAAGCGTTTCGTCGGAATGTGTTGCTCCATCCAGAAGTTGCTGGGGTTGCGCGTTCGCTCTTAGGGGCAAATTTTATCGTGCCGACGAGTGCACATCACCACCTTTTTGAAGCACCGCATCGCGGGCAGACGTGGCACTCCGATGGCATCACCGAGTACGGATACGGCATCACGCATCTCCAGTGCTACTATTATCCGAAAGCGGTGAAAATTGAGGATGGACCGACAATGATATTGCCCGGTTCGCACCATCGACTTGTGGACAGGGAGGCGATCGCACATTACGGCGATATCCTCGGACAGCTCTCACTCACTGTCCCCGCAGGCACTGTCGCAATGACACGTTACGGCATCTGGCATAAGGCAGGTCCGAAACTCAATGCTGATAGGCGCGGGATGATTAAGTTTTCGTATTACCGGACGGCAATGCCGAAACGGGATTGGGCACGCGATTCCGATGAGATTCCGCCTTACCAACATCAAGGAAGGCATCCGTACGTAACCGAGATAGAATCCTATCGCGATCGACGGAGAGGCGAATTAACATGGAACTGGTTATGTGGATTGGCAGAGGTGGAAGAACCGATTCCACCGATACAGATGTTTAACAGAGGCGTTCCGTTATCAGAAATCCGTTTTCAGTAGGGAGACTATCGGTAGTGTTAACAGACAACCGCACTTTGGATTATATAGGCGAGACCTCTGGTCCCGCCTACTAAATTCAGAGATTAACGCGCACCACACGCTTGCAAACACGCCTGCATGTGCCCACGCGATTCCGCAGCGATCGTACAACACTGCGCTAAACTATACTCTCTTGCACCGATGACTTCAAGGTTCAGCGGACCGGTATAGCCGTTCTCATGTAAGACCCGGATATAGCCGACGAGGTCGATGTCGCCACGTCCGTTTGCCTGCAATTCAGGGGTACCGGGACCCCGTTCCATTCCTTTGCAATCCCGAATATGCACATGTTTAACGCGCGATACCACGCCAGCGATCGCCTCCACAGGGTTTTCACCGGCACGATGGATATGCGACGGGTCCATGTCAATCCCGAACGCTGGTGATGAGATTTCTTCCATCACGCGAAGCGTCGTCGGTGTGTTATAGATGCTCGCGCCGACGTGTGCCTTGACGCAGAGCGTCACACCATAATGTTCCGCGCGTTCAGAGAGACTGCCCAACGAATCAACCACTTCGGGCCATTTGGACTCGTCGTCTGATGAACCGCCGGGACCGCAGTTGATAATTGGGACACCTATCTCCGCTGCCGCTTGGAATGCGAGTTCCATTCTCTCAGGGTCGCGCGAAGGCTGCTCCATTGCTAACAGTTCCAGTTCGTATTCTTTCGCGAAACGTTTGATGTCGTCGGCGAGGTCTTGCCAGTTTGCGAGGACGAGGTGCTGGCTCATCCCGTCAATCGCAGAGAGTTCAATGCCGTCGTAGCCAGCCATAGCGATGTGCTTGAAGGCGGTCTCCATATCGTAACCGCCGAACAACACAGAATTTGCTCCTAATTTCAAATCTCATTCTCCTTCTGTAAGCCGTAAGGGGCGAGTTCCTGTTTGTGCCCTATAGTCCTTGCTCGGTTGGGAGCGGGTGCGGACGCACGAGGATACCGCCTTGTTCATAAGATTCTATCGCTGCCCAGGTGTACTCAAGTGCGGCGAGTGCATCTCTGCCGGAGGCGCGCAGTTTCTCTTTCGGTACGCCGTTTGTGACGTCCTCTAAGAATGCATGAATCCGCAACGGGAACGTCTGACCGAAATCGGTGATGCCGGAGTCGGTGACGATAGGTTCGCCGGAGAAATCGGGCGCGCCCGGGGAGGGCCAGTAGGTTACCTTTTCAATGCAGTTCTCAATGCAGAAGGTGCCGCGGGTGCCTGCAAGTTCAACGCTCCACCAGCCGCCGAGACCGAATGTCGCATCACCGCGTTGGCTGAGCAGGTAGCCGATACATCCGTTCTCGAACCGGAGATGGATACCGTTAATAGAGACCATCAGATCGCCTGCACCGCGCCTGAAGTGTGGACGTTCCATAAAGGCTTGCACGTGTGTTATATCGCCACAGAAATGGCGCATCACGCTGAACGGGTGCGACAGGAACGCTTTCACGTGGAAGTAGGGGAATCCGTCAGAACGCGGGGCTTTCGAGTAGCTATAGTTGAATTCACCACCAGCGAATCCCATTTTGTGGAGACAATAGACCTGCTCTCCGATATGTCCATCATCAATGTATTTTTTCGCTTGTTCCGCGGGGGGTGTGAAGTAGTGGTTTAGATTACAACCGAGATAGAGGCCTTCTTCTGTGGCTTTCGCGACCATCTCTCGTGCCTGTCCGATGTCGTTGGAGATCGGTTTCTCAACGAGGACATGCTTCCCTTTATCGAGTGCCTCCATTGTCGGTTCGTAGTGCCAACTGCCGTTTTCGTTCCCACCGGTGGTGACATCAACAATGTCAAGATCGGGTTCGCCATCAATCATATCGGCGAGGCTGTAATATGCCTTAACACCGAGACGTTCCGCCGCGCTGTCCGCGCGTTCTTTCGCAATATCGCACACCGCAACCAGTTCTGCTAAGTCGTCATTTGCGTGGCAATTTGCGTGGTTATTTCCAATGCCGCTCATGCCGACAACGCCAACTTTTAATGCCATTTTATTATTCCTTCCAATAAATGAAATTTGCTCTCGCCTATAGTGAATTCTTGCAGACTAAATTTGCCTTTGCAAGTCACACCTTATAGCGATTTTGGGTCTATTATAAGACTATCTACAGTTTTGTCAATACTTTCTTGCAGAATATGCTTGACAACGATATGAATGCGTGCTATTTTCTGGTAGATAGGATTTAATAGTCCGCATAGCCGCGCTGTGCGCGTGAAGGAGGAAAACGTAATGGGTATTAGTGTCGGGATGGTAGGTTTAGGGATGTTCGGACCGTCGTTTATCCAGTCGTATAAGGCGCATCCAGATGTGCATCGACTTGCGCTCTGTGATTTACGCGAGGACCGGCTCTCAAAATGGGCAGAACAGTTTGAGATTTCAGAGACGTATTCAAGCCTCGACGATATCTGCAAATCGGATTTAGATGCGCTGGTCATCATTACCCAGCATTGGATGCACGCGCCACAGGCGATTCAGGCGATGGAGGCAGGAAAGCACGTCTATACTGCTGTTCCCGCCGCTGCCTCCTTAGATGAGTGTGAGCAACTCGTCAGAACGGTTGAACGGACAGGGATGATCTATATGAACGGTGAGACGAGTTATTTTCGTCCGGAAACGGTCTTCTGTCGTCAGAAGGCAGCGGAGGGCGCGTTTGGCGAATTTGTTCACTGTCGTGCTGAGTATTTTCACGATATGGACCACGGACTCTACGATGTGGCGAAGAATCGGTGGGGCGCGCAGTTCGGGCGCGATAAGACTGGCGGTATTCCGATGTACTATCCGACGCACTCAACCTGTTTCCCGATCTCTGTGATGAAAGCACACGCGACATCGGTTTCGGCGCAAGGGTATGTCTATCCGAACGACGACTGGTTTCGGACGGATACCATCCACAAAAACCCGTTTTCTAATGAAGTCGGACTTTTCACGATGAGCAATGGCGCGACGATGCAAATCTGTGAGTTCCGGCGGATTGGACACCCGGGTTCCGAACGCGTCAGCGGTCTCTATGGAACGGAAGGGAGTTACGAACAGAGCCTTGCCGGTAGTGTTTGGGCGAGCAAACGTGAGAGAGAAATTGTTCAACCTTCAAGGGAGCATGAATACTTGCCAGAAGCACTCGCGGCGGACCTCGGTGGACACGGCGGTTCGCACGCCTATCTCGTTCATGAGTTTGTGGATGCTGTCAATCGCCAACGGCTGCCACGCGTCAATGTTTGGGAAGCGGTTCGGTACTGTGCACCCGGATTTGTTGCACACGAATCGGCGTTACGAGACGGTGAAGTGCTCCCGATTCCGGATTGGGGAGACGCACCCGAAAATTAGGTTTGCTTTTTATTTCACTTTCCTATATACTACTATAGTTTGGACAGTTTGATCAGATTATAAGTTATGAAAAGTTGGCAGTGTTCTCCCGTTAGGGCTCCCGAACAGATGTTAGGATTGCCTTCTAAAACTGTTTTTAGGCATCTATTGTGTTAGAAACGACTGCTTTTTC
>JAJEET010000042.1 GCA_022820835.1 Candidatus Poribacteria bacterium
CCGGTAGCGACGCGGTTCAAGCGACTCAAGGTCTGGACGCACTGCAGCCCGTCTAACTTTTTATCGACGTACATCGTCTGTAGCATCGGTTCATCAAAACCGGTCTGGAACTTGCTCGCGACAATCAGAATCCGATATTCAATGTGATCTTCAAATCTTTGTTCTGTATACGTCGGCATGATCTAAATCTCGTTAAATAGATAGGGGGTGTTGCTGCATCAGGAGAGATGCGTATCTATTTCCTCTAAACTTTTTGCGGTCATGGCTTGCTCTAAGAGCATGTCGAGGTGTGTTAGATTTTGGATGTTTCTGATTTCACGTGAGAGCACTTCAGGCACGTCCTGAAATTGGAGCTGCAGGAATTTGAGGATTGTGTCTTGTTTGCCTTCCACTTTACCTTCTGCTTTGCCTTCTTCTCTGAGAAATTCAGCTGTTGTCTGTGCCATCGTTTCAAACTCCTTAGGGTCTTGAATGTGTTGTCTGATAATATCTACTAATGCATCGCGTTCCTCAAGAGAACGCCGGTGGAATATCAACTGCACAAAATACCGGAGTGCTTCCGCAACTTGCGGGGCGAAATCTTCATCTATTGACGCTAAATGCGACATCGCATCTGCTAAGGCTTCGCTTATCTCTGTCTCATCCGAATGCTCCTTTTGAAGCACACGGAGCAACCAGCCTAACGGATGTCCGGATTGCGTCAACGCTTCTGCTTCCGTCTCCTTGACCCCTAAAAACAGCGTGTCGAAACTTGGGACGAAACGCTCCAAGATTTCAGGAACATCCATGATCGCTGTTAGGGACACCGGCACCGTCCACGGACGATCCCCTGTATAAAACAGGATCGGCAGGATCGGCTGTAAACGTCTTTCACTTTCTGGAATCTTCTCCGTTTCCCATTCCCGCCGTTGCGATTCCCAGATTTGCATCATGTAAGACAATAATCGAAACCCCATCGTTTTATCCACCGTGGATTGGTGTTCAATGAGGATATAGATGAGCAGCGCATCGGCATCTGTGGCATCTTGAAACGGGATACTCAGTAGCACATCCGACTCGCGTTCTTGTAGTGCTTTAGAGATAAAACTTCTTTTTTGGTATGTAATCCGGCTGAAGTCGAGAAATGGCTCGATGTCCGGTGCGATAATTTGGACTAACCCCCGCACATATTCCGCGTCTTGAAGCAAGCGTCTAAGACTACGGTCAGGGAAGTGTTCGATCTGGGTATCCTGTGTTTTGTGCATAGATATCTATAGTTTCCAAGTGTTGAAAGACGTTTTGTAAAGTATAACATAGAAATACGAAAAAATCAACGCAATATGTGTCGCACGCCAGGAGCATTCAATTTTAAGAAATTATTGGGTTTCGCGTCTTTTTTTTTAGGGTCCGGTGCGAAAATCTAGCGAAATGCTGCGAAATCTAGCGAAAATTTCGGTGAATTGCTTTAATTATACTTATATTTTAGGTAATATATATTAAGTATTTTGCTTGTGAAAAGGACAGCACAAAAAACGGACTATTGAATGACCCTGTATCGTATACCAAATGAAAAAATAACAAGATAGGATCTAAACCTCGTTTCTAACATCTATTTTGCCGGTCACTGCTTCGGAGATGAGGGATTGCCGGTATTCTTTGAGGAGTTCGATTTTTCGCTGCTCTGTTGCTATCAGTTCGTCAGCCTGTTTGGTTTTGTGGTCGAGGAAGTTAGCGATTTGTTTCTGTTCGGAGTCAGTAGGTATGGGTAAGAGCAGATTTTCAATTGATGGTTTTCCCAAACCGTATCTGGTAATTCCATTTGATTCCAACTCAAAGTATCTTCTCGTCCTATCGGATTGAATAAATCTAAAAATGTACTCGCCACGACAAGCGAGTGATCTAATCATTGTTAAATGATACCCACATACAACATCGTCTAAATCGTCTTTGACATAGGTTGGAACACCGATATCATCTGGAGTTTCAGAATCTTTGGTAATTATAACATCGCCTTTCCGCAAAGCAAATTTCGTAAACTCGCTTTCCTTACAACTCCCTTTTGCTAAAACAGTATCAACTGTAATATAGTCGTTGTAATAAACATCTGTATAATTGCATAATCTGACCTGAATCTCATCTGGGTAGATGTGTTTATCAACATTACTGGGTAGTATCTTCGCAATGTGTTTAAGCCTGTTGACTTTCCAGTGTGCTGGTATCTTCCCAATCCACTCTACCCCCGACGGTTTCATCTCCACATTCGGATCAAGTCCCTTTGTCACAGTCTGATTTATCAGTGCGGTACGTTGTTCCTGCAGTAGTTCTATTTGTCGTTCTTTGATGCGGATGAGCTCGTCAATCTGTTCGGTTTTGCGGGCAAGGAAGTTGGCGATTTGGGTTTGTTCAGAGAGTGGTGGCACAACGCAAGTAAGATTAGAAACTTCATCTACTGTCACAGCGTCGTAAGTGCTACCAGTCGCAACGACATATAACTCGGTACGGACAACCTTAAGCAAATACTTAGCATAACGACGTTCAAGTTGATTCATTCGGGGGCGTATTGCACACAAACCACGACCAATCCCATATTCTTGATCTGCGATATTTATTGCTCCGACAGGTGCCCGGACTGACAGTAAAATATCACTGGGACTCGCGTGTTTCTTTGCCGTTGGACAATAAATTTTCGGTGTCGGATGATGGAGCCCAAACTCGGCGTTGCCTTGAAGAAAAGGCGTTCCTATTTGATCGCTGTTGTATTCTTTTGAAGGTGGTGACTGCCCCATGTTTAAGTCCGCAACATATTTCAAGCGTTTTATTTTCCAGGATCTTGGTACCGCTCCAATCCACTTTACACCACTTTCTTTATATTCAGGATAATGCCTCATAATGCCAATACCTTTCTGTCCGAATCGCGGATTATGCGGATTAGACGGATTTCGCGGATATTATAGTAAATTCTAAAAATAAATACACACTTCCAACCCCCGGTAGGTGCGGTTTCCTAACCGCACTGATGCTAAGTGTATAAGTAATTACAGGATCTACTATAAGATGTCTTCGTGTCAAATCATTGCTGCTCTAACCGAGTTGAAAACCGCTCCTAACTCTCATGGAGAAAAAGGTTCACCTCAACAACTATGATGATATAATGGAGGCTGAAGCGCGTATCGAGCATTTTACCGAGCAGGTGTATCATCAGAAACGCCCTCACTCGGCGTTAGGGTATTTGATACCTGTCGAATTTGAGCAAAAAAATAGGACTTACGCAAGGCGCAATAATGCACATCGCATTTGGGCGAGTACGCCGCAGAATTGCGCAACTACGAACCCGACTAATTTTGAAAAACACGCGTATTCCCTAAGGTACTTATGTTTGTAGTCCAGTCCTGTAGGTTGGGTTGAACGGATACCTCCTAAAAATCGCACACAGCACAGCGTTTTCAAGGAAACAGAGACACCTGAAATCACCAAAAACCGAGTGAAACCCAACGCATTATGAGACCCACACCGCCTCGGATGTTGGGTTTCGCTAAACTTATCTACCTCGACGGGTGATTCAAGAACAGAAGGCTGTGTATAGCGAAAATGCACCTATGGTTTTACCGCTCAACCCAACCTACAAGAATCCATCTCTTTTATCAAACTCGCGTTACTTATGTTTGTAGTCAAGGAATCTATCGCCTGTCTATGCTAAGTCCTAAAAATATTTGGAAAAATAACTTGACTGCTCTTCGGTTAAATGTTACAATATTGTTGTGCAGGACTGAACCCTCCCTCGGTGGTGGATGTAGGCTCTGCTTTTTTTAGGCCATCCGTTTGTTCAGGAATCTGGTCGTATAATTCCTTCAAATATTGGTTCTAACAAATCAAATGCCCGGTCAAGCCCATACTTCGTTTTAGACGCAACCGGACGTTCTTGACGAAGGAGCGCATAAGCACAAAAATCAGAACCCTGTTCTGTATTTGATTAAGTATCCTATTACGATTAGCCAAAATCGCACCTTTCCAACAACAAACCCTTATTGTATAATAGATCATCAAATACAATAAGGGCTTGTTTGTCCGTTAATTTAGATTTTTGGGTCGATACAAAGGCATTTTAGGTCTGTGTTCTTGAGATGTGTCATCACTCGTCCATCTTATAGCTGCGTCGCCCTTGAATTTCCTTGATGCCTCGTACACATCATCGCGCGATTTGCTATGAACTTGAACTATCCCAGAGACGAGGCGAGTCGTATTCTCACGAGTTTTAGGTTCAATAATAAACAGCCATTCATTCGGGTATTTCTTGGACATCTCCTCTACAGTCATTCTTTCCGCCATCATTGGAAACCTCCATTAAAATAAGAACAATTTACCTCCAAGCATTTTGCCGGTATAGTGTATCGCTGCGCCTCCTATAAATCCGTCTGATATATCATAGATGTCATCACGGACTCTGCTATAAAATGCTAACCTTGAGGTATTGTACCACATTTTCTACCTTTTACCAAGTCAATTTCATCTCGTCGCGGAAGCCAACGGCGTTGATGTTCTGGTTGCAGCGCAGGGTCATTCAATTGTAGGGTTTCTCATTTTATGATGTTAACTGCGAGTTTAGGTTTCGCTGCGAAATATTGGAGTGCGTCCGTGATTTTTGTATGTCCAGTGAATCGCAAAACAGAGAGTGCCGTGTTTCGCATCG
>JAJEET010000138.1 GCA_022820835.1 Candidatus Poribacteria bacterium
CCTCTCGTTGACTTTCCCAAATTCTTGCAGCAATAATAATTTGTCTCAATTTGTTGTATAGGTAACTGTTTTCAAAATCTGTTCGTTTAAGGTAATAAGTGTCAATTGTTGTTATAAACATTGCTCTTGGTACTGTTAAATGTCCGTTCTTCAAGTATTTCAAGACAAGCACTTTTAGTTTCCAAGAACTTGAATTGAGGTCCACCCCTAAATATCTTTCAAGTACCTGACGCACCCAAAGGTTATTTTTCTTACCATTATCTTTAAAAAATGTAGACACTTTATACGACTCCTTAAGTGTTAGGGGTATTTAGTTTTAGATAAATTGTTGGATTTCATAGATGTTTGATTTTCCCTTTTCAGTCCGGTTCGGTTAGGAAACCGAACCTACCGCCCCGGTCCCGAGGCGGTAGGTTTTTTTAAACTTGCCACTTATAGTTATCAATTGTAGATGCATCACAATTAGTGATTAAGCGAAAACTCGGCTGAGTTTAATAAGACCCAATAAAGGTCTTCATAAGCAAAATCTTTGTCGCGGTAGAGGCTGCGTTCCAGATAGCGTTGGAAATAGGTTTTCTCTTGGGCAGTCGGGAGCCGTGAGAGGATGTTGAGATAGAGATACTCTACGCGATCAACCGGTTCACGCCATTTTCCTAAGACGTAATTGACAAAACCGCCGTGTTCATCGTGGCTGGCACTCTCGTTCACCATGTCGCCATTAATCATCATGAGTGCTTGCGGAACCGTTCCATTGAAAGCCTCGATCTCTTCCATCTCGCCGTTATCGAGTAAAAAAAGGAACCTGTTGAGATGATCCCGTTTTCTGCGTTCAAGGTCTCTTAGCATACCGATGCGATCTTCACCCCCTTGCCTATTATTCGCGTTCAATTTCTCTTTCTGAAGCCGTTCAAATCCGGTCGCCTGTAGTAGCGAGTGGAAGAACTGCTCAGCACTTAGCGGTTTCACGTAGGCGTGTGAATAATAGACATCGTCGTCTTTGTTACTCTCATTTGTTTTCGAGGTACGCTGATAGGTTTCCGAGTTGAGGATCGTCCGCATTAAGTGCTGTAAATCGTAATCGTGGATAACCAAATCATTTGCGATCCAGTCCAACAATTCCGGGTTGGTAGGCGGATGTTCTTCACCGAATCCGTCAACAGGTTCAACAAAAGCGCGTCCCATGAAATGTTTCCAGATGCGGTTGACGATGGCTCTGCTAAAATAGGGGTTGGATTTATCGGTCATCCACTCTGCAAGTGCTTCGCGCTTCTGGGTGAGTGAACCTTCGTATTCCGCACCACCTAAGAAACGTGGAGCGACCTCTTCATTATCGAGTCTTTCCACCCGAAGTGTTCTTTGCGGCTTGTCGGTAATCAGATAATTTTCCATCCGTCTCTCATTACCGATCATATCCATTCCTTGGATATATCCCTTCTGTTGGCTATTAATACCGGCGAAAAAGGAGGCGATACCGTAGAAATCCTTTTGGCTCCAAACCTCTGTCTTATGATCGTGGCATTCAGCGCACTGCATAGGCAGCCCTAAAAACAGCCGTGAGCTATGCGACGTGAGGACAGCAGGAGAGCGCTCATAACGCATGACGTAGTTTCCGGCACCGTTATCCTTGAGTTCGCCATCCGCCGTGATGAGTTCTTGTACGAACTGATTGTACGGCATATTTTTCGTTAGGGCACCGTTCACCCAAGCTGCCAATCCGATGCGTCTATCATCACTATCACCGCGTCTACCGATTAACCAGTTCACCCACAAACTGCTCCAATAGTTAATATATGCTTCGCTCCCGAGCAGTTGATCAATTTTTTTCTGGCGTTTGTTGGCGGAACCGTCTTGAACGAAATCTAAGACCTCTTCAGGTGTAGGGATTTTTCCTGTCAAATCGAGATGAACGCGGCGCAAAAACTCCGTATCTCCTGATATACCTGACGGTTGGATGCCTTCTTTTTTCAGGACGGCGTTGATGTGCCGGTCAAGGTGCTTCGTACTTGACGACACGTGTCGCGTCGGTGTGACTGTAACTTCGGCGCAATTCAGTGTTAAGAACGCGAGCGCAAGCAGAATGAGCAAAGAACGTGTGGTTATTCCAAAAGACATTTTCACGGCGAGCCTCCTTGGATCACAATTTGGATCGGTACAATCTGTTTATAGTGAAACCTACAATTAATGACACATCCATAGAAGGCAGGGTTCCAAACCCCGCTTGCATTAGGGTAGATGTGTTGTTTTCTAAAGTGTCTATTGATTTTTCGGTTTTACTATAAAAGTTTAATCTATTTTTCAGTGTGTGTCAAGGAAAAGTGTCGAGAGACGGTTGTTAATCCCAACGAACGCCTGTCGGAATGATGCCGACATCTTCACCACGGCGCATCGCTTCAGCAGCATCAAGGATACTTGCTATGTCGTGTTGCGGTTCATAGTCCAATAGCGTCTTGATTTTACTCAGGTCGAATTCAAAGTAGAGAGGTTGCGGGAGTTTGACATCCACAGCATCCTTATGGTAGCGTTCACATAGATATGGGATGACTTCTTCATGTTTGAAAACACCATTTCCACCGAGCGTGAATTCTTCACCGACGGCGGCATCTTTCTCTATCCCTAAAACCAATCCCTGCACGATATCTCGGATATCGGTAAAATGCTCCTTATAGGGTCGTCCGTCAAGGTTGCGTTTGAGGATGAACTTCTCTTGTCCGTCCCAGAGTCGCTTGACCGTTTCAGCGGTCTCTAATTCAGTCGGATCGTTGCCTTTATAATTCTTATATCGGTTATAAATATTACTAAAGACGAACTGCTTTGGTAACCCGTCTTCGTTGAGGAATTCGCTCGGCTCGATGACGGTAGTGAAACGGAAAACTGTGGAAGGCACCCCGTATTGATGATGGTAGGTCATACACAATTCCTCGCCGATCCATTTTGTAAGGAAATACGGCATGTGATGGTATTTAGCGACCCTATCTTCGGTGATGGGCGCATTGAAAATCCGTCCTTTCTCGGTAAGTTCCCAATAAATCGCTTCCGTACAGGCATAGACGAGACGATGGATATTCGGATTGAACTCACGGATACACTCCAAGATGTTAAGCGTCCCCATGCCGTTGATTGCCAAGTATTGACGGTTATCAAAGGGACCGCCGAAGGCAGCGGCGATGTGATAGATGGCATCTACACCTTCAACAGCTTTTTTCACATCTTCGTATTCGCGGAGATCGCCGAGGACAGTTTCAACGCGTTCAGTACCGTCCCATCTTCCGACACGATTGACATCACCCGGATAGACAAAACTCCGGATATCGTGCCCTTTTTCCAGTAGTTTTTTGACGAGATTGGATCCGATGCGACCTGTACCCCCTGTGACTAAAATTTTCATCTAATTTGCTCCTAAAAAACCGACAAAATGTAAACAAGAGCTACACTTCGGTAGGTGCAGCCCTTGTTTAAGGTTATTTTCGTCAAACTCTAAACGATGCCGAGCCGTTCACGATTTGGCAAAAGAGGGTTGTTATTGCGATTTGAGTTCTGCCCACCTAACCGCTAATTTATACTTGGGTTCCACAGAAAATGCGGTGCTTACCAGCATTATATTATCTATTGCCCACCACCAATCGTTCTGTGCCTCAATAACCCCGAAGCTAATGACCATCTCAGCGGCGTTTGCCGGATTGTCGATCGGGATTTCTAAGGTCTCGTTTATCTGCTCCCCATCTTTTATATCTTCCTCGTCCATGTTGAGGGTAGGGATGGTGACAAGCGTATGTGCGCCTGCGTCAATACCGACGCTCTCAAAGAATAGGATACGTTCCGCCGCGCCGCCATCAAAACTGACAGTGATTTCTGCGCTTTGCGTATCTTCAGGTCGCCAACTCGAATCGAGCGTTAAGATAAGTGACTTCGCTGCTGCACCTTTAATGTTAATAGACGGCGTAATCAAGTGACCGTTCCAACGGCTAATCGCATCAGGATCGCCATTTCCTGCCCAATCATCCCATTCATCCGGGTCAGAAACGGCACCTTTACCAATCCCCTTGCCGTCATTATGGACCCCTGTGAACTCGCTACGTCGTTGGTCCTCCGCTGTTGCTGTCCACCATTCGAGGTCAACAATCGCCCAGGTTCTCCATTCAGGCATGCCGAGGTCTTTGGGGTTCTCGTTTGTAATTGTCCAACCTTCAGGTGGCGTACCCGACCAGACTTTGTTATCTTTAACCTGTTCCATTATGCTCGCCTCAAGAGGTACGCCTTCAAAATCTTCTTCAAGCAGAACAGTATCCGCTGCCCACACCAGTGATGTGGCGAGACAAAAGGTTGCTATAAGGGTCGCACATGTGCCGACTCCGATAAATCTGCTATTCACGATGATTCTCCTATAATTTTTGTTGACTAAAAAGTGACGGCGTATCCGTCTGTTCTGGGGTCGGAACCACCGATAAGCGCGCCAGATTCGGAATGAACCATTATCATCTGTGCGCTCCCCGGGCCGCCCCAATCGCCTACGATTTGGAGTTCGTGTTCCCTTTCTGTTAATCCATCTTTGGTATCCGCAGGGAACCGGTTTTCTAACTGGAGGTTATTCGAGCAGGTGTGCGGGATCGTAGATTCCATCGGGTTTTGTAAACTACGCCAACGCGGTGCAGAAACTGCTTCTTGTGGCGTCATGCCGAAATCGAGGACATGCGTGACGAGTTGTAGGTTGGTCTGGACCTGCGTATCCGCCCCGGGTGTTCCACACGCCAAAAACGGCTGTCCATCTTTCGTAACAATGACAGGATTCATGGTGTGTCGGACGCGCTTGCCCGGCATCAAGCAGTTCGGGTGTCCCTCTTCCAGATGCCAGTAGGTCATGCGATTGTTCAAAAGGACACCTGTATTACCTGCTACCAAGCTGGAACCGAACCCGGATTGAATACTCTGCAATACACAAACAAGGTTTCCAGCACGATCCGCTGTGCAGAAACAGGTTGTATCCTCGTGTGCTTCTGGTCCACCGGCTGGCACATCAACGGCTGCCTTCTCCAAGTCAATCTGTTTTGCTTGTTCAGCGGCGTAGGATTTGGATAACATCCCTTCTATCGGCACATCCACCCACTCTGGATCTGCCATATATTTTTCCCGATCAGCGAACGCAAGTTTTTTTGCCTCGACCATCAGATGAACGCTTTCGGCGGTATTGCATCCTAAACTTTGCAAATCAAATAACTCAACCATGTTCAATTCTTGAAGCAAAATATGTCCGCTTGAATTGGGTGGCATCTCATAGACTTCGTACCCGCGATAATTGACATGTATCGGTTCAGCCCAGTGTGCATGGTAATCGGCGAGGTCTTCGGCGGTCAAGAGTCCATCGTGGGCGCGGCTGAATTCACCGATAGCCTCAGCGATTTCACCCTTATAGAACACATCTCTGCCGTCTTTCGCAATCTTTCGGAGGGTGGTACCGAGATTAGGGTTGGCGATGAACTGACCGGCGGGGATGGATTCCCCATCGTTTGTAAAAATGGCGCGACTGTCTGGTTCGGCGGCAAAGCGAGCGTTCTCGCCTTTAAGCCCACCCGCAAGTCTATGACTGACCGGGAACCCGTCTTCGCAGAGCGAAATTGCGGGTGCGAAAACATCTTCTAATTTGAGTGTACCGTAGCGTTCGTGTGCGAGGAGCCATGCGTCAACAATTCCGGGTACAGAAACGCTCCGTATCCCTTTCATCGGGATCCCACCGTCCTTGAGGTAGGTTTCCCGCGTTGCGGCGCGTGGTGCGGGTCCAGTGCCGTTTACCGCTTCAACCTTTCCGGTCTCCGCCCAATAGATGAGGATAAACCCGTCGCCGCCGAGTCCAGAGCCAGCGGGTTCAACCATACCGAGAGCGACAGCGGTTGCAATGGCTGCATCAACAGCGTTGCCGCCTGCCATCATTGTCTGGATGCCTGCCTGCGAAGCAAGCACGTGTCCAGAAGTAACCATTCCGTTCCGCCCCATCACAGACGGACGAAACGCTGAGCCATGTGGAGATTGCATTCTGAAGCCTCCATAATTTTTTAGTCTCAAGAATCAGTAATAATATGGGATACGCACCTGTCCGGTTCTGATATATTGCCGGAAGAGTTCAACCACTTCGTCAAGGGTTTTCTTAGAATTTTGGAAGTAGATGTCTAAGAAATTTACTGCGATTGCCCAGAGTGGGTAACGCGGTGTATTTGTTTGAATATGTGCAGCAGTTTCGGGAATTTCTTCTGCATAGATAGTTGTGAGATTACCGACGAAAGCATAATCAAAGAAATCTAACCCACTTTCTCCAATTAAGATACTGTCAATAGCGTCAAAGTTGCCTTGACACCAAGCCTCATTGTATCTTGCTGTCACCCGCCACATTATTTCAACGCTGGGAGGCGGGGGTACAGCCTCCTGATTTTCGTAAAGAAAATTGGGCTGTACAAGCGCGACACCCGGAATTTTGATCAATTCTCCGAAAAAAAGAAGCGGATCAACGGGCGCATCTAAATATATAGCCTCAACACCAGGGATTACCCCGGCCCCTTGTACCTTGTATCCTTTGAGGGTTAGAAACTCTACTACAGCTGCACGTGTTTCAAGTGCCGGTCGAATCGTATCGTCGTACTGTACCAATATTACACCGAGGACATAGGGTGGACTGTTGCCCCTAAAGGAAGTGAAGGCGAAGGGAATATAGATGTTTTCAGTAGGTAACTGCGCCAATATCGGATCCGCATTCGATGCTTCTTGGGCAAGGTTCTGCAATGCCTTTTCCATGTCAGCTGTATCCCTTATTGTGTAAGCTTTCACTACGTTTACTGACGCTTCAGCGAAATTTCGCAATTCTATTTCGCATCCTGAATTAACAAATCCCCTTTCCAAGCCAGTTACCACATCAGCAAGTCTGGCTAATCTTGAGAAGGTCGGTTGCACTGATGTCCCATCATCAATTGCGAGTGCCTCTGCGACTTCGCTTGCTGCGTTAGCCAGGTCCACCAGTGCTACTTTAGTTGCTGTATTAGCAAGCGACAATAGAGCCATTTGCGCGAATTGTGTATCGGTTTCCGGTGGATCAATAGGATCTATCGGTGATAAAAGTTGCCTGTCGCACCCAATGAGTATTGTTGTACTAAGCACGGCAAGAAAAATTAAGGCAAAAAATCTCATTTGAAACCTCATGCAGCGTTTAAGCAAGCATCTTCTGAGCAAACGCTTCAACATCAACGCGTTCGTGCGTTCTCGCCGATTCGTTGCACGCTTCCATCAATATCCATGTACCGAGCGTGCTATTTTGAATCCACTCTCGGTCTTTCCCGGTTGTAATTGCTTCAGCGAAAGCATCGAATTGGAGACGATCGTCTTCTATGAGTCCTGCATGTAAATCTTGAAGCGTTAAATCTTCAACGTTTTTGCCGAGTTGGAAAAGTTGCAGATGCCCGCCATCTCGTCGAAGGTCGCCCTCTTCACCGTGGAACGTCCAGCTGCCACTCCAACCGAAGGCACCGCCGTGCCCTGCGCGCGTTCCGGCATAAGAGAAAGGCGCGCCGTTTGCGTATTCCATAAGCGCGTTACCACCTGCTGTCCCCCACGCGTCAATTTGCCCAAGTTCGGGATCCCGACGGTTGTGAACCTGTGCTGTAACGTACTTGGGAAGCCCTTTAGCTCCAACGAGTTGGTCGAGTTGATGGCTGCAGCCTGCATGGAAAAAGAGTCCATCCACATAAGCATCGGGTTGTCGGGAATCGGGACCGGTGTAGAGGTTTTGGCGGATCCAGAATCGACACTCCCCGGCTAACATTTCACCGATACCGCCATCTTCGCGGAGCCATTCTCTCATTTTCGCGGCGGCGGGGTTCCAGCGCTTGTTCTGACCTTGGACGAGAATTAAACCTGGATTCGCTTTGTGTGCTTGAATGATAGCGTGGAATTCTGCTTGTGTTGTCGCTATCGGTTTAACGCAGAGCGTGTGCATACCGAGATTCAGACTTTCGACGATTAACTTGGCGTGAACCGTTGTGGAGGCATAGATCAGACATGCCTGTGCGTCGTGTTTCTCTTTCGCCTCAGTGATAGTCGTGTAGATACGTTCTGACAAACCTTCGGGCGCACCATTTATTGATTCAACGCCTCCTTTTGCAGCATCAAGGTTAATGTCTACGCACGCCACAGGTTCTAACCCGTGTGAATTGACTTGTGCTTGTAAGCGTCCGTGTGCGAAATGTGTGCATCCCACATGAATCGTTGGGATCGGCATTGTGAATCTCCTTTAGTATAGCACGCAGTTCTCGTCATTAGCGTTCTGCTAAGGAAGCAGATGGAAACCGAGGCTTAGTGCCTCGGCTTTTCTCAATATCTCGGTTAATTTGGTTTAGGTTCCGAGGTTAGGAAATTTTAACGGTAGGTGGGTTGATAAAATCGTGATATTTTTCTGCGACCTTTCCAACCGTGGCATCGCCAGCATGAATCAGCACACGGAACCGGAAGTGCATCTCTTCACCCTGTTTGAGTGTGTAGGAGCCGTCTTTAGAAGGGTCCCTTTCAAAGGTACCACTGCCAAAAATGTTTGTCCCCATTAACCCGTAGTTCCGGACGTGCCAGTATGTCGGATAGCGGGGGTTGACAATATGATCGAACACAGCAATTCCGACGGGTGTTCCGTCAACAACGCCGGAATAATCACACCAGTTCGCGCGTTTTCCCCAGGTTTCATTCTCATTTAGACCGCCGAATGCGTTTTCGATTTTTCCGCCATCAGAGGCGTTCATTGATGGATGTACGCGGATCGACATGATACCGCCTTCTTTGGTATCCCCGAAATGAACATCTCCCGTTGAAGCGATAAAAGTGAGGTCTAAGTCGAGGAGTGCGGCATCTTCAGGTAGGTTATAGATTCGGAAGTTCTGCGTGTCTGTCATCAAGACATCGCCGGATCGCGTTTCCCAGTTATTTTGCGTATAAATCCTACCGACGACAGCACCACCCTGTTTTTGCGTGAAACCTTGATGAACGACTCTCCCGGAGTTGCTGCCTTCACCCCAGAGGTCCACGTCATTCACCTCGCCGTAGGCGACGTAAAGTGAACGGTGGTGGACGTGATCTTTAGAGATGTCGCTCGTTTCACCGCGTGTTACCTCGCGCCCATTCGGACCGAGGACGGGAAAGAAATACGGACGGAACTGCCCCGTGTTGTTAGAAGTCGCGTAGCGAAACGTCGTAAACGGGCGATCATTGAGTGTGATAGCGATGGTTTCGGCTTCCTCATTTATCTGAACGCCTGATTCACCGGCGACGCTGCCCTCTGAGAGGGTATAGGTGCGCGATTCTCCGGCTGCAAGGGCATCAAGTATCCAATTTAATGTCGTCGTACCGTCTTCATTCGCGTAGCATTGTGCCGCGACGACGTTGCCTGAAGCCGTATCTGTTAATGTAACGGCGCGATCGTGAAGTCGGCTTACACCCGAATGCTCAATATCCACACTAACGGGGCAGCCGTCTCGATCGTGGAAACCGGCATCGACAGTAAACGTCGGTAGCTTCTGATTTTCCATAAATTTCCTTTTCTGTATCTTGGTCTCCTCTTAGAAACTCTCGTGTGAGTGATAAGCGTAATTTTTTGTATGTTCGGAGCCACTTAGTTCTGGTTACCTTGCGTTCAACGGAAAGCTAAATGGCTCTGCGGAGCGCATTAGCTCTCCTCAGAAGTGAGTGCGAGGATCCCCTCTTCTTCGCTATTGTAGCTTTCAAAGACAGTCATTAATCGTCCGAGAATTAGGAGGTTACGGATATGTGCGCCAGCGTTGACGAGAGCGGTACGTCCGCCTTTGCGGGAGACAGTCACGTTTACAGAAACAAGCGTGCCGAGTCCGCTACTGTCCATACGCGTAACATTTTCGAGATTAAAGATGACCTTCGGAGATTCAAAATGCTCTTCGAGTTCTTCATTAATCTGCTCCCTAATTTCAGCGTTTGCCGCACCGATCATG
>JAJEET010000022.1 GCA_022820835.1 Candidatus Poribacteria bacterium
CTTGTAGGTATACGTAGAGCCAATCTGTAAAGGGTGATATTCTTCTATCTTGCCGGGAACGCTGTATTCCATTAATTCTGCCTCCGTTGTGAGACCGTTGGCATGTTCATAGCGCATTTTCACAAGCCCAACGCCTTTAGCGAACCACAAATAACGTGTGCCGTTAACAAATGGACTCTCCTTTTTTGTACCGCGCGCATACGGTTTGCCATTGGAAGTTGCGAGAAGATTATTTTCCGAGCATGGCGGCGTGTCAATAAGCACACTTTTGTGCTTGAGACATGTCGGGAAAACGCCAGCGGAAACTTCCACTTGCTCGTATCCCTCTAAGATTGTCTCCGCTTGTGAGTCCCAAAACCCTTCTTGTGTCCATGTATGACCTATAACCGAAGGAAATCTGAATAAAGAAGGCGTGATGGCAGTTCCCAACAAAGGCATTGTGACCGGTTCCGCCTGATCGCGTTCTTCCCATCCGAAACTGGAAAGTCTCAAAAACGCATCAGTTTTTATCAGAGAGGCTCCCCCTTCTCTAAATTGTTTACCGTTCTCAGTAGTGGCGTTAATGCACACTCTAATTTTACGTTCCATTTTAGCCACCTCGTTCAGTACAGCGAAAAACTGAAAGTTGTCAAAAACAGATTGCAATAGAGATTCGTTCTTTTTTAGTCGATTTCGTGCTCGATTGAGCCGACTTTTGATAGTGTTCGTGGTTACACCTAAAAAAGCGGCAATTTCATCGCACGACAGTCCATCAAAATAGTGAAGCGTCACGACAGTGCGTTCGTTTTCCTGCAATTTCAAAAGCCACTTTTTAATCATTTCGCGCAGTTCTTGTGCTGCCGTTTTCGATTGCTCTCCTGAAATATATCTGGAGTATGGGTCGCTCTGTCTCGCGGCGATGTCCATATTCTCAGACACTTTAGTTTCCAAACGGTTCTCGCGAAACCAGGCGAGACAACGGCGTGTGGCAATGGCGTTAATCCACGCAGAAAATCGCTTTGGATCATTCAGCGTCTCAAGTTTCTGATGCGCTTTCAGAAAGGTTTCTTGGACAATGTCCTCAGCAATGTGGAAATCTTTAATGGTCCGCCACACGATAGCATGAACCTGTTTTTGGTACTTCTCCACCAATAATGTAAAGGCTGTTTCATCACCTGAAAGCGTGCGCTCAATTAAGGCAATATCATCGTTTCTCATCAATCTCTCCCATTGATTTTGATGAACTTGGGTTTGCTTCTGATTTTGACTTAGTGACGCGGATCAAGGTGGAAAGGTTGCATAATTCTGCAAATTGACAGATAGGCGTTTTTTATATGGGAAATTCAGTCTTCAATAAACTGTTTATGTAGATAGATATAACGAAACCCAACAATCCAAACGCTGTGTGGGTCAGAATCCGTTGGGTTTCACGCGTGCTTCGGTAATCTTAGACTTCTGGGTTTACTTGAAGGTTATTTTCTTCCGCTGCGGTTATTCTTCCTCGTCCGGGTCCTCCTCAGATTCGTAGAAGTTGTCGAAAATTTCCGTATCATCCGGCGCGTATCTCTCACCATAAACGGATTTGACGCTACTCCATAATCGATTTACGATATTCTCATTCTTCAATTGGTTGTAGTTGATTTCTCCAACCGCTCTCTCTAAGCAGTCATTAATAACGACCAAAAGAATCTCTGGTATGTCAGCATCCTCATCAACAATATCGTCAATAGTTTCCCACACCGCACGCTTGAATCGGGTTGGCAAGCGGTTGACACGATGCAGTGCCACCTGCGTTACAAGCACAATAAAACATGACAAACGAGGTATGGCAATCTCTTTCTCGACATCGTGCGCGCCTAATTCTTCGGGTGTACCAATTGTCTCGACATGCGCAACAATGCCTTGATGGATAAACCCAACATGGGTATCAAAACTCTCAAAAATCTCTGCCGGAAGCAACATTGCCCTATGCTCGGGTACAATCCGAAGATATTCCGCTCTGAGGACTCGCTTGTCAATCGCTGTCTGTTTTTTCTTTCTCATGAGTGTGTAATTTTCCCGCTGAAGTTTTTATAGTAAAACCAACAATTAATCAGACACTTTTCCTTTAACAGAAGACTGTTCGTAGGGGCGAGGTCCCCTCGCCCGTCTTTCAAAGTGTGTCTCATTATTTTTCGAGGCCACTATAAACTTTAGAAGAACCGACTCCTATAAAATTAAATTTAAACGATATCCAAAAATCCCAATTCACGCAATCGATCAATCCAATGTTCCGTAAGCATGCTGTTCCTCCATAAGATTCATCGCGCTAACTTCCGCTGTAGTTTCGGATTCTCTATCACATCTCGATTAACAACATACGTCGGAATTTGACCGGAAGCCACCCTGATAATACTCTCACACGCGCTCCGACCATTGCCTTCAAAACATTCGTCCGTCCAACAGATACTATGCGGCGTAACAATGACATTATCCAGACTTAGGAGTGGATCGTCATCGCCAATCGGCTCCTGTTCAAACACATCAAGTCCAGCCCCTTGAATTCGCTGATTCTGGAGTGCTTCCGTGAGCGCCCTCTGGTCAACAATCGGACCGCGTGCAGTGTTAATCAGGTAAGCCGTCGGTTTCATCAGCCCGATACATCTCGCATCAATGAGTCCACGCGTCTGTTCGCTCAACGGACAGCAGACGCAAACGAAATCAGCCGTTTTCATCAGCGTATCCAAATTGACGAGTTCCGCATCGACCTCCGCTGCCTCGGCAGGTGTGAGATACGGATCAAAGGTGATGTGGCGCATTCCGAACGGTTTCGCCAGTTTGAACGCCTCTTTTCCGATATTCCCCATTCCGACGAGACCGAGCGTTTTACCGACCAACCCAATTCCCATGTAGTTATACGCGTCACGCCAACCACCAGCACGAATAAGACGATCCTTTATCAGCAACTGATGACTCAGCGATAAGACAAAAGTCATGATAGATGTCGCAACAGGACGGCGAACACCGTCTGGTGCAATCGTCAGCAACACACCGTTTTCGGTACAGGCGGGTACATCTACCTTGTCATATCCGACACCGAACCTTGCGATAATCGCCAAACGTTCTGCGCCGATGAATGTTTCCGCTGTGATTGCTGTCCCTAACACTAAAAGCGCATCGTAATCTTGCACCTGCGCCGCCGCTAACGCTGGCGTATTCTCTGCGATATATTCCCACTGCAAACCCGCCTGACCAAAGAGCGAATTCGCAATATCATCTAAATCAGAGGTGTCATCAGATTTCAGAAAGTCGCGCGTGACACCGACGCGAAATACGGACTCGTTCATATGACTATCTCTCAATCCAAATATGACGGAAATATCTCCATTTCAAGGGATGGAGTTTAAGATCCTTAACCTTTTTGTTAATGACTAAAATCTGTTTCGCGTGCGCTAACGGCACCCACGGTATATCTTTGTGAAAAATCTGCTGCGCTTCTTGGTATAACGAGATCCGCTTCTGACGATCTGTCGTCGCTCTCGCCTGCTCTAAAACGTTTTGCATAGCATCGCTTCGGTAAAATGCGATGTTTCCAGCCGGTTTCTCCGCTGACGATTTGCTCAACAGAAAATACAGGAAATTATCTGGGTCACCGAGATCGGCACTCCACCCTAACATCGCGATGTCGTGTTCCCCGTTTTTCGTCTTCTCAAGATAGGTGCCCCAGTCGAAGGTCACTATTTTGGTCTCAATACCGATGTTTCGGAGTTCCGACTGTAGCACCTCTGCAAGAGCGCGTCCATCAGGAATATACGGACGCGGCACGGGGAGTGCCCAGAGCGTCGTCTCGAATCCATCAGGGTATCCGGCTTCAGTCAGAAGTTGCTTCGCGAGTTCAGGATCGTATGCATAATCCTCAATCGAATCGTCATACCCCCAAAGTGTCGGTGGGATCGGGTTCTTCGCTGGGATCCCCAAACCTTGATAGAGGTGTTCAATAATCACGGGTTTGTTAATGGCGTGATTAATCGCGAGACGGACTTTCAGATTGTCAAGGGGCGGTTTGTCCATGTTCATCGCCAAGTACCCGATACTCATACCGGGTTGCGATAGCAGTTCAAGCGACGCATCGTTTTGAATCTGTTGTAGATCGTCTGGGTTCGGGAACTCCATCGCATGGAGACTACCTTGCTGAAGTTCTATTAACCGCACTGAGTTATCTGGAATAGAACGGAAGATGACCCTATCCAACAGCGGACGACCGCCCCAATAGGTGTCGTTCGCCTCCAGCACGACTTTATCGCCTCTATCCCACTGTACAAACTTGAAAGGCCCCGTGCCAACGGGATTATTGGAAAATTCGTCTCCCCATTTTTTCACGGCTGTCGGGCTGACAATAGAGAACGGTGTGATTGCAATCGTATAGATAAATGGCGCGTAAGCCGTTTTAAGCCGAATTTGGACAGTAAATTCATCAACTGCAGTAATTGTATCCACGATCTCTGCCAAACCTGTGGCGATCCAGTAAACGTAACTGCCGCCAACGTTATGGAACGGATGCGTCTTATCGTGCTGTCTGTTAAGGGAAAAGAGGACAGCCTCTGCGTTGAAAGGGGTACCGTCATGGAAGGTTACACCTTGCCGTAGATGAAAAGTCCATGTCAAACCGTCTTCCGAACTCTTCCAACTTGTAGCGAGGCTTGGTTCAAGTTCGGTACTCCCATCTTTGTATTCAACGAGTGTGTCGTAGATATTATCACAGACCTTAAAGGATTCGCCATCTTCCTCAAGTGCAGGGTCTAATCCGACGGAATCGCCACCGCGTCCGAATATTAAGGTGCCACCGCGCTGGAGATGCGAATCAGCAAACGCAGGCGAAAATACCGTAGCGGATAGAACTAGAACGATGAGTAAGAAGACTCGTATGTAAAATTTTGTTTCCATCAATTTCTCCGATATGTCTTGAAAATATGTATTTTATCATACAGGCTTTTCTGAAAAATGTCAAGTCGTATTCAACCGTAATCCAGGGTCATTCAATTGTAGGGTTTCTCATTTTATGATGTTAACTGCGAGTTTAGGTTTCGCTGCGAAATATTGGAGTGCGTCCGTGATTTTTGTATGTCCAGTGAATCGCAAAACAGAGAGTGCCGTGTTTCGCATCG
>JAJEET010000005.1 GCA_022820835.1 Candidatus Poribacteria bacterium
ATCAATAATGTGCTGATGCCGCTCTGCGTTGAGTTCTTCACTTATAATCTTGCCGGCAGCATCAATTGCAAGTTCAGCAACAACGCCTCGTAGTTCCAAGATCGCTTCATCTTTTTCACGCTGGATCTCGGCTCTGGCTCTCGCGACTTCGGCTTCCGCTTCTTGGCGTGCTTGTGTGAGAATCTGTTGACGTTCGGTGTCGCCTTGCTCAATCGCGGTTTGGATCTTCGCTTGTGCCTCTGTCTCAATATCGGCTAAGCGTTGGCGCGTCTCTGCGGTGAGCCGGTCTAATTCCTCACGATCCGTCCGCAGCTGTTCCAACTGCGTGGCGATTCCTTCTCTGCGTTCCTCTAAAAGCCCACCGACCTTGCCGAAAACAAACTTCCAAAGTACCGCAAGCACAACCAGAAAACCGATGACTTGAATGATGATTATTTTCGGATCAATTCCAAGTCCTGTGAGTAGGTCTCCCTCGCCAGCGGGTGCCTCGGCGGCAAATGTGCTTGTGACGCACACCGACATGAAAATGAAGCAAAACCCATATATCTTTTCTCGCATAAGTTCCCTATGTTCTGCTGTAAGGCACTCCAGCAAGTTGGGA
This sequence comes from Candidatus Poribacteria bacterium, assembly GCA_022820835.1. GTDB lineage: Bacteria > Poribacteria > WGA-4E > WGA-4E > WGA-3G > WGA-3G. Next base: position 602 of record JAJEET010000005.1, read on the forward strand.
CAGTCTACGAGATGCCCCAACATTGTGGAGGTTTGAAGTGATTAATTTTGCCACTAATGTTACTAATTCCCACCCATCTGTTCTGCCGAAGCGCGGATCAATTCTAATAGCATAGTTTTATCTGGGAGGTTGTTGAGCTGTAAAATAAAGAACATCAACAAGGCATAGATAACGAGTGATTCAATGAGTGCCAAACCGATAATCATCGCCGTTTGGATACGCGGCGCGGATTCGGGTTGACGGGCGATACCCTCAAGTGCGGTGCTTGTGGCACTCCCCTGTGCCCTTGAGGCGAAAATGACGGCAATTGGCAGACCTAATGTTACACCAAATGCCAACACTGCTAAATAAATCATGGAAGTTCTCCTATTGTTATTTTTTTCAAAGTCGTGACCGAAGGGTCGCGCTTATATGTATTTAGTTAGAGACTCGGAGGGTCGGCATAAATGCCAGACCTGCTTCCGATTGCGTGGAATTAATGATGTGCTTCATGTGCCTCATCATGTTCAATAAACATCACTATATAGATGGATGTTAAGATAGTGAAAACGAACGCTTGCAGAAAGCCAGCAAACAACCCAAAGAACAGCATCGGTACCTGAACCGGTATAAACGGAATCGCATCAAAAATAAGTATGCCCACTGCAAGTTTTGTTAATTCAATAACAACCGATTTTTCGCCAAAAATGTTTCCGAAAAGCCGGATCGCGAGCGAACCCGCGCGAGAGAGTTGCGCGATAACCTCAAGCGGGAACATCAAAACGCCTAACCACGGTGGATTGCCCGCAAGGTGCTTGAGGTAGCCGACGACTCCATTCTCTTTAATAGCGATAATTTGAACGCCTAACACAGCCGTTATACCGAGAGCAAGCGTCGTATTCAAATCTGCAGTTGGGGGTTGAAGCCCCGGAATGACTCCGAGGAAGTTCAGGAAGAGAATGAAAATGAAGAAGGAACCAACGAATGGGACATACTTTTTGCCGTGGTCGCCTAAAATACCGCCAAAGAAGTCCATAATACCGCCGACGAACACTTCTAAGAGGGTTTGTCCTTTCCCCTCAGGGACCCGTTTCAACTTCCGGGTGGCGAAAATAAAAAATAGTACTAAGACGATAACAACAAAGTATGTGTTGGGAATTAGATCAGGCTGATGCCACCGCGTCGGTTCTGGAATCATTTCATCCGGTAAAAGTTGTGAAATCGGAGAGAACAAACTACGGTGACCGTTCTCGGCTGCGAAACTCCCAACGACTATTGCCAAACTGAGTCCCACAACCAAGCAGATAAACGATAGCTTTTTCATGTTGTGTTTTAGTGTCTCTTAAATGAATGTGGGAATAATGCGAACACTTCCCAACTTGAATTTAACGTGCAAGTTTCGCCTCAAGGTTGATTAGGATCCTTATTTGAAAGGACAGTCACCATTAAACCCATCGCTTTGATAATAATGGCGCCTTGTACTAAAGCGATCCCCCCAGCGAAGGCATAGACATTCATCCACTCCAACTTATTAAAGAGAAAATAGAGGCACACGCCGAGTAACGCGTATTTGCCGAGGGTAATGAATCCGAATAAGGACTTTGTTTTTTGAGTTTTCCCGGGCCGGATAAGTCGCCGAACCATGAATTCAATAGACCAGAATAGCGTGAGTCCGATAGCACTGCCAATCAGAAAACTTGGGAGTGCAGAACGTTTGAAACCTAACAACACTACAGCAACGACGATGGTGAGGCAGATTGTTAAGACGTAGACGTGGCGGATGAATCGGTCACCAAATTCCAAAGCGGGACCCATTAGTACGGGACTCCTTTGTCAAAATAACGGCGGATGACAACTGCCGAAATTCCAGATCCCTGATGCTTTCTTTCAGGCGTTATTCTTTGTCAGTGTTCTGCGCTTGGTGTGAATCGGTAGAACGCTGCTTTTCCATGCCTTCAAGCCGTCGGTTCCAGCGTGCCACCGAACGAAACATTTCCATGAACCCAGCGACAACCCCCATGCCAAAACCGATGAGGGATCCAATCGCTGCGTTGCCTAATTTGCCACCGAGCCACTTACCACCGAAATAACCGATACAGATCGCAAGCGCAAGCGTTATCCCGATAGAAGCGAGGTCAAACATCCCGACATTTTCATTTTTGAATTGGTTGAGCCGATGTTTGAACATGACGGTTGATCCGATAAAATGAAAAATGGCGTTAGAAACGGATTTCCTCATTAGCAACGCTATATATTATATCACAAGATTGTGGAGAATGCAAAAAAAACGAAATATTTCCTGAGTGAGACTTGCCCAACAAGTCTCAATAGTAAATTTATGTTTTTGATCTTCAGATGGATTGGAAGATAGGAAGTAGGGAAGTTGGCAGATACAACGTTTCTTTCTGTCTTCCTATTTTCCAACCTTCCCCAAAACCTAAAATTTGTTTCCCAATACTGCTGAAATTATTTCCGGTTCATTTCGATTGAATCAAAACTGCCCAATGGGCTTCGGTTGGTGCAGAAAGCACTATGCGATGGTCTGCGGTCGGCGCAGAGAGTGCTACTCTATCGTTGAAGAGAATTTCCTTTTCCTGCATCCATTCGCTTTTAGCGATATTTAGCCATCTGACTGTTATCTTTTTGCTATCTGTCTTGGCACCTGTACTCAGGCTGAGATGGACCGAGCCACCGTTTGGAAAATAGACTGCGTATTCGCGTCCGGGGTTGGCGATGGTATACGCGCCGTTATCCGCTCTATGAGACAACAGATCGTTATGCGGTTCAGATGTAAAAATATCCATACTGTCTGCGAGCATTCGCATGCTCTTGAGGTGCGCCTGTGCTGTTTCGCTCAAACCGACACCACTATCCGGACGGTGGAACCGTGCCGATGCGAATCCGCCGAAAATGTTGCGCCAAAAACGTTCTAACCCGTCTTGCGTGCTGCCAAATCTCCCGCCATCAGCACCGTAAATCTTAATATTATTGATAGGACGGATCGGCGAAATTTTTGCCCGAATTTTCTGGGCGTTATCCCAATGTCGCTGCCCTTTCTGATGGTTATTCTGTGATATATCACAGAACGAATAGGTTTCCGGGTGGTCAAACGTTGCCTTGTGTTTCTCATGTGACAAATCCCACGGGTCCCACATCTCCGTCGTTTCAACAGTACGTCCGGCGGCAGCTGCCTGTTCTTTGATATACGTTGCCCAATATTCACCCCATGCAGCAGTGACAGCTGTCTCGTTGTCCATGCAGTAGAGGATATGCCCATACGGAAGCGTTTCAGCAAGGAGTTTATCCACATACTTTTCCTGATATTTCAAGACAATTTCCTGATTGCGCTCTTTCGGTACAGACCAGAAAAAGTTGTTCTCAGTTGCTACCGGATGGCTTTTGACGACGGTTGGTAACCCTGTCTCTTCTGCGGTGTAATTGCTGTTATTTTTGGGGTTGAAAGGGTTAGCAGCCCACGGTTCGCGGTAATAGTTGAAGGTTGCCCATACCTCGATTTGGACGATAATATCCATCTCGTGGGTCCATGTGATGAAGTTCCGAAAACGGTTCCAAAATTCGTCGTTCCACTGATTCAAATCATACAGGTCGCCGACTTTTTTGAAAGGTGGGACATCGCCTTCGTCGACCCAACTCATCGTGGACCGGACATAGTTTCCACCGACACTGTTTAACACCTCAAGATGTTCTTTGAGGTTCGGAATCTGGAATAGGTTGTCCTCCACTGAACCGCCGATGAGCAGAATCGGTTCGCCTTTATACTGCCAATAGCGTGGGTTTTCTTTATAAATCTGGATTCGGTTTTTTTCCATTTCTGTATCCTTTTCGGCTTTGATTTCCTGTACTGTTAAACACAAGGATATGAATATAAGAAGAGTCAACACGAATTTGTGCGGTCTCCACAGACTGTTCATCAAATAGCTCCTAATATAAGCGTTATTTCGCAAAGGTTGTCATGCATACATTATATCATATAGATTTAAAGAATACCATCAAACTGCACATGAACAAAGCATGGATATCGTCTTAAGTAGATTTTGCGATAAGTTGGGATGATTGATGGATGGAACGGCAAAAGGTCAGTTCAGATGCTTTATGGCGGGTAGTATCGAAAAAAGAACGCTGGGAACGTCCGATTCTCTGCAATATGGGAAACTTGAAAGTTACACGCTAAATTTCAACGCGTACAAACGCCAGATATGCGCCGGCGAGAAAAACAACAAAAAATAGCGTTAGCAATAGCAGATCTATTGCTGCAGCGTTGAAATCACGGCTAAGACTGAGTGTATCTTCAAACATCGGGATTGATTCTGGGCTGATGGGCTTTTTCGACATCCCCTCATACGTCCCAATGACATGGAGACTATCCGGGTCTGCTCTATCCATATCCGAGACAAATTCTCGGTATTCACGGGCGTAACGCTGCACGTTCTCCACAAATTGTTGATGCCGTTCAAACCCAGTTCCAGCGAAAACCTCAAGAAGATGCTGGACAAGCACGACGGGTGAGATGCGGGTGACAGAACGCGCCAGTTGAATTTGGGCATGCTGCTGGGTTAAGTATTCGTGGCTCAAACGTTCCCGCTCCGTTACGTCTCTGATGACGTATTCACCCGATAGTTCTATTTTTTTCGTTGATTGCTCAGGCATATCTTGCAAACGAGCGTCGTATTCACCCTTAAGTTCATTTACGAGTTGTATCGCGCGTTCGTTGAACTCATCGTAAGTCATCGATGGTGAAAATCCGCTTGCAATAGAGGCGAGCGTGCTGGGCATAAAAACCACGAAAGTGACCCATATCAACAGAAGTATCACAAGACTCGCTGCACTCTGCCGCACACGCGACGACACCAACAAACCTAACGCAAGAAATAGACACAGGTACAGAATCGGAATAAAAAGAATAATGGCTAAACGGCTCCACGTCTCAACGCCAAGCTGCACATCGCTGGACGTGGAAATTACCAACAGGTTCATTAACACCGCGAGCATAAACGGGACGCTAATACTGACCAACGCGCCAAAAAATTTGCCAATCAACACGGTATGGCGCGGGACCGAATTTGCTAACGTTAAACGTAGTGTCCCACGCTCACGTTCACCAGAAATTGAATCAAAGGTGAACAGGATCGCGATGAGGCTCAAGACGTATCCGATCACAAACCCCCAATCTATTTTGATAGTGTCCGGACGAATATTTTTTCTATTGAGAGTCGCAGGCATATAATCTAACTGCCAGAAACCTGCTAAGTCAGCGGTGGCCCATGCGTAAAATCCGCCGTGGACATTATCAGCCAAAAAATCCTCACCGCCATCTGCACAGAAATGGAGAGATGACGGTTTTTTGTAAAGGTATCCGGGACCCTCTTGTGCAATCTGATACAAATTTGTTCGAGATTTTAAGCGATCCAGAGATTCTGTGGCGGCATCGTGATATTTCTGCACTCGCACAGGATGTTCCCGGAGATGCACAATCGCATTAATCAGCATCAAGCCGAGAAGCAGGACGGTTGTCAGCGCAAATCGGAGACTATTGAGGTTATCATAGAGTTCACGTTTTGTGATATGCCAAATCATTTATTCGTTCTCGGTTTGCCTCGCAGCGAGAGTACTCAGTTTTCAGTTGTCAGAAGATTGGTTGTAGGTTACTAAGTGGTAGATTATAAGAAAGAGCCGTTAAGAGTCTCTGAACCTTCTTAACTTATAACTTACAACTGTTAACTTATAACTATTCTACACTTCACTTTTTTGGAAAACCAGAAATATCCCGATGAATAGAACGAGGTTAATTATCAAGAGTAGACAAATATCTGGTAATGCACGTGCTGCATTTATTTCAATATCGCTTCTCAGAAAAGAGAACTGAGGCAAACGATCCCAGTCTACCGCGCCGTTGTCGGCAGAAAACCATTGTTGAGACCCGAAAGCGTTCTTGTCATAGTAATAGTCAATCAACGTTCGTCGATACCTTCGCGCCGCTTCAAAAAAGTCTCTGAGTCCGCGCAGGTCTGTCCCCGCCCACGCTTGCGTTGCCGCGTCGTACATCCCGACGGGCGAGCCTCTCAAAAGGATGCGATCAAGAATCGCTGGCTGAACAAAGATGGTTTCGAGCGCCTGTTTTCGGACAAGCCATGCGCGTTCTGCAGCGTTGACGATCTGCGGTCCGAGGAAGCGGTAATAATCCTGCGCGTGTGGTACCTGAGGTTTGGATGCTTCATGAAGTTTCTCAATGTTTGAAACAGCATGGTAGTCATACCTAAGTGTTGATGAATCTCTATGAAAGTATTCGTAGTGGTAACCTGATCCCCATATCTGGTTGAAATTTGGATCTGCGCCTACCATGCCCAAATGCGGATCTTCTCCTGGAACGGCATCATTCGCAAGGAACTGCTTTCGCTCTCTGTCAAATGCCTCCCATATCTGTTTAATTTCCTCATAGGCGGACACCATACGGGCTTGAGAAGTCTGAGGTGGGGCAATCGCGGTGAGAACCGCGTTGGGATACACCAACACCCAAAACCCCCAGACAAACATAGCAAGCATGAGCGCGGTACCCGTTCTGCGGGTTACTGTTGAAATTAGCATACCGATCAGGTAAAATACCGACAGATAGACAATTGAACTCAAGATAATCCCACCGATACGGAGGAAATCACCAACACTCAGAGAAACAACGGTGGCTGTTGTCAGCAAAATTATCGCGAGGAGCAGACTCATCAGCAACGGAACAAGCAAGCAGAGCATCGCACTGATGTATTTCGCAAGCAAGATTTGACCACGACGCACCGGATGCGTTACGACCAAACGCAATGTGCCGCGCTCGCGTTCCCCCGCAATGGCATCGTAGGAAAAAATAAGTGCTATTAGACTCAGAACCACCTCAAAGATGAAAACAATGTCAATCGAAGTGAAGAGGTTGAGCAGTGGATTCGTCAATTTATAGGTTCCAGTATCCCACAGCGTCGGGACAAAACCGTGAGATATCCCAATTTCGTTGCCCAGCCGTTTATCCAACCCGACATTGAAAATACTCAACGGATTTGGGGGGCGGGCAACATTAAATCTTCCGCTCGAATAGGTCTTCGAGTCCTGCGATCGCCGATGCTCCGTTTTGAGAGCAGTGTTGTAAGCTTCTAACCGTTGCTCATAATCCTTGATAAGCACAAAGGTATTCGCCACCACAAGCAGCAACATAATGAGAACGGCTGCGGCGAAACGGAACGTCATCAGATTATTGAGGAGTTCTCGGCGGATAAGCACTGTTAACATGAAGCATTCCTTCTATTGGAACGAAACCGACGAAGTTGTTTCTCAAAACGTTAAGATAGGAATTGATGACAGAAAGGTTGCATAAAATGCAAGATTTAGGAAAAATTCTATCATTTGGAGAATTTATAGTAAAACCAGCAATTAATCAGACACTTTTCCTTTAACAGAAGACAGTTCGTAGGGGCGAGGTCCCCTCGTCCGTCTTTCAAAGTGTGTCTTATTATTTTTGGATGTCACTATAGTAAAGTCCATAATCACCTATTGGACTTACGCAATTTTTCTCGGCGACCCTATTGCGCTCCGCTAAGGCATTTGCGTAAGTCCTGTTCCTGTCGTTCTATTTCTCTCCGAAAACCTTCAGAAACTCTGGATCATCCTTAACATCCGCAAATTCAGGGGTCTCAAGGAAAGACTGGTAATACTTACCGCGATTCCAAGCAGCCAGGACAATCTCATGCGCAAATTTTAAATGATGTAGAGTCTTCTCGCGGGCACGCTCAGATGCCCAAATGCTCACAGCGAACATGAAGTGACCATAATCGTTACTATTGTCCACATCGATGGCGACTTGCAGGAAACGTTTCGCCTCGCTGTACTTCTGTAACCAGACTAAGCAACAACCGATGTCGTGCGCAGCCCAGTGAAGATTGCCGAGGTTCACAGAATGACCGGCATCCCGTTTCTCCATTTCGCCTTCGATAAACTCGCGGACTTCCGCAAGTGCTTGATCGAAACGATCCCAATTTTCCCGTCCACTATACACCAAGAGCCAATTCGTTCGGACAGCCAACCAGAACCTGAAATAATGCTCCCAATCGGGTTCGTCGTTGAAACGTTCCAACTTTTCCATGCCAAGAAGTGTCTCATCTGACCGACCGTAGGCGCGTAAGATTTCTGATCCGATTTGCAGGAAATTGCAACGATCGTAGCGACTTAATTCAGGGTTCTCTAAACGTTGAGAGGCATCATTGTAAAGTTGAATCCAGTCATCAATACGATTTTCCGCTTTCCAACATCCAGCGTGTTCTAAACAGCTGCTAAGCACATATAACACGTCCGCATCTGACATATTCTCGCATGCCCAATGATAAAGCCGAGCCTGTTCCTCTATAGCTTCCCTGTTCCGCCGAAGCATAGCAAGCCCAACACTTAACTGCCGATGCGACCAGAAACGTTCCTTATTGTCTGCAGCCACATTCAGATACCTACGATGCAGAGAAACGTTTTTTTCTATTCCGGGTTTGCCCATATACTTGTATATCTCATGCGCGAGATGCGCCAACTCGATTGTGATTTCACCCTTAAGCGCGTCCTCAATCTGGTTGTGTGCCTCTGTAAGAATATCCGCCCCGGATGTCGGGTCGGATTTTGCTTGCGCCATGAATGAATCGAATGTGCTCTGAATACTTTCTAATTGTTTCACAATATCCTCCTTCAGATTTTCTGCTAACTGTACATCATCAAAAACTTCTTGAACCAAGCGTTCTTGATCTGCTTGTAGACGCTTTCGCGCTCGATGGAGTCGACTCACAATTGTGTTCACCGACACCCCTAAGAATTTGCCAATCTCTTTCGTTGACATTTCGTCAAGATAATAGAGTGTTACGACCGTGCGCTCGTTCTCTGGTAGTTTCTCCAAAAGTTTTTGGACAAGCTTGTGGCAATACTCGGTTCTCTCTGTTACCTGCTGCTCTGATATGTAGTGCGTATAAGAGGATTTTTCAATTTCTTCTCGACGTGTATCCTCCAAAGATTGCATCGCAGGTTTTCGCTTCCGTATTGACTTCTGCTTTCGCGCCCAATCAATGCAAAGCCGATTGGCAATGACATAGAGCCACCCAGCAAATTGATTCGGATTTTTAAGGGTCGAGAGTTTTTTGTATGCTTGAAGGAAAGCGTCTTGCACAATATCTTCAGCATAGTGATAATCGCCGATCTTCCGCCATACAAGGGCATGAACGCTCTTTTGATACTTCTCGACCAAGATGCCAAACGCAGCCTCGTCACCCGATAAAATTTTGCGAATCAGTTGAACATCTTCTTCTCTTTCCATGAAATTTCCCCTAATAAACAGATTGGATCCTGTATGCCTTCACCAAAAAGCTTAGGCACAAGCCAAGTTTTATGCAATGAATAAATACGGTGCAGCTTACACCCTCTATTGTTTAAAGACGAAATTTTGGGAAAAAAGATTGCATCTTGAGGAAAAAAGATGAAAAAATTGAATTTTTGGGGGTTGTTTTGTGGGATATGGTTACCGGCGGATGATAGCCCGCCGATTGTAGAGCATCTCGAAGTGTCAATAATACACGAACGCTAACCCTATAATTGAATGAGGACTAAGAATTTGATTCTTAGTCCTCATCAAAGCGTCTCTAAAGGGTTGAACACTTATGCTAATTATAGATTTGGACTTACACCCAACTCACAATTCCAAAATTACACTGCCAATGTTAATTTTTCAGGCTGCTGGAATGGAATTCCGTGATGCTTTTTTCAAGACCTCGGAGCAGCTTTTCATCGCTGAGATGGAATGCCTCGCGTATATTCATTGCCCGATCCGCTTCGTCAAGAAGCCGTTGGTTCGATACCACAACAACAGAATCAACACTTTCGCGGAGTTCCTGTAGTGCCTGTTCTGCTTTTTCGATGCGACGCTGACCTTCAAAATCGAACGGCTGTGCCACAATACCTACTGCGAAAGCACCTTGCTCTCGAGCGAGGGAGGCAATTATAGGCGAAGCACCCGCCCCTGTTCCACCCGCCATACCCGCAACAATAAAAACGGCATCCGCATCGGCAACAAGACTGTGGAGTTTTTCGCGATCCTCTTCGGCTGCCTTTCTACCAATTTCTGCGTCCGCGCCACAACCGAGTCCTTGCGTGGTGTTAACACCGATCTGCACCGGTACTGCTCCACGGTGGTTGTCGAGTACTTCCTGATCTGTATTCACGACATAAAATTCAACGTCTGTCAAACCGGCTTCAATCATCCGTTTGACAGCGTTTCCGCCTGCACCACCGACACCAACGACTTTGATTTTCGGTCGGACGTGTTTCGATTCTTCTCGTTTGGCTGACATAGTTCTCCCGCTTTCAGGTTCGACACCGAATTCCTTGCGCAGGAGTTCGCGTGTCTGTTTCAGTCTCGTTTTGATTGTCCCTATCGCAATTCCGAGCTCCGCGTGGATCTCTCTGATATTCCACAATTCCAGATAGTAGAGCACCGCAACACGCCGCACTTTATCCGGCAGGTGATACACGGCTTCTCGAACATCGTCGTAGAGTTCCGTTTCCCGAAAACGGGCAACAGCCTCTTGATCGATGTAATCTGTTAGATCGGTGTGTGGAATTTCGTTCCTCGAATGCTGGACGGAGGTGTAGTACCGCTTACACGCGTTGTAAGCGATACGCTTCAACCATCCACCAAAACGTTCAACGCTCTGCAATCCGCTGATGTTTTCCCAGACGGACCTCCAAATGTCCATGAGAATTTCTTCGGCATCGCGACGTTGTCTCGAATTTGCGATAACGACTTTCCATACGCGTTGATGATAACGCGACATGAGTTCCGTAAATGCAGACTCATCACCGGCTTGCACAAGCCTAATGAGTTCTTCATCTGTCAAGTTCGGATGTAGTAATGAATCGGATCGCATAAACAGTCCCCAATTGATTTTTAACCTAAAGAGCAAGATTTTTGGGGAGGCGGTTTAAAAAAAATTAAAACATACGAGACCATTTAAAGTTGACTTGGTAACCGCGTTCATCCTCAATGGATTTTGCAAGGTTCAATCTGAACGGTCCACCTTGGAAACCGACACCTAAGTTAATCTTCGGTTGGATGTCCTTTACATCTTCCAAACGGTCCCAGACTTGTCCTATGTCCGCAAAAGGAACGATGAACATCTCACTTCCTAAACTGTGAACGTATTCTAAATTAAAGAGAAATCCGTGGTTCCCCACAAATTCATAAAGCGAGTATCCGCGCAACGTGCCGATACCACCGATAACAAATTGACGTTGAAAAGGCAGCGGATCCGTCGCAACCGCGACTTTTAAACGCGTGTCAATTCGACCACTTCCGATAGGGTAATAGTTACGGAAATGAACAAAGAAACGTGTAAAATCGAAATCGGAACCGATTGCCGAATTGGCATGTTCCACGAGAAACGTATTATACCATTCGCTTGTCCTGCCTCGGTTCTCAAAGTCGTAATTTAGGTCTGTATTTCCTCTATTGTCAAAATCATATTTTAAGGAGATACTGTGCATACTCCCGTCATCTATCAAGGCATTCCTCCGACCCGTGAGTGCCGGATCTGCTGACCAGTTCCGTAAATGGAAGTGCATCTTGTTTTCCAGACTTTTATGTTCTTCCCAAAGTAAGGACAATCCGAGTGCGTGTGTGACGTTCCTCGGATGCCATTGCAGCGACATCACCGCACCTTCCTTGAGATAATAGTCTTGGAAATCGGTGCCCCATAATGCTCTGAAGTACCGTTCACTGCTGCTTAGCAAGAGGTCATTATCTCTGACAGAGGTCAAGCGGTGGATTTGCAATCCATAAGTCAAATTTAAGTTTTCGCCTGACGTGATGCCACCACCGACTTGATAATGAAGGCTTTGGCGCGCGAAGGCATAACCCGCCATACCAAACAGGAATGGGCTCGTTGCTGTTTGATATGGCGTGTCAGCATCGTCCGCATTCACGTCAGTTCGTGCAACGGTTCCGTTCTGATTTCTCCAAATCTTTGAGCCGGGACCTGGAAAAAAGAGCGGATCCAGATACCACTGTTCTCCAGTTTGATATCCACCGCCGATTCGGAATCCATCAACGCGATTTAAACCGATGGGAATCCGCCAACGAAAAGTATCCCCGCTCGTGAGAGATATGTCGTTATTGTGCCCTAAAACTTTTGGCACGCCGTATTCTTCAGCATCAAAAGCATCTAATAATCCGTGCATCCCAGAAGACTTCGGCGGCGGTAGCACTTTTAACCAGTGTCCATCATTTTCATAGGACCTCTGAGGGCCTACGTTGGACCACCAAGAACGTTCATTCGTTCGCGCGTGTCCCCGGTCAAAGTTAATTCCCATCTGAATCGGTTCAGTTGTATCAGGGTAATTGAGCATCTGCCACGGAATCTCCATCTCTACAACCCAACCATCCTCAACGATATTAGCGGCGACAGTCCACTGTTCCAGCCATTCAATTTTATTCGCGTCCCGAGCCGATGAGCGGACATATTTTTTCCCGAGAGGGTTCGCCATAAAGTATGTACGGTTGGAAAATCGGTGTGTATGGAACGGGTCAATACTAAAAGAGACCCAATCTTCCGTCATCCCGAATTCGACGTGGTCCTTCCGTTGACGGGCAACGATTTTATCTGGTTGGGAATCATAGAGGTGCCATGCCACATAGATGGCTTCGTCTGTGTAAACCAGTTTAACGACGGAGTTATCCTCGACCAGGTTCTCGTTGTGCATACGCGTAAAACCATCCGCTTGAGGCGCGACCTTCCAACATATATCATTAAGCACCGCATCAATCGTTGGCGGATTCTCGACCTTTACCGCGAGCATCTCTCTTTGAATGGTCCCTCGGATCGGCTGTGCCTTCAACGCACCACCGACATCAATATCTATCGCACCAAAATTGCTCAAACTTCCAAGTAAATCCTCAACCCGTTCTGGCGCGATCTCCCCGACAATGTTGACAAAGGTGACCTCTTGAGACGCTTCAGGGACTACAATGATAAAAATCCCGTAAACCTTATCTTCGTCAAAAAGCAGGTTGATTTCTATCAGTTCACGATTTTCCTTAATTTTGACCAGCACTTCCCACTGATCTTCTTTCAGTTTTTCCTGAAAATACCGAACTATATTCTTCTTACTATTCTTATTATTAATAGAGAGGTCTCTATCGTAGGTACGTACATAAATTCCGTCCACCATTTGAATAAGTTCGGCAACTTCCGGTGTATCGCTCACTGATTTGGTGACCAAATTAATAAGCTTGGCATTTAGGTTAACCTCGACTTTTGTCACCAACTCTGGAAGATCAAAACGGATGAGTCCTTTCCTATCGGCTCTATCTGTTTTGTCCTGTTGTGCGATTGCTAAATGCGTCAGTGTGAATGATAAGAATAGAAACAGCAACGTGAATAGTCGCATAAGGTGCTTTTGCAATTTCATGGGTTTTACTCCTTACTTTGTGACTGATGATGTTGTGTATCCAAAAAATTCTCGGGTGCCTGGTTAAGGCGACTCAGACTTCGATAAATTGCTGATGAAATGTTTTCTTTTTGTTTTAGCACACGGCGGGAAGCACTTTCTATCTGAATAAACGGACGACCTGAAACTTCACCAATCCGCATATCGGGTAGTTTTTCGTTAACAATGATGCCTGTCCGCTCCACTGCGTAATTCAGTTTACCGAGCGCGTAATAGAGGTCGCGTGAGGCTTGTTTAACTGCCATATACTGTTGATACTTATAGGCACCGAACACGATAATTCCAATAAGGCATACCAACGCACCGACGCGAGCGAGTCGCAAGGTTAAAGCGTCCGTGAACGTGAAGCGTTGGCGTATCCAGTGTCGCCAACTCGGTTCCGTATTCGGATGCGCGCGAACATGTGCAGCGACCGCGTCAAAAATTTCAGACGGCGGATCCGGCTTCGGAAGTTCATGTAATGCACCGCTAACGGCTTGCGCGAAGCGGACCTCATCTTGACACGTTACACACGATCCAATATGGGATGCAACTTTCGCATACATGTCTGCATCTAACGCGTCGTCAAGATATGCTTCTAAGGTATCCTGCACTTCCGTACAGGTTAAATCTTGACGCGAAGGAAATCGGTTCATTCGTCGTTTCTCCAATAGGGACGCAGTAGCTCCCGCAATTTTTTACGGGCACGGAATGCGGTTGATTTCACGGTACCTTCAGGTTGATCTAAAACCTCTGCAATCTCTTTGAAACTCATGCCGTTTAATTCCCGCATAACTACCACCGCCCGCATATCCGGCGGCAATTTCTTGATAGCACACTGCACGGAATCCTTGAGTTCCTGCTGAACTACAATTTCATCTGGTGATGGGTTTGATCGACCCGAATGTGTGTGCATTAAAGTCTCAAGCTCTGCTTCGGGATCTGTATCGTCTTCATCTGTCAATTGCACCTGAAATTTCTGTCGCTTGAGCAGATTGAAACAGAGATTCTGTGCACATTTTAGTAACCATGAACGCGCGGTTTTCGGACGCAATTTAGCACGGTACTCCCACGCCTTGATGAACGTCTCCTGTGTTATGTCCTCTGCATCTTCCCGATTTCCGAGTAGATAGAGGGTGTGTTGATAAATCTGGGCCTTGTGCTTGTGAAAAAGCGCAAGGAATTTATCTTCCGTCATACTGCAACTCCGCTCTTTTGGCGCAGCTTGCAAGCCAAAACTTGCTGTTAAAAAGTGAGGTTATCGTTACTACAAACGAGTTGCAAAAAAGTTGCACTTTTTTTGATTTAAAATTTTTTGGAAGATTTAGGCAGGATAACTCGGATACTCGGACTCGGCTTAAGAAAAATTAGGAAACCTAAATAATTGCCGGATCGGCGCGCCTGTCCATGTAAGTTGGCAGGCGCAATTCGTACTTATTCCCATTCAAACACGGTTCCGAGCAGGCGCATCGGTTCATCGCGGAGCCATCTGTATATCTGTGGTGCTTCGTCAACAGGTACACGGTGTCGAATCAGCGGATCAATTTTGAGCGAACCTCGACGGAGCAACCAACAGAGCCGCTCCAAATCATCACGCGTGAAATGGCTGCAGTGTAGAATGCTAATCTCCCTAAATTGTCCGAGGTTAAAGGTATAGTTGACATCATACCGTCCGGCGACTAAGAGCACGCGTCCCCGAACCTTACAAGCGTGTACCATCGGTGTAACCATCTCAGGAACCCCTGCAAAATCCATCACAGCGTCAAATGTCCCGTCTTGAATCTGTGTCTGCCAACCGTCGCCACTCGTATTAAAAACCTGTTCTGCGACACCGAGTTGACGGATCTGCGCTAATCGCGAATCCTCGATATCACAGACGGTGACGCGCGCGCCCATGGCATAAGCGATCTGTGCCGCAAACATACCGATGCATCCTTGTCCGACGATAAGAACGTTCTCACCGATGCGTAGATCAACCCGACGGCAAGCGTGCATCGCCACACTTGCGATACCGAAAAGCGCAGCCTCACCGGGATCAACATCGTCCGGTAATTTCACCAAAAGTCCATCTTCTGGAATCGTGAAACGTTCAACATGGTCTACGCTGGCATAGATGAGGTCGTTAACCTGAAGCTGCGTCACGTCCGGTCCTGTTTCAATGACCCTACCGACGTTCTGGTACCCACCGCCTGCCGGAAGTCGCTCATCAGGAGCTGAATAGTTCCCACCAATAATCTGATTCCGTTCTGTACCGTTGGTAAGTCCAGTGAAAACGGCTTGGCAGAGCACCTCGTTTCGGACAGGTGGTGCGGGTTCTTTCCAGTCGGTGACAACGCTTTTTTCGCGTCGTTTGTCTGGCAGTAGTTTCGTGACAATCGCTTTCATGGTGCTGATGCCTCCTTATAGAAATTAGCGTTTGTAGTTCACCTTTTTATCATAAATGGAAGCGATGGATTTGTCAAGACATTTCAAGATTCGCTACAGGGTCATTCAATTGTAGGGTTTCTCATTTTATGATGTTAACTGCGAGTTTAGGTTTCGCTGCGAAATATTGGAGTGCGTCCGTGATTTTTGTATGTCCAGTGAATCGCAAAACAGAGAGTGCCGTGTTTCGCATCGCC
>JAJEET010000131.1 GCA_022820835.1 Candidatus Poribacteria bacterium
CGGACATACAAGTTATGTCCTGTCTGTCGTATATTCACCAGATGGTTCAACAATCGCATCCGGTGGACATGACAAGACAGTGCGTTTATGGGACGCAAATACAGGGAGATATAAGACCACACTTGCCGGACATACAGATCCTATCTTGTCAATAGCTTTTTCGCCTGATGGCAGTACTGTCGTCACTGGGAGTATGGACAGAACAGTGCGTTTATGGGATGTTACCACCGGGCAGCATAAAGCCACACTCACAGGACATAAAGGTGTTGTGTCTTCAGCGGTGTATGCGCCAAATGGGACGACAATCGTTAGTACCGCAGAAAACGACGAACCGCGTTTTTGGGATACTGCCACAGGCAAATATAAAACCGTGCTTAAAAATGAGGATGGTACGCCTGCGTTAGTTTTTTCAACTATAATCTATTCTCCTGATGGCAACACGATCGCATCTGGTAGATGGGGCTCGGTACGTTTTTGGGACGCAAACACAGGACATCTCAAATCCACGATTACAGGACATGATGGAATTAACCGTTACATTGCCTATTCGCCTGATGGTACTACCATTGCGAGTGAAGCAGGCGGCGGCGTGCAGCTATGGGATGCTGCGACGGGAAAACGCAAATCCACCTTTAGAGGACATAGTATCTCTCCCAATTCCATAATATTTTCTCCGGATGGTAACACAATCGCAACTGCAAGTTCAGATAAAACGGTACGGTTGTGGCCAATCACAGGGCAAACCGAAATCATACTCGAAGGACATACGAATGATGTTCATTGCGTAGCGTTTTCTCCGGATGGTACCACACTCGCAAGTGGTGGTAGGGATCAAACGGTGCGATTATGGGATGCCATCACAGGTGAACACAAAGCTACACTCAAAGGACATAAAGACCTTGTGTCTTCAGTAGCATATTCACCAGATGGCACAACAATCGTAAGTGGGGCTCTCAACGAGAGCGCACATTTTTGGGATGCTATGACAGGCGAACTCAAAGGCACGCTCAAAGGAGATGCTGGGCGGAATTCTTCCAGAATCCGTTATTCCCCGGATGGCACTACACTCGCAGCCTCGGGCGGTGCACGTATACATCTTTGGGATACTACTACCCGACAACCCAAAGCCACGCTCACAGGACATACAAATTTTATGCGATCTATAGCCTATTCCCCAGATGGGAGCATCCTCGCAAGTGCAAATCAGGACAACACAATCAGGGTGTGGGATGCTGCTACAGGCGAACCTAAAGCCGTCCTGAACGGGCACTCAGACAGTGTCGCATCCGTAGCCTTTTCCCCTGATGGTCTGATACTTGCCAGTGGAAGTTATGATGATACAATCCTACTGTGGGACATTCCAGCCAAAAATGCTCCGACGCTTAGCCTCTCTCCTACACACCAACTTTCTCAGGCTATCGGACAACAACTTACCTTATCCCTTAACATTACAAAAAGTGAAAATATCGCAGAATATCAGGTAACTGTACAGTTTGATAACACAGCACTCCGCTATGTTGGTAATAAGGATGACATTTTTGGGGATGAGACACCAATTTTGGATGAGAATAGCATAACGCTTAGCGGAACAAAGGCCTCCAAAGCAAATGGTGATGTTCGTACGCTTGCTGAATTAAGGTTTGAGGTCATCTCTATCAGAACATCGGGGCTGACTTTATCTAAAGTGCACCTCACCGACAGCACTGCTACAATCGTTCATCCGTGGTTAGTCAATGCTGAAATAATTGCGCTGCCCAATTCCAAAGAGGATGTCAATGCTGATGGCGTTGTTAACCTCCAGGATTTAAGGCAGGTCGCATCAAACTTTGGAGAGGGTAGGCGAAATACAGCGGATGTCAACGGAGACGGGATGGTCAATATCATTGACCTAAATTTGGTTACCCGGGCAATACGTGTTTCAGCGAGCTCAGGGGAGTAGACGCACTGTGAGCTTTCCTATAAGAGTGGAAAGATATAGAAACCTTTAATTTCAGGGAGTTGACATGAAAATCACACTTTTTCATATATTGACACTTGCAGCCTTTGTGACGTTAATTTTTTTATTCCAGGCCGCCGCGAACGACTATACACAATTAGGGTTGCCTGAGAATGCTAAAGCCCGAATCGGTAAAGGGCCAATAAGTGCAATTGACTATTCACCAGACGGGACTCGCCTCGCCGTGGGAACTGACATCGGAATATGGATCTATGACACCCAGAGTGATAAAGAATTAACGTTGATATCAGTGACAGATCCCATCTTTTCTCTCACTTATTCATTTGACAGTACTACGATCGCAACCGGCGGATTCAGAGGTGTGAACTTGTGGAACGCTACTACCGGAAAACTTAAAGGTAGACTCACTGGACATATAGAGAGGGTTTTTTCTCTGGCATATTCACCTGATAGCAGCATGATCGCAAGCGCAAGTAGAGACCAAACGGTAATGCTTTGGGATGTTACTACCGGACAATCTAAAGCCACCTTTAGAGGACACACGGACCAAGTAAAATCCGTCGCATTTTCTCCGGATGGCACCACACTTGCAAGCGCAAGTGACGACGGGACAGTACGGTTGTGGGACGTTGCCACAGGCACTCACAAAACTACGATTGATGGAAACATAGGAAGAATTGAATCCATAGCGTTTTCTCCGGATGGCACTACACTCGCAAGTGGTGGTAATAGTCAAATGCTGTTCCTATGGGATATCGCCACAGAACAAGAAAAAGCCAGAATTAATGCAAATATAAACGGGATTTCTGATATTAAATATTCTGCAGATGGCAGCACGATTGCCAGCGCATGTAGAGACGGACAGATTCGATTGTGGAATGCGACCACAGGACAACTCAAAATGACTCTCATAGGACATAAAGGATGGATCACATCCTTGGCATATCACCCAGATAACACAACTATTGCCGCAAGTTCGTTCTGGGATGGCACAGTAGATATATGGAATGTTGCTACCGGACAACGTAGAGTTACGCTCACAGGATATATGAACCCTTTCTACTCAGTGGCGTTTTCTCCAGATGGCAGTACAATCGCAACCGGAGATTATAACAACACAGTGCAATTGTGGGATGCGACCACAAGGCAACACAAAGCAACTTTCACAGGGCATACAAGATTTGTGATTGCTTTAGCGTATTCGCCGGATGGAGAGACACTCGCCAGTGGAAGCATGGACAAAACCGTGAGACTGTGGGATACTACCACACAGGTATTAAAGACTATACTTGTCGGACATACGGACTCGGTTAACGCTATCGCGTACTCGTTGGATGGGACTACAATTGCAACCGGGAGCTCAGATAAGACAGTTCGGCTATGGGATGCTACCACAGGGCAACACAAAAACACGCTTGCAGGACATACAGAGGCTGTCAATTCCGTTATATATTCCCCAGACGGTAGCACCATCGCAACCGGAAGTACGGATAAAACCGTGCAGCTGTGGAATGCTACCACAGGACAGAATCAAACCACACTTACAACAGATATGGAGTGGGGGATTAAATGCATGGCTTACTCTCCAGATGGCACTACACTCGCAAGTGGAAGTGGGTGGGAAACAATACATTTCTGGGATATCACGACTGGGAAACTCAAAGCCACGCTTGATGGAAACACCGATAGCATTTATGCCATAGCATATTCACCTGATGGTAATACCCTGGCTACCTCGAGTGGGTACAACACAGTGCATTTGTGGGATGTTGCCTCAAGACAACCTAAAAGCACCCTCGTCGGGCACCAAGGCGATATTCCTGCTATAGCGTATTCACCTGATGGTGATACCCTCGCGAGCGTGAGTTTAGATGGAACAATCCTACTGTGGAACACCTCGACTTCTACCACTACGTTGAGTCTCGTGTCTACGCCAGCGCAGGGCCATGTTATCGGACAACGGCTTACTTTCTCCATCAACATCGCAAATGGCGAATCCATCGCAGGATATCAGTTAACTGTGCTATATGACAATACAGCACTCCGTTTTATTGAAAGTGCTGACGGTAGTTATTTCGGCGGATATCTACCTGCCGGGGGTTTTTCGATTCCTCCGATTCTCTCTGAGAAAGGGGTAACGCTTGCTGCAACAACACTGGCTGGAGAAATCACTGGAGATGGCACTCTCGCCACTGTTACATTTGAAGTGATTGCTGCTAAGGAATCAAATCCCACCATATCTAACGTGCTTCTCACCCAAGGTACAGGAAAAAGTGTTGTTCCAAAGATAGAAACTGCCCGGAAAACCGAATCGCAAGAAAACGGATCGGCACCGCAGTAGAACTAACACATCACTCGAAAAAATCTATTTTCATAGCAATTTTCAAGAAAATGAAGATATAGGAAACCCGTCCAATGTATAATCTAAATGGAAAAGTTGCTTTGGTAACAGGCGCGGGGGGTAAAAACGGCATCGGACGTGCGATTGCGACACGCTTGGCGAAAGAGGGTGCTGATGTCGCTGTCAACGACATTGCCGAGCATCCGTACGCAGCAGATCAAGCAGACTGGCAAGGCTTACCCGATGTCGTCCGCGAAATTGAGGCGATGGGACAGCGCGCGATCAGCATCGTTGCTGATGTTTCAGAGGCGGAACAGGTCGCCGAGATGGTTGATAAAACCGTTACACATTTCGGTAAAATCGATATTCTTGTCAACAATGCCGGAACGAAAGCCGATAAGGATCGGGTGCTTGTTGTTGACCTTGCTGAAGCGGATTGGGATCGGGTGCAGCGGGTCAATGTAAAAGGCGTGTTCCTCTGTTGTCAAGCAGTCGCACGCCATCTTGTCAAGCAGGGAACGGGAGGCAAAATTATCAACATCTCGTCAGTGACAGGCAAACAAGGGTCTGCACGCTACGCCGCGTATAGTGCCTCCAAATTCGCCGTGATCGGTCTGACGCAGTCACTGGCGCATGAAATGGCACCTCATGGTATTAATGTCAATGCGATCTGTCCGAGCCTTGTAGATACAGAACGCGTCGGGCATTTGGCGGCTGCGTTGATGCCAGAAGAGCTTTCTGCTGATGAAAAACGCGCAGAATTCGCACGTCGCAATGTGGCAGCAGTGCCGTTAGGGCGACTCGCTGAAGGGGAAGATGTCGCTAAAATGGCGGCGTTCCTCGCTTCAGACGAAGCCGCGTATCTAACAGGACTCGCCGTCACCGTCTCAGGTGGTTCAATGATGTACTAACGCAGAATCCGCTGATCGCTGAGGTCCTTCCCGCCGACGGTTTTCACGATAGATGCGCCGCGCCACTCCTTGATTTCCAGTTCATGGAAGGCGTTGACGATGTTGTATTGCGTCGGCAGGTCTTCCCAACGCGCTTTGTGGAATTGCACCGTGCCTTCACCGCGCCAATGCTCCTTCACGACTCGGTTCGGCGCGCTTGCGGGTGTTAGCACTGCGTAGGCGACATCGGCGACACCCCATTCACCGGTTCTCGGCATATATTTATAATGGAGTGTGCCAGTAAGCGGTTGCTCGCCGCTTGGCTGTTTTCGAGGCGCGGACGGCGGTTGTATTTGCACCTGCTCCGTCGCTCTCACGTGCATGTCCATAAACTTAAAACCGAGCCAACTGGCAGTGCAGTGTGTCTCACCGTTGAAATTTAGCGGTTCCGGCAGTTCGCAATAGATTTTGGAGAACCCTAATTCCTCGCGTCCTGTCAGAATCGGATCCGTCAGATTTTCCCAGAGTACCGTCAAAAACGATCCTGTTGCGCGGTCCACTTCGCCGTTGAAAGCCGCTGGAAAACTCACGCCGAGGGTGTTATAGCCGCGGCCTGCCAACCACTCAATCTCTTTCATATAGCCTCCAGACACAGATACGATGGGTTCGCCGTTCAGCGAGAACCCTGGCGGCAAAAAAGCCTCCAATTGCTCGCTATTTGTTAGGAAGCTTACCGTGATTGATGTCGATTTCGGGTTATCTTTACATTCAAATTTTCTGCCATCGGGTCCGTATCTCGGTCCTGTCCTCGGTCCAAAGTGCGTCGGCATCCGGTACATTGCATTCGGGGCAAACGTGTATCCCATCTAATTCCCTCCATTTTTTGGTAATGATGCTCCAATTGTATCAATATGCGCCGAGATGTCAAGTACGAATCATCTGCTATCCAGTTCACGCATAGAACTATAGCGACATCTAAAGATAATTAGGTACACTCTGAGAGACGGACGAGGAACCTATTTTGTTTTTTCCACCAGAATGTGATATTATATTATCAATATTAAACGCTACGATTGACCGATTAAAAAAATAAGAGAGGGAAGTTTATGAAAATAGAAAAGAGGGTGTGGGGTATCCTTCTTATGCTCTTTTTCTACGGGAGTGCCGTCATCGTATTTGCGAATGGAACCCACACATCTTCAGACGAAAAATCCACTGACCAAACAACATCAACTCGACCGGACAGCCATGCACCGCTCGGTGTTATGGGGGACCATGCCCACGGCGCAGGAGAACTGATGCTCTCGTACCGATTCATGGGGATGGCGATGAATGGGCTTTTGGACGGAACCGGCACTGTCTCAACCGAAGATGCCCTTCTCCACTATCAGATGGTCCCGACGACCATGAAGATGCAGATGCATAGTTTCGGTGCCATGTTCGCACCGCATGACAGCGTTACGTTTATGGCGATGACAAGTTATCGAAGCAACTTCATGGAGATGGAAGGTGCGCATACACACGCCACTGGCGGGCACGACCACCCCGTAGGACATCAAGAAATGGAGAGTGTCGGACTCGGCGACCTCAGACTTTCCGCACTCATTCCACTGCTCAACGCATCATACGCGGATCTCATCCTCAATGCCGGTGTCTCTATACCGACAGGTGCGATTGATGTGGAAGGCACACACGGCGGTGATGAACTGATCGTTCTCCCTTATCCGATGCAATTGGGTTCTGGCTCGTTTGAACTGAGACCGGCAGTAACCTTTTCCGAGATGAATGGGTCTTGGTCCTATGGTGCACAAGCACACGCCGCAATCCCGCTCAATGAAAATAGTCGAGGTTACAGAATGGCACCGACTGTCGGTTTGACGTTGTGGGGTGCACGTAAACTCAACGACTGGCTCAGCATCTCTGTTCGCGGTTGGATTCAAAATTGGGGAAACATTACGACATCTGTCGAGCACACGGAAATGGGGACCTCCGAAGATGAACACGATCACACCTCACACGACAGCCACGCTGCACCAATCGCACCCACACAGACTGTCTATATGTCGCCGACGATGGACCCGAATCTTCAAGGTGGAACACGCGCGAACTTAGCAGGCGGTATAAATTTCATCGTGCCGGACAGGTTCGGCGGTATTTTGGCAGGTCAACGGCTCGCTGTCGAATTTCAGATGCCTGTCTATCAGAACCTTGACGGACCACAGATGGCGTTAGGATGGACAATCGTTGCCGGTTGGCAGTACGCTTTTGGATTATGGTAAACATTTTTAGAACTATGCCACAGAACTGAAAGGAACAATTTAACGATCTATGCGTATAAAATACAGCACGTACACAGCGTTAGTAACCATCATTATCACGGCATGCCTCATGAGCGGTTGTGAAAGAATACCGACAGCGGTTGTTACAACGGAAACCCCCGAAAAAGCTGCCGTCGCCGTTATCTCTGAAAAAGGCGGAAGCGGTCTGACCGGTAGTGCCACGTTTACCGAAATGGATGGGGTCGTTCACGTCAGGATTGAAATCCAGAATGCGACACCGGGTTTGCATGCGACACATCTTCATATAGGTACCTGCACCGACGTGGGACCACACTGGCATCCTATGGGAGTTCCTGCAGGAGCAGTCGGTGTCCCCGTCGCTGAGGCGACACCTGAAATGCCGCCTATCGGGGTCGGCGAAATCGGCAACATTCCCGTCGGCGAAGACGGCACGGGCGTTTTGGCGTTTTCGACACCCCTCTGGTCCCTTGGAGGCAATCCAAGTACCGATATTCTCGGTAAGTTGGTGCTTATCCACGAAACAGGCGACACGTTCCAGACCCATCCGCACGCGCACCATACAATGGCAGCGATGTCTGAGATGGCAACCACTGAGGCAGGCACAGTCGCGCATACCCATAATACGGCACAGATGCAGATGGAAACGGAAATGGCGATGGTGGAAGCCGTGCACGCCTGTACGTTGACAGTACTCAGTCAACAGATTGATTTGGGGCTCGATCACCATCTTCCGGATCAAGCGGAGGATCAGCACAGTCATGATCCCCGGGAGTTGATGCTTAGTTGTTTCTTTACTGCTGAACAACTGCTGGATCTGGAATTTTTGTCTGTGATTCAGATGACGGAATCGCCGGAGTTTCAAGCACTTTTGGCAAGTAGATCGAGTGGCTTGGCTGCTTACCACGAGTTTTTGCTGTCTCAAGGCGCGCCGATTGACCCCGATTTCTTCACCAATCAGTATCGTAGCACTTTCGAGACCGGAGCACCTGAAGCATTTGAGTCGGAGATGCGAATGCGGTTAGCGCACCTCTACATTGCATCAGGCATAGATTTTGAAAATCCTGCTGATATTGTTGGCTATAACCACCTTCTCACGACTTTTCTGGATGCTCAGACGACCGCGTGGGTGTTAGGCTATTTCCAAGGTGACGATACGGCGTTCGGTGAGTGGATCGTTGCGGTACTTAAAGATGTACAAGTAAGAGCAGGTGGCGGCGCACGCATCGGGTGCGGTGTGATTGCGCTGATGGAATAACTCCTAAATCACGATCTTCAACGACTTCCGCTAACTGAAAAATTGCGGTTTCTAACCTTACGCGTTCTGTATCTCACTTGCCTGTTGTAACGCCTCAGTGATAATTGATGCATCCAGGTGCATCCCATTCCGTTTCAACGCAATTAAAAGCGGCTTGATTTCGTCAATCAAGCCGTTCTCTTTTGCTTCCAGCAAAACGCCTATTGTGCCTTTGTACGGTAATCCAATTTTTGAGGCTTCCTGCCGAGCTTTCTTTTCGTCAATAATAATGAAACGCGGATTGTGATCATCTGCAAGTGCAAAGACAGCAGCTTCACCTGGATCAAGTCTATTATAAACCGACCTACTTT
Source organism: Candidatus Poribacteria bacterium (assembly GCA_022820835.1). Lineage (GTDB taxonomy): Bacteria > Poribacteria > WGA-4E > WGA-4E > WGA-3G > WGA-3G. Next base: position 9,094 of record JAJEET010000131.1, read on the forward strand.
CCGAATCTATTAAATCAACGGTTTTAATCCACGATGCATTATTGAGTACCTCTTGACGCGATTTCTTTTCGATTCCAAGAAACTCTTTTTCAACCTCTCGTGGAATCCACACCTCTGTGTAGAGGTCTCGTAACAAAGAAAGGAGATCCAGTCTCCAAAGCGCAACAAGCGGACTATTATTACTAATGACTGGCTTTATGGGCATTCTCACGCTCCGCTCTTAAGTCTTCAGCAGTTCCAAAGAGAGAAAGCCCATAATCCTCCATCAGGTACCAGAACTCTTCGCGCGACACGCCTGCAAGACGGGCAGCGAGGCCACTGCTCAATTCTTCATTTTCGTAATACTTCATCGCCAGCGCGATACGCTTTTCCTTATCAATCTCAAAAGGTCCTTGCCGCGGCGTCAGCAGGTCTACAATGTTTTCGGGCAATTTAACACCCATTTGTTCCTCAAAAGCAGCAATACTGTCGTGTGTATTGTGAAATGCCTCGACGATATCCACGCCTTGGAGTATGGCAGCAGTTAGATCCCGTTGTGCTTCTTCCCATTTTCCGATGCGTAACCACGCCTCACCCCTTGTATAGTAGGATTCGGCGACTTTTGGCTTTAGGACTATTGCTTGGCTATAGTCAGCAATTGCCTTGTCCACTTCGCCTTTGTCGCGGTACGCGTTACCACGATAACTATATGTCTCAGCATGCTCCGAATTCAATTCTACTGCCTTAGTAAAATCTGCTATTGCTTGGCCATAGTTGCCACTTTCGCTGTGGGCAAGGCCTCGAGTATTATAAGCATCAGCATCATTAGTTTCCGTTTGGAGTGTTAGCAGTGCCACGATATCTTTCGGCAACTGAACACCATATCTCTCCTCAAAGTCCGTAAGGCTTTTGTAATCATCGTGAAATGATCCAATGATCTCCACACCCATACTTTTGGCAATTGTAATATCTGATTTCGCTTTTTCCCATTCTCTGAGACGTAACCATGCCTTGGCGCGATTACTATAAGCGAGTGCAAATTCAGAGTCCAGTTTTATTGCCCTATTATAGTCTCTAATGGCACTTTCAATATCACCTTTGTTAGCGTAAGCAGCGCCGCGATTGCTACAGAGATCGGCATCAGTGGGACTGATTGCTATTGCTATGTTGAAGTCTTTGATCGCGAGATCGTACTCACCTTTCTGGCTATAGGCAATACCACGATTATTGTAAGCATCAACATCATTGGGTTTAAGTTTTATTGCTGTGTTATGATCTTTGATCGCGAGATCGTACTCACCTTTTTGGACATAAGCCACTCCGCGATTGTTATATAGCAATGTATCATTTGGTTTCCATTTTATGGCTTTGGTGTAATCTTCAATGGCAAGATCAATCTCGTCTTTTTTTCTATAGGCTCTACCGCGATTGTTGTAAGCCTCCGCGTAATCTGGTTTCCATTCTATTGCTTTAGTGTAGTCCTCAATGGCAAGGTCTATCTTACCACTATCATTGTAAGCATTGCCGCGATTATAATAAGCAGTTGCCTCATTTGGTTTAAGTTTTATAGCGATATTATAGTCTTGGATAGCAGCATCAATCTTGCCTACAGCACTGGAGACAATACCGCGGTTGTTATATGCCAAGCCATGATCTGGATTCAACTCTATCGTTTTGGTATAGTCTTTGATCGCAAGGTTGATCTCACCTTTACGATAATAAATATTACCTCGGTTATAATAGGCATCCGCAAATTTGGGTTTGAGTTGTATCGCCATAGTATAATCTTCGATAGCAAAGCCGTACTTGTGGTTTCCTGCGTAAGTATTACCTCGATTGTTATAAGCTTCTGCACAGTCAGACTTGAGTTGTACCGCTTTATTATAGTCTTCAATAGCAAACTCAACTTCACCTTTACCATCGTAAGCAATTCCGCGATTACAATATGCCTCAGCATAATCCGGTTTCAATTTTATCGCCTTACTAAAGTCAGTGATCGCAAGATTGTACTCACCTTTTTTCGCGCGAGCAATACCACGCGCATTGTATGCCTCAGCACTATTTTCTTTCAAGGGTGTATTGTTGCCATAAGCAAAGTTGAAGTTATAAGGTGCATGGGCAAACCCAGCGAACCCTTGACTCAATTCTTGCATCGCTTTTCACCTCTACAGTGGAACTTGTGGGTAATGATAACATGTCCGACTGGGTGATGTCAAGCAAAACACTGAAAATGGATGATCCTGATCGTTCCAATCAAATCCCTTGAATTAAACACGGCGTTATGCTATCATGCCACAAACCTTGAACGGAGTGAGTTCATGAAAATCAAAGAGATACAGACAGTCCGCATCAATGTGCCGAAGCGGGACATTAAACGCACGGAACCGCGCCGCGAACCGTGGAACGTTCACGCCGAAGTCGCGAATCCGATGTCGCGCTATCCGCAATACAAACGCCACCGTTCGAGTTGGATGCCGAAGTGGGATCAGGTTTATGTCAAAGTTACTGCTGAAGATGGGACTTGGGGGATCGGTGAGACATCGTTCGGTACGCCAGTCGCTGCAATCATAGATGAACACTTCGCACCGATGCTGATTGGTGAAAACTGCTTCGCTGTTGAGAAGATTTCGGATATGATGTTCCGTATGTCTAAACCTTACGGTTCGCAAGGTCTAACGAGTTGTGCGATGAGCGGAATCGACATCGCCTTGTGGGATCTCAACGGTAAGATTAAGAACCAACCCGTCTATGAACTGCTCGGCGGTCCCGTGCGTGATAAACTCTTTGCCTACGCGACTGGCAACGATACCGATTGGCAATTAGAACTCGGTTTCAAGGCGGTGAAATTGGCGTGTCCATACGGACCTGTGGACGGTGAATGGGGGTTGAAAGAGAACGAAAAACTGGTGGCGAAAACCAGAGAGACGGTCGGCGACGATGTTGAGATTATGCTCGACTGTTACATGGCATTCGATGTTGATTACACCATCCGTTTGGCGCAGCGGCTTCGTCCGTATCGCCTCAAATGGATTGAGGAATTCCTTATCCCAGAAGATATTGACGGTTTGGTGAAAGTCAGAGAGGCTGTCGATTGGGTGAGCCTTGCGAGTGGCGAGCATCACTATACCCGCTTCCCGTTTCAGCAGATCATAGAGAGACGCTGCTTGGACATCTTGCAGCCCGATACTTTCTGGGTGGGTGGTATTACCGAATGCGTCAAAATTTGTCATCTCGCGGACGCTGCAGGACTTACGGTTATCTTTCACGGTGGGGGTCTCCGTCAATCTGGACTCCATCTGTCTGCCGCTATGCCGAATACGCCTTGGGTGGAATACTATCTCGGTGTTGCCCCGGGTGTGCCGTTGGAGGAGACGAAATCGTTTGAAGGCGAATCTCTCCCGAAAGATAGTTATATTTCTCCAAACAATGGACCTGGGCTCGGTTTACACATTGAAGAGGAATGGTTGACACCACGGAATCCGAGATAATATGCGCCGTTCTATAATCTTTTTGCTTTTACTCTATATCGGTGGTAACGTTTATGCCCAGACCCTTATAGATTCCATCATTGCGGTTGTCAACACGGAGGCTATCACACGCAGCGAACTCGAAAATGAGTTCCGAATCGCAGCTGTCTTAGGTAAACCCTCCCTTGAGCCCTTGACACCCATTGAGAAGCGTACCGTCCTCGAAACCATCATCGACCGCAAATTTGTCTTGCAGGAATCGGAACGGATCGGCGTTGTCATTGCCGAACGCGATGATCGGATTTCAAGAAAGATCGCAGAGATCCGCACCCGATTCGCTTCCGATACAGATTTCCAAAACGCTTTACAGCAACACCAGTTAGAGACCGAAACCTTGAGAATGTGGGTCCATGAACGACTCATTTATGATGAATTCTTCCGACGTATCTTTTTCAACAGTGTCAGCAGTGCGGAGGTAGAGCGGTTAGCCAAATCATACTACGAGACAAACAAAGCAGAGTTCGTTGTGCCCCCGACAGTCATTTTCAACTCGTTGCTTATAGTTGTTCCAGAGGATATAACAGAAATGGAAAAACAGGACGTGATGGACCGGGTACAAAAACTCAATGCCCGTTTACAGCAAGGTGAAACATTTGAAGTGGTGCGTAATGATTATGAGACGCAGTTGTCTCTCGCGTTTGAGGTCTTGACGCTTGAAACAGATACACCTTTAGGGACGCTTGTAACTAAATTAAAAGATTCTGAGCGAAGTGAGCCACTTGTTGTTGCGGAGGGATACCGAATTGTTGAACGTATTCGGACTGAGCCAGCGCATGAAAAAGAATATTCGGAAGTCCGCGAGGAGATTACAGAACAGGTTCGGCAAGTGCAGGCGGAAAAGGAATTTGCAGTGTGGTTAAATAGGCAGAAAGAAGAAGGGACGTGGCATATCTTGGACGATGAACTCACGCAAGCGGGAAACGAGGTGAGGTAGCACATGCTGGGTTATCAAGACTTGAACTGGCGCGGAAATCGACATTCGCGATGCACTGTATTTCGCTCCGTTGTCGTTGGCATGTTTCTGTTTCTGTTCGTTGTATCGGCATCAGTGGACGTTTTTCCAGCGGATATGACGGGGTATCCAGAAACGTTTCAGAAGCGGTTGAAAGCCGCGCAGCGTGCGTTTCAAACCGAACAGTGGAGAGAAGCGCTCCGTTTGTATCGCGAACTTGCCAAAGAGGCTCCTGAATTACCGATTGTTTACATCGGTGAAGGGGATGCCGCTGCAAAGTTGAAAGATTATCCTACCGCGATTACCGCCTTCCAACGCGCCTTAGAATGCCTCACAACCGAACAACAAACCGATATTGCTATTGTTCGCCTGCAATCCGTTGTGCAAGCCAAACTCGCGACCGCGTATCACCGGAACAAGCAGCTGGATGAAGCCGATATGTGGTTCCAAAAAGCCGTCAAAGGTGCTGGTGAGGAGACACCGGCGGCGTGGTATGTTGCTTTAGGGCAGATTGAGACTGAACGCGAGAACTTAGAACAGGCACGTAGATATTATATCGTCGCCGTGCAGCTACACCCAGACACGACCGCTGCTTATAATAACCTCGGACACGTTCTTCTCAAACTCAAGCGTATCGACGAAGCCGATGCCGTATTTCGGGAGGCACTTGCGCAGGATGAGACGCTTGCGAGTGCGGCGTTTGGACGCGGTGAGGTAGCAATCAAGCGCGGTCAACTGGGTGTCGCCCGACGTTTTTATGAGCATGCTGTCCAACAAGCACCAGAAGAACCGATATTCCACAAATCACTCGCGGATGTCTTACGCGATATAGGGAATGTTGAAGAAGCGGAAGCAGCCGAAGCACGCTATCGGCGAACGCTTGCCGAGCGTTATCTGCGTCAGGCGCATTGGTTTATTGAGCAACGGCGGTTGCAGCATGCCTTGGTCCCTCTCAAAAAGGCACTTGAAACGGATGAGACATTTGTACCTGCATTGAAAGATTACGCTTATGTTAAGATGCATCTCGGCGAATTTGTATCTGCTAAACAGATATATCATCGTGTGCTAACGATATAACCGACTTCACGTCAGGCACTTTTGCATCTCGGCATGATAGAGGGCAAGCTCGGTGAGCGGCAAGCCGCAGCAGCACGTTATCTGGTGCTTATCAAACACGAACCGGATTATATGGATGCCTACGTGCAGCTTGCGAACTTGCACGAGATGTCAGGCGACTTGGCAGCTGCTGAGCAGGCGTTTACAATGGGGATACAGCACGAACCGGGATGGGCACCCGGATATTTATGGCGTGGAAAAATTTATCAGAAACAGGGCGCATCTGATACGGCAGAGACCGATTTCCGGCGGGCGATCCAACTTGCTCCGAATGTGCCATTCCCGAAAGAAGCGTTGGCATTCCTGCTTGCGACAGAAAACAGACTGCTTGTTGAGGCACTGTCCCTTGCTGAAGCTGCTGTTGCAAGTAATAAACGTCCGAGGCACCGTGCTACGCTTGCTTTCGTCTATTATCGTCTCAATCGCGTCTCCGATGCACGACGTGAAATTGAAACCGCTTTTGCCGAATCACCTAAGGATCCTTATATTTTAAAAGTTCGCTCACAAATCCTGAAAACCGAGAAATAATTAGGAATCGCGAGCAAAACTCGCGCCTACGAGACGGGGCTGCCGCTGGACTATCGAATTAAACGCTTAGACTTCATCAAACCCTGCCTGCCAAGGCGGGTATACCTGAGTAGACGGGGTTACAGACAGTGCCTGCAAAGCAAAACGCGTGAGTGCTAATTGCTTTTAATTTTTTTTTGTTGTAAATTATCAGGAAATATCGTATCATCTTAATAGGTTGTGTATACATAAACCGGAAGGGTTGGATGAGTGAATCGGTTTATCGCTCTAAAAACCACCAGCTCTTCGTTAATTTTACGACTTGTGTCAGTTAACTCAGTGTTTTTGTTTTCTTCACACTTATTAGATTTTGGACGATAACATATCGTCCCTACGGGACTAAAGAAAGTGTGTAGGACGTTTTTCTATAAATATATTGAAGAAACACCTAAGTAAATAAACCCTATGGGACTGAAGAGCGTCCGAACCCATGAGGCCCCTGACTAGGTTGTGTTTACCTTTCGATTGCGGATCCAGTTATGACAAAGCTTTCAAGGTTCTGCAAAACTTTCTCAGCATTGCAGACCATTCGCCTATATTCATTGACTTCCCGATGATTTTGATGATGGAATGTAAACACTA
>JAJEET010000133.1 GCA_022820835.1 Candidatus Poribacteria bacterium
TTTTCAAACCAACCGAGAATACGTTCCAATGAATCAATTTGGTGCTCAGGTCGCCATGTCGGTGGATTATGCGTTTCACCACGGTAGTGGACAAGCGTTCCCGTCTTTTTAAGCCGACGTAACCCAGAGAACAATTCTCCAGATTGTGCGAAATCGCTGCCGTCATAACCGTCTCCACAATAGATCAATAGCGGTGTCTCGACTTTATCTAAGTGAAATATCGGTGAATTGTTGATATACTGCTGGCGTTGTTCCCAGAGCGAACCGCGCATACGTCCCTGGCCACCTTCTGCCCAACCTATGCCACTATTCCGCCCGTCTTTACCAAACCAACTGTAATAACTGGTTAGATTATAGATCCCGCCACCGGCAACGGCAGCTTTGAAACGCGTGGTATGAGCAACTATTCCTACAGTACCATAGCCGCCATAACTGTAGCCCATAATTCCTAAACGATGTGCATCAGCAATGCCCATTTCAATAACTTTGTCTATTGTTAGTAGTACGAGTTTAGGTATCTCTTTCAATGGCTCATTAGATTCGAGAGGCACATCAGCACAGAGGACTGCGTATCCGCGGGTTGCCAACAAATGAACGATAGTATCTCCAAATCCAAAATAATAAACAAAACTCGATAAGTTATCGCCCGGATAGATCAACGTAACCAAAGGATAACATTTCTCTGCCTCATAGTCAGCAGGCAGCATCAAAATACCTCGCAGACGCTGCCCTTCTGCCGTTCGGGACTCTACGAAGCGCGCCTCACCAAAGTGAATGTCAGACAGATGCGGATTCAGATCGGTAAGCTGGCGACGTTTCCCTGAAGCTATATCAAACATCCAGATTTTCATTGGATAGGTCGTATGTTCTACGATAAAAATAATCTGTGTACCGTATCCCACAACCCTTAAATCGACTCCGCCTGCCCAAGATGGGATTAGGCGCATTGGCACCTCAAACAGCGGAGTAGTGCGTGCCTCAGCGACCTCGACCTGATAAAGACCGTCGTGTTTCGTTTCAGTATCGTGTGTTTGGACGCAAATTGATTGGGCATTACTTGATTGCCAAATGACATGTGTGTCCCCTTTGGCAACAATACCAACAATGTGTCGATTGAATCCTTCTGTTAATTTCCGTCCTCTGATACCGTCTGTCGGCAGTTCCCATATATGTCCATCAAAACCGCAAAAAATTGAATTACCTGATGGACTCCACAGCGGACGTGTGAAAAATTGAGGTTTCTCCGCAAGGCCATCTGTGAGGTTTTTCTGTTCATCCGCTTGTGTTGAAGCCAGAAACAGTCCATCTGGGTGCGCGTATGCGAGACGCTTTCCATCTGGTGCCCAACTCATGCTTCGTGTTCGGTTCATGATGTTTGTTGCCAAACGTCGTATCGGTGTACCATCAAGAGGCACCAAAAGCAACTCAAAAAGCTCCTCTTGAGAGGTCAATTTCTCCCATCCGATTAAGTTAAGCACTGCAACCGCAGCGTCATCAGGAGAGAGCAGCAGGTCTAACGTATACAATCCGTGTGTAAGAATTGAAGTCTTTCCTGTCTCAAAATCGAAAACGGCTAAATCTCCATGAATATGCCCAGGGCGTTGTGCTTTCCTCGCAGCATCTACATGCTCGTCGGATCCAGTTTCCCAGATGTTAATAGCCTGTTCATCAGCACCAGATGAGGTATCAGAGAAAAAATCTTCACCTTCCGGACGTAACTTGGTGATGAGATGCTTCCCATCTGATGTCCACAAAGGCACCTCAAAACCATATATCGCACTAATCGGTTTTTCGCTAATTCGCCTCTGTTTATTTTCGCTCTTATCCCAAACCCAGAGTTGTGGTGTGCCCATTCGATCAGAATAAAACGCAACATAGCGTCCATCTGGCGACCATTGTGGAGCCCAGTTGCCACCTACATCTGAGCTGAGTTTGTCGGATTTTCCGGTTCTGATATCGGTAACCCAAATTTCACCATTGTAGTATTGCTTCAGGGCACCGTTCGGTAGAAAAGAAGAAGCTTTTGTGGTTTTGGGTAGGGACGCTGATCGTCCGTCAGGATTTATCACGCCATGGGCGAGATGTTTCCCATCTGGAGAGAGATGCAGCAGTGTATCCGCTGCAAAAGATTTCACTCGGATAATATCTGAAGCGTTCAGTGGTCTATAAGACATCTTTCCTCCAAGAACGATATCGTCGGGCAAGACGATTGAGAACAATAGTTAGTGAAATGTCATAGAAATCTCAACTGCTCGCAATGTGTGTTGTATTGCGCTTCGCAGAAGCAGCCCTAAAGCTGACATAAATTTTATGAGCACCGTATAGATTATCGTGTTTTGCTCTGGTATTTACAAATTACCGTTCTTCGGCTTATTATTACGGAATATCAATACATATCTATTCTCTCCTATCTGCTCGACCTGTTCTAAAGGAAGCTGCTCCTCAACAATGTACTTAGCAAAGGCAACTGTCCAAAAGTACCATGGAGACGCGTACGTACCTTTGTCTGGAATTGTATTGCTTCCCTCTATCAAACCCGTCTGGACATCGTATCGCTCTGGAAGGGTTTCCTCACCTGCTCTCTTTACTAATTCGTCGTGCATCGTTACAATAAAAGTCCCGTTATCCGATAGAATCCGTTTAAGCTGGACTGACAGGCTCTCCAGCCTCTGGTAAGATAAGTACCCAATATTATGTGGCAGCAATGCGAGGTCAAACGAATTCGCTTTGTAAGGTAGCGCAGCCATATCCCCGATATTAAATTGACATCGGCTCCCTCTTTTCGCGGCAACCTTTTTCGCGTGGAGAAGTGGAATCTCTGCGAAGTCAATACCGGTGGCTATCGCGCCCATAGCTTCCATGGCAAAGGTAAATCGTCCTGCATTGCAGCCTAAGTCTAATGCGCGCATGCCGGGGCTTATGAGTTTGCACAAGTGGTCTTCATATCTGTCAACAGCAAATTGCGATCTTGGGTCATCAGGATCAGTGGTCGGGTGGACACCCGCCGCATTGTAGAATTTCCGAGTCGCATTAAATATGTCCATATATTTCTTTTCCTTACAAAATTGCTTGAATTGTACGGTGTTATCGTGTAAATTAGTGGGATAGAATGTGTCATACATTTTTACACAATTCAGCGTGTTAGACAAGAAAAATTTACTGAAACCTGTAACATCCAATGATGACCAATTTAGACCAGAAAATATGAAAATCACCAAATTCGAGACGATACCGATTCAAGGGCGCGCAATGGTCCTAAAAATGTTCACCGACGAAGGAATCATCGGCTACGGTGAACCGATGAACTACGAGCATTGGCGCGTCGTGGCGCAAGCCGTAGACGACATGGCGGAATACCTCATCGGTAAAAACCCACTACAGATTGAAGAACACTGGCAGGCGATGTACAGGTCGAGTTATAGTCGGAGCATGCCGGTATTGGTTGGCGCGCTGAGTGGTATTGAGATGGCGATGTGGGATGTCTTCGGCAAAGTCGTCGGGATGCCAGTATGGAAACTCTTAGGCGGTTCGGTCCGAAAGCGGATCCGAGTCTATACGGGTATCGGCGGCACAACTCCCGAAGCATGTGCAGAAAGTGCGAAAAAAGCAGTAGCAGCGGGATTCCATGCAGTGAAGATGGGGGCTTCGCCGAAACCTGTCCGATTCGTGGATACACCGAAAACGATTGACACAATGGTCGCGCGGGTGGCAGCCGTACGCGAAGCAGTGGGCAATGAGGTCGATATCGCTGTCGATTTACACCGGCGGTTAAGCCCGACGATGGCGACAATTCTCGTGAAAGAATTGGAACCGTTCCGACTCCTGTTCGCCGAAGAACCGTGCCATCCGGAAAATAACGAACCATTATTGGCACTGTCCCGATCCACGACGACCCCAATCGCAACGGGTGAGCGGCATTTGACGCGATGGGGTTTCCGAGAAATAATTGAACGTGAGATGTGCGCGATTTTACAACCTGACATCCGACACTGCGGCGGAATATCGGAGCTCAAAAAAATTTCAGCGATGGCAGAAATCCACAATATAGCGATCGCTCCGCACAACGCTGCGGGTCCTATCGGAGTCGCAGCATCTGTTCACGTCATGGCAACCGTGCCGAATTTGCTCATCTGTGAGGGTGGACACCGGCGTGGTGAAGGACTGTTCACAACACCTCTCGTCCTCAAGGACGGATTCATCGAACTACCGACAACACCGGGACTCGGCGTAGATATGGACGACGCAGCTATCGAAGCCGTACGAGATGAGACATTCCGATTACGGGGAATGTTCTGGCATTCAGATGACGGTGCTTTTGCTGATTTCTAATTGTACCCTTACGTCATGTTATCGCGATCAGTCGGACGCGCGGAGAGGTTCGTCTTCGGCGGGATATCCCATGAGATGTGTCCGCAGCGCGGGCAGCACATCTCAAGCTCAACGAGGTTCCTGACACCACCCGTTTTTTCAGGCTTCCGCCGCGTCTGGCACTGCGGACACCGAACAGCTCGGAACTCATCAACATCGCTCCTACCGAAATAAGCACCTATTTTAAACAGAATAAACAGCAGCAGAACGATGAAAACGCATACAAAACTAAAGATGAGAAAAGGCAAGAATGTCGGCATGTCGCTTTCCTCAAAATAGATAGGTAGGACTCTACGTCAACTTTCCAGTCGTATGAGCGGTTTAACCGAATCTTGATGGTAGGCGGCTTCTGTTACAGTATCAGCAAAGAAAGGAGCAAAAAACGCATCTGTAATGTCCAGAAATACGGGGAGATTGAGTCCCATATACTTCCCGTCTGTATTTCCACATTCAGCGACGACTTGCCGTAACTTATCGCGTCCCGCCGTAGAAAGCGAACGCAACGGCCGCAGCATCCGCATATGGTACTTAATCAAAGATGCTGATACCTGAATTAACCCTTGAAGGTAGAGGCGATACGTATCTTCTGCTTGGTGCCAAAGTCCTTCCCAGGCCTCGTGTGCTTCCCACCAATAGGCAAAATTGTAGAGATCTACGCCGTAAAGATAGTCCTCGTTCTGCTGCCAAAGTTCCGGTGGTAACGGTTCAGCGTCGTGTTCTTCTTCCGTCCCGTAACTATGTCCGAGCGGGTCTCGAATCGGATGCGGTGTCACACCCGGTATATGGCGATACGGTGGAAACGGCTTTTGTGGACAGTACCGCTGCCAACTCACATCAAACGGTTCAGGCTGTTTTTTAATGTTTCCTTGCGGTTAAACAACGTACCTTTGGGCTATCACGTACGTTCTTTAGACCCGCCCTCCACTACGTTTCGGGCTAACGTTTTTGATGTTTTTTAATGTTTCCTTGCGGTTAAACAACGTACGTTTGGGGTATTACGTACGTTCCTTAGACCTGCCCTCCACTACGTTTCGGGCTAACGTTTTTGGTGTTTATAGTAAAACCAACAATTAATCAGACACTTTTCCTTTAACAGAAGACTGTTCGTAGGGGCGAGGTCCCCTCGCCCGTCTTTCAAAGTGTGTCTCATTATTTTTAGAGGCCACTATAGTATTACGTTCTGCCGACACCAATATAGTGGAAACCTGCGGCTCTTGCTTCTTCTGGCGAATAGACGTTGCGTCCATCAATGAGGATCGGTGCCCTCATCTGTTTCGCGAGCCTGCGGAGTTCAAGCCTATGGTAGAGGTCCCATTCGGTAACGAGCACCAATGCGTCCGCATCGTAAGCAAGTTCGTATACATCCTCAGTGAAATGCAATCTGCTGTTATGGGCATTGCCGCTTTCGCTTAAAACCTGACGTGCATTAGCTATAGCGATCGGGTCGTGTGCGCGAACAGTCGCACCTTCCGCAAGGAGTTCTCGGATGATGTCAAGTGCCGGTGCCTCTCGAATGTCGTCAGTGTTCGGTTTAAAAGCGAGACCGAGGATACCGACAGTTTTGCCATCAAGTGTGTGCAGCGCATATCGCAATTTTTCGACGATACGTTCCCGTTGTCTGAAGTTAACGGTGCGTGCCGATTCCGTAATCGGCATCTTGTAACCAGATTGCGCCGCAACGCCTAAGAGCGCAGCGGTATCTTTCGGATAGCAGCTCCCACCCCAACCGAGACCCGCACGGAGAAATCGGTGTCCGATACGCGCGTCAAGTCCGATACCACGGGCGACTTCTGTTACATCTGCATCAACCTCTTCACAGAGTCCAGCGATTTCGTTAATAAAACTGATCTTAAGCGCGAGGAAGGTGTTGGCGGCGTATTTAATCATCTCGGCACTGTTCGGGTCGGTCGTCATCATCGGTGGAAGATGATAAGAAGGCGGACGTGGAAACTCGCTCGGCGGGTCAAAAGTCTGTTCAAGGATCGGTTTATAGAGACGGCGCAAGGTATCAATCGCCGCTTCACTGTTCGCACCGACAACAATCCGATCCGGATAGAACGCGCCTTGCAGTGCCAACCCTTCTTGTAAGAATTCTGGATTTGAAGCGACAGAGACGTTCCCTCGAATCCCACGTTCTGAAAAGACGTTTTCTACAACCTCAGCGACACGTTGGTTGGTGCCGATAGGCACAGTGGATTTGACGACAAGCGTATAGTGTTTATTCGGTAGGCAGACCTGCGCGACTTCTCTCGCGGCTTGTTCAACATGCCGCGTATCCGCTTCACCGTTCTGCTTTGGTGGTGTTCCGACAGCAATCAGAATCAGTTCCGCGTCAGGGACAACTTCAGCTACGTTCGGCGTGAAACGGATCGTATGCCACACTTCTTCAAGAAGATTCTGGATGCCGGGTTCATGGATCGGACTTTGCCCTTCGTGTAAAAGGGTGAGCTTGCTGTCATCTTTATCCACTGCGGCGACATCATGATGCAGATAAGAGAGGACAACCGCTGTGGTCAAGCCGACGTATCCTGTTCCTATAATGGCGATCTTCATTTTCTGGTACTTTGGTCTCCCATCAATCAACTGTTTGGCGTTCAGATCTACCTAAGGGTATTCAACTTGGTGTGAGTTCAACAATAAGCCAAATGATTTTGTGGAAAGGGTGTGTAAGGTGTTGACACTCAATGGATCCACATCGTTTGCTAATACCTCGGACATAGCATGCCTTTGGAGCAAAGGAGGTGCTTTAAAAATAAACATTTCTTCACGCCAGATGAGGTTTAACAAATGAATTGAGTAATTGTGGCTAAGCGACGTGCGATGAAGCATACTACTATGAACCGATCTGCTTGTTATCACATGTATTAGCATTACCCGATCAAATCCTTAATCTTTATGAGGCGTGATATTGTTTTGCACTGGGAATAGAATCAGCAATGAATAATTTTGTCATTGCTATATTTTCCTAATTTGAAGGTAAATCAAGATAAGTGTACGGATCAATTCCATCTGTATCATAATCCAGAATCCGAATCCCTGGTGGAGTGTTTCCATCAATAATCTGGGCCACATCTTCTTCTGAAACGCCGGGCCCGCTTTTGACTAAAACTGTCTTACCTCCCATGCCATCTTCTCTGTATCGAAGGTAGACAGTATTCGGATATGAAGGGTGAACCATAGATGTGTCTGGATTAATTGAGGTACCAGTGAACCGAGTGTCTCCCTCATTCCACAACTTGATCATCACACGAAACCTTAACTCATGGTCCATTAAGCCCTCTACCTTTTGGCGCGAGGCTTCCGGCCACAACCATGTAGGTATGAATGGAAAACCATTCGGAACCTCAGGATACGGTCCGAAACCGTAGGGCGAGACCGGTACATCTTCGGTGGGTTCTTCTTCTTCTGATACAAAATCATCAGATAAGAACACATCTGACGGATCTACAGGCACTCCATCGTCGCTCGGTAACGCAGCTGTGTCGGGAACCACCACCTGTGTGTTATCAGTTTCACGTGGCGTTTCCGCGTGTTCATGGTCGACTGTGCTTGTCTCAACGGTGTCCGCTGGGGTGTGCGTCTCTTTGTCGTTTTTGAGCGGTTGTGCCAACCCTGCACCAGTCGTGCGTTGGACGTGCCAACTATAGAACAGGCTGCCACCAACAACAGCAAAAAAGAAAATGAGTCCTGCGAAGATCGCTTTACTGGAGAGTAAATAGCGGAACATACAAGACCTCTTTGTGCATATTCATTATGAGGATAAAATATGCATCTCTGGCAGGAAATGCAAACCATCTATCTCTATAAGGTACTCACCTAAAAAATTCACGAAACAGGACGTTTTATGACAATTAGACCAGTGCCATCATAGTCCAGTTACGGTAGAGTTTTCTGCGCCGATTGGTGTTCGTACCCCCCTCGGTGCACGTATAAAAACAGAGAAGACTACCAAGTACGAAAGACATTATACAAAAAACAAAAAAATTGTCAAGTTTTTTTTGCGATCTTGGGCAGGACCATTCAATTTATTTATGTGAATATGATTCCCCGGTAGGAGCGAGCTGTGCTCGCGATTTTTCCTAAGAATGTTCACCTATGTAAAGCAAAACTAATATCCAAATTGAGAATTGAATGACCCTGCGATCTTGGGTCGGTATAAAAATTACTAAAGTTTGGACAGATAAACATGTCGCCCCTACAGGGTTTAGCTTCGCCGGAGATACCGTTTCTATAAACATGTCGCCCCTACGGGGCTATGTCTCCTGCATCGATGTTTATTTTTCTGCAAGTTGAGTTTGCGTCTATAAGGCTAAAAAAAATGAAAGATGCGGTGGAAACAGATCGTGATCGGGACAGAAACCGTCCAAAGTTTAGTAAGACAACCCAACTTGCTACCTATATCGTTTTAGGCCCACGGATACCGTTTTTCAGCAAGCAGCATTCATTTTTGCGAAAAAGTCGGAGTGTTCCGTGTGATTTTCGGTGTGAAGAGGCACAACCTAACAGGTTATGCTACAAGGTGGTAACTTAGATTAAGACATCAAAGATGCTCTAAATCATCCAAATCCTTCTGTCTTCCGCTGGCTTGTTTGTTGCGTTTCAAGTGTTCAAGATTGATAATCTGGACTTCAACGTCGTCTATGACACCAACAACCCGCTCCGAATAACACTCTTCAAAACGGACACCGGAGATTGTTGTCAAAAGTTCAATTCTCATTGGAGGGGTCCCCATTCGGATAATTTGGTTTTCTGTTAAAAAGAGGTCGGCATCTAATTGCGGCGTATTAAAACCAAATTCCTTCAAAACAGCAACTATTTTCTCGGCGTTCCCTTTTTGGCTTGCAATCCAGATATCCATGTCAGCGGTTGCACGTGGATGCCCATGGTAACTAACGGCGTATCCGCCGATGAGAAGATACTCAACTCGGTGTGAATTCAACAACTTCAAGAACTCTTTGAAGTCGTTCGGTAGTTGGATCGTAGCCATAGTTGATCTGCCGCATCAATTCAAGGGCTGCCATACGTTCTTGCGGCGTTTTAGAGTGCCAATAGGCTTTGTCAGCTGCATCGGCTTCTTCAAAAGAGGAGAGTACAGAGAATTCTTCCTTATCCACTTTAAAAGTATCAATTGCACGCATTGTTTTTATATTCCCCTTGTCCATTGGATGGCTGAGGATTCACCAGGCGAGGGTTCAAACCTCACCTGCGGTTGAAGGGCTTTGTTTATTGAACCGCTGGTGGTTCAACCTGTTCCAGCAGTTTATTGATAATATCCAAACTCGTGATCCCATCCGCTTCGGCGTTGAAATTCGTCAAAATTCGGTGTCGTAGCACCGGTATCGCGACCGCCTTGATATCGTCATAGGCGACGTGATAACGTCCGTGAAGGATCGCACGCGCTTTCGCACCGAGGACAAGGTATTGCGATGCCCGTGGTCCCGCCCCCCATTGCACCCAATCCTTAATGAAATCAAGAGCATCTGGAGTCGGGCGTGTCTGCCTGCTCAATTCTACAGCGTAGTCCACAATCGCTTCCGCGATCGGAACTTTTCGGACGATCTGTTGGATTTGCAGTACTTCTTCGCCGGTGATAACGGCTTTTATCTCCGGTTCATAGGCGGCGGTAGTCGTCATCACGATCTCTTTTTCGGCATCTTTATCTGGATAATCAATTGTGATGTGGAACATGAACCGATCGAGTTGCGCTTCTGGTAGTGGATAAGTGCCTTCTTGCTCAATCGGGTTCTGTGTTGCTAAGACGAAAAATGGGCGTTCTAATGCATAAGTTCTACCGCCTGCTGTAACCTTGTATTCCTGCATCGCTTGTAAAAGTGCGGCTTGTGTTTTAGGCGGTGTTCGGTTGATTTCATCGGCGAGAACGATATTAGCAAAGACCGGTCCTTTGATGAAACGGAAGGCACGTTTCCCCGCCTCGCCTTCCTCAATAATATCAGTGCCGATAATGTCAGATGGCATCAGGTCCGGCGTAAATTGGATACGATTGAAAGGAAGTTCAAGAATCTGCGCGAACGTGCTAATTAACAGTGTTTTCGCTAACCCAGGAACACCGACCAATAAACAGTGTCCCTGTGAAAAGAGCGCGATGAGGAGTTGCTCAATGACCTCGTTCTGCCCGATAATCCGTTTTTTGAGTTCTGCTAAAATGTTTTCTCGTGCCGTTTTTAAAGTTTCGGCGGCTTCCATGTCGGTCAAGGGTTGTACAATTTGTGTGTCATTTTTCATAATTTTTTTAGCGAGCATTAGTCGTCTGCAACTTTCCACATTTGAAGTCCGTCGAAATCAAAGTTAACATCAATGACCCGTGCCCCTGCCTCTTCAAGCTTTTGGCGGACACGATGTTCACGGGTCGGTTCGCAATAAAACAGGAGACATCCGCCACCGCCAGCACCGCAAGCTTTACCACCGATAGCACCGTGCGACATCGCAATTTTAAAGAGAGATTCAATCTGTTCATTTGTAACAGAGGCGTGCAACTTCTTTTGATTATTCCAGTTTTCGGTCAGGAGTTCGCCAAATTCCGTTAATCGACCTCGCATGAGGGCAGTTTTCGTCGCTTCGGCGATGGCTTTGAGGGTTTCTAAAGCTTCACGAACACTCGGTTGACCGCTTTTATAAGCATCCGTCACATTTTGATGTATATTACCAGAGAGGCGGGATTTCCCAGTATAACAGAGGACAAGATTCTTTTCAAGTTCATAACGGATATGTGAGGGGAACCGTAAGGGTGAGGTCTTGACATCTTCGCCTTGGAACTCCATGAAGTGGATACCACCGAGCGCACTCGCGTAGTGGTCCTGTTTCCCACCGAGTATCCCGAGTTCGTGGCGTTCAATCGTACTGGCGAGATCCGCGTATTGGTACGGAAGATAGGTTACGTCCTTAAGAGCACCAAGGGCACCGACGAGTGCCACACCCATTGATGCCGAAGTACCTAATCCGCTACCCGGAGGCGCAGTTGACTGCGTTATAAGGTCAAACCCGCCGATCTGGATAGACATCCGACGAACAGCAGCTTTCACCAAATCAACGTTACCGTCATATTCAAGTTGACGTATGTCATCTGCCTCAATGAAAGTATCAAAATCCGCGGAATAGATACGAATACTTTTGTCCAAAACACGCTGCAGTTCAACGGAATCGTCTTGTGTCGTTTGGCGTTCACATCGGAGCGTAGCATAAGCATATCGGTTGATTGCCCCATTGACAACGAAACCCTTCGATCTTTCTGTGAAGAGGGCAACGTCGCTCCACCCGCCAGCAAAATCAATGCGGACTGGGGCTCTCGTTCGGATTAGCATGACGAGTCTCCTGACATCAGTTTTTGGCAAACGTGTGGAACGTCTTAGAAATGATGCGGATCAAATCGGAAAGTTTACCTACAAACCAGACGGAAGCACCCCGTTGATTGTAGTTGATACTACTCGCGTATAGTGCAACGGTATTCTTGACAGAAGCACCAGAAAAATTTTAAAAGTAACCCGGAAAGCCGGGGCATGTCTCGCTTCTGAAACGAGACATAACCTCAACAGCTTTCCCGAGAAACTGAGCGAAAGAACCGCTAATTTCCGGCGGCGGCATCGCGAAGTTTCTTGCCAGCTTTGAAAACAGGAACCGTTTTCGCTGGAATATCAAGCGGTGCACCAGTCTGTGGGTTGCGACCTGTACGCGCCGGGCGGTGTTTGGCTTCAAACGTTCCAAACCCAATCAAGCCAACAGCGTCACCATTGCTCAAAGCTTCGCAAATAGTCGCAGCGAATGCGTCAACAGCGGCATTAGCATCTTTCTTGCTGAGCCCCGTCTGTTCGACAATGCTGTCAACGACATTATTCTTCGTTAATTTTGCCATGTCAAATGTTCCTCTAATTTTTAGTCTGAACAAGAAAACGTTGTTATTTCCAGTTAACCCCGGAACCGCGGCCCTCTCACTTCAGACGTAAAATGAATGTAACAAAAACTAACAGTCATTATATTATACTACACAGATATAGATATGTCAAGAAAAAACTTAACCCATGGAAAAATTAGCGCGAAATTATTGGAACATACACCGCTCCAATACAATCTACACTACTTTATCATTAAGTATAAACCCTAATGATGTCGCTTGACATAATGTATCTATCTTTTAATATTAATACCACAAATCATAGATTTTGTCAAGTATTTACTAAAAAATTGCGAATTTCCCTCCCAAATACCTGACTTTATCAAAATATTTGCTTTAAGGGATGTGTTTGTGGTAAAATTATAAAGTAAAATGGTCAGTAAAAGGGTCCTAAAAAATCCTGTTTAAATAATATAACAAAGGAAGATATTAGAAATGCGTGAGAGTTATCGTGTAGCGGTCGTCGGTGCAACGGGTGCCGTCGGAAATACAATGTTACAACTTCTGGCAGAGAGATCTTTCCCCGCCGCTTCCCTGAAACTTCTGGCATCACATCGTTCCGCTGGTGAAATCCTAACATTTAAAAATGAACCCATCGTCGTTGAAGAGTTAACACACGACTCATTCGCGGATGTGGATGTGGTATTTTCATCTGCGGGTGCCTCTGTCAGCCGAGAATTCATCCCAACAGCCGTTGACAAAGGTGCTCTCGTCATTGACAATACCAGTGCGTTCCGTATGGACGAAGGCACACCACTCGTGGTTCCGGAAGTCAATATGGCGGCTGCCCGCACCCACAACGGACTTATCGCGAACCCAAACTGCTCCACTATCCAGATGATGGTGGCACTTAAACCAATTTACGACGCCGTCGGCATCAAACGAATTATCGTCTCCACCTACCAGAGCGTCTCCGGTAAGAGTGGACGCGCCGTCCTAGAACTGGTACAACAAACGACCGAAGCACTCGAAGGTAAACCGATCACACTGGATAAATTCCCACACCAGATGGCGTTCAATGTCGCATTTGACTGGCCCTTCTTAGATAACGGTGATAATGAAGAAGAAATCAAAATGATTAACGAAACTCGGAAAATACTCAACGACGATACCATCGGTGTCTCCGCAACAACTGTCAGAGTTCCAGTCTTCTTCGCACATTCCGAATCAATAAACGTCGAAACACATAAAAAATTGACCGCCACTGAAGTAAGGGAAATCCTTAACGACGCACCTGGCGTGACACTTATGGACAATCCGAAGAATCAGGAATACCCGCTCGCTGTTGATGTCGCAGGTAAAGATGATGTCTATGTCGGCAGGATTCGTGAAGATGCCTCTATAGATAACGGTTTAAACCTTTGGGTGGTCGCCGATAACCTCCGAAAAGGTGCCGCCCTAAACGCTATCCAGATAGCTGAAAACTTGCTGTAAACCCGTGAAAGCATTATGGAAATTACCCTCGCCACGCTACCGAATTACCTCCGTCAGCGACCCAAAATGACACGTTCATTTGAACAGGGGGCAACGTTCCGTATAGAAGAAATTGGCGACGGTAATCTCAACACAGTCTATCGCGTTTCGGATGCTACACATACCGAGCATTCAATTGTCTTAAAACACGCACCACCCTATATTAAAATATTGGGTCCCGACTACCCCTTGTCCATCGAACGTTTGACTTTTGAAGCTCGGGCACTTGAACTATACGCTCGTTTCGCAAATGACACCGTGCCTACACAATACGATTTCGATCCAGAAGCAGCTGTCATCGCTATGGAAGACCTACGAGACGCACACGTCCTACGCGATGACCTGATTAATGGAACAGTGGACACTACAATCGCAGAACAGATCGGACGGTTTATGGGGGCCGCGCATAGCCGAACGTATATCAATAATATCGACAGCGCAACCGCAGAACACTATAAACAGCAATTCGCGAACACCACGATGCAAGCCATCACTGCCGACTATGTGTTCACTTTCCCATTTACCGAACACGAAACGAACTTCTGGACTCCCGGATTAGAACCAGAGATCCAGCGATTGAAAGCAGACACGGATTTCTTGGAGCAAGCGGAGCATCTCAAGCAGATTTTCCTAACAGCACAGCAAGGCATAACTCACGGCGACCTACACACTGGTAGCGTTCTCGTTCAAGATAATACAGCCAAGGTGATTGATGCTGAATTCGCCTTCTATGGTCCCGTAGGGTTCGACCTTGGATTATATTGGGCAAATTACCTTTTGGCTCATTTCGCACACCAAGATAATCAGCGCGTGCAATCCGCACTCAAAACTGCAATCGGACAAACATGGCAGACCTACACAACCACATTTGAGATGACGGATACCGAACTGAAAACACAGACGTTAGAGAACATTTTCCATGAGGCTGTCGGGTTTGCCGGATTGGAAATACTGCGCCGACTCATGGGTGCAGCACACGTCAAGGATATAGAGAACATCCTTGATATATCGCAAAAACTACGTGCAGAAAAAGCAGCACTTCAATTCGGAATAACACTCGTCAAACAACACAACGCTTTCAGTGATGTCGCAGCAATCATTGCAATGCTCTGACTAATATGTATACACCGACCGCATTATAAAACATTATGAAAGACTATTACGAAATCCTCGGCGTAGATCGGGGTGCAACTCCAGAAGAAATTAAAAAAGCCTATCGCAAACTCGCGGTCCGGTACCATCCAGACAAAAACCCCGGCGACAAAGCGGCAGAAGAGAAATTTAAAGAGGCATCGAACGCCTATTCGGTGCTCTCTGACCCCGAAAAGCGACGCGTCTATGATACACGCGGGCATGCTGGCGTTCACGGCATGGGGTTTGAAGGCTACCAGAATATGAACGACATTTTCACGCATATAAACTTGGACGATCTCTTCGGGCGCGGGTTCGGTGGATTTGGCGGGTTCGGTAGATTCGACGACGCATTCGGGGACGCATTCGGACAGCAACGCACAACCACGCCGACACGTGGACGCGATATTCGTATGAACTTGAGCGTCCCATTCGCAGATGCCGTATTAGGTGGAAAGAAAGAGGTGAACGTGCAAGGAAAACGGATCACACTCACAATCCCGCCGGGGATACAGGACGGGAAAACCCTACGCATCCGAGGACACGGAGAAACACATCGCAGCGGTATCGCTGGAGACCTGTTGGTAACGGTCGCTGTACAACCACATCCGACATTGATACGCGACGGCGCGGAACTATTGACAGATGCCAAAATATCCATGACAACAGCTGCGTTAGGCGGTTCCGTTCGGGTGAAGACCCTAACAGGTGATGTGGATTTGAAAGTGCCAGCGGGCGCGCAACCGGGGCAACAACTCCGCCTACGTGGACAGGGCGCAATAGATGCCGCCGGACGAAAGGGCGATCTACGAGTACGGTTGGTCGTGGAAATCCCGAAATCACTCTCCCGTAAACAGCGAAACCTTCTGAAAGAACTCGATAAAACGCTGTGACACAAGACTTCCAGCACCAAGGCAGTGTTAAATTTCCTTGCCTTCAACACCGCATAATCCGGACGCAGGGAATAAAAAATATTGACATTCATCAATAAGTCGGTGTAGGATCTTTGTATGCAGAAGAGTTTGCACGAATTTTTTGAAAACTTACCGCACGACCGATTCGATATTGTGAGTAAAGACATCTTCGGGACGTTCACCGAAGATTTATTGAGAAAGTTAACGAATATCCCCGGGCTGAAGTTCGTAGAGCAACTTGAGACAGAACTGCCAACCGTTGAGATACGGCGCATGGATACTTTGTCAAAGGCAGAAGTGGACGGTAGAGAAGTCTTGGTGCATATAGAGTTCCAAGTCAGTCGTGAGAGTGCGTCAGAGATACTAAAGCGTAAAGTTGGCTATTTTGGAAGGTGCTTTGAAAAATACGGCTTGCCGATTTTGTCTTTTACCATCTATCTCCGTTCTGATGCCGGTGGAAACGACCCGGGCGAGTATAGCCAAGATTTTCCGAGACACAAGGTGCGAATAGAGTATGAGGTGATCCGGCTGAGCGAGTTCGATGGACAATCCATCTTTGACACGAATCAGACCAGTCTGATGGCGTTTACGCCGTTGATGCAACCCCCGGAAGGCGTATCTGGGGTTGAATGGATCGAGCAATGTCATCAGATGACGCTTGAACTTCCGCTTGCTTCGGATCTGCAGAATAATTTACTGATATGGCAATGGATTTTGAGCGGTCTAATCGTCGATC
>JAJEET010000014.1 GCA_022820835.1 Candidatus Poribacteria bacterium
TGGAGAATTGTTCTCTGGGTTACGTCGGCTTAAAAAGACGGGAACGCTTGTCCACTACCGTGGTGAAACGCATAATCCACCGACATGGCGACCTGAGCACCAAATTGATTCATTGGAACGTATTCTCGGTTGGTTTGAAAAATATCTGAATTGAGAAACCAGAGTATGCCTTCTAAGATCGGAGTGTAACTTGTAATTGATTAAGCTATAAAAATTACATCTATCCAAGGATAGGCTGCGAATGCTCTAATTATCTGAACAGAGCAGAGGATCTGTAAATGTCACAACAAAATGCAATAGAACATCTCGAAACGTTTGGATATTGCCTGATTGAAGATGCGATTCCTGCGACGCAAGCAGACGCAATGGCGGAGAAATACTTCCAACTCCACCAAGACCCAGCGAATCGACAGGCTTTTCAAGACCCAAATGATGAACTGTATCAAACGCTTTTCGGTGTGGTCAACCTTGATGAGATGTGTTGGGAATGTATTTCACATCCACAAGTGCTACAGGTCGTCCGCCATTTTCTCGGCGACAGTGCCCGGTTGGGTGAGGCGTGCACGAAGTGGGTCAAACCGCGGGCACCACAAGGGGGTATACACTCCGATTCGACGCACGATCTGCCAGCGCGCCTGCCCGAAACGCCGTGGATGATTAATTCGATTTGGATGATAACAGACTTTACCGTTGAGAACGGCGCGACGCTTGTTGTACCGTTCAGCCATCGCGCACGGCGTAGACCGTCAGAACAGGATATCGCCGAAAGTCACCCTGTCCCCGTCTGTGGACGGCGCGGCTCTGTGCTGTTATGGCACGGCGGCGCCTGGCACGGACAAGGCGCGAACACAACCGACGACCAACATCGCATGGCGTTGAATATCGCTTATTATCCTGCTTGGTGGAATCTGATGCGTGAGGGTGGACATCAACCCGTTTTTCCAGAGACGTTTGCACGAATGCCAGAGGACTTACAAGCACTTGTTCGACATAAGGTCGCAAAACGGCGTGAAGACATCTATGAGTTTTGAGTCTGATTATACGAGATTATTTCACGCGTTGCCCGGCTTGGAAGACTGCTGTCACTCGGCTAATGGCATCTATATCGTTGGTTGGATCGCCCTCGAAAGCAACGATATCCGCTATTTTACCCGGTGCAATAGTTCCAATCTCGCCCGCCATTCCGATTGCTTCTGCGGAGATACGGGTCGCTGAGATGAGTGCTTCTGCAGGTGTAAACCCGACTTGGACCAGCAATTGCAAATCGTAGTCGAGATGACCGAATGCAAGGTTGCCAACGCCTGAATCGGTGCCCGGAACAATCCGTTCGTGGAGTCCGTAGTCGAGCATACGCCTCATCACATCTAAGCGCACCTCTGCCCGTGCCTCAAGCCGTTGCAATTCGGTTATTTCATCAGCAGAAATCGTATCACTATCGCGTTTCGCACGGAGTTCAACGATGCGTGGATACCCCGTCCATGCTTGGAGGGTCGGACTAATCCAGATGCCGGATTCCGCCATCATCTCGGCAATTTTCGGATCAAAACGGAGTTCTCCATCCGGATCAAGAAACTCGGCATGCTCCATCAAATCGATGCCTGCCTCAACGGCGCGTACCATTGATTCCTTTGCCCTACAATGTGCCACCGTGAGCCGATGGAAGTGGTGCGCCTCGTGGACAGCGGCGTGCAACTCGGCGACAGAGTAACTTGCCCGCCCCGGAATCGTTCCGACAGTGCCGCCACCGGATGCCATAATCTTGATATAGTCAGCACCTTCATGAACCAAACGACGTACCGAGCGGCGCATCTCAGCCTCACCATCCGCTGTCTCGTTACACATGTGGAAATGCCCACCTGTACAAGTAATCGGTCGTCCGCTGACTAAGGTACGAGGTCCCGGAATATAACCGCGTTCAAGTCCTTCCTTCAGCGTAAATCCTACTCTGTTTCTCGCGCCGTGCTCACGAATCGTTGTAATTCCTGCGGCGAGGTGGCGTTGTAGATTCATTGCCCCGGTCAGTACCATCATCTCATCGGTTTCGGAGAACATCTGAACGTAGTCCCGTCCGTCACCTGCAAGGCTCAGATGCGTATGTCCGTCGATGAGACCCGGCGCGAGGCACGCATCACCGAGATCAACGATTTGTGCATCAGGTGGTGTCTGCTTCGCAATCTCTGCTTGAGGTCCGACAGCAGCAATACGTCCATTGGTCACGAGGATCGCCTGATCAGTTTTAGCAGATGTGCTTATCCCGTCAACGAGTTGAACGGCACGGATTTGAACAATTTGATTTGACATATTTTTACCTATGGCTCCCGAACTGCCCTCCATTACATTACGGGCAGGTTTCTGGTTAATTCGCTGCTGGGTTAAATCTATTGACGGTTCTTTTATTACGGTATTTGAAGGTCTCTTTTTCAAACCTGTACAACAAAATCGCATCCTTGCCGAAACCATTCTCGAAGGATTGTGTCTTCATGGCGAGTCCGCTTCGCCTGCGAACCTGATGCCTTTGAGAGGTCTATTGTTGCCGAGACGATGTCATCCCCGAAAAATCCAGCCTCTGTAATGACGTTACCATCCGGATGGACGATTTTCGAGTTTCCGTGTGAGGAGCCTGGTGAACGGAGGTCATCAGGGTTCGCGGGCGTATTCGCCATCAGGAGATAGATACCGTTTTCCGTTGCCCGCGAGATTGGCATCGCACGATACGCGGAGAGTTTATATTCCGATAGTAACCCGGATTCACAGGAGCAGAAGATACAGAGTTGCGCACCCATCGCCGCTGGAAGTTTGACTAACTCTGGATAGCGTACGTCGTGGCAGATGATGAAGCAACAGTCAACGCCTGCCAACTGCACAATCGGTAGTTTGCCTCGGTTGTTTGTACACCACTGCTCTCCAGCGAGAAAAGTCTTGCCGTAGCGGTATTTGAGGCTTCCTTGTTGGTCAAAAATTGCTAAGTCGTTGTGCCAATTTTCGCCATCGTGATGTGCGGAGCCGACGACAACCGCCATCGCGTGCCGACGCGCAGCTTCGGCAATTTTCGCCTCAGCCTCTTTGAAGACCTGTGGCGAGGTCTGTTCCCAATAGTCTGTCCTGCAACAGTAGCCGAATAGGCACCCTTCCGGGAATGCTGCGATCTGGATTCCGATCTCCGCACACGCCTCAATCTGTTGAAGTACTTTTGCAGTGTTCGCAGAAACATCTTCGCTTGTGAGCAATTGACACGCCGCCACTTTAATCTGGTTCTCAGCCATCTGAATGTCCTCCTTTGTATTTTTGGCATTGTATCATATCCGTCCATTTGATTCAAGGAACGGTCGTTATAAATTTAAATAGACATACACGTTAGAATCCGATATAATTTCCGTAATAGCCCCATTATGAAATGCCAAGGTGAATATCGATATGCAAGACAATCCATTTGAAACGCGTCGTGAATTTCGTGCTCGCAGACTGGTAGTAGGTGGTATTCTCGCTTTTATCGCTATCGTTATTACCGTCTTAATCTTCTTTAGACACAGTAGAAGTTCTCCACTTCCAACAGCGTTGACGGGTTTATTTTTATACGGTTTCTTCTTTCTGTTTAACTTTAGTGGGCTCTCCCGGGCAGGTTTGTCTTATCACCGACTGTTCGGTACATTCCCGACGTGGCGTACGCTTGGACAGTATGCGTTATGGGTGGTACCACTTGTCAGTGTCGCCGTCGCAGCTACATACATTTTGTACCTTCCACTCTCTTATGTTTTTCCTGGATTTGTCAAGTCGTGGTACCTTGAGGACTCCACCGTAATGATTTGGAGGGACGGTGATAATTACGTTCTTGCGAATGCTCTCAACTACCTAACGATTGTGTTGGTTGCGCCTGTGATGGAGGAATTTTTTGTACGTGGCATTCTGCTAACGCGATGGACAGTCAAATGGGGTGTGATACGCGCAATTCTTGCTTCGTCAATCGTCTTTGGACTTCTGCATACGAATGTCATCGGCGGGTTCTGTTTCGCGTGTGTCATGGCTATCTTCTATATCCGAACGAAGTCGCTTTTCGTTCCGATTTTCCTGCACGTTCTAAATAACCTAACGGCGTGGATCGCGGTGTACTTTACAATGAACCTTGACACGCCTGCTTCATATCAAACGATTGCTGAATTTCAAGAATCTTGGTGGATAGGGTTGATAGCACTTGTTATTGGTGTTCCGTGTGTGATCCTGTTCTGTAGGTACTATCTTCCAAAGCGTGATTGGCGCGTTCCGTATCTCTCCGATTTTGATAATTCACCCTAAATGCTCTTGGAAGTAGGTCAATCCAATCCCCACTCCCGGCGGAGTTCTTCTATAGGTCTGTAACTCGCGCCTTTGTTATAAAAATTACCGAGCCAACTGCCGTCTTTACGGAAAAAGAAGCGGTTGTCTTTCTCTTCGCAAGCGAGCTGGTATCGTGTGTCGATGCTGATACGATAGCGGTCAGAACGATTCGGAGCACTGCTGTGCATCATGTAGAGTCCGAAGATAATCACATCACCCGGCTGGAAATGCGCCGTTGCGAGTGTGAAACCGAATTTTTCGACCATCTCACGCGGATCGGTGCTGAACACGGCTTCCGTTAAATCGCGGTCCATATCGGTCGCGCCATAAGTGGACTTTAAGTGATCGTGTTGATGGGAACCGAGGCAGATGACGAGGGGACCATTTTCCATACCGATGTCCGTCAATGCACTCCACATCGTGTATCGGTTCTGTGTGCCGCGCCCGACGTAGACGCTGTCGTAGTGAAAGTGGTTGTGTCCACCCTTCGCCATGCAGCGGAGCCATCGTTTGTCGAACGTGATGGCCGGACCACCGAGGAATTCCTCGTAGAACTGCATTGTTCGTTGGCTATCGACTACATCAAGGATCGGTTTGGCATGTGCCACCTCAGTCTGTCGAAAGAAGCTAAACGTCCGATTCGCTTCGCTGATGATACCGTCCGCAATTGGGGTATCCGGTTTTAACTCACCGTTCTGTGCGATAGCTTGTAATGTCCAACGTGCGGCTTCCTCGGCGTATGCCCGCGGATGGAAACCTCGGATGAAGAGGTAGCCGTCCTCACGCATTCTTCTGTGCAACGCACTGAGATTATTGAGGAGTGGGGAAGAATCCGCTAATTCGACGATATTTTCACCAAAATGGAAACGATGCTCGCCGAATTCAAAGGGCGTTCCTTTTGAGATTTTTTTCGGTCTGTTCAATGTCGTCATATCCTTATTTGAAGATGAGACGTAATTTCGGGTTTGTAGTTGCGCAATTCTGCGGCGTACTCGGTCAAAGACGACGTGCATTATTGCGCGTTAGCATCCTGCCACAACGACGACTCTGCACCTTTTAGGAAGTCGTTGATAATCAGAAATCCAATTTCACGGTAAAATTCAATCTGATCGCTTCTAATTTGTATGTTCATGGCATCTTAGGTGGTCGGAAAATTGAAGAATTTTTTAAAGTTAAGTTGGAATATAAGGAGTTTCTTCAATATCTGTCACTGACCCGGTACTCGCTCAAAGTGCCTCCATGTCATATAATCCAATAGAGGATGGTCTATTTTTAAGCCATTCAATTACTTTATCAGCAGAATACCTGAAAAATTCTCTATCTTTATTAATTCGATATTGTTTAAACTTTTTATGTAATATGTCTTCAAGAATTTCAGGGTATTGAGACGGAATTGAGTAGGCGATCGAAAAGGGTTCTGGAACCCCTGTTGTATAAAGTTCCTCCGCCCGTTCATGAGCAGTTTTTTCTGTCTTTCCTATTTTTATCAAACCTGGCATGGATGGGTTTGTTAAGATATATACACAATTCCTTTGGCCGTCTTTGGTTTTTCCAAACCTTTCCCTAATCAGACGCTTGCGCTGGTTCCAGACGGTGGTTTTCCCGCCGCCATTGGGATTAGGTATACCTAACATCTCTGCCAGTTGCCTATCGGGAATATGGTCAAACAAGAATAGATTGTTTTCATCCTTTTTCAGATTCATGCGTCCCAGAACATGATATGCCGCCGCATCCCCATTTTTACCTTGTTTGACCATGAACTTTGCTTCTTCAAGCAGTTTTCTAAACTCTGGATTCCTGAGATTAGCTTCAATTCGGCGATTAGTGTCTTTTGCCATAATTTGCCTTCAGCGTTTCTATTTCTTGTGTGAGTGCTTCAATTTTTTCGCTCTTGTTTTCGATCTCTCTTGCCTCGCCACGCGAGGATACCTATACTTATTGGCTGTCCAATCGCCGAAGCCAGCAAGAACAACCTTAGAAGGCGAAGCCTTTTTGCTATCGGCAGCACGCCATCATGGTGATCGTGATCGCGTGACTGCCGAAGGGTATTTCTGCGGATTTCCTTAGAAACCTCGTCACGAAGAGAAAAGCTGCTACAGTTATTCCGCTAATACGATGACACCGCACCCGATACGTGCGCCTGCAGCCCCCGAAGGTTGTGAGACGAAATCGTCCGCGTCAGCGTGGACAATGATACCTTTGCCAACAACATCTATGTCAGAACCTGTGCCGATTTCCCAGAGATCTGTCGTCAATGTAATACTGCCTGTTCCATCTTCTCCGACGGTGATATTACCGATATCCCCGAGATGAAACTCGTCTGATCCCCATTTTCCGTGTGCAACATCGGTAGGATTCCAGTGCCCGCCAGCGGATTTACCGTCGGGTGCACTGCAATCACCGAATTCATGGATATGAAAGCCGTGCAGACCGGGGGACGCGCCTTGGATTTCAGCCGTGAGCGTGATTTGGTCGCCGTTTTGTGTGAAGACTGCCATCCCCGTTACACCGCTGTCGCCCAATGAACCAATCATGGCGTGTGCTTGTTTTCCGTCCTCGATTGGAAGCATCCCTGCCTGTTGATGTGCTCGCTCGCACCCTACCAATAGAATAGAGATACTGATCAAGAAAAAAAATGCTGACTTTATACCGATAGACATTAAACGCGTTTTCATTAAATAGCTCCTGTGTTATAAGATTGTTAATCTAACGTGAATTTGATAAAAAAATAAGGACACAGTCGTTGTATGCAACAAGCGAGAGAGCTTTCGCCACTTTGTGCTATGATATGTTAACCACAAGGAAGTTGTCAATAAAAAAATATGTCGGTGCTGGATTTCAAGTATCCGGCTTTCTTCTTGGATACACACAAAGCGATTGCTCTGATAATTTAACCTAACTTGCTACCTGTATTATTAGACCCACAGATGCTCATCCGTTGTGTAGGACTTAAACAAATCTCACAAATATGGTAAAATGTATTAGAAGCTATATCACATTCAACAATACCTTCGCCAATTACCTCGGTTTGAGTGGAATGGATAGGTAATAACGTGAGTTTGATAAAAGAGATGGATTCTTGTAGGTTGGGTTGAGCGGTAAAACCATAGGGCATTTTCGCTATAGACAGCCTTCTGTTCTTCAATCAACCCTTGAGGTAGATAAGTTTAGCGAAACCCAACATCCCAAACCGTGTGGGTCTCATAATGCGTTGGGTTTCACTCGGTTTTTGGTGATTTCAGGTGTCTCTGTTCCCTTGAAAACGCTGTGCTGTGTGCGATTTTTAGTAGGTTTCCGTTCAACCCAACCTACAGGACGCTTCAATTTTTATTTTCAAACTCACGTTAATAAATACTATAGTTTGGACAGTTTGATCAGATTATAAGTTATGAAAAGTTGGCAGTGTTCTCCCGTTAGGGCTCCCGAACAGATGTTAGGATTGCCTTCTAAAACTGTTTTTAGGCATCTATTGTGTTAGAAACGACTGCTTTT
>JAJEET010000079.1 GCA_022820835.1 Candidatus Poribacteria bacterium
ACTCAAAAAATATAATATCATATCGCGTTAGAACAATCAAGTCTTTAGGAAGAATCGTTATTGGTTAATAGTCCTCACGTGAGCTAGAAAATAAAAATTGAAGCGTCCTGTAGGTTGGGTTGAACGGATACCTCCTAAAAATCGCACACAGCACAGCGTCTTCAAGGAAACAGAGAAACCTGAAATCACCAAAAACCGAGTGAAACCCAACGCATTATGAGACACACACCGCCTCGGATGTTGGGTTTCGCTAAACTTATCTACCTCAACGGGTGATTCAAGAACAGAAGGCTGTGGATAGCGAAAATGCACCTATGGTTTTACCGCTCAACCCAACCTACAAGAATCCATCTCTTTTATCAAACTCACGTTACTGTGTACTGATAACCTGTACGCTGTGTACTGATAACCCGTACGCTGAGAACCAAATTCATTTGACACTTGTTACAGAATGTGATAGGCTTTATACATCAGGCTTTCAAGTGCCGATTCACACGGTGACATCATGCGAAATATTAAACTCGTGCTTGAATATGATGGCACGAACTACAACGGTTGGCAGATACAACCGAACCAGCCGACCGTCCAAGCGACAGTCGAGAACGCCTTAGCGAAACTCACGAAAACACCGATACAGATCATCGGTGCAGGTCGGACAGATAGCGGTGTCCACGCGGAAGGACAGGTCGCAAATTTCCACACGACGGCACAGATGCCACTCATCGCTTTCCAGAAAGGGCTCAACGCCACGCTGCCACGGGATATTGTCGTCTGTTCCGCAACCGAGGTACCCGCAGCGTTCCACGCACGCTTCAGCGCGACGAGCCGTCGGTACAGGTATACCATCTTGAATAGAGCGTATCCGAGCGCACTTTCACGAATGACAAGCCATTTCTATCCAGAAGCGATTGATGTCAATAGCATAAACGACCTCTGCCAAATCTTGATCGGAAAACAGGATTTCTCCGCTTTTCAAAAGACCGGTAGCGATCGTCTAAATCCCGTCTGTGAGGTAGACGAGGCGTACTGGTGGCAGAAGAATCCATACATCTATTTTGAAATCGAGGCAGACGCATTCCTACGGGGTATGGTTCGCGCCATTGTCGGAACGCTCCTGAAATGTATAAAATGCCAAGATGCCGAAACGGAACTGCGCCGTATCTTAGAAGCCAGAGATAGATCCATCGCAGGGATGTCAGCACCCGCACACGGATTATCGCTCATCTCCGTGAAATATAACGACAAGACTTACGCAAATCCGGCCTTAACTGACAACCGAAAGGTTTTCGTAGAAAACCGTACTGAAAACTGACAACTACTTACAAGGAGATCTGCATGAATTACAGTCAAGTCTTGAGTGAATTGGAAACTTTGGTCACTGAAACCTTCGGACTCTGGGAACACAACCGCGTCGGTTTCCAATGGCGACACTATACCTGGAACCACACCATGCGTGTGCGTGCAACGAGTATGGAACTCGGTAGACGCGAAGGCGGCGACGTGAAACTGCTCGAAGTTGCCGGCACGCTCCACGACATCACGAAACGCTATGACGGTGATTTTAAGACCGACAAGGACGGAAAACGTGTCTTCACCGATGACGGTTTCTGGTTAAACGAAACGCTCACGCCCGCAGGTCAGAACGTTGTTACCCAACTCTATGATAAGCATGATCTACACGGTACGGTACACCACGAATCTGGCGCAGTTATCACAGAGAACATCTTAGCGAGGTACGACTTTGAACCGGCTTTCGTAGAAGCTGCGACAGCCGTTGTCTTCGCACATCTAAAGCCTACGAACCTCACAGAGGAGAACTTTAAACTGCTCTACAACAGGATCGAAAACCAGATCCTCTATGACGCAGACACTATGGATCCGAATGTCGGTTATACCGGTTTTTTCCGAAACATCCACATTCACTCCTATTTTGCACTCCAACGCGGAAGTTTCGATTTAGAGGATTATGTGCGGAACCTGCCGCGCTGGATTAACTCCAAGCAGGAATTCGTTGACAAACTTCTAACCGAATCCTCTCGTGAACTTGCCCAAGGGCGGCAGGACAGGAATCAGCAGCTTTTCTTGCAAATGGTAGATGAATTAGACGATATGGAGGTTAATCGGAAATACGGGCTGCTCGGTATCATCGAATATTTTGTCAGTGAGAATGAGGACCCGCACTTCTTGAACCAGCTCAATCACCTGACAAACGAATGGCTGCCGCAGCGGAAACAGTGGTTGGCTGAAGAGGAGAAAGACGCATCAACACGCGACCGCGCACAAGCCGCTATTGAGCGTGTTGATGATTTCTTGACCTTGATGACACGTGAAAGCAGAGGCGAAATCTAAGGAGCTAATTTATGAACACCACAACAACAAGCGAACAGAGCACCACCGCCGCAATCCCGTATCCACCGGACCTCTATCGTTTCGATACGACGGCTAAAGGGATCTCCGGTGGTTTCACTGCCGTAACCGAGACGGACATCGAATACTTCCACCAATACGGCTATCTGGTAATCAACGATGCCTTCAGTGATCGCGAGGTCTCGGATGCGTTGGCAGGTATGATCCATCTTATGGACGGGAAATGCCCCGACTTCCGGGCGATCCAATTCGAGCCGTCACTCGCGAAAGCGAAGGACGAGATGGAAGACGATGAACGCCGTGATGCCATCAGAAAGATATTCAACTATGTAAACCATGAACCCCGCCTGAACGCCATGGCGACGCATTCCGGACTCCTCGATGTCCTCGAACGGATTATGGAAGATACACCGCAACTCTTCCAAGATATGGCACTCGTTAAACCGCCACGGTACGGTTCGGAAAAGCCGTGGCATCAGGATTGCGCCTATTTTAATCTCCCAGAGGGGACAACGGTTGTCGGCGTATGGGTCGCTTTAGATGAAGCGACGGCTGAAAACGGATGCATGCACGTCATACCGGGATCGCATGACGAGGGACCGATGATCCATTTCAAACGCAGAGATTGGCAGATTTGCGATACGGATGTGCCGGTTGGACGGGACACGATGGTCCCGCTAAAGCCGGGCGGATGTCTCTTCTGGCACGGGTTGACGCATCACGGGAGCCCGGTGAACCGATCCGAGCAGCGGCGGCGTGCGCTACAGCTCCATTACAAACCGGCAAGTTGTGGAGAAGTTACAACGCAAGAACGGATGGCGGTTTACGGCAGTGAAGGGAAAGATGTGGATTGCTAATAACTGGCTGTCAGCCATCGGTTGATGGCTGACAGCCACTATGCTACTTTTTCTCTTCAGGGAACGGGGCACGGATGTCGTAACGTCCCTCAACAAACACAGGTAGCTTACCGCCTTCAACCAAAAGGTCGAGCGGATTCGGACGCGTCTCTAATGGGAAGGTTACAACGTCTTGGAGGCGCAACGATTCATAAAACGCCATCAGAATTTCTATGGTGCAGAGACCGTGTCTGCCGGCGTTGCGGTGTTCGTCAACTTCGCCTTCAATCCAGGCTAACATCTCCGTGTATTGGTTCGGTTCGCCTTGGCGCGGTTTGATAGTTTGCCATCCCGCGGCTTTGCTATTCAAGAGTTCAATCGTCCCGTCGCTACCACGGCGTAACTGCCCATCATCACCGTAAACTGCATCGCCTCGCAGCCCAGGCCCGGGTAAATCGCTTTCATAGATCCCACGGATACCGCCTTCAAAACAGATTTCTGCCATGCACAGGTCTTCCGTCCGAACACGGCGTTCCCAACGGTCAGTCTTGCGTGCAACCTGACCGATAAGCCATTGCGGTTCCGGGTCGCCAAGGATAAAACGCATTTCGTCTATCTCGTGTGTACCACGATTGAGCAGTCCGTGTCCATCGCGACGGAGCATCGCTTGCGGTTGACCGATCGCCCCCTCTTCGATGAGCCGCCGTGCTTCGCAGTTCTGCGAACTGAAACGCCGTTGGTGACCGACAACCAATTTCACGTCGTGTTGCTCACAAGCGTTCATCATGTCTTGCGCATCGCCGACGCATGCCGCCATCGGTTTCTCGGTAATAACGCCTAAGACCCCATTTTCAGCAGCAGCGATCGTCGGTTCGGCGCGGACGCTCTGCCACGTCGTGATACTGACGATGTCTAAATCCTCTTTCTCGCACATTTCAGTGAAATCGGTATAGTGCGTCGGAAGCGCGAACTCTTCAGCGAATTTCGCTGCAGACGCTTCACTGATGTCCGAAGCGGTGACGACTTCAGCACGACCCGTATTTTTCCAATTATTCGCATGGGAACGTCCCATACCACCACATCCAATAACCCCGACACGATATGTTTTATCTGCCATTTGTTTGACCTTTCGTTGTTTTGAAAATATAGTTATTTCGCCTCAACGCAAGTACCGATAGGTATGCTTCCAAAATGCAACTACCGGCAGATGCCTACACAAGCCTTAAAACTGAAACTATATTTTACCAAAGGATATTTCTCAACGCAAGGAAATTCCACGAAAAACTGATAACATGTGTCTTTTTTAACACAACCTTTCAAGCGAAAAAATCGTCTAAACCTACATATTATCGTAGTTTGTAACAGGTACCCAATTGGCATCGTTTATGCTATAGAAAGAATAAATAGCAGACTCCGAAAAAAATATCAAGGAGACAGAAAATGGAAAAATTAATCGTCAAAGGCGGTACAAGGCTTCAGGGGACAATCCCCGTCAGCGGTTGCAAAAACGCGGTACTTCCGATCGCAGTCGCTGCTTCGATCCTCGGCGATGGAACCAGCGTACTCCATAATGTCCCGAATCTCACAGATGTGAAGACGCTCGGTGCTGTATTAGAGGGCCTCAGTGCCACAATCAAATTCAAAAACGCAACGCTCTACATTGAACCGATAAACCATTTGGAATATGAAGCACCGTATGATCTCGTGCGAAAGATGCGGGCATCCATCTATGTCCTGGGACCCCTCGTCGCAAAACTCGGAAAAGCGAAGGTTTCGTTCCCAGGCGGTTGCGCTATCGGACCCCGACCGATCGACTTGCACATCCGAGGATTAGAACAATTAGGCGCGGAAGTAAACGTCGAAAAAGGCTACATCTACGCACAAGCCGAACGCTTAGTCGGCACAGAGATGGATCTTATCGGTCAACACGGTCCGAGTGTCGGTGCGACGGCAAACGTCATGATGGCTGCCACCTTGGCACAAGGTACAACTGTTATCCGTAACGCGGCGCGTGAACCGCATATCTCCGATCTCGCGCATTTCCTCAAGGCAATGGGCGCAGATATCGAAGGCATCGGCACATCTACACTAACAATTCACGGGGTCAAGCAGCTCCGAGGCACCGAACATACCGTCATCTCTGACGATATTGAAGCGGGAACTTATATCGTCGCCGGTGCTATCACCAGAGGCGATGTTTACGTCAAAGGGATCACCCCGAAACAGATTCCCGCTATCTCAGAGAAACTCGTTGAAGCAGGTGTCGAACTCGATTGGGACGCTAACGGTGTCCGCGTAACGACCCCCCGCGAAATTCAACCGATTAATGTCACCACAGCACCGTTCCCAGGGTTCCCGACGGATATGCAAGCACAGATTATGGGGCTCCTATGCCTCGCTTCTGGTACCAGCGTTATCGCCGAAAATGTTCATACAGATCGGTTCATCCACGCGGCGGAACTCAACCGGATGGGTGCGAATATTATGCTTGATGACAGTGAGGCGACCATTAAAGGCGTGGCGAAACTCAGTGGCGCGCCCGTGATGGCTTCCGATCTACGTGCAGGGGCAGTACTCGTCGCAGCGGGGATGGCAGCGACAGGTGAAACCGCCGTATCGAGAGTCTACCATATCGATAGAGGCTATGAGTCAATAGAGAAGAAACTGAACGATGTCGGTGCGAATATTACGAGAGTTAACGAATAACACAGCGCGTGTAATCACCACCGAAAATAGAAAGGATAGGTGAGTCGAGGATGTTGCAAATTGTTCAGACGGGTACAGCACAGGCAGATGACCTACTCGCGAAACTCAAGGCGCGCGGTAAACTCACAGACGAAAGCATCCTGAAAGTCGTCCGCCGTACTTTGAGTGATGTCCAAACGGAAGGCGATAAGGCGGTCATCCGATATACACGCAAACTCGATGCCCCGCGTATCTCAGCAAAGGAACTAAAGGTCTCACGAGAAGAAATTGGGGAAGCGTATTTAGAGGTTCCATCTGAGTTTATAGATGCCATTACGCATGCGAGAACGAACATCGAAAAATTCCACCAGAAGCAGCTCCGGACTTCCTGGCTGTCAACGGAACCCGATGGTGTTCTGCTCGGTCATATAATTCGTCCGCTAAAGCGCGTCGGTGTCCATGTACCAGCGATCAGTCAACTGCTCGTCTCGTCTCTACTGATGAACGTTATACCTGCGATTGTTGCTGGGGTTGAAGAAATCGCTGTCTGTATCCCGCCAATGCGGAGTCGGGATATCAACCCGTATATGCTTGTCACTGCCTCGGAATGCGGTCTCCGAGAGATTTATAAATGCGGCGGGGCACAAGCCGTCGCAGCGATGGCGTATGGTACCGAGACGATCCCTGCAGTCGATAAGATTGTCGGTCCTGGAAACCTCTACGTCCAACTTGCGAAGAAAGAGGTTTACGGACATGTCGATATAGACAAATTAGCGGGACCAAGTGAAATCCTTGTTGTCGCTGACAGTACAGCGGACCCCGATTATGTCGCTGCAGACCTGATTTCACAAGCGGAACACAAAGCCGACAGTGCTGCGGTTCTTGTCACGCCTTCACTTGGGTTAGCCGAACAGGTGAAAAAATCGATTCAGGTTCAAGGCAAATCGTTACCTCGGCACGATGAACTGACACAATCTTTTGAAAACTATGGTGCAGCGTTTATCACCTCAGACTTAACAGAAGCGTTTGCGCTTGCCAATGAAATCGCCCCCGAACACCTTGAAATACAGGTTGAAAATCCGTTTGAATGGGTCGGTAACGTCGAAAACGCGGGTGCGATCCTTATAGGTCCCTATTCACCGGAAGCTGTTGGTGATTACATTGCTGGACCGAACCATGTCTTGCCAACCGGTATGGCTGCCCGCTACGCTTCGCCACTCAGCGTTGATGATTTCCTAAAAAAGTCAAGTCTCATCTCATACACCAAAGCCGGGTTAGAGAAAGTCACACCAGCAGTCGTTAAACTCGCTGAGGTCGAAGGACTTGAAGGACACGCCGCCGCGATGAAAATCCGATTTGAGGAAGATTAAACATAGAGGACTCACGCAACCGCCTTGCAGGCGGGGTTTGGAACTCCGCCTACAGGGGGACAACCACCTTGCAGGCGGGGTTTGAAACCCCGCCTATTACGTAGCGTCTAAAGAAAAAGTGCGTAAGCCCTGAAACATAGGAAACACCACAGATGCTTTTCATACCGCTAAGCCTTTTACTCCACCTCTCTGATCCCAACCTCCCCATTGAAAATCCGATCTCACCACCCGTTGCGACGTTCTCAATCGTCGGATACGATGCGGAAACCGATCAACTCGGCATCGCCGTGCAATCGAAATTTTTTGCCGTGGGCGCAGTTGTTCCATGGGCTGAAGCCGGTGTTGGTGCCATTGCAACCCAATCTTGGGCGAATACGACGTATGGACCGAACGGCTTGAAACTGCTCAAAAGCGGTCTCTCCGCAGAACAGGCTTTGGAACGCCTCATCGCTGACGATCCCGGACACGCAACACGGCAGGTCGGTATCGTTGACGCGAAAGGCAACGTCGCGAACTACACAGGCGACGCATGTAACAAATGGGCGGGTGCCGTTTCTGGGAAACACTACACGGCGCAAGGCAATATCCTCGCCAGCGAAGCCGTTGTCAAAGCGATGGGAAAAGCGTTTGAAGAGACGGAAGGCGAACTCGCAGATAAATTAATGGCAGCACTCTTCGCTGCACAAGAGAAGGGCGGCGATTCGCGTGGGCAGCAGTCAGCCGCATTGCTCGTCGTGCAAGAGAATAGCGGCTACGGCGGATTCAACGACCGGTACATCGACCTACGGGTTGACGATGCCGAAAAACCCATCGAAGAACTCCAACGTTTATTGAACCTTCACAAGGCGTTATTTGCTCGATAGAAGCGATACCCAGTCCACGCGATAGGTTTGGCTACCGTCATAGACAGGTTTCAGCGATGCTTTAGCGCGGGGTTATTGACGTCTTCTGCTGATCCTCAATCACAAACAGCGGACGCTTAAAACGGGAACGAATAAAGTTGGCAGCGGATAAAACAGTCCCTGAACGTATAATTCGATGCTCCAACCTACGTTTTCCGGGAATATCACTGATAATAATCCCTATAAGCACTGTTAGAACACCTTGTCCCGGTGTAAGGAACATAATAATTCCGACAATAATGAGTAGGATCGCGAGTAGATTCTTTAGGCACTTGAGAACTACCCGCAAAACGGGTTGCTTGATACGGCTCTCTCGCTCTTTAAATAAAAAATAATCAAAAGGTAGATATGCGATAGCCAGTGTGCAAAAAAGGATACTACCCACAAGGCTGGCAACAGAAATGATGGTGAGCAGCAGTCCATAAGTTTTAAGCCATCCAAGGATAGCAAAACAGAAAGCTTTTAAAGTATCAACGAACGACAAGAAGATTCTCCTCATAACTCATCGACGTGAGACAGCCCCACCGTCAACAGTTATAATATCACCACTAATATACGCAGCTTCGTCAGAAGCGAGGAACAAGACTGCACCGATATAGTCCCATACTGTCGCGCGCCGTTCAAGTGGCGGCGCATCTGCCGGAGCAGCCGGTAAATCAGGTAGTGTGTTGTCTTTAGGAATATTTTGTGATGCGTTCATACCGGTCGGTGCACCGCCACCGGGTGCGACAGCATTGACTGTGATGCCGTGATGTCGCAGTTCGAGTGCCAGGCTCCGTGTGAGCCTATTCAGTGCCGCTTTACTGACACAATAACTCAGTACGCCGATGTGCGATTCCTCGGCATAAATAGACGAATTGTTGATAATACGTCCGCGTATGCCGTGTTCAATCATAATCTTCGCGACCGCCTGCGCACAGAGTAGACACCCCTTGACATTAACCGCCATAACCTCGTCAAATTGCTCTGGCGTTATTTCAAACAACGTCTGAGGTCGGAGGACACCGGCGTTATTGAACAGGATGTCGATCCGTCCAAAAGTATCCATCGCGGTGTCTACCGCTGCTTGAACCTGTTGTGGTGCCGTAACATCCAAGGGCACAGCGATCGCGTTTCCACCTTCGGCGTGTACCTCTGCGGCAACAGCATCTGCGCTCCTACCGCCAGCAACGACTACGGATGCGCCTTCACGCGCGAACGCTAAACACGCGGCTCTGCCAATACCTAACGGTCCGCCGCCGCCTGTTACAAAAGCAACTCGGCTTTCAAAACGCATCCTTCCCTCCCGAATCACGCAATTTAGTTTTCGTTTTATTTTATTTTAACGTTACTATTTTATCATAACGTTCAATATTTTTCAAGGTTTCAGAACATCAATTTTTAGATGTATTCGGAATCAACCGACTGCAGCATAGGAGTGCTATACCAAACGAAAGATTTATGTCAACGCATACACCTTTAGATACACTTCACCTGAAAAATCTTCACTGAACTTTCCAAGTTCATTCGGTAGGAGCGAACTGTGATCGCGACTTGATTATCCACAAAGGATTGGTAAGAGCGAGCTGTGCTCGCGACTCGATTAACCCCACAATGAAAAAATTGATAATTTTACTTGACAAAGAAACACAAAACCGATTATTATAGTTATAGATAGTGTGAAGCACTTGTGTTTATAGTAAAACGAAAAAATAAGTAGCCCCATTAAAGAACAACAAACCTACCGGCTGCAAGGTTTTTGCAGTGTAATACAAGGACTGGACTTAATCCATTCCGAGGCTAAATCCGGTGTTTCTTCAGGGTTTGTGATCCCGCCTTCTATAGGTGTCTCGTTAATTGTAAGTTTTACTATAGATGTACGTTTACCTTTTGTTGAGTAAAAAAAGGGATCTGCACAGTGGCGCGAATACAAAAACCGATTCGCTGGTGGCTTCTGTTCGTTATCATTGCTCTTGCGATCATAAGTCTTTTTATCATTCAGATATCGGACGCGGGCCAGCGTCAAGACAAGGTTCTCTGGACAACCCTGGTTGTTATTGTCACAACCGGTCTGGGAGCCTTATGGCTATTAGCGTTCTCACGTTTAACTTGGCGGTTGAAGTTAATCACGCTTGCCGCTGTCATCGGTGTGGGAGTCGTCACAGGCATCGCATTCCGGTTCAAAGGTTTCAGCGGTGACCTCATCCCGATGTTTGAATGGCGGTGGCGCGGCACACCGACCACCTTCCGACAGGATATCGGTGAAACATCTACACCTACCGACTACCCGCAATTCCTGGGACGACATCGAAACGGGGTCGTATCAGGTATCCATTTAAACCGAGATTGGGACACACATCCACCGAAACTCATCTGGCGGCAACCTATCGGCGCAGGATGGTCAAGTTTTGCAGTTGTCGGCGATTCTGCAATCACACAAGAACAAGAAGGCGACTGGGAGAAAGTGGTCTGTTACGATTTATACACCGGCGAAGTCAAGTGGAGTCATAAAGACCGAGCGCGCTATAACTCGCCGCCAGCGGGACTCGGACCGCGTGCGACACCGACGATCTCCGAAAACCGGGTCTACACCGTCGGAGGCACCGGGATACTTAACTGTTTAGACTTTGAAACGGGTGATCAGATATGGACAGCGGACACCTTCACACAGAACGAAGCGGAACCGCCGCCTTGGGGGATCAGTATTTCGCCGCTCGTTTTCGATGAACTGGTTATCGTTAGTGCCGGTGGCGCAGTTGCATACCACAAGGAAACAGGCGAAATCGTATGGACCGGTCACCGAACCCAAAGCGGCTATAGTTCACCTCTCGTGACGACGCTGTTAGGTACCGAACAGATCGTTCTTTTCAACCAAGGGTTAATCACCGCCCATGAACCGCTCACGGGTGAACTTCTGTGGAAACAGCCGTGGGTAGAATCTTATGCCGAATGCGTCGCGCAGCCGATCCCGATTTCTGATGACACACTCCTCGCCTCAACCGGTTACGGTGCTGGTGCTAAACTTTATCAACTCTCGCGTAACCCGACAGGTGAATTTGACGTTTCCATTATATGGGAAACGATTAATCTCAAGGCAAAATTCACCAATATCATCCATTACGAAGGCTATCTGTACGGGCTTGACGACGGGATTTTCGCTTGTATAAATCCAGTCGACGGCACACGTCAATGGAAACGTGGCAGATACGGACATGGTCAGACGTTGCTTATCTCGGATGTCCTGTTGGTGACCACCGAATCCGGTGATGTTGTTCTCGTTGAACCGAATCCAGAACGCCATATTGAACACGCACGCTTTACAGCATTAACAGGTAAAACATGGAACACTCCCGCACTCGCAGGAGATTACCTACTTGTCCGTAACGGTAGTGAAGCAGCATGTTATCAACTACCAACAATCAACACAAAAACCGATATTGGAACGGAATAAGCCGATTTTCCGAAGTAATTTCGCAATTTTATTTATAAGTTTTCCCTCTGCATCCGTGCGGATATTAAATCAAATACGGAAAGGACGATAAGATGTTCAGGGGCACAGCAAAGTTATTTATATTCTTAATATGTTTTAGTACAGCACTATGGCTGCCACTATATAGTTCGTCAGCATCGACCTATCGTAACATCCCGAGTAAATATCAGAGTACGATAGATTCGCAACTCGAAGCAGATTTTGAATATTATATCAAAACCCAACGCAGGCGGAAACGTCTTGCGGCCTCTGATCGCACCAGTTTCGTTGTCTACGACATTTCAAAAAATAAAAAGTTGGTATCGATCAACGAAGATCGACAGATGATGGCTGCATCGACGATTA
Organism: Candidatus Poribacteria bacterium; assembly: GCA_022820835.1. Taxonomy (GTDB): domain Bacteria; phylum Poribacteria; class WGA-4E; order WGA-4E; family WGA-3G; genus WGA-3G. The sequence continues at coordinate 11,975 of JAJEET010000079.1, forward strand.
AGAACTTTGTTATGCTCGCGTATTTCCACGAAGTCAAACATGGGCGCCAGCGGCACACCGATAATAACAAGGGTAATTTGCGTGCGATGATTCGTTACAGTTCAAATTCGTCTACGAACTATTTCATTAACTTGCTCGGTGGACCGGCACGGGTGAACCGAATATTGAAAGCCAATTACCCCTATTTCAAGCAGACTAAGATTGTGGAGAAAATCCCCTACACCGGACGGACGTATAGAAATATGACCTCCGCTCGCGACCTGAGCACATTCTTCTTGCAGTTGTGGCAAGACAGACTCCCGCATTCCGAGAAAATGAAGTGGTACTTCAAACTCAAAAACGGAGACTATATCTTCAAACAGACATACATCCCCGCATCCGTAGAGGTTTACAACAAAACTGGCACCGTCTACGGATTGGTAGGAGACGGCGGCGTATTGGTACTAAGAGACCCGCAGGGGAGGTCGCGTCCCTACATCTTTATCGGTATGATGGAAGACAGAACGAAGACGAACCACAGAAATCGGTGGGAATCGTTTTACAATTGGAAGAACCGGCGCGCCAATATGATACGCAGACTCTCCGAAAAGGCGTATAAGTACATCTACGAAAATCACTACGGCGGAAGACTCGCACGGCGGAAGTAGCGAATCTAAGGATAATTTATGCGACGCGTTGTTGACATCGGTAGACGCATTGAACTCGTACCGATGGACCCCCATTTCAATGACATCACCATCGGTCTCTACCGTCAGAATGTAAATCACGGGATCAACACGCCAGCCTTTCTCGTACATACCTACAGCTGTATATCTGGTGCCGCCGAGCGAATTGATGCCGTGGTCGAATCGATGCAAATCCTCGGTGGTATGCTCAAAAATCCCGATGGACTAGTGCATTTCCCGTGTAACCATGCACACGAAGCGGCGTGTCGGCGTGTGTTCCTTGAAGCATGTAAACTCGCCCCGGATACACCCGCTGAACCGCGTCCGTTAAATATCCTCGATAAGAAGTCTAAACTCATGGTAACGGTTCGTTCCACAGGAAAAGGGGTCTATCAGGTTACCGCGGAAGGTGAAGGCAGAAGCGCAGCACGGCGCATCTCTGCGATTGCCGGCGGCTTGGCGAAATTGGGGGAAATGGAGTCCGTCGAAACCGATAACAGAGACACCGTCGCTTTTGCTTGTCAACAGTCGCACGACGCACTCGTCGGACTCCTGCTGATGCGGGCACCGAACGTCAGAATCGTTTTGCGTGAAGAAGAGATGGGAGCCGGACGCGGTGTACTCAGCGCACCGAGCCAACAGACATAAAGGAAACCGAAGATGCTAAACCCAATGACGAGCCGTGAACGTGTACTCGCTGCACTCCGCAATGAACCGACCGACCGCACCCCTATCTGCAACCCTACCTCCGTCGCTACTGTCGAACTGATGGACCTCGTGGACGCACCTTTTCCACAAGCGAACCGAGAACCGGAACTGATGGCACGTCTCGCCGCTACCGGATACACCGAACTCGGATTCGATACCATCATGCCAGTCTTCACGATTATCCAAGAATCCAGTGCGCTCGGATGTAAAATCCAGTGGGAACAGAAGGATAACTGGCCCACCGTCAAAATGCGGGAACCGATCTGGGAGGATGTCGATGACATCACGATACCTAACGATTTTCTGACACACCCAGATACGCAGTGTGTCCTCGAAGCGATTAAAATCTTGAAGAAAGAATACGGAGACGAAGTCGCTATCATCGGGAAAACGATGGGACCCTGGTCGCTCGGATACCACTGTTTCGGGGTCGAGCCGTTCCTATTGCTGTCGCTCGACGACCCGGGCAAAACGAAACTCGCACTTGACCGGATGAAGGAAGCAACCGTGCAATTCGGTGTCGCACAAATTGAGGCGGGAGCAGACGCACTGACGCTACCCGACCACGCTACAGGCGACCTCGTCAGCGGTGAATACTACCAACGCTACTTACGAGACCTTCACATCGAATTCGTTGATCGTATTCCGATCCCGCTTATACTCCATATCTGCGGACGCACCGTTGACCGCATGGAATACATCGCACAGACCGGGATGGCAGCCTTCCACTTCGACTCCAAAAACGAACCGAGTGAATCTATGGACATCGTGAAAGAACGGATCGCACTCGTCGGAAATATTAATAACCCTGAAACACTGTTCGCCAAAGAACCTGAAGACGTTAAAACAGAGGTCCTAAAAAACCTGGATGCCGGTGTGCCACTGATAGGTCCGGAGTGTGCAATCCCACTCCAAACGACCATCGAAAATCTACAAGCCATCCCGGAAGCAGTTCAGGAGTGGCACCGTGAGCACGGGTGATAGACCCAAGTCTAAAGACTTGGGCTTCCGCAAAGTTATGCGAAAGCATTTGTGGAATGCAGAAGCGAACTGGACGCTTCAACGGAGATGCCTACGATCTTGCCAAGCAAGACGATAGGTCTTACATCTCCTAACCCAAAGGAAGCTACCCCTTCCTTAAGAATGTTTATAGCGGCGTTATGGTCGCGAT
>JAJEET010000132.1 GCA_022820835.1 Candidatus Poribacteria bacterium
AGTCTGATAACATGTCTTCTAAGCGGGAAAGAGGATTCATCAAAAACATCCTTTCAATAAATGTCAGGTTTATTATGAAAGGATACCCTCTTTTCTGCTATTTGTCTGTAAAAAAGTTAAAATTGTCCAAACTATAGTATAACTTATAACCATCAAAAACATGTTGAACTACGGATTGGTAAGCACAGCGATAGCCGGGGAGGATAGGACACAACGACTTGACGGGATGCGACTGCTGGCAGCAACAGCACATAAACACAGTATCCCGATAACATGGGCGGTAGACGCAAAATCGGTACCCGTCGTTGCGAAGTTAATCACAGAATGGCATACCGAAAACGGCGACACGCCGCTGCTTATGCTCGATATCAAACCGATGTGGGAGGAGAGTTGGGAGGCACAACAAGAGGCAAACCCCGGCAGCACTACAGAAGCCATGGCGGTACACACCGTCAACATGCGCGAAAAACTCCCCGAATACATAAGCAAGGAATCGGAGAGAGTCAACCGCGCACTGCCGTGGACTGAACCGAACATCGCAGGTGCCGCCTTCAAAAACGACGTTTTGCTCCGAGCACTCGAACAGTCAGGATTCCGTGGACTCTGGGGATACCATTGGTTACAACAAAATACCGATCCTGACACCCCGGACCCATCCGAAACCGACCGAGGCGGTTTCGGATACTTTTATCCGCTTGAGGCTTCAACAGCCATGGACGCAATCGGACCGCGAGAGACCGATGATGAAAGGACAGCACACCCATTCAGAAATATCGTCGGTATGCCGTACCATACCGCCGCACATCTCGCAGAAGATACAGATAACCTCCGTGCCGCGCTTCTCAACGGAACCGCGCAGCAGCATTACGATATTTATGTAGAAAACACGGCGTGGAATCAGTGGATCGGTTATGTAGAACATATAGACCCGCTTACCGTCGCGCAACTCGGAACAGAAGGACTCGAACGCTTAGATGCATACTTCGCACACGTCGTTAGCGTTCAAGAGACGAAACCGCTAACACTCGCTCAGATAGTGGACGATTACATAGAACACCACGAACAGACCGAACCGATAACGATTGTAGCGACAAATACAGAAACGCAAAACGGAGATGGAAACCCAAAGCCTACAATCAGGACATTCTATTGCGATGCAGCATGTGAACTCGCCTTCGTTGAAGGAACAATGGAACCCATTGAAATCAAAAATTATACCAGCGAACGCGTGTTACAATCTGAGGCAACCAAACCTGTGCTGGCAGCCTTCGCACCGACCCGGTACCGCACAGAATTACGCATCGCTATCACAATAGAGTCAATTAGAGCAATGCCTTATGGAATTACCGTATGGGGTGACCACGACGGCTTACAACTCACTGAATCTAATACGGACGATGTTAGGTGGATAGGAAACCATGCACTCTTTATCCGCCTTACACTACAACCCGGCAAAAACGAATTTAACCTTAAGTTGACAATCTGACGCACACCCCTTTGCCGGCGGGGTTTGAAACCTCGCTTACCACGGATAACATGTGAAAAATCGTGTAAGTCCTATCAAAGAGGAATAAAACTATGGAAAAAGTATTAGGCCTCAGATGCCGCGAATGTGGTGAAAAATACCCCAAGGAACCACTCCACGTTTGCGAATTCTGTTTCGGCCCCCTCGAAGTAGACTATAACTACGAAGAGATAAAAAAAGTCACCTCAAGACGATCAATAGAAAACGGACCCGAAAATTTGTGGCGCTACGCCGACCTACTCCCAATTGACGGAGAACCTACGGACGGACATAACACCGGCTTCACACCGCTTATACGGGCAAAAAATCTCGGAGACGCACTCGGGGTCAAGGAACTATACATCAAAGACGATTCTGTCTCACACCCGACGCTCTCCTTCAAAGACCGTGTTGTCTCAATCGCTTTGAGCAAAGCAAAAGAGTTCAACTTCGACACCGTCTCTTGCGCATCCACCGGTAACCTCGCTAACGCCGTCGCAGCGCACGCAGCAATCGCTAAACTCAACTGCTTCATCTTCATACCCGCTGACCTCGAAGTCGGCAAAGTCGTCGCATCCATCGTTTACAACCCCAAAGTCGTCGGAATTACCGGGACGTATGATGATGTCAATCGGCTTTGCAGTGAAATCGGAGGGGTCTACCCCTGGGCATTCGTTAACATAAATATCAGACCTTATTATGCCGAAGGCTCGAAGACCCTCTGCTTTGAAATCATTGAACAACTCGGATGGCAAGCTCCGGCGCATATCGTCGCACCCGCCGCTGGCGGTTCTCTTATCACAAAAATCGGCAAAGCACTTAAAGAATTCCATCTCTTAGGTCTAATAGATAAACCGAATACCAAAATCCACGTCGCACAAGCAGAGGGATGCGGTCCGATCGTCAATACCTATAAAGAAGGCGGCGATTTTGTGAAGCCTGTCAAACCGAACACAATCGCGAAATCTCTCGCTATCGGCAATCCCGCAGACGGCATCTACGCAGTTGATACCGTCCGAAACTCCGGTGGTGCCGGCGAACACGCAACCGATCCTGAAATCGTTGACGCTATCAAACTCCTCGCTTCTACGGAGGGCATCTTCACCGAAACCGCCGGTGGTGTCACACTCGCCGCCGCGAAAAAATTGATTCAGAACGGACACATCAAACCCGATGAACCAACTGTCCTCGCAATTACCGGCAACGGACTCAAAACCGTTGAAGCACTCAAAACCAAAACCGATTCAACCCATATTATCGCACCACAACTCAACGCTTTTCGCAAATTGATGACGGAAATTGAGTAGGCATCGGTTGAAATCGGCAAGCAAAACATGGACACGCTACACGGGATACTCGAACGCATCGTCTATGAGAACGCTGATACCGGCTATACCGTCGGACGACTCTCCGCGCGCGACCATGCCGAACTCATCACTGTCGTCGGCAACTTGGCATCCGTCAACCCCGGCGAAAGTCTACTCCTAAAAGGCGAATGGGTAGATAACCCTAAATACGGTCGGCAATTCCAAATCGACAAATACGAAACCGTCCTACCCGCAAATGTCGTCGGATTGCGAAAATACCTCGGCTCAGGACTCATCAAAGGCATCGGTCCAAAGATGGCAGCACTCATCGTCCGTAAATTCGGGATGGATACGATGGATGTCATTGAACACGAACCCGAAAAACTTACACGTGTCCCCGGTATCGGACGCAAGCGCATCGAAATCATCAAAGAGGCGTGGGAAGCACAACGCGAAATTAAAAATGTTATGCTCTTCCTACAATCCCACGATGTCAGCACAGCACATGCCGCAAAAATTTACAAAACCTACGGAAACGACGCTATCGCTATCGTTACTGAGAACCCATACCGCCTCGCAGATGACATTTACGGCATCGGATTCGTAACCGCTGATACAATCGCACAGAAAATCGGCATCGACAAAGACGCACCGCAACGCGTACAAGCCGGAATTAAATACGTCCTCAGCCAAAAGGCAGACGAAGGACACGTCTTTCAACACCGGCCCGAACTCATTGAGGCATGCCAAACTATGCTTGAGCAGGAACCGGAAGCGATCGCGCAAGGTATCCACGCACTCATCGAAATAGAAGAAATTATCAATCCAAGTTTCACAGACGTGTCAGATGCCAGCGAACAGATTGGTATAGGTGAACCGCAAGACGACTACGATGTTAGCAGTCAGCCATCGGTTCCCATCAGCCATCAGCAAGATCCCCCTGACTCACATCAGTCCTCTCTTTCCGATAACCGACAACCGACAACCGACAACCATTCCGCTATCTATCTCGCCCCCTTTTACTACGCCGAACTCGGTGTCGCAAACCAGTTTTCGAGGCTCTTAGCAAGTCAAGAGCAAAGTCCCGTTCCGTTGTCCCCTAACACAACCCTATTCCTCACACAATTAGAGAACGAGATGAACCTCCATTTCGCACCACAACAACGCAAGGCGATCCTGACAGCGATGACGGCACGCACAATGATCCTCACCGGCGGACCCGGCACCGGTAAAACCACAACTGTTGTCGGCATGATACGACTCTTTGAAGCACAAGGTAAACACATCACCCTAACAGCACCTACCGGACGCGCAGCAAAACGACTCGGCGAGACAACCGGCGGTGAAGCGAAAACTATCCATCGACTCCTCGGATTCTCACCCCAAATCAATAGTTTTAAACGCAACCGTCAAAACCCATTGGATACTGATGTCGTCATCGTCGATGAAACATCCATGGTAGACCTCGTCCTCATGAATCGATTGATGCAAGCAATCCGTCCGAGTACTACCGTTATCCTTATTGGTGATGTTGATCAACTCCCATCCGTCGGTGCCGGTAATGTCCTCAAAGCACTCATCGACTCGCAGAAAATCCCCGTTATCCAACTGACCGAAATATTCCGACAAGCGCAGGAAAGTATGATCGTTACGAACGCGCACCGTATCAACAAAGGCGACTTCCCAGAACTCACCGGCGACACAAACCGTAACTTCTTTTTCATAGAAGCGGAAGATCCGGAGGAAATTACGGAATTGATATGTTCACTCATCGCGGATCGGTTGCCGAGCCACTACAACTACCATCCGATAGACGACATCCAACTCCTCTGTCCGATGCGGCGCGGCGTACTCGGCACCGAGAACCTCAACAAACAGCTCCAAGAAGTCCTCAACCCACCATACACAATGCCAGCAGCACATCCGTTAATAAAAAAGCGCATCGGACCCGGAACCCATAGCCGAACGCATAGTTCCGGAGACCAGGCCGCAACAGCAGGCGGTTTCCGCGTCGGTGATAAGGTAATGCAAGTCCGCAACAACTACGACTACGATGTCTTTAACGGCGATATCGGGAGAGTCATCGCCATCGAGAGACTTGACAAAAAAGTCCATATCCAGTACCCTGATAAGCAGGTCGTTTACGATACGGCAGACCTCGGGGAACTCGTCTTGGCGTATGCCACAACGATACACAAAGCGCAGGGAAGTGAGTATCCTGCCGTTGTTATCCCGTTGCACACACAGCATTATCTCATGTTACAACGGAATCTTCTCTACACAGGCATCACCCGTGCAAAACAACACGTTGTGATTGTCGGCACTAAAAAGGCACTCACAATCTGTATCCGCAACAATCAAGTCATGGAACGCAACAGTCACCTCGCCGAAAGGCTTCAATAGTTATTAGTTTTCAGTACTCAGTTGTCAGTTATCAGAAAGAGTTTTTCCAGACCCGGTAGGCACGATTTCATAGGAAACCGTACCTACTACGAAAACCCCATACTGTAGACGACAGAACCTGAAAGCCGACAGCCATTCAAAGGAGCAACAACATGAAACGAATTACATTATTTTTCATCGGTTTACTGTTATTCCTCGTACAACCCTTCGTGCATTCTGAGGTTACATTGCCGCACATCATCGGTAGCAACATGGTACTGCAACGTGACATGCAGGCACCCATCTGGGGATGGGCATCACCAAGCGAAAAAGTCACCATAACACTCAGTACTGAAGCCGAAGGTGTCGAACCGATTTCAACAACCACCGCAGTTGCCGATGCCGATGGCAATTGGCAAACGAAACTCCCCGCTATGGCAGCGGGCGGACCCTACACACTCCAAATCAAAGGCAGCAATACCATTGAACTGACGAACGTGCTTTTCGGTGAAGTCTGGGTCTGCTCAGGTCAGTCGAATATGCAATGGTCGGTGAATGCCTCAAAAGACAATGAAGCAGAAATCGCCGCAGCCATGTATCCGAAAATCCGACTGTTCTACATTCCGAGAGTCCCATCAGGTTTACCTCAGCAAGATGTAGACGCGGATTGGTACGAAACATCACCCGAGACGATCCCACAATTCTCCGCCGTCGCCTATTATTTCGGACGTAAACTCTATAAGAATCTTGATGTCCCGATCGGGCTAATCAACACCTCGTGGGGCGGCACCCGCATCGAACCTTGGACACCCCCCGTAGGTCTCGCCAGTGTGCCTGCAATCGCATCTGTAAACAAAGAAGTCGAAGACATACAGGCGAACTATCAGGCACAACTCCCAGAAAAAATGAAGGCAATCGAAGACTGGATAGCCGAAACCCGTAAAGCATTGGAAACCAACGCGCAGCTTAGACAGATGCCTGACAATACACATCCGTTAGCGCATCAAGGGAGACCGACAGCACTCTACAACGGCATGGTGCATCCGATCGTCCCTTACGCTATACGCGGCGCACTCTGGTATCAAGGCGAATCCAATCTTCGGGATGGCATGCTCTATCACGAGAAAATGAAGGCACTTATCAACGGTTGGCGAGAGGTTTGGGGACAAGGTGAGTTCCCCTTCTATTTCGTACAACTCGCTCCCTTCAATTACGGTGGACGAAATGCAAGTCCGTTCTTCCTACCGCAAATCTGGGAGGCACAAACGGCGACATTAGCACTGCCAAATACCGGCATGGCTGTGACAACCGACATCGGGAACCTCAGAGACATCCATCCACGAAACAAACAGGATGTCGGCAGACGGCTCGCATTGTGGGCACTTGCTAAGGACTACGGCAGAGATGACGTGACGTATTCCGGTCCGCTCTACAAATCAATGACGGTCGAAGGAAACACAATCCGACTTACATTTGATCACGTCGGTAGCGGTCTAACCTCGCGAGATGACGAACCCCTCACATGGTTCCAAATTGCTGGTGAAGACAAAGAATTCGTTGAAGCGAACGCGACAATTGATGGCGATACCCTTGTCGTCTCCAGCGATGCTATTGCAAACCCCGTCGCTGTACGATTCGGATGGCACCAGAGCGCAGAACCCAATTTTATGAATAAGGAAGGATTACCCGCATCACCGTTCCGAACGGATGCATGGTAAACAATAGCCGTTAACAATTTATGAATCACCCTCAACTATCTAATTGAAGGAGGAAAAATATGGAACTAACGCTGCTATTTCTCATCGGTTTTCTATCACTTCTCGTCGGAAGTATCGCGTATTCTGGGGTCACATTGCCGCGTGTCATTGGTAGCAACATGGTGCTGCAGCGCAACAGACAGGCACCCATCTGGGGATGGGCATCACCAAGCGAAGAAATTACGATAACTCTCAGTGCCGAAACCGAAGATGTCGAACCGGTTGCAACAACCACCGCAGTTGCCGACGCTGATGGCAATTGGCAAACGAAACTCCCCGCTATGGCAGCGGGCGGACCCTACACACTCCAAATCAAAGGCAGCAATACCATTGAACTGACGAACGTGCTTTTCGGTGAAGTCTGGGTCTGTTCCGGCCAATCGAACATGCAATGGACTGTAAATATCTCAAACAATAGCGAGGAAGAGATTGCCGCAGCCATGTATCCCAAAATCCGACTCTTCAATATCCCACAAGTACCGTCAGGTTTACCTCAGCAAGATGTGGACGCGGATTGGTACGAAACCACGCCTGAGACGATCCCACAATTCTCCGCCGTCGCTTACTATTTCGGACGCAAACTCTATAAGAATCTCGATATCCCCATCGGGCTAATCAACACCTCGTGGGGCGGCACCCGCATCGAACCTTGGACACCACCTGTAGGTCTCGCCAGTGTGCCTGCAATCGCATCTATAAACAAGGAAGTCGAAGACATACAGGCGAACTATCGCGCACAACTCCCAGAAAAAATAGATGCCATAGATGTGTGGATAGCCGAAACCCGTAAAGCATTAGAAACCGATACACCGCTTAAACCGATGCCTGACAATACGCATCCGTTAACAGATCATGGGAGACCGACATCTCTCTACAACGGTATGGTGCATCCGATCGTCCCTTACGCCATACGCGGCGCACTCTGGTATCAAGGCGAATCCAATCATCAGGACGGTATGATCTATCACGAGAAGATGAAAGCACTCATCAACGGTTGGCGAGAGGTTTGGGGACAAGGTGAGTTCCCCTTCTATTTCGTACAACTCGCTCCCTTCAATTACAGTAACCAAGAGGAGGGTCAGTTTTTCCTGCCGCAAATCTGGGAAGCACAAACAGCAGCGTTAGCAATACCAAATACCGGTATGGCCGTAACAACCGACATCGGCAACCCGAGAGATGTCCACCCACGAAACAAACAGGATGTCGGTAGACGATTGGCACTGTGGGCACTTGCTAAGGACTACGGCAGAGATGACGTGACGTATTCCGGTCCGCTCTACAAATCAATGACGGTCGAAGGAAACACAATCCGACTTACATTTGATTACGTCGGTAGCGGTCTAACCTCGCGAGATAACGAACCCCTCACATGGTTCCAGATCGCCGGTGAAGATAAGGAATTCGTCGAAGCGAACGCGACAATTGATGGCGATACCCTTGTCGTCTCCAGCGATGCTATTGCAAACCCCGTCTCTGTACGATTCGGATGGCATCAGAGTGCAGAACCCAACTTGATAAACAAGGAAGGGTTACCCGCATCACCATTTCGTACGGATGCATGGTAAACGTTAAAAACGGTTGACAGGACTCGGTACACTGTGGTATATTATCTCTATGAGACAACGCTACGATAATGCAGCGAAATTTGTGACCCTGGGTCACCCAAAGCCCTTTGCAGAGCACATTCTGGAGTATCCAAACCTCATCGTGTTAGAGGAATTGGCAACAGAGCAAATCACGCTCAAAACGCACCACACCGATAGCACACTGAAGGTGCAATTTCCAGACGAGATCGCTATTCTTCACAACGAGGTACAAACTTACGATAGTCGCGAACCGATGCCGTTTCGCTTTGCAGGCTATAACGGTTTTCTTATCAGGGAACACCAACTGAATGTTTATTGCAGTGTTCTCTATTTGCACCCTCGCGCGGGGCTAAACGATCCAGGCTTTTACGCATATCGGAGACATAGTTGTGAGTATAGGCACCAGTATAGAGTAGTGCGACTGATTGAGATAGATGGGGAATCAATCTTAGAGTTGCAGGAGCCAGGTTTGCTACCGCTCACGCCGTTAATGAAACCACCTTCCGGGATGAACTCAGTTCAATGGTTGGAGAAATGCGTTGATGCAACAACTGTTTCAAGTGTAACTTCAGAAGATAGGAATCTCTTGTTAGCGGCATTGGGGATCTTTGGTGGATTGATTTACGATAGACAACTGATAGAACAACGTTTACCGGAGGGTATCATGCAAGAATCTCCTTTTTTCCAAGAATATGTAAAAGAAGCAGAGGAACGCGGACTCGAACGCGGACTCGAACGCGGACTCGAACGCGGACTCGAACGCGGACTCGAACGCGGTCAAAAAATGGGAACTATTAACTCAATTTTGACACTGCTAAGCGATCAATTTCAAACTGAAGCAGTGCAAGCCTTAAAGCCGAGGCTTGAAGCCATCGAGCATTTAGAACGACTTGAGGAGCTGCTTCGCGCGGTTCCCCGGGCACAAAGCTTGGAGGCGTTCACGCAAAATCTACAAGAGTCGTAGGGTTAAGCACATGAAAATCACTGCTATCAAAACCTTTATGGCACGCTTTGGAAACCGACCCCGCGGCCTCATCAAAGTCGAAACGGACGAAGGACTCTACGGATGGGGTGAGGCATACTCTACAGGGCCCGATCTCTCCGTTGAACCGATCGCCGACTACATCTTTGAAATGATTCAAGGCGACGATCCGAGGCGGATTGAGTATATCATGATGAAACTGCATCAGCAGTTCCGTTTCCCACCGGGTGGTGCCGGACTCGCCGTCATCTCTGCTGTGGATCATGCACTCTGGGATATCAGTGGGAAGGCGGCGGGGCTGCCGGTCTACATGCTCCTCGGTGGACACGCACGCGACCGTGTCCGCGTCTACCGCGGCATCGGCGGTAGAGACGGTATTGAAGCCGCAGATCAAGCACACAAACTTCATGAAGAGTGGGGGTTTACCGCCTTCAAGACCAGTCCTTACCAACTCGACCCCGACGCAAGTCGCTGGGGACGCGTCTGCGATGCAGCGGCTACCTACTTTGAACAACTACGGAAGAATACGCCGGATGACTGGGAGTTCGCCTTCGACCCGCACGCCAAAATCTTTGAACCGATTCGCGCACTCCAACTCGCAAACGCACTCGCACCCTACGACCCCTACTTCTACGAGGAACCGCTCCGTCCCGAACACATCCCCGCATGGACGCGCCTCCGTTCACAGATGCAAGTACCACTCGCAACCGGTGAATGCCTCTACACCCGCTTCGAGTTTTTGGACATCATCGCCGGACAAGGCGCAGACATCATTCAACCGGATGTCTGTGTCTGTGGTGGACTGTTAGAGATGCGCAAAATCGCAGCGATTGCCGAAGCGCACTACGTCAGCATCGCACCCCATAATCCGATGGGACCGCTCGCAACAGCTGTCAATGTCCATTTCGCCGCCGCAACCCCGAACTTCAAAATCCTCGAATATCTCTTACCAACCGGGGCAGAATGGATAGACGAACCCTATCTGCCGAAAGACGGCTATCTGGAATTGCGAAACCGTCCCGGCTTAGGCGTAGAAGTGAACGAAGAAGCGATTACAGATAACGAATATATCCACTGGCAACGGACCTGTCCCATCCGTCCAGATGGCTCAACCGGATACATTTAATTGGCCTTCGGTTATCAGAAGAGACTTTAGATAGACAGAAACATCTTCTACTGACTGCCGATTGCCGACTGCCGATTGCTAACTGCAACATACGCTTGCAAACGTTCCAGCGCACGGCCATTGTCCATCACCGAGCGCGCCCGCGCGAGTGCTTCTTCAGGTTCCGGACAAATCCCTAACAGATAATCCACCAGCGCCGTGTTCAATAGAATCCTGTCGTAGATAGGTCCCTTTTCACCGGATAGTGCCGCCACACCCAATTCCGCAAATGCTTCGGCACTCACAACCTTTGGACGCGGGCTGTGCACATAGTCGAATCCGTAAGCCTTCGGGTCTATATCCAGTGCGAAGTCTTCGCGCGTATCATTCACACGGCGGAAGCCTTGCGAATAGTTGACTGCCATCCTGTCACTCGTAGAGGGTTTGCCGAGACGGAGCGAATAATGACTCGTCCCCTCCTCGCCTTTGATAGCAACCGCAGCATCAAATCCACGCTCCCACGCCAACTGCAGAAGCGGTTTCTCATAACCGATATGGTAATACCCAAGCACCATATAGTTCGCGTCCCGTGCCGAGAAAAACTGCTGCGCCTTCTCCGTCGCTGCCCACGGCGGACGTTTCATGATATGCACCCGCAATTCCCGCAGATCGTAAGCAGCACGACAATATTCACGCTGACTGATATACCCAAATCCGACCGATGCGTCCGTAATCAAGGAAGCCGTCTGTGTAAGCGATAATTGTGTGTTCGCACCGAGTGCTTCTAAGATATTCTCCTCTGTCACACCGTTCTTCGGCGGCATTGCGTCTACACTATGAAGGAGCGATGCCTCGCCGAGCGCAGCTCGAACCGCAGCGACAAACAACGTCGGACGAAAATAGCGCGTCGCACCGTCGTACGGCTCCCCAAAATGCGCTAACGTCGGCACATCAATCGGTTGAACCGCTTCCGGTCCATAAAACGCGTCAAGATAGCCTCTCACCTCTTGGTATGTCTCACGGTTCATCCGTTGTCCGATGAGCGCAGCACCTTTCAACGCAGGACTGACAGCATCGCTCAGGATCGCTTCACACATCTCGCGGGTCTCGGCGTAATCAAGATGTTTTGCCCGTAAAATCTTCTCTAACGCCTCCACGACAACCGCCTCTGTCGGGTTCGCCGGGACATAACCCCGCTCTGGTTCCATGAGATATCGAATTTCGGGTGGAAGTTTTTCCGTTAGTATCGAATGGTACTTGCGAAACGCCGCTTTTTCTGCCGGACTCCACTGTGTCGATTTTGGGAAATAGGCACGGAGCGTCATCGCCGCGAAGAACGCCCCCATCTGTGCCGACGATGCAGCGTCTGATGCCGTCAATTCGCCTGTCGCAGATTTCAGGAGTATTTCAAGAATCGGTTCCGGTTGCGGAAAATCCGATACGCTTACACCTAAAGGGCGCGTCTGATGTGGACCCGTGCAAACCCGTGCTTGTGCTTCAAGCACGTCAGCGTTCGGACCCGGATATGCCGGGGTATATAAAAGGGAATCAAAATCTGCCATTTTTACAATGTCCTCCGAGAACGATTTCAACCATATTTTAGGGTGCAGCACACTACAAAATACGAACTGGTTCTATTATACCGCTTTTTCGGATATAATACAAATTTGCTACACTTACAGGTACGTAAAGCCTTTGACATTCTCTAAAATCAATGGAAAACTGATGCTGCTACGTTTACAAAGATGGCACTCCTTAAAAAAAGAAAAGAAGACTTGACACTCGCGCGGAAAAATAGTATAATTACACTATACTAAAAATAAGTTGAGAAAATATCTTGCATAAAATCCGTAGCAACCCAAATATTACATTTTCCTCAGTATATTTTTTATTTCTGCACGTCAGAATTATCCAAACACCGCAAAACCACCTTCCTTCAGCAACGGTATTATCCTGAAAATCCTATGCTGACGGCTGATGGCTGACCACTGACAGCTAATTGCTATGCTATTGAAAATATCAACCACGTATGCTCCCGCAACAGACCTCGGGTATCTGTTACATAAGCATCCTGAACGCATGCAATCCTTTGCACTCACTTTTGGGAAAGCACATGTTTTCTACCCAGAAGCACATGCTGAAAAATGCACGGCAGCACTACTGCTTGATGTTGATTCGGTTGCACTTGTCCGCCGTCCTCACGGGCGATCTGCAGAAAATTTCGCACTGGCGCAATACGTTAGCGACCGTCCTTACGTCGCTTCGTCGTTTTTGAGTGTCGCAATCGCGCGAGTGTTTAGCAGCGCATTGTCCGGCAAATGTAAAGATCGTCCACAACTCGCAGAAACTGCAATTCCTTTAAAGGCAGAATTATCCATCTTACCCTGTCGCGGCGGAGAGAAATTATTGCGACGACTTTTCGAGCCACTCGGTTATACAGTAGCAGCAGCACAATATATGTTAGACCCACAGTTCCCAGATTGGGGACAAAGCCGCTATTTTACGGTAACACTTGAAAATACCTGTCGCTTGAGCGAACTCCTCACGCATCTCTACATTTTAATACCTGTGCTTGACGACGAGAAGCACTATTGGGTCGGAGACGCGGAAATCGAAAAGTTATCAAGACATGGTGAGGATTGGCTCACTGAGCATCCCGAACAAGAATCTATTGTACGTCGCTACTTGAAGCATCAACGACACCTTACGCATGACGCACTCGCCCGATTGCGCGAAGAAGATGCACAGGAGACTGACGAAACCGTTCAAGTAGAAGAGGCACAAGTTGAAGAACGGATGCACCTAAACGAAATTCGCTTGGCTACCGTTACTGCAGCACTCAAACAGTCTGGCGCAAAACGCGTGCTTGATTTAGGATGTGGCGAAGGGAAGTTGATCCGTAAATTGTTAACTGAAAAGCAGTTTGAAGAGATCGTCGGAATAGATGTCTCACATCGCGCACTGAAAATCGCGCAAGAACGACTCCATTACGACCGGTTACCGGAGAAGCAAAAAAAACGGATCCACTTGTTCCAAGGATCACTCGGATATCGAGATAAACGCTTGGCTGGATACGATGCCGCCGCAGTTGTAGAAGTCATTGAACACTTAGATTTGCCACGACTCGCGACTTTTGAGCGCGTCCTTTTCGAGTTTGCCTGTCCACAGACAGTTGTGCTAACGACGCCAAACATAGAATACAACGTGAAATTTGAGAATCTGCAAGCTCAGAACTTGCGGCACAAAGACCATCGTTTCGAGTGGACACGGGACGAATTTCAGTCTTGGGCAATAGAGGTAACCGAACGCTTCGGCTACACTGTTGTGTTTCACCCGATCGGACCGGAGGCTGAAAACGTTGGCTCCCCAACACAGATGGCAATCTTCACCCTCGAAGATTCTGGAAGACAAATAACATGAAAAAACAGGTGTTTATGGCGGTAAAAATAAAAAGTGAAGGTGCCGAGAATGCTTATCAAAATTCCTGAACCCTCACTGATCCTCCTCATTGGACCCTCAGGTGCAGGCAAATCCACTTTTGCACATAAGCATTTTAAGCCGACTGAGATCCTTTCATCTGATTTCTGCCGAGGGCTCGTCTCTGACGATGAGACCGATCAGGCGGCAACGAAAGACGCATTTGAGGTGCTACATTTCATCGCCGCAAAACGGCTCGCTGCCGGAAAATTGACGGTCATTGACGCAACAAACGTCCAAGTTGAAGCACGGAAACCTTTGATCGCACTGGCGCGCGAATACCACTACCTAACCGTTGCCATTGTGTTCAACATGCCTACGAAACTCTGTCAGGAGAGAAACGAGGCACGTCCAGACCGCAATTTTAAACCGCATGTCATCCGCCAGCAGAGCCAACAACTTCGCCGCTCACTGCGCAATCTCAAACGTGAAGGGTTTCGGAACTTCCTTTATGTAACCTCCACACCCGAAACCGTTGAATCCGCCCGTGTGGAACGCCAACCATTGTGGGTGAACCGCCCGGACGAACACGGACCGTTTGACATCATTGGTGATATTCATGGCTGTTTTGATGAACTCATTGAATTGCTCAAAGCACTCGGTTATGAAATCTCAACGCAGTTAGACGGTGAAACCGTTGTCGAGCCACCACAAGGCAGAAAAGCGATTTTCGTTGGCGATTTTGTTGACCGAGGCCCAAAGGTCCCCGAAGTGTTACGCTTGGTCAGGCAGATGCAAAAGACTAACGCAGCACTCTGCGTACCAGGGAATCATGACGTAAAACTGGTGCGTGCACTGCGTGGCAGAAACGTAAAGCCGACACACGGGTTAGCGGAATCGCTCGCACAATTGGAGAAAGAATCAACCGAATTCAAGACACAAATCGCAGAATTCTTAGATAGTTTGGTGAGCCACTACGTCCTTGATAATGGAAATCTTGTCGTCGCGCATGCCGGAATGAAGGCAGAACTACAAGGTAGGGCATCAGGGCGCGTGCGGGAATTCGCACTCTATGGCGAAACCACAGGAGAAACTGATGAATTCGGCTTACCAATTCGGGGCAATTGGGCCGATGAGTATCGTGGCACTGCAACAGTTGTTTATGGGCATACACCAGTCGCCGAGCCGCAATGGATAAACCGTACACTCAACATTGATACCGGATGCGTCTTCGGTGGTAAACTCACGGCACTACGATACCCTGAAAAAGAACTCGTATCTGTTCCCGCACACCAGACGTATTATCAACCAATCAAGCCGCTCCTTGATAAAGCAGACGAACGATCTTCTGCGAAAACACACCAGTATAGCGATGTCCTAAACATTGATGATGTACTCGGAAAACGCGTTATCAACACACGGTTACATCACAACGTGACAATCCGTGAAGAGAATACGATAAATGCATTGGAAGTAATGAGTCGTTTTGCTGTAAATCCGAAGTGGCTCATATACCTTCCACCGACAATGTCGCCAACCGAAACGACAAAAATACCCGGGTTGCTCGAACATCCAACAGAGGCGTTCACTTATTATCGTAAACAGGGGGTATCCAAGGTCATCTGGGAAGAAAAACACATGGGATCCCGCGCTGTTGTTATCGTTTGCAGAGAACCAGAAACCGCAAAGAAGCGGTTCGGTATCGCAGGCGATACGCTCGGCATCTGTTACACACGCACCGGCAGACGTTTCTTTGAAGATACCGCAATTGAAACCGAGTTGTTGAAACAGGTCAAAGAAACAATAGATAAAGCCAATTATTGGGAAATACTCAATACAGATTGGATATGTCTCGACTGTGAACTAATGCCTTGGTCAGTTAAGGCACAGGAGTTGTTACGGCAGCAGTACGCGCCAGTAGGGACATCGGCGAGTGTTGCTCTCGAAGAAGCGGCTACCGCCTTGGAAACTGCTGCCGAACGCGGTGTTGAGGTAGGTGTTATATTAAATGACTACCGCCAACGCGCAGCAGCAGTGACCGAGTATATCAAGGCTTATCAGCAATACTGTTGGCGCGTCCAATCTATTACAGACCTGAAATTAGCTCCCTTCCACCTACTCGCAACTGAAGGGACGGTATACTTCGACAAAAACCACCTGTGGCACATGGAAACGCTTAGCAAACTCTGTCAAAATTCTGATAACAACCTATTGTTCGCAACTTCCTACGGGGTAGTTGATGTAACTGACGACACAAGCCAAACTGAGGCGATCCGCCAATGGGAAGAACTCACCGAGCAAGGGGCTGAAGGCACGGTCGTCAAATCCCTGGATTTTATCGTTCAAGGCAAACGAGGATTAATACAACCCGCCGTGAAGTGCCGAGGTCGTGAATATCTACGGATAATCTATGGACCTGAATATACATTATCCCAAAACTTAGATCGTCTCCGATCCCGCGGACTCTCTCACAAACGTTCCCTCGCACTTCGAGAATTCGCATTAGGTGTTGAAGCACTTGAGCGTTTCGTGCATCGTGAACCACTATCCCATGTTCATGAATGTGTTTTCGGAATCCTATCACTCGAGAGCGAGGCAGTCGATCCAAGACTTTGAACTATTGCCATTAAAATTGACTTCATAACTAAATTTTTTAATGCAAATTCCGGTAAATTGCAACAAACGCTATAAAATAGGAACTCCATTGAAACAACACATACAAACAATGAAAATCCAATTAATACACTGCCTCTTATTTTTGTCTATTAGTTTAACAATAGGCACCGGTTGTACAACGCCAGATACCATCAACCATCTCCCATCCGAAGATGATTTCGAGATCGTACTTGAAGACTACCGACTCACCGAAAATGAAACATGGGAACCCGAGAAAACGTACATCGTAAATAGAACTTTAGAAATCCCACAGGATATAACTCTCAATATTCCACCGGGGACCACGGTTAAATTTGGAAGAGATGCACGCATCACCGTCCAAGGTATCCTAAAAATCGGAACGCCTTTAGCACAAGAGCAGGTAAACCAACTCGTACATCTCACATCCGACAATGTTGGACCTACATCTGGGGATTGGAACGGTATCTTCTATGATCACACACACGACTTGGAGAGTTTTATCAGAGGTGCTGTTATTGAGTATGCCACAATCGCTCTCGACATCAAAACAACTTCACCGACTGTCGTAGAATCCATTCTTCGGTTGAACGAAACCGCTATCGCTTTGGATGGAAGCGATGCAGACATCCATCACAACGATATTCTTGAAAATAAAATCGGGATTAGCACGATCGGACGTCAGACGCTCCCCCATATCGAGAAAAATAAGATCACAAAAAATGAGATAGGTATCTTCTGCGAAAATGTACAGTCTATCATTCAACATAACAACCTGAATGCAAACATCTTCGCCCTGAGGCTAAATGTAAAGTTCGATTTCGCGATACCGAACAACTGGTGGGGCGGGGCAGACCCTATTGAGATAATGGATACCATCATAGATGGCGGCGATCCAGGGTTGATTACTAAACAGATAGGCACAGTCAATTATGAACCGTTTGCGGAGACCCGAATAGCCGATGCAGGCTTTCCATATCTGACACTCCTCACTGAACTGGCAAGATAATAAGCGAACACTACTGAATCCTACGTTCCACCGGAATATCTAATTGATGCGTAATCTTTTGAAAAATATCGTCGCAACCCTAATCTCTTTATCAGGCATACACATTCTCATTCGGGAACTCCTCTGCCGAAATCGAGTCGCCATACTCATGTATCACGATCCGAAACCTACGGTTTTTGCCAAACATCTCGCGTATCTCTCGCACCATTGGACGGTTATTTCACTTCAGACTTTGGTGTCTGCTATCTATCAGAAAGATTTTTCACAGATTCCACCAAAAAGTGTTGTCATCACGATTGATGACGGCCACCGCTGGAATATAGAACTCTTGCCACTCCTTAAGCAGTATCGTATTCGTCCAACGCTCTTCGTTTGTACACAGATCATTGGCACATATCGGCATTTTTGGTTCAAGATAGCAGGACAATCCAAAGCGGAAAGAGAAAAGCTTAAAAAACTCTCAAATGCTGAGCGTTTAGTACACTTGAAGCAGACAACTGACTTTGAACAGGAAAAGGTCTATCCAGATAGACAGGCATTGAATATCGCCGAAATAAAAAAAATGACACAGGATGTCGACTTCCAACCGCATACGCAGTTCCATCCGATTCTGCCTTACTGCACAGAAACCGAATGTAGACAGGAAATCCTTGGAAGCAAAACGGATTTGGAAAAACTTTTAGGAATTGAGTGTTCCCATTTCAGTTACCCCAACGGCGACTATACAGAACGCGAAATTGAGATCGTGAAAGCAAGCGGATTCCAATCGGCACGCACAACGAATATAGGATGGAACACACTGGAAACCGGACCCTATCAACTGAAGACCGTTCCTATCGCCGATGATGCTGGACTCCCGCTTTTCCGCGCACAACTCACAACGATACCACAACGTATGAATAAATGGTTGAGACCTTTATTGAAAAAATAAAGAATACGCGGTACACAATAGAGAGCCCCAGAGCACGAGAGTGTTGACCGCTTGACAATTGATGTACGGTGTGTTATAATATCGGCATATTAAATGTGGGGTTTCCTACAGTTTTTGCTGGCTTTTGAATCCGCACTGGTTTTCAAAAAAACTCATATATATTGAGCAGGGAGGTGGTTTAAATGGTTTTCCTAACAGGCAACAAAGGTTACATCGGTGGACACTTGCATCAAGCATACCCTTCAGCAAAAACACTTGATGAAAGCAGATGTTTTCAACGGTGGGAAGAATTATTCTACGAAATACGCAATTCAAAACAACAACCAACAACAATTATTCATTGCGGCGCAATCGCTGACGCGTTCTATCAAGACCCTGATATCTTTAAATGGAATTACGAGGCAACAAAACAAATCGCGGATATGGCGCGCCAAGAAAAGGGTTTTCTGATTTTTATCTCCTCTTGCACAGCGATCTCTCCAAAATCGTTATACGGATGGTCAAAACGAGTGGCTGAAGACTACATCCGAGCAAACAATGAAAAATATTGTATCCTGAGACTCTACAACGTATACGGTGATGAAGACAATCGTCCACCTGAAAACCATTCAGTGCCTGAGAAACTCGTCCGACAGACACTTCGTTATGTATTCTATCCTTTCCGACGAGACTATATCCACGTCGAAGATATTGTTCGAGCCATCCGCTATGTTGAAGATTCCAACATCACGGGCACCTATGATGTTGGAACAGGGAAAGCCGTTGAAGTGAAAGAACTCGCAGCGTTAACCGATGGCGGATTCTATACAGAAACGACGGCTGCTGCAATTTTGGGTGAAAACCAACCGCCTCTCGAACTCCAAGCACGGTCAGAGTATATGATTCCCGGTTTTAAAACCGTACGCGATGTGTTTTCGCAGTTTCAGAGAACTTAAAGCGTCAAACCAAGTAACATCACCAACCATAACAAAATGCATACTATTCTGAAAGTCTCCCAAAACTATTATATCCGCGGCGGTTCTGACCGATATTTTTTTGTGCTCGCCGAACTCTTAAAAAATCACGGACATCGCGTCATCCCATTTGCAGCAACAAGTCCTGAGAACGAACCATCTGAATGGGAACACTATTTTCCACGCGGCGCAGATTTTGAGCAACCGGGAGTAGGTGACCTGTTTAACTTCTTATATTCACGTGATGCCGTTAAATCAATTCAAAAATTGCTAAATGACGCAGAAATTGACCTCGCACACTTCCACATTTACTACGGAAAACTTACTGCCTCAATCCTCGGTACTCTCAAAAACGCAGGTATCCCCCTCATTCAGACGCTACACGATTTTAAGTTGACCTGTCCAGTTCATAGTCATACCTCAAACAATGAAATTTGTGAGGCGTGTGCAGGCAAACACTTTTGGCGCGCACTCCCAAAACGATGTAATAGAGGTTCGTTCGCACGCACCGCACTCAATGTTACCGAATCTTATGTCTCTCGGATGCTCGGTTCACACGACAAATTTGACCATTTCATTTCCGTATGCCACTTCAACAGAAAAAAAATGATACAGTACGGGATCCCTAAAAATAAAATATCAACAGTACACAATTTTATTGATGTCTCCAATATCACACCGAGTTTCAAGGCTGGAGACTATCTACTCTATTTTGGGCGGTTATACCGTGCCAAAGGAATTTTTACGTTGATAGAAGCAGCACTGCCACTCAAGCACATCCCCCTCTATATAGTTGGAGATGGTGAGGCAGTACCTGAACTCCAGCGTATCCTTGAAGAAAATGAATGTGAACATATTCACCTGCTCGGTTTTAAGCAAGGCACCGAACTCCAGGAACTCATCCAAAATAGCATTTGTATGGTCTTACCATCCGAATTGTATGAAAACTGTCCCATGTCTATTTTAGAATCTTATGCCTACGGCAAACCAGCGATCGGCGCAGATATTGGCGGGATTCCTGAACTCATTGAAGATGGCGTTGATGGATTGCTCTTTCCAGCAGGCGAACGAGAGGCACTGCAGGAACGTCTATTACGGATGTTTGAACATAAGGATGAGGCAGTAGAGATGGGGCGCGCAGGCCGCCATAAGGCGGAAACCGAGTTTAATCCAGAAATTCATTACCAAAAAATTATGAAGGTCTATCAACAATTTTTGTAAAGACTATCCTAAATCAGATTTTGCTAAGCACTGCCTCTGCACTTCAGTTAGATAAGCATAAATCTTTTGAAAATTAAGACCAAATATGGTATAATTTCTTAGTAAGGTTCTATATTGGAGACTATACCCTAAAGGGTGCCAAATTGTCGCTTTAGAATCTTAGAACAAACATTGAACCCTTCATTAACTTTTTCATTCACAATTCTATGAAAAATAAAGGACATTAACTATGTTAAAATCCCGAATACTTCTGATTGCTATTTTGATAAGTTGCCTTACTTTTGTGTCTTGCGAACGGGCACAACAAATGGCAGGACCCATGGCACCCGGTGAAGACACCATGGATCCCACTGACATGACGGATCCTACTGATATGACGGATCCTACTGATATGACGGATCCCACTGATATGACGACAGGCCCCTCCGTCGTTATAAACGAGTTGATGGCAGATAACGACAATACCATCGCCGACCCGCAAGGAGACTACGACGACTGGCTTGAGCTGTACAACCGCACCGATAGTGCTGTACTGCTCACTGGAATGTATCTTTCCGACAAAGAAGATAATCCTACCAAGTGGGCATTTCCCGAAAATACCCAGATTCCAGCAAATGGATACTTGGTTGTGTGGTTAGATGAGGATCATGATGACGAAGAGGCTACAGAAGGATTACATGCTAACTTCAAACTGTCTAAAGGTGGGGAAGTTGCCTTGTTCGTGGATACCGATGCAAATGGCAATCAAGTGCTGGATAGCATTACGTTTGGGGAGCAAGAGACAGATGTTGCCTTTGGACGCTTACCCGATGGCACCGGTGATTTCCAAGTTGTAGCAGCGACCCCTGGGGCGCAGAACATGGCACGATAGCCATTAAAGGAACGGATCCGCCGCGTGGAATCGTAGGTTGACGATTTATTACCCATTCCCAAGACACAATAAACTCATCCGGACAATTCCCGCGGCATCTAAAATTTATACAACAATTAGAAAATTCTATCATTTTTATTTTTGGTTAAGATGCCAATATGCTTTCGGGCTTACTATAATTGATGGATGCCCCCCCATTAAACAGATGTCCATAAACATAAGGAGTATAAATCTCTTGAGATTTCTTGCATATGATATAGAGTCAACGACTACTGTCCTTGACAGAGAAAAAATTGGATTTCTCCATATCGTCAGCTTGATTTTTACTATGTGCGTGTTCTTTTCGACCTTGCACACAACAGCAATGGCACAGACCATCCACATTCCGGATCCCAACCTCCGTGCTGCTCTTGAGTTAACGCTAGGTAAGGACATAGGCACTGACATCACACAAGTAGAGATGGAAAGTTTAGAATCGCTTGAGGCAGTTGGATCTGGCATTCGCAATCTAATAGGTCTTGAGTTTGCTACAAACTTGACAAAGCTGCACCTTGGTCTCAATGAAATATCGGATCTGGCACCCCTGAAAGATTTGACAAGCCTGATAGAATTGGATCTGCACCGCAACCAAAGAATATCAGATGTATCCCCGCTCAAAAATTTAACGAATCTGAAACACCTGTCTCTCAGAGGTAACATCATATCGGATATATCGTCACTCAAAGATTTGGCAACCCTCACATTCCTACATATAGGGTACAATAACATATCCGACTTATCCCCATTCAAAAACTTAACAACCCTCACATTTCTGAATCTTGACGACAACCGTGTATCGGATCTATCCGCTCTTAAAGATTTGACGAATTTAACAGAACTGCACCTTGACGATAACAAAATATCGGACATGACTCCACTTAAAGATTTAACGACACTCACATTTTTAAATATTAACGACAACCGTGTATCGGATCTGTCCCCTCTTACAAATTTAACAAATCTAACATCCATCAATCTTCACGGCAATGGCATATCAGATATATCTTTGCTTAAAGATTTGATAAGCCTGAGGGTCCTGAGGCTGCACGAGAACGAGATATCGGATCTGTCCCCTCTCAAAGATTTGATAAACCTGAGGGTCCTGACGCTGCATGAGAATCAGATATCGGATCTGTCCCCTCTCAAAGATTTGACGAATCTTACAAAATTAGATCTCCACAGGAATAAAATATCGGATCTGTCCCCTCTCAAGGGGTTGATAAACCTGACGGTACTAGATCTTAGCGACAACCGTATATCTGATTTTTCACCGATCGTCGGATTGATAGGGAATTTAAAGAAATATGATTCCAACAACCAAATAACTTCCGTTATCAAGCCGGAGGATGTAAACCGTGATGGGATTGTGGATGTGACAGACCTCGTCTTGGTTGCCATCAACTATCGCAATCCTGACTTTGCGGATTCCGCCAGTTTTGACATCTATCCGGATGTTAACGGTGATAAAATTGTAGATGTATCAGATTTGGTCGCTGTCGCTGCGGAGATAAACCCTGAGGCAGCCGCACCGACGCTCAACGAAAACTCAGTTGAGAGAACCAACCTTTCTGCTAAGAAACTTACACAATGGATACGGCTTGCTAAGCTGCTTAAGACACAAGAACCGTATCTACAAAAGGGAATTACTGTTCTTGAACAACTCTTGGTAGCACTCACCTTCTTGGAAGCAGAACCAAAAGAAACCGCATTGCTGCCGAACTACCCGAACCCCTTTAATCCTGAGACTTGGATACCTTATCAGTTGGCAAAACACGCAGCAGTTAACATTTCCATCCATTCTGCGGATGGAAACCTAGTGCGGACGTTGTCGTTAGGACAATTGGCAGCTGGTGTTTATCACAATAAATCTCGTGCAGCGTATTGGGATGGTCGGAACGAGTGCGGTGAATCTGTCGCGAGCGGTTTCTATTTCTATACACTCACTGCTGGTGATTTCACGGCTACAAGAAAAATGATCATTCGGAAGTAATACCAAACTATGCCCAAGTACGCGAATCCTTTGAAAACAAAAATAAGGTAGGAGCATCTTCTAGATTCTCGAACGTCCTGATGAGCACACGCTACATAAACTGATAAAAATGAAGGAGTAGACATCTTTTGAAATTTTTCACACATATTACATCAACGCACGCATTGCTTTCAAAACAGAACCTGGGCCTCACACATGTTACCAACCTGATTTTTACAGTGTGTGTGCTCTTTTTCATACCGCATCAGATGGTAGCTGCACAGATTGTGAATATACCAGACCCTGGGCTTCGCAGTGCTATTGAGTCGGCACTCGGAAAAGAAGTAGGAGCAGATATCACTCAAGCGGAAATGGCACGCTTGACAGTACTGGAGGCATACGAATCCCGCATTTTCGATCTAACTGGCATTGAGTTTGCTATTAATTTAACAGAACTGCATCTCCCTCGCAATCGGATAGTGGATATATCACCCCTTAAAGATTTAACAAATCTCACTATGCTCGATCTCTATCGACATGACACTCTACGTAACTATCGGAAGATATCAGATATATCTGTACTCCAAAGTTTAACAAACCTTACCTTACTAAATCTTAGAGGTAATCGAGTATCAGATCTGTCGCCCCTGAAAAATTTGACAAACCTTACATATCTAAGACTCGGATTCAATCTCATGATATCGGATGTGTCTCCACTCAAAGATTTGATAAACCTGACATACCTCGATCTTGAAACCAACAAGATACCAGATATGTCTCCGCTGAAAAATTTGACCAAACTGGACAATCTAGATCTTGATGAGAATGAAATAGTCGATATATCTCCGGTTAAACATTTGATAAATCTTACCGTGCTGGATCTTTCTGACAACCAGATAGAGGACATATCATCACTTAAATATTTGAAAAGACTACACAATCTGGATATTGACGACAACCAAATATCAGATATATCACCTATCAAAGATTTGATATATCTGTGGCGATTAGATGCCCATAACAACCAGATATCAGATGTGTCCTCCCTCGAAAACCTGACCGGCCTCGGAGTCCTGAAACTTCACAAAAACCGGATATCTGATATATCTTCACTCAATTCCTTCAGACGCTTGGTAGTGTTGGATCTTGATGCCAACCAAATATCAGATATATCACCTCTCCAAAATTCAATACGACTGAGAAATCTGGATCTCGATGAAAACCGGATATCAGATATATCAGTCCTCAGCCGTATGGTATACCTGAGAATTCTGGATCTTCACGATAATAAAATATCAGATATATCGCCTCTCAGCGACTTGAGAAATATAGAAGATTTAGATATTGACGACAACAATATATCCGACCTATCCTCACTCACAAATATGATAAAACTGACAGTCCTGGATCTTGATGGCAACAAAGTATCAGATTTATCCCCTCTTAGTGCCCTAGGTAGTGTTTACATTGTGAAAGTTATTGACATTTTTCGTAGGTCTTGGTAGACTCTGTGTTATGAAAACAGAAAATACAAACCCCATTGAAGACCTACCTGTGATGATAAGTGATGCTGCATGGAATAACTTCCTTCC
>JAJEET010000040.1 GCA_022820835.1 Candidatus Poribacteria bacterium
CCCTTCGTGGAGAGCGGTGGGTTACTACCCTCTATGAAGCGAGAAACAAAAACGAAGCACAAGACAAAGGCTCTAAACACGCCGAACAGTTATTTCTGTTTGACGATCACAAGCCCAAGTCTTTAGGCTTGGGTAGTTGACCACCTGTGATGCGAGGCAGGGTCGGATATCGGCATGCTGAGCCTTATTTACGCAGAGATTTCAATTCCCGTTGTGCTTATTGCGGTGTTCACGAACAAGTAAAAGGTGGACCCCAGGCCTTTTGCATTGACCACTTTAAACCAATAAGCAAAAGTGGACCTGTCAATGACTACGCCAATCTCTATTGGGTTTCCATTCCGTGCAATATGATAAAACACGATAAATGGCCGACGAGCGAACAACAGCATCAGGGATATCGCTTCGCTGATCCATGTCGTGAACAAGATGTTGGGGTTCATTTTGCTGAAACTGATGATGGTTTACTTCAACCACTTACTGCTTGTGGTGAGTACCATGTTTCCACACTCCGTCTGAATCGTGCCTGGCTGCGAGAACATCGTCGTGATCGGACCCAAAAGTGGGAACGACTCAATGAAGCCTATCAATTGCAGATAGAACTTCAACACTCTATTGAGGCACGACCTACAGACGATGCAACTCGGATAATGCAACGCTTACTTTCTTTCCTATCTGAAGAGATTCAGGGATTAAAAAACGAATTAACAGTGGCTATTCCGATGTGGTAAAACGTAAAAAAATATAATGTAGTGCTATTTGAAAATAGCACTATGACTGACTTACGTAACGCACAACCCTGAATTGCTCCGCGGTGGAAACTTGCTTCTGATTCTGATAGTTCATAGTCGGTTCAAAAGTTCCAAATTTCATTTGCTATTTTTCCTTGCGCATGGTATCATTACATTTTTGAGGAGGAATTCAAGAGACGTGGCATCTATTAATGACATCGCAAACGAATTTATTCGCGAAGAAATTGAAGAGTTCCTTGAGGAACCCGATGAGATCACACGCACCATTGAGATATTCGCGCAGGCAACTCCGGCTATGCAAGACATCGCTGCTGCACTGATTGACGGCGACCACCACACCGTTGACGAACTGACAGAAGCAGCACTCGAAGACGGCACCGAGGCGTTGGAAATTATGGACGACGGACTCATCGCAGGGATGGGGATCGTTGGCATCAAGTTCCGAGAAAACTTCATCTTCGTGCCAGAGGTGTTGGCGTGTGCGCGCGCCATGAAAGCAGGGATGACGCATATTGAGCCGATCCTCTCCGACTCTGGGATCGAACCCATCGGTACGGTGATTATGGGAACCGTCAAAGGCGACCTACACGACATCGGCAAAAACCTCTGTATCATGATGTTGCGTGGTGCAGGTTTCGTGGTACACGATCTCGGTGTTGATACCTCCGAAGACGAATTCATTGAGGCTGTTGAGGAATACGAGGCACCGATTTTAGGGATGTCAGCACTCCTGACAACTACAATGCCGAACATGGGAAAAACGATTGATGCCTTTATTGACGAAGACCTACGCGAAGAAGTGAAAATTATGGTCGGCGGTGCCCCCGTCACACAAACATTCGCAGACGACATGGGTGCTGATGGATACGGCAAAGACGCACTCGCCTGCGTCGCACTCGCGAAACAATTCCTCGAAGCACCAGACGAAGAATGGTAACACTTCTCAAAGCATGCCTAACCGAAACGTGAGAAAATTATAAAATAACGTGAGTTTGATAAAAGAGATGGATTCTTGTAGGTTGGGTTGAGCGGTAAAACCATAGGGGCATTTTCGCTATACACAGCCTTCTGTTCTTCAATCAACCGTTGAGGTAGATAAGTTTAGCGAAACCCAACATCCCAAACCGTGTCGGTCTCATAATCCGTTGGGTTTCACTCAGTTTTTGGTGATTTCAGGTTTCTCTGTTTCCTTGAAAGCGCTGTGCTGTGTGCGATTTTTAGTAGGTTTCCGTTCAACCCAACCTACAGGACGCTTCAATTTTTATTTTCAAATTCACGTTAAAATAGAATCCTTTTCTAAGTCTAAGCCTGTAGTCTGAAACGAAGTGGAAGACGGACTTAAGAAACGGACATCAAATGCCAAGACCACTGTTGTTTAACCGCAAGGAAAATTAAAAAATTGAAAAAGATAGACAAAGCCGAATACGAAAAGCGTCTGAATAAAATTACACAGATTTTTGAAGGCTTGGTTGTTCACGCCGATGAACAAGCGACCTATCGGTGTCCTTACAAAAATCGGTTTGACCACTGCACAGCGCAGTTCGGCTGTCGAAACCAACGGAAAATCGAAGAAGGAACAGGGCTGTTGTGTGTCGGAGACGATAAATTAGATTATCGCAGCGCATGGGAGACGGACGCGCCGGATCAGACAGCAGAATTCCAAGGCACAATCGCTTGCGACGGAAAGGTTTATCAACTTACCCCCGGAAAAACCGTTTTTGATTATGCCGACGACTTAACCGTTCAGGTTCCCACCTCCTGTTTCCGAACCGGTCAGTGCCACGAATGTATCGTTGAGATTAAACGCGGCATGGACAGCCTGCAACCGCCTAACGAGGCAGAAGCCTTCCTGCGCGATAACTACCGACTCGCCTGCCAAGCAGTTGTTCTCGATGTCAATTCGGATGTTGAGTTTACACCGCTCCGTCGCACACCAAGGATCCTAACACATACCACGATAGATGATAACCAAACGTTGAAACTGGACCCACGGGTCACACACCGCGATGGAACTGTCTACTACAACGATGAACCCATTGATAAGTACCGAGGACACCTTTACGGGTTAGCCATAGACATCGGTACGACGACAGTCGTGGCGAATCTGGTGGACTTGGAGAATGGGAAAACCGTCTCTGTCAGCTCCTTTGAAAACCCGCAGCGTTTCGGGGGCAGCGATATCATGAACCGTATCTCCTACGACGGTGAATTTCACGGGGAACTGCGCCGCTCGCTTATCGCTGCACTAAACAGTGAAATCATGGAGTTGTGCGACAGGCATAACTTCGTCCGACAAGAGATTTACGAGGTCGTCGTTGTCGGAAACACAACGATGCGCGATATTTTCTTCAAACAAGATGTGCAAAGCATCGGACAAAAACCTTATAAATCCGTGATTGAACACGAATATCGGGACGGTATCCGTTCAACCACATCACTCATTGAAAAAACGCGTCGTTTGGGGATCCGCGCGAATCCGAAGGCGATGGTCTACAGCCTTCCTTTGATTGCCAGCCATGTCGGTGCAGATGTCGCAGCGGATTTAGTCTCAATCGACATCGCCGCACAGGACGAAATTGTTATGTTAGTCGATGTCGGAACGAACACAGAGGTGGTGGTCGGAAATGCGGAGCGGATGGTCGCCGCATCCTGTCCTGCGGGGCCCGCATTTGAAGGCGGCGGTATCGAATACGGGATGCCTGCTTATCCGGGTGCTATTGAATCCGTAAACTGGGATGGCAGTCGATTTGATTATACCACAATCGCTGATGAACCACCACACGGTCTGTGCGGTTCCGGGTTGATTTCGCTCCTCGCGGAGCTGCGTCGACACGATCAGATGAGTCCGAAAGGCGTTTTCGCCAAAAGAAAACAGCGTCTCATATCGCTTTTACCAGAACACGGGATCACTTTCTCACGTGAGGATGCGAGCAATCTGGCGCAAGCAAAAGCCGCAAATTACTGTGGACAGTATATTGTCCTACGGCATTTCGGGTGTGCCCCCGAAAACATCACAAAACTCTTCTTGGCGGGAGGCTTTGCCAATTACGTTAACCTACAGGATGCAGTTGAAATCGGATTCCTTGCCCCAGTTCCAGAAGCAAATGTCGTCAAAATAGGCAACGCTGCAGTCGCGGGCGCGACTGCCGTACTCCTTTCCAACAAAAAACGCGCAAGTGTTGAGGCACTGGTCAGCAATATTGAGCATATTGAATTAGAGACCACCCCCGATTTCTTTGATATATTCGTTGAGGGTTGCCAATTCAAACCGATGCCAGCAAAAATACAGAGTAATGGAGAAAACGAATAAGTGAAAGTGCCCTTTGAAGAACGCTTAAAATCCGATGAACCGATTTTGTACGATGGTGGATTCGGTTCGCAACTGTTCGCCCGCGATATAGAACTCGCGAACAGCGCACTCGCCAATGAACTACATCCGGCTGAGGTTGTCGATATCCATTCCGACTATATCCGCGCAGGTGCCGAGGCAATCGGAACAAACACATTTGTAGCATCGCCGCTCCACTTAGAAATGGCAGGACAAGATACTTCGGACGCGCAACGTCTCATACGGCTCGCTGTGCAACACGTGAAAGCTGCTGCCGAACAAAACGAAAGAGATGTCTATATCGCAGGCTCCGTTGGACCGTCACCGGGCGCAATCGAGGCAGACAGTGGCGATACCTTTTTTGGGATCCCGAATGCGGATGCCAGAGAAGCACATAAATTAGTTATCCATACCCTCGCAGAGCAAGAGGTCGATTTCCTCTGTCTCGAAACGATGTTCTCCGCAAAGGAGGCAGCAATCGCCGTAGATGTCGCACGTGAGACGGGGATCCCTATTGCAGTGAACTTAACTTACAAATGGACAAAGGAGCGGCGCACCAGCAAGGTCATCTACCGGACAGATTGGGGGAACTCTCCCGCCGACCTGCTTGAAACTCTCACGAACAGCGAATTTTCGGAAAACGGATCCCTATTAGATGCCGTTAGTATCCTCGGTGTGAACTGCGGCGCGGAATCCAGACGGGACGAACATACTGGGATGCCTTACGCGATTGCTGGCACACAGCAGCTGCAAACTGCACTCACTGAAAAAGGGGTCAACGGGAAATGGATGATGGCGTATCCGAATGCAGGCATGCCGAAACTCGACGAAAACCATAATACCGTCTATACACAGACACCCGAGCAGATGGCAAGCCATATTCCGGCACTCATCGAAGCCGGGGCTTACCTAATAGGCGGTTGTTGCGGCACGACCCCGCAGCACATCAAAGCCTTCCGTGAGGCAATTGTGTCGTATCAACCGTAAATTATAGTAAACCCGAAAAATAACTAATTGTAGGGGCGAGGTCCCCTCGTCCAATAACAAACAAGCAGATACCATCAATTTGGAATCGAAGGAGGGAAGGAACGATGGGTAAGGCTATTGGCATTGACTTGGGAACGACATTCTCAGCGGTTGCCCATGTTAATGAATATGGCAAACCAGAGATTATTCCTAACGCCGACAACCACCGAATTACGTCGTCAGTGATTCTGTTTAAAGATGGCTCTGTCACTATAGGTAATGTCGCCAAGCAACATGCCAGATCAGCACCAGAGCAGATTGTTGAGTTTGTCAAACGCGAGATGGGTAAGTCAAAAGAGACATTTTTCCGCACATTTGACGGTAAAGACTATTCCGCTGAAGAATTATCATCACTCATTTTAACCAAACTCAAACAGGATGCCGAAGCCTACCTTAACACCGAAATTACGGACGCGGTTATTACTGTTCCGGCATATTTCCACGATGCAGAGCGACAGGCGACGCGTAATGCCGGTAAAATTGCCGGATTGAACGTTCTACAAGTACTCAATGAACCGAGTGCAGCTGCACTCGCCTACGGTATTAATCAATTAGGTTATGAACAAACCGTGTTAGTGTTTGATCTTGGCGGTGGAACGTTTGACGTAACCATCATAAAGGTTGCTGGATCGAAAATAGAAATGATCGCAACAAACGGAGACCATAGACTTGGCGGTAAAGATTGGGACGACAAAATCATCATCCATGCCGCCGAGCTGTTTGAGATTGAACACGGCGAAAATCCATTGCAGGATCTCCGGGCTTATCAAGGGCTCCAACTTAATGCCGTCAACGCGAAAATACTTTTATCTCATCAGCAAAAAACTTCCATCACTTGTGAATACAAGGGTAAAACGACACTCGTAGAATTGACACGTGAGAAATTTGAGGAACTCACCATCGGACTCCTCGAAAAGTGCAGTGCGTTATGTAAGATAGTTCTCTCTGAAGGTAATATGACGTGGGCAGACATTGACAGAGTGTTATTAGTCGGTGGTTCAACGCGAATGCCAATGGTGCAAGAGATGATTACTAATATCAGTGGAAAAAAAGTTAACCCACATGAAGTCGATCCTGACGAAATTGTTGCCCTCGGTGCAGCACTTCAGGGAACACTCCACCAAATCTCCGAAAGTAACACAGCGACAATAGATGTTCCAGATACAGTGCCTGAGCAGCTCTTCGGACCAGACGGTGCACCCAAAGTAACAGTGTCTGACGGCGCCACCCATAATCTTGGGCTTGTTGTTCTCAACTCGTTACACGAACCCGCTATCCACGTAATGATCCCGAAGATGACTGCTATCCCCTGCGAAAAAGAAGATAGTTTTAGAACCGTGGAAGACAACCAACGCTCGGTGTTAATTGAGGTCGTCCAAGGACTTGAACAGGATCAACTTAAGGATGACATAGAGGTATTCGAGGATTATAAATTGGGCGAATGTACCCTTCAACTACCGCAAGGTCTGCCAGAGGGAGCTCCCATAAATATTATCTACACCTACAATCGACACCAACTGCTTGAAGTGACAGCAACTGTCCTCAGCAGTGATGACGCAAAAGGAGTCTACGATCTATTTTCCATCATTAAAAGACCAACGCTCAATGCCGAGGAAGTCGCACAAGCGCAAACAGAACTACAAGGTTTGGCAGTTAAATAGGCAAAAATCTTTCATATTAGATTGCATCGTAATCTAATACCCTTTCTAATTGAAAATGTCTCTTTTTTTTACCACAAACTTTTAGTTTGTGTCCTGAAAATAACAACCATAATAACCGCATAATCAGACAATAATTTATAGAAATGGTATAATATCTCGGCATTTGCTTTCACTTATCTGATTCAAGAGGACGCATGTCATGTCTAAACGCGATGAATTCATTACCTTTGTTAATGCACTTAAAGCGACTTCACCGACTATTAGCACCGAACAATACAGAGGGCTTCACCGACAAGCAGAAACCAAGTATGATCTCTCTGTTGAAGAAGCTTCTGAAATCCTGAAAAACTCAGGGTTGAATGTCGAAAGAACAGACAACTATATTAAGATATTAGGACTTTCAATTGAAGAATTGCAAAGTCATGATGAAGATACGATTGTAAACCGTGTTGAAAAGGCTTACGATGAATATTATAGAGCGTCGTTGAAAGCGGGGGCGCGCCCCCGGGCCGACGGCAGAACAGAAGAGCAGTGGCGAACTCTCTTGAATCAAGCACAAGATACTCTCAAGGATTCTCAAAAACGGGAGGAATATATTGAGAATCTCCAGCAAGAGATGAACGATCCGCTCTTAGGGGGTAGTTCGACACCTATCTTTAAATTTCCTAACGGTGATGAAGCCTTGAATATCTCACAACTCGCAAGGTTGATGCTGAAGCATCCCAAGGATGCCACCGATGCCCTCTACCGTGAATACTTGGAGCAGAGTCTCGGCAGAGTCGGCGAAATGCACTTTGCCGATGCTGCACGATCTGTCGTTAGTGAATTTTCGGACAACCGCGAACTCGGACTCAGTGCCATGGTATCAATCCTACAGGAGAAAATGGAGTTTCAGGAAGGACAGAACGCACGAACACCGGCCCAACTGGCTAAATCCATTGACCTCAATTGGGAGCAAGCAAAAAACCTTTTGTTCAACGGTTTCATCGCGCTCTGGCTGCAATATACGCAGCAGACCGAATTAGCAAATATAGCACGAAACATCATGGAGCTTTACAAAGATGAGCAGGACATTGGTATGGAAAAGTTAGTCCAAAGCCTCAACCCGCGAATCGGTCATCCAAAACTCCATATAAGTCAGGAGGCTATCAACTTCGGTAACATTGATACTGAGACGCAAAAGAAAGTTCAACTCGAAATTAAAAATATCGGACGTGGATTCCTTTATGGCAATCTTCAATTAACCAATGACATACCCGGGCTCCGACTGTCCACTACGACTATTCAAGGTGACACTCGCTTTACCATCGAACTCGACGCAAGCCTTCTGGCAGCAAAAAAAACATATAAAACTGAATTGGTTGTTAACACAAATACGGGTGATCCTACAACTCCTTCATCACAATATGTAATCAAAGCAGAATCGGAATCGCCTATCAATACAAATGTCGGCGGTTTATCTGGCGATATAAAAATCCCAATTGCTTGCTACGTTGATTATCCAGTCTCAAAATCCATACGCCGAATCGCAGTAAGTGGTGTCTCAGTAGCCGTTATTACCATTGCTGTGTGTCTAATAATTCTTCTACTTGGAAACACTGGATGGTTAGCAACACGTTTGACGGATACTAACTTTGTAACTTTCGATGCTGATTGGACCGAATGGTCAGACAAATGGATATGGACGAATTGGACAATCTATAAACCTGGGACACCAGGTATTGGTTATCGTTTTGTAATTGCCCTTGCTGCACTCGTTGTAGGTGTCTTTGCCTATTGGTTCTTTTTCTTCAAAAAAAGAGGACAGCTATGATTTGGCAGATTTCTATCAAAGATGGATTCAGAACCCTAAATCGGAATCGAAAGTTAATTATCATTGCGCTTATCTCCGTGGTATTTGGCAAGATCATCGATCTAATTGAACAATTTACCGATAAGACATTATACGAACTGATTGCTGTCAGTGTCAGGACAGAGAAATTACAACATGCACTTGAAAGTGCACAAGCAGGGCGTTTTGACGAAACTTGGCGTGTGCTGAATCAGATGGAATATCTCAATCTGGAGCAACCTCAATTTCTTATTATTGTCGCAAGCCTTTTGATAGCAGCGTTTTTAATTGCATTCTACAACGATACAGGCTTAGCCGCACTCATTCGTGACTTACTGATAAAAAATAGTTACCGTTCGACCCAGGTCATCGCCTATGGTCGAATGTACTTCAAACCGGCACTCATCTTCAAGGGGTCGTTTTACCTCATTGCAGGTTTTGTAGTTGTTGTGATCTCTCCTATACTATTTTTGCTTTATCAGATGTTGGCTTCACCGATTCTCGCATGGACTGTAATCGCGCTTTGTACGCTGCCTTTACTTGTCATTTACGTTAGTTTTCTATCACTTGGTATGAAGTTTATCATTATTGAGGGAGAACAGCGCGTCCGCGCCATTTATCGACTCACAAAATCACTCATGCTGGATAACAGATGGGAAGTCGGTATATGTTTTTTCTTTATGGTTTTAGTGACTGTCGGTTCCACAATCGCAGCTTACTATCTTATGGGAAGCCAACTGCAATTTCTTATCAGTTATTCGTTAAGTATTTTTATGCTCTCTTACGTGACAGTCCTGCTAAAAATCACCAGTTTTGTTTTCTATCTCTTGATTCGTGATAGGCAAATTTTATCTATCAATGACACGGAGGTTGCTAACAATGGATAGCGCGGTAGGTCTTATTATTGTTGTCGCAGTCATTGTCTTTTTAATCTGGCTTATTGGTCAACTTATTTCTTTAGTCCTTTTCGTGGTCCTTATTGTTCCTATCTATCTTGTTTTTCTCTTATATCTTGGATTGAGGTTCGTCGCAACAAACATATTTGTCTTGATCGATGAACTCTTTTATCTCGGATTCGATGTGCCTGTTATTACCGTTTGGGTTTTCTGGGGACTTGTGATTGGGGCAGCGATTCAAGGATACCGAGAATTAAGAAGTATTTATGGACGGAAGTGGCTCGGGATGTTAATACTCATCACCCCTGTACTTTTGTTGACGCTTGTTGGTGTAATCAAAAATGTTACAGGTTCTCTTTAAACACCAACCCACCTCAACCAACTGCAAGGAAAATTTAAAAAATGGAGATTGTAACACTCACCTATAAAAGACCGCCCGATCGGGTGAATCATTTCCAACAGGAGCTGCTTTATCTGGACGACGATGTGATTGTCACGTCTCAGCGGGTTAAGCCGTCTACACCCATCGTTCAAAACGGTGAAACGGTTTTAGCGGACAACTTCGCCGCGATCTGGTTTGTGTTCACGGGACTTTGGTATGATGTCGGTAAAGTTTACAATCTGAATAACGAGTGGACCGGTTATTACTGCGATATTATGAAACCGGTCAAGCGGAGCGTAGATCGGGCAGGAAAACTTGACTGTTTTGAAATCACAGATCTTTTCTTGGATCTCTGGATCAATCCAGACGGCACCTATGAAATTCAGGACGAAGACGAATTTGAAGAGGCAATCCAAAGCGGAGCGATTGACACCACGTTAGAAAAAACGGCATGGAACGTACTCAACACACTGATCGCTGAAGTTGCGTCCGGACGTTTAGAACATCGGGTACAAACAGTAACGAACAGAATGAAATTCACGGATTTGCAGGATTATGTGGAAAAACTACCTTAGACCTTGAAGGGGGAGAAAAAAATGGCAACATTGGCAATAAACGGAGGCGAACCTGTCCGTACATCCGGTTTCCCTACATGGCCCACACTCGATAAAACTGATATTGAAGCGTTTGAGTCCATCTACAACAGCCGACAATGGGGAGTCGGTGGACCGAAAGTTCCCGAATTCGCAAAACAATTCGCCGAATTCCAAGGCGCGAACTACGGCGTTTGCGTCAATAGCGGCACCACAGCACTCTATGTGGCACTCAAAGCAGCAGGGGTTTGCCCGGGCGACGAAGTCATTACAACCGCTTACACCTTTCAAGCGACAGTCGTTGCTATCCTGATGACACACGCCGTGCCGGTCTTTGTCGATACTGTACCGGAGAGTTTCCTGTTGGATGCCACCAAAATCGAAGCCGCAATAACGGAAAAGACGAAAGTTATTCTACCCGTTCACATCGCAGGATACCCAGCAGATTTGGACGCGCTTGTGGACATCGCGAATCGGCATAACCTTGCGATTGTCGAGGATTGTGCACAGGCACACGGTGCAGAGTGGCGGGGACGCGGTGTCGGCAGTTGGGGACATTTCGGATGCTTCAGTTTTCAATCCTCGAAAAACCTATGCGCCGGTGAAGGCGGGATCGTCCTAATGAATGATCGGGAACTCTATGAACGGGCGTACGCACTGCATAACTGTGGACGCACACTACCGGATGCCGAATTCGGCGTCGCAGAACCCTTCGGCGGCAACTTCCGAATGACAGAATGGCAAGCCGGAATTCTGCTTTCTCGACTGACGCGGCTTGAAGCTGAGACCAACTACCGACACAAAAATATGCGATGGTTAGACGGTTGGCTCGGCGAGGTCCCCGGTATCAAAGTCACACCACTCGACCCGCGTGCAACGCGCGGCGGATGCCACGGGTATAAAGCACTCTTTGACTCTGAGGAGTTTGAAGGCATCTCACGTGAAACCTTCCTCCGAGCGATGCGTGCTGAAGGTATACCGATGGGATACTGGTATTCTACGCCTATGTATCGCGCCTCGTTTCTCGCCTCTAACCTATTTGGTCAAGGCCTCAATTTCGACGATGTACACTGTCCTGAAACCGAAAAAATATGTCAAACAGGTCTCTCCCTGAGCCAAAACATCCTCATGGCAAGCGAGGAAGCTATAGAAGACATTATTAAAGCAGTCATCAAGATCCGCCGAAACGTCGGTGAATTAAAATCCGAAACAGCTTGAGGTGGAGTGTCGGCAATTCCTAAGTCTTATAGATTTTTTACTCTCCTTTTAGTTCGAGGTGACTCTATATAGACAAATCCCATAAGCAATTTCGGAAATTGCCATTCACTTTCCGTTCTCTTGCTTATTTGTGGCACACTTGTCGATGGAATCGCGCAAGTTGTATTTTGTACTATCCTTTTCAAGCTAAACGGACTCTATATAAACAAATCGACCTAATAAGGAGACAATCATGTCTAACGAACGTGAATTCCAAGAGGAAACTCACAGACAAAAGGAAATTCGCAGGATCCTACGGCTACTGGAAACCACAGCGCGCATTGTAGAAACTTCTGCGATTACAGACCATTTCTCAGACGGTGCGGAGCGGTGTACTCGGCAATTCAACAACGCACTCAACCTTCTCGCGGAGCTTGATGCTGTACCCGACGGACTGTTTGAACCCCTCGAAACGGATGCCTCTTTTGGCGACATCTGTTTCGCATGCCACCAAGTCTCAGCGTACGTCAGAGAAGGATGCATTGATGATTTCGACTTCGCTCAAGTGAAGAAAACCATTGGTGACGAATTAAAAGATGTCCCCGAAATGGTGCGCCAAGCAATGCCCTCTTTCCTCAAGGATATGTGGGGCGGGCAAGCACAAGATGGCGATATTGATACTGTCGAAACCGTCGAAGTTACCTCAGACGAAGACGAAGACGCAGAAGCGACGACACCCGTCGAACAACGTATCGCCAGACTTGAGGGACAGATGGAGACTGTTGTCGAGATACTTCAAGAAATCCGAACACAACAGCAGAATAACGACTCGTAAGCTGCACCTGTCTGGAATAGCGTCTATAACTTTCCAGACAGGCTGCGCTGCCCTTTACCACAAAAAATGTCTAAGGTAACAGGAGGAATTCAATGGAACGGTTCACGAAGTTAAAGGTCCTTGTGATGTTGCTTTTTTATCCGATCACTTGGATTCTTCATGCCAACGCGCAGCCGGTGTCCGACGTTACATCAATCGAAGAGGAAAACATTTTGAAGAAGATTGAGAAAACGTATAATGTCAAGGCTGGTGGGAATTTAACAATTGTGTCAGAATTCGGGGCAATTGACGTTCAAACTGCTGAACAGGATAAGGTTGAGGCTGTTATTATCTTTAGCCCCGCTGATAGCGGCGTGGGTAATATTAGCGGCGTGGGTAATATTGTCGGTAATAATAATAATGCCGTCAATAATGTTGTTATAATAAACGGGAAGGTTCAAAACGGATCAAAATCCAAGTTGGACCCGCGGGTAAAAGAGGCCGTTGAGGATTTTGAAGTGACTTTTGAACACAAGGATTCCGATGTTCGTATTGAGGGAAAGTTTAAGCGAGGTCGTAAGCACTGGCAGAAAGAACTGAATCGGTTGAAAATACGCTTTCTATTGACGGTGCCTCAACAGTACAACGTTGACTTAGTCACCTCAAGCGGTGGTGTTTCGGTGGCTGACCTTGATGGTGATGTTCGTGCAAAAAATTCAGCTGGAAGTTTGCAGTTCGGTAAAATCAAAGGCACTGTGTGGGGACGCACGTCAGCCGGAAGTATCAATCTGACTTCATCTGATAGCACTGTTGATGTAAAAACGTCTTCTGGCAGTATTAAAATCGGTAATGTTGCTGGTAACGTTCAGGCACAAACTTCGAGCGGTAGTATCAGACTCGGTAGTGTCGGCGGAACTGTAAACGCGAGAACCTCAAGCGGTTCCATTCGGGCTTCTTTAGCAGGACAACCCCGAAAAGCGTGTAGTTTGCACACATCAGCGGGAAGTATAACTGTTAACCTTCTGTCAGACATCGCAGTTGATGTGGACGCAGAAACCAGTGCTGGGAGCGTTTCAACAGAACTTGCAGTGGCTTCAGTTATACGAGGAAAAGTGCCTAAAAATAGGCTAAAGGGCAGCATAAATGGTGGAGGTCCCCTGTTGAAATTGCGCACCTCCGCCGGAAGCATCCGTTTGAAAAAAGCAGCAGATTAAACACGTTTTCGGATTGGAAGTAGTGTTTGCCAAGACAAGAGGATTGTGTGATAGAATGTTGTAGTTCCTCGTGTGTACCCGTTCAACCCAACCTACAAAATCATACTTAAACTGACAACTGACAACCGATAACTGATAACCATTTTACCAATGCTTAAACGAATACATCCGTTGTCCGAGGAATAGTCCTAAAATCGCCCAGAGACTCCCCATCACAAATTCACCGAGCATTGTCCCGAAAAAGAGCGGCAATGTTCGGCGGTACGCGCCAATCCCACCGTGCCGAATCAGTATCGACTTTATCAACCACGCCAAAAAAACAGGAAACCAGAGCCGACCAAAATTCCAATTACCCGCAAGTGGATACGCAAGCGGGTGCAGCTGCCACCAGATAAATCGCAGCCGCATAAAGAGTGTCGTGAGTGTCAGAGAGATACCGAATCCGAAAAAGCCGAGGTGTCGCCAGTCTGTATCGTTCGGGAGCGTCAACCA
Source organism: Candidatus Poribacteria bacterium (assembly GCA_022820835.1). Taxonomy (GTDB): domain Bacteria; phylum Poribacteria; class WGA-4E; order WGA-4E; family WGA-3G; genus WGA-3G. The sequence continues at coordinate 14,184 of JAJEET010000040.1, forward strand.
GCGTTGCAAGTCGTTGAACGCCTCCTGTCCGCGCCACGTCCCCAAACTGCCGTGTCGGTAACCCGCATGTAGAAACGCAACAAATCCGATAAAGAGTCCAATAACCGTCGCACCCCACATCACCCACAGCAGTTGACGTGTATTGATTTGCCCTTTGTCAGCGAGCTTAAATCCCTCTAACTGATTCGGCATCGGCTGCGAACGGTAATTACGGGTGAACCCATACAGGAAAGCAAACCCCGTCAATGTCGGCGCACCAATCTTTCTGGAGCCAAGAATCGAAGTCAAGAAAATGCCCGGACCCGCACGATAAAAATCCTGCGTCGGTGTTCCGAGTTCCGCGCGCATCCGTGTGAACGCCAAAACGAGTATGAAATGGATACTGAAAAACGCGAGCACACCCCACCACGACATCCCCGCCTTCAGACAAAATCCAAAGATAACCGCAACACTAACCAACAAGCCAACAAACGCACCACGATACCCCATCGGTTCATTTACAGGGTCAAGATTCGTTTGCAAACCTAAGATATTACGGATAACCTGCCATAAGTGCTTGTGCGTTATCCAGAGCGCGAAGAAACAGAGGCCGAAATACGCACCCAGCGACTGCATGTCAATATGTGGATACCCCGGTGTCTGATTCATCCCTGTCATCGCACCGAAGACGAGCTGCGCCTTCCAAAAGAGATAAAACAACCAACAAGACAGCGACAAATCTAACGGCATTAAGAAACCGATACCGATGGCATAAGGGTTCAGATGAATCGGCGTTGAACCGATAGCACTCAGCGGTTTTTCTGTGAACATCGCTCCGATGTCATAACGGATAGGGATGCTCGGTACATAAGGATAGAGAAAACTAATACCGTTAATCAGATCGAGTCCAAAACCGACACCGAAGCCTACCCAGAGGAGCCGATTCCGGTAGAAACTCGTCCCTTTCGTCATCTCAAACGGGAGTAAAATGATCGGATAACTCAGCTTCTCGTGTTCAATCCACTGTTTACGAAGAATGACGCTCAGCATCATCATGGAGAACGCAAGCGCAGAAAAGAATACTAACCACGCCATTACCGGCGTGAGCCACGCACGGATATGCGCGATTTCAAATAGATTTGACGTGCCTTCGTAATAACCGGCTAAAGCACGCCGATTCATGACAGCGATCCAGTCAGGAATATATCGAAAAAAGAGAGATTGCCACTCGTTCTCCGGTGTCGCGAACCACGTCGCATGCCCCAAGACGCACATCGTCGCCTGCAACAGATCGTGTCCACACACGACGCATGCCAGTGTTACCATGAGGTACACCGTTAGCATCTCTGCTTGCGTGAGTTGCCATTTCGGGAGGTAGCGTGTCAGTGGGATGTTGATAATCGTGATAAGGAAAAGCGTAAAAACGGCGTTGAAGATAATCGCCATTGTGGTCGGGTACTGTGTCGTCCACACGGTCTCCGTCTGGACGACAAGGTAGATATTCAGCGGAAGCGACAGGAGTCCTAACAGAATAGCCCGCCATGTGATACTTTCGGTTGATAGGCGCGGTGGTTTGTCCATATTCGTGTCGCTTCTTGATAGAACTTAGAAGGTCTGATTAAAACCGTAAAAGAGGCGCGGCTCCAAACCCGTTGCGAACGGTAGATTCAGCGGAAATGCCAATCCCAATCGGAAGATGCTCGGACCGCTTAACCGAGAAAAACTACCTCGCAAACCGAAGCCTACACTCGATTTCGGTTCGCTTAAGCTAAAGGAGCGCTCCCCGTTCCAGATGTAACCGACATCAGCAAAAGCAGTAGCACTCAAAACAAGTCCGACTTTAATGGGACGTTTGATGAACGGTTTAAGAATAAACGTAACGACAGCACCGAGACTGTCGTCAACTTTACTGAAGAGCATACCGCCACACAGCGTTCGACTTTCAAGCCGGACCAGCATCATCTTTTCTCCGTCAAACTGCTGCGGATTATAGCCTCGTAGACCGCTGTCGGAACCAAGGTAAACTTGGTCTTCACCACTCCAGCCGAACTGCAGCTCCGTCGCAAATTGCGCCACAACTGTTTGATGAAAATCAAAGAAACCGTTTTTACGGTACCCTTTATCTACTGTATAGATGTCGTTGCCAGCGTTGAACACATCTATGTAATACCATGAGCTCTGAAGTCTAACCTTAGAACGTTCGATACGTGTTGTGAAGTTTGTACTCAGATCTACACCTGTTGTACTCAGGATGTGATTGCCTCGCATCCACCCCGATGTGCCTGTAAGGCGGGCGTGAGATTCTGACCTATCTGAACCATATACTGGTGAGGCATATCCTATCGAAAAAGCATATTGTGAACCCGTCTCGAAATCTTCCTCCTGCCCCATTTTTGTAAGAAATCGGGTTCTGTGGTAAGTGATACGTTTCCGCCCGACAGTGATGCCAACACTTTTGATGTCTCGATCTGAAGGTGCTGCCTTGGATTCGCCGAAGGTTTCGATACGTTCATGTCTCGAACGTATCGATTCTGCCCAGAGTCCTACATAATTTTGTCGATGCCGATCCCCAAAATAGCGGAAAATAGATCCACGCACTGTCTGTAGATTTCGCTCAAAGATGTCTGTTTTTATGCCTTTCTCAGCCCACCGTATCCGATGAACCTGCTCAGAGACGAGGAGACCTGCACTCCAACGGCTTTCCAAACTATATTGTGGACGTTGTAAGAGAAAAGTGTATTGTGGACGTTCCAAGAACGAAGTCCATGTGTTACCCTCTAAACGCTGCGTAAATTCTCCATCGAAACCCCAATATGAATTGAGAAGCCTCGGTATTTGATATCTACCATGTATGAAATGTCGCGTATCTTCTCCTCTTTCTATATCCCCTTCATAACGGAACTGCGTAAAATGACCAGAACCGAGTAAATTGAAATCTTCAGCTTTTAACAGAAATTTCCCGCCTTCCGGGTTTATCGCAGGTAGCGGATCAACCGCACCTTTAAGGGACCACAAATCCGTAATTGTAACGTGAATTGTTACCGAGTCCGATTTCGCATTCCAGTGCGATTCAATCTTGGCTGAACCAATATAAGCCTTCCGCCGTAGAATACGCTCGCTTTCTGATTTATCAGCCTCTATATAGACGTCGCCTTCTTGAAACAACAGTTCGCGAAGCACGACATGCTCTCTGGTCTGTGTATTACCTGAGACCGTGATGCTGCCGATAATGCCTTCATCAATCTCAAAACCGAGATAGATGCCGTCCTCAAACTTCTTAACGTAATTCTGTGCTTCAACAATACGCGCGAACCGGTACCCGTTGCTTTTATAAAAATCAGTGATCGCTTCAAAATCCGCTTCCAGAACGGAAGCATCATAAATACTCCAGACATCCGTCTGCATCAGGGCACGAATTTGCTGTTCCGAGAATGAATTGTTACCCTTAATAATGAGGCTCCGTACAATACTCGCCGCTTCTTCTAAACCGATGCTTCGCTTCTCTGAAGCAGGTGCTTTTTCTCGCCTATCTACCGTGGTTCGCTGCGTCGCATCAGCGGCTGCTGATGAAATTTCTACTTGTCCACCAATACCAAGTAGCACAATTAAGCAGAAAGTTCCAAACAGACATACAACATCCCAAAAAGTGGTTTCCATTATACTTCACCCGCGGGCAGCGTATTTTCGCCTGTTCCCATCACCGAGTGCGTCCCCCGGTTCGAGAGATAACTTTCAAAAAGCATCAGACAAACGGTCAGTAACAGCAATTCACCCCATATTTCCCTGCCGTGTCTTTTCATATTGTAAGCATCGGCTGCTATTGTTGTCCCTTCTGTCGCCGCATCTGTTCCCGCCTGTGCATCGACGCGTGCAGCCGCTTGTTGCAGTGGGATCTGTACTAAATCAGCCTCCCGCGCATCGACGTTGACCGCAAAAAAGTCTCGTTGCCGTCTGTCTTGAGTTCGCACCTCAACCTGGTAGATACCCGGACGCTCTGTACCTCGGAATTGCAAGGTGCCGTCTTCGGCAATCGGAACCACACTGATATTATCTGCCCCAGAATCATCGTTCTTTACTGTATCGGTATCGCTTTTCAACTCAATAGTGGCTTTACCGCCAGCACTCCGAGGATAACGCGCTGTATAGGTGTCCCCGACATGTCCACCCCATGTCACAAGATTGTTATTTGCCGCTGCAGTGTAAAGCACGCTCTGTTGAAGAACCGGTAGGAAATAAGGGTTAACAAGCAGGTCGTTTGCATAAGTCCCCGCAGTGGGAGATCCAGCACCAGCGTCAGAATTGCTGTTTTGCTGCGCAAATAGTCCACAGTTGTAGAGTAGAACAGTACCTGTCCCGTCGCTCCGCTCAATTAGAAAAGGCGTATCGTCTCCGAAACGTGCGATGACTTTTGATTCAGGTGTAGGACGTAGTACCACACCGCTGTAAAACTGAGGGGCGTACTGTGTAGAAAATCCTTCGCTACGGAAAATATCAAATATAGGGTGTGTCTCTTGATATGTACGAACCTGCTGTGGAGGTGTCCATCTCAGTGTACTACCGAATTCTGCAGGCATCCAAAAGTTGCTAAGTCGATTGTAACTCGCCACTTCACTGCCACTGCCTACAAACGCTATGACGCTTTTGCCTTGACGGAGAAACGCTTGAAGCTGCGCATCCGCTTGACGAGTCATCTGCGGTACATCCGCTAAGATGATAACATCGTAATCTTCAAGCGGGAAACTCTCAAATTGATTCGGTGTACATTGCGTTGGCAGAATCATTGTATCGGCTGTTAACAGTCGACTGTCGGCTGTCGGTGGCGTGTTAAGAAAATCTCTTTGCTGATTGACCGATGGCTGACGGCTATCTTTATGCGGATTTAGTGCTAAGGCAAGGTATTCGGTCTGTTCTCCCACGCAAAGCACACGCACTGCACCGATAACATCTAACGCAAAGTAACGACGATTATCAACATTAAGCCGATCTGATGTTAATGTGAAATAGCCGGTATGAGTGCCGGGTGTAGAAAAATTGTATGTTAAACTCGTGTTTAGTGATTCGTTGGCTGCCGCTGAAAAACTCACAGTTTTCTGTTTCTCGCTTCCAATAAATAGCGTTATTATACGCCGTGCCAATGGTGCTACCGAGTGGTTCGCAGTCGTCACACGCAATTGAAACGGTAAATATACGCCTATTAGTTGGTTCGACGGATGGATCTCTTCAATATTTGTGTTATGCGATTCTCCTTTGGCGACAGGTATCAGAGAAACGCGCGCACCAGAACGGTTCAGAAGCCTATCCGAGTTCTCCCAGCCGTTTCTCGAGAAGTCCGAAATGAGATAGAGTTCTCTGTTAAGTTGTTCTGACTCAGCGAGTATTTCGTGGGCAAGCTCAACACTCGGCTGAACGTTCGTCGCACGGTAAGAGACTTCGGCATCGTTAATCGCCGCGACGACGCTCCCAATATCCGGTGTGAGCTGCCGGAAGATCGGATTCGGAACGTCTGACATTAAGATCAGCGCGGCACTATCACCGTGCCGCAATGTTCCCAGAATATCAGTTGCTAACACTTTCCCTTTGTCAAACCTGATGCCATCAACATCTTGGTACGCCATGCTGTAAGAGTTATCTAAAACAATAACGACATCGGTTTTAGCACGGACGGACGCGACCGGCAAACCAAGCGTCAGAAACGGGCGCGCTAAGGCGAGCGCAATGAGCGCAAGGATCGCCATCCGCAAAAGTAGAATTAGAAGATGCCTGAGTTGGAATCGACGCGCATTTTCACGATGCGCCGCCATAAGGAACATCAGGCTACTAAAATCAATTGTCACAACACGACGACGATTCCAAAGATGGATAATCAGTGGGATACCAGCGGCGAGGAGCCCGAAGAGAAATAGTGGGTTCAGAAATGCCATAGAGTTTTAACCAACAACTCGTGCCTTAACATTTATGACTGAGTCGAGTTGTTGGTTAAAGTTCTCAGTCATCAGGACTGCAGTGTTCTGTCCATACGAAAACGATGGATAAAAATGTTCGTAGGGGCAGGGTTTCCCCACCCGGTATACCAATCATTTATAACTTGACGAAGCAGTAGGTTGGGTTGAACGGTGCTAAAAAAGTATATGTCGCTACTCAACGATCGCAATTTCAAGTTGATTAAGCGTCCGGAAAACGTCTTCACCGAATTCCATCAGGTTATCCGACTCCACAGTACTCCCGCTAAGTTGAATATGCGTTGCATCGGCGATGGTTTGTCCTAACGTCGGATCCATCTGCACCCAACTGCCAACATAGACTTCGGGCCAGAAATGATAGTAGAAGGCATCCTTTGCATAAGCGACACCTGAACAGATGCGTGCTGGAATACCCGCAGCGCGTGCCAATGCAATAAAAAGCACCGTGTGTTCCGTGCAATCGCCAGACAGCGTTTCCAGTGCTGTTAACGATGAACCGAAACCACCGCTTATCTTTTTGTCGGTGATAGCGGTATGAACCCATTGGCACAATTTTTCTGCCGCACGCCACGAATTAACCTCTCCGTCCAATATCTCCTGTGCTTTCGCACGAATCGCCGGTGCATCGGTCTGAATATAAGCACTCGCGCCGAGGAATTCATCCTCAATACCCTGAAGCGGTAAATCGGGACAAGCTTCCGCCGCGACCCTCGACACCTGAATCGAAAGCCTACCCACATTCTCACCGTTTACTTCCAATTTTTGACGCGAATTAGACAGGATAGCATCAGTGAGACTTCCCGATGTCAATTTGACAGCTGCTTCAAAGTTTTTTGCGTTCCGCGTCGGATGTCCGCCGGACGGAAGAATACGCGTTTTTAAGATGAGATCAATCTCGTCGGTATCGCCAAGAGCGGTTCTCTTATCCGTCTTTGACGTTATCATGGTGAATCCCATCATGGGGACTTCTGTTCGATAGTTCACGCCGTCGGCACTAAGCCAAACTTTCGCTGTAATCCCGTTCATCATGTCCATCGTCTGACGCAAAACGTGAACCTGCTTTTCCTCCGACTGATAGGTTAACGTGTCTTGTCCCTCAACCTCAATCTCTGTCTTCACAGGTTTCAGGAGATCGAAACTGAAAATGTGGAAGTTCCGTTTCTCGCCTGTTTTAAGACCTTTCTGGAAGAGCGATTCCACGCCTGTGTGTTCAGAAAGTGTATCCGGCGGCACAGCGACTTCTGACTCGGTCGTTTCACCGTTGAGTGTCGTTTTAATGTAGGCGGTGCCATCTACAATGCGTCCCTCCACCTGTTTTAAGCCGGATGCATTGGAGGTTGAGAGGAAGTAGCGTGGCATCAAATCGGCACCCGTATATTCAACACGCGTAATTTCTATCGTTAAATTAGTTCCGAGTGCCTTAAGATTCATAACGATGTCAATTTTGGTTCGATCCACCTCTTCGCCTTCGTACTCGGTTTTATCACTGGCTGTATGCATGTAACCGATCTTGTTGTTCATCAAGGTGAGGTTGTACCAATGCTCATTCGGATTTTCTATCATATCTTTAGGTTCAGGCTGTTTTTGGAATCTTTGCAGGAAATTTGCGATACCGGATTTTTGGGTCATCTTGAGAGGCATATAATGGTCGCCGCCATTGACAACTGTAACCGGTTTCCCGACTCGATCACCATACCCCTCTTTAAAGATACTAATGAGGTAACGACCTGCGGGAATGCCTGCTCGTACGTAATCGCCGTTAGCGTCTGTTGTTGCCTTGTATTCTGTGCCATCTGTACCAACAATCCTGACATCAACGCCTTCAATCGGGTTCTGCTTGTCGGTGGTATCCACAATTCGACCTCGAACGGTTCCACCATTCACACCATCCGCTTGTGCAAAGACGATACCAACGGACATCCCGACACACGCAATGAGTGCTAAGACGAAACTTAAACGAGCCATCTCTTATGTTCTCCTTTGGGACTTTCTTTTCGGAAAAGTATTTTGATTGTTATTGTATCTACAATGTTACAATTATACCGAACTGTTACGAGCATGTCAAATCATTCTCAAGCGTAAACAACTTCGGAAATCTATCTCACATTTAAAACGTAGCATTCCCATTTTTTAGGTAATTTTTGGGTATTTTATGACATTTTTTCCTTTTATGCACGCAAAGTGCCTAAAAAAATGGTCTTATATAAAGAGCGTTGGCTGAAGATTTGGATTTAAGCGTTCATCCAACTTTTATAGTTCTTGCCTCCGATTGCGTAGCAAAACTTTAACTTCTGAAAAAGTGTCCAAACTTTAGCAATATTAAATAATACCATTTCCGATTGAGAATACTTCAATAAACGAACTCTTTTGTAGCATAGGCTGTTAGCCTGTGCAGTCTTGTGCGGTCTTTGAAGCGATCTGTCAATGCAATATAATCTTTTAGAAAAGGTATAATAACCTTTCGATTTTTTTTGCCGAATGCTTAACTTTTTTCCATTTTTTTGAACCTTTTAGCGATAACCTGCCCTCTATACCCGAATTCAATTAGGTTATCGCTTAATGACAGACAATATAGTAACAACAGATTTGATTCGGAAGCTTCAAGTAGGAGATGATAAACCTCTCACTAAGCTGATGGAACACTACAACCCGCAAATATGGCCACTGATTTTTGCAGAATCTCGGAACTACCAAGATGCTGAAGATATACTCAATAGCACTTGGGTTTCGGTCTGGGAGAATATAAACGGCTTGCGGGATGTGAACAGTTTCGGGGGATGGTTACGTAAAATCGCCTATAATCAATGTAAGCGGTATTACAACAACGCGTACCATTCACAAGGCGAACGTCCTTACGAAGACGAGACGTTAGTGTGGTATGTCAATAGGAATGCTGAGGTGCTTCTACGTGAAGAAGAAGTGAAGGCAGACGCTATTGAAGCGGTGCAACATCTACCGCACAAACCTGAATATATCCGAGAAGTTGCTATCTTGTTTTATATTAATGGCTTAACGCTGAAGAAAATTGCGGAGGAACTTGATCTGCCGCTTGGTACGGTCAAACGTAAACTTCACGAAGCGCGTGGACTTCTCCGAAAGGAATTTGGCGTGGAGTCTGAGTGAAAAAGCGGTGGCTGGTTAGATTATGTCTAAAGTTGTTGAAACAGAAACAAGAGACGTGTTACAATAAGTCACGTCTCCTACATGATGGCTCTTTATAATAAGCCGATAGGAGATTTTCACAATGAATTTGAAACGTTTTTTTATTTTCTCGCTGACGTTGCTTTTCGGCACAGTTTGTTTATTTCTAACAAATCTCAATGCAGATCCAGATTGGGACTCTGGAGATGTAATGGCAGGAAACGGATGGGCAGAAGCCTACGCGACGACGTGGTTTGATTTTCCGCATGCAAAAAGTTGTCATTGGACATCTCTATGTAATACTGGACCGGTGCCCATACGATACTATTACGACTTCTATATGAATATATCGGGGCCCGATGATATTTTCCCGCTGCAGGTGGATGACGACGGCTGGGTTGCGCTCGATAGTTCGTGGTCTACTTCCGAAATCTTCTCAGTCAACATGCGATTCAAACAGGAAGGGCGCTACATGATATACGCTTATACTGATTTAGACATTAAAGCCGATACCAATCACGATGGTTTGTTTGACGCTTTTGATGGTAAGTATGCGTCCTCCTCTACGGGTTTCGATAGATAATCCGCCTTCTCTATTAGAACAGAACACAAGCGGCGGTGGCGGCACGCGTGCCGTCGCTGCCGAAAAACATATCTTCTATATTAGGTTTCCGTATCATGATCTCTCTAAAGACATTCTATTTTTCATACAGACAATTGATCATCAGTTGCCTACTCTTGTTCGCAGGGGCTTCGTTTTCTATTGAAGCGAAGATCGTCTTTACGACCGATGGCGATATTTATGTGATGAACGATGATGGCACCGGCAGACGACGGCTTACAAAAAGCACCACAGAGACACATAGGTACCCCCGCTGGTCCCCCGATGGGACGAAAATCGCCTTTACCCGATACATGGACAAAGAGAATAGACAATTCACGTCGGAGTTGTTCATTATGAACGCAGATGGGACAGACCCACAACGCCTCACCGATAATAAGGTCGCCGACCTTGATTCGTCCTGGTCCCCCGATGGACAACGTATTGCCTTTACGAGTGGCCTCGGTGGTCGTTACCAAGTGTATATCATAGAAGTATCAACGCGTGCTGTCACACAGTTAACAGGCATTGACGATGAGACCGGTTCCACTGCACCCGATTGGTCGCCGAATGGCACACAGATCACTTTTGAGCGGTTCATCCAAGTCCCAAACGGAATCGCCCCGAAAACGATCTATGTGATGTCTGCCGATGGGCAGCACCAACGCCCCATCCTTCCTGACCCACCGCTAAACGGCCCGCCGACTTTCAGATTCTTCCCGCGTTGGTCTACCGATGGGAAACGGATCCTCTTTTATGAAGATAAGTGGTTTAAAGAGGGCGATGTTGTGAAGTTCTTTGTTCAACAGATCGGTGGGGCGAAAAAGGAAATTACAGATATAAATAACCGACTCGGCAACAATTTATTTCTTGCTGGTACAAGTTGGATGGAGAATGACCGCGCGATTCTCGTCTCTATAAAGATAAAGGATAAACCCAATGCAAATTATGACCTTTATCGTTATACGTTTGACACGCGGGGACTGAGACGATTGACACGCGATCCCGGTGATGAGGAGTGGCCCGACTGGACAGAAGGTACGTTGTCGGTCTCAGCGCACGGGAAGTTGTCAACGCAGTGGGCGGAGATAAAGCATGCCTATCATGAATAATGGGTTGGCTCGTAAGTAGCCTATCCAATTAGGTCCGAATTCGGATGACGAAAGTACTACACGCGAGTCGCCATCGCGACCGTATGCGTGTGACGCTGTTTAACTTTCCGATAATTCCCGAAAACCGTCTTAAAATTGCGCTTGATAAACTCCCGGAGACCCGAAATCGTGACGACATAAAGCCGTCCATTCGGTTTAAGGTGCTTCTTGGCATCTACGAAAAAAATGTGTAGGAGCTCCTTACCGACGTTAGCGGGCAGGTTGGCGGCGATGAGATCGAATTGAACATCAGGAAGATGGCTAAACCCGTTACTCAGGAGGACATGGCAGTTCTGCAGCCCGTTCTGTTTCGCGTTTTTGCGCGCGTAATCGACCGCTACAAAATCCTTGTCTACCATATAGACGGTTCCGGTTGGGACGCATTTCGCAAGCGTGATACCGACAGCACCGTATCCACAACCGAGGTCAAGACAGGTATCGCCTTCTTGGGGGTCGAGATGTTCAATCAATAGATGTGTTCCGGCATCAATCGTTCGGGGTGAGAAAAGTCCCCACGTTGTGGAGAAAGTCAGAGACATACTGCGTAATTCTGTCTGAAACTCAACTTCTCGTGAAAGGTCGTCTACTGCCATTTTATCAGGACTCCGAGTGCCTCACCTGGCGAGTTCCAGAGGAGATCAAACGCAGCTTTCGCTTCGGTGTACTGAAAACGGTGCGTAATCATTTCGGAGGCGCGGATCTCGCCATTCCCGATCTTTTGCAAGGCACGCGCAGCAATCTCAGCGCGCGGCTCCTCCGTCAAAATACCAGCAACCAGACGTTTGCTCATCATCTTCGAGGAATGTAACGGGAGTGGTGCCTGCTGATAGAGCGCAATCAATTGAATCGTCCCGAACTGTCGAGTCATGTCTTGTGCCTGTTCAAACGATTTGACACCGGCATAACCACCGACGCAATCTATAACCAAGTCTGCACCTTTACCCTCGGTAAGACGGCGTACCTCTTCAACCGGGTCCGTCTCATCCGCATTGATGGCTATATCGGCACCGAGCTGCGTGGATAATTCACAGCGGAGCGGCAACGCGTCCACGGTGATAATCCGCGCTGGGTTATACCCGCGTAGCACTTGCATCATCAGGCTCCCTACCAAGCCTTGCCCCAACACAACAACAGCGTCTCCTTCTTTGACACCCGATGAGTCTGACCAAGCGACAGCACTCGTCGCCAGGGGCAGAAAAGTGCCCGCTTCAAAACCCACATCGTCAGAGAGCCGGACGATGCGTCCATCCGTTGCGTTAGGTTCAGCGACAACGTATTGTGCATGCGGTGCGACAACCATAACGCGATCACCTACCCGATAGTCGTTCACTTCCGCACCAACGGTTTCTACAGTACCTGTGAGTGAGTAACCCATGATTGATGGGGGCACTGCCTCTTCCATGATATAGCGTCGAAACAGTTCAGAACCACGGCTAATTAACGTCGTATCCGTCTCCACTCGAATCTGTTGAGCATTGATCTCAGGCATCGGCACCTCTTCGAGCTGGATGTTACCGAAACCTTCTGGCTTGGTCACTTGAAGCATGTCTGTTTACCTCCACAAACGCTCTACTAAATCTTCAGGTGTAACCGGCTCGTCTTCCACCTCCAAGCGTAGGGGCGAGGTCACCTCGTCCCTACTGCAAACGCTTCGCTAAATCTTCAGGTGTAACCGGTTCGTCAAAGGACATCAGATAAATATGGAAGGTATCACTTCTGTCAGAAACAAACACGAGGTGCCGTCCATCAGGTGAGAAAGCCGGTTGAATCGACCTACCGATGCCGTTCGTTACGCGCCTCTCGTTTTTACCATCTGCATCAATAAGATAAATCTCCCAATCGTCATCCCTCTCGGAGACATAAGCAATCGTCTTACCGTCAGGCGATACCGTCGGGTTGTAGCAATCGTGACCGCTCGGGTTGAAATGCCTCTCGTTTTGCCCGTCGATATCTACGGTATAGAGCTGGTTCACCTCATTCCGTGACGACACAAACATAATCCGTTTCCCGTCAGGGAAAAAGGTCGAGCTGCCATCATCGGTTTCGTTGAAAGTGATACGTTTGTGTTCAAGGGCCTCTGGCATGAACCGTGCTAAATCGACACCATCCAAATCAAGCAGGTATAATTCCAGATTCCCATCTACGTTGGATTCATAAACAATCTGATTGCCCGCTGGCGAGGCGCGCGGCGCACGCGCGCCGAAGGTCACGGGTAAAACTGGCAGTGTGATTTTACTATGAATGTGTGTCAGGTTGAAGCCAGCGTAGATCGGTGTGGAACCGCTACTCTGGATGACGACTTTGACATCGCGAGAAGATTTCGGTTCACTGCTATAAAAAAGATAGTTGGGTGTCTTAAGGAATACGGGTGAGCTGTCGTTGAAATCGGTTGTGTAAGTTACACGCTGTCGGATGCGTCCATTCAAGTCCATCAAATAGATTTCGCCGTTGTCAGTTCGGAAAGATGCGAAGGCAATCTGTGTGCCATCTGGTGAGAAGGTCGGCGAATAGTTATCTGAGTCGCTTTGCGTCAACTGTCTTGTTCGATAACGATCTCCTACAAGGTCAATGATCTTGTGCAGTGTCTTCGGGTCTGAAGTGCTGCGTTGGATAAGCCTGAGCACCCGAAAGGCGGACGTTCTATCACCGAATCTCAGATAAGTACGTGCCAATTCAAAGCGTGCAGCGGTCCGTTCCTCCGGCTGCGCGGCATAGAGTTGTGACGCCTTTCGTAATTGCTCGACCGCGTCGTTGTACCGTCCCAACGCATTGTAGGCTTTTCCGAGCAGAAACCGTGCCTTCGGATCCTCAGGCGCCGTTTCGATAAACGTCTCTAAGCCTTCAGCTGCCGCTTGTGGCGTTCCTGCCGCCAACTGCTTTTCAATCGCTTTCAGAACAGCCCTATTATCTTGACACCCAAGCACCAAAACAGCAAGGATGAGGGTATACACAACTATTGAAATATAACTGCCTCTAATGCTCATAAGCATGATATTCTTTTAGAAAAAGGTGTTACATCCTTGTCAATGCTCTTTGCTGACAACTGACTGCTGAAAACCGAATACCTCTGATCAACGTCTACGTCTTCCACGTCTTCCGCGCCATCCATCGCCAATTGCATAGAGCCAACATAGAATTCCTTGGGCTGCTCCACTAATCTTCAGTTTCCAAGAGGGACGGTACATCAACTTCTCGCCATCGTCAAACGTCCAGATATGAATTGCATAACCCGGAGGCTTTTCGTCACTCTCTGTATCCGTCTCTGTCGTCTCAGTTTTCGCGGGTGGTTTAAAGCGGGTTAAATCATGCCAACCCTCTACAGGCATTGAATTGAGGTAGATAATACCGAGCGCAGATGCGAACCCCAAAAGGATGATGAATGCCTTCAAGAAATGCCCTAAGTATAACTGCCCGAGTCCAGGGAATATGATCGACAATAGCATCGCAATATAAGAACGGGTCGCCTTAGGTTCTCCGTCCCCATTCCGAGAACTATTCGATTCAACGCGTGTATTCGCTGCTACTGCCATTGATTAAGACTCTCCTTGTGCCACAAGGTAGACACCAATACAGATAATCACAGCACCGATGATACGAATTTTAGGGATAGACTCTTTGAACAGCAGCCAAGAAAACAGGATCGAAAGCACATACCCCCCACTTAACAACGGATACGCAATACTCAGTTTAACACGCGATAGGATGACCAGCCAAACGAGCGTCGTAAAGCCGTATATCGCGATCCCGCTGAGGATATAAGGGTTTAGGAACGCCTGTGTCAACTTTCCAAGCACATCTCGAATGCTATTGACGCGCCCGACTGTGTTCATACCATGTTTGAACAGGATTTGACCAATCACGGTTAATAGAACGTTGAAGAACAACAATATAAAGTCTTTCATAACTCTATTATATCATACCACCGTTCTTTTTACAATTTTTTAGTTTTTATCTATGAGACAAGGGTATTTAGTTTTACATATTTACTTTATCTATGTGAATACGCCTCCCCTGTAGAAGCACGCTGTGCTCGCGATCTTATAAAAAAAACGTTAACACTTGTAAATGAAAGCCAAAATCAAAACCGAAAACTAAATCGTCCTGATCTATAAGCAGAGCTATTTAGTTCTCGGTTTTTTTGTCCAATTTTGGACCCCCAGCCCCGGTAGGTGCGTGTTCTGCGGTGTACTCACCCAAATGCGATCTGCATTCTAACCGCACCGGATCTGTAACAAAAACCATAAAACCCGCGAATTTCTTAAAACTAAATCACCCTGGATATATTAAGATTAGAATATTGAAATGTTCGGTTGTTAATGGTATACTTAACACGAGGTAAACGGGTTGCTATTTGATGGAATAGATATGTTTTTTATGAATCTTTATATCCTAAAGACGGGATTTCAATCCCTGCCTGCAGTAGTGGGAATGATAAGCAGTGTAGATGATTTTGAAGGAGGTTGTGCTGTATGTTGAGGCGGTATGCGTTTATTTTTGTGTTGTTTTTATTTTCATTTTTTGTGCTTTTCGGGTGTCCATCGGGGCAGGACGATATAAAGTCAGCACAAGACGATGTGCAGTCGGAGCAGGAAGATGTAAAGTCAGCACGAGATAGCGTGAAGTCAGGACAAGATGATGTAAAGTCAACACAAGACGATGTAAAGTCAGCACAAGACGATGTGCATCAATGGAACCTACCCGAGGACGCGGTCAGACGGATCGGTAGGGGCAGCATCCGTGAAATTGCTTATTCGCCGGACGGACAGTGGCTGGCAGCTGCTGGCTCCGTTGGTATCTGGATTTACGATGCACACACCCTGAACCCCGTTAAACTTCTCACGGGACATACGGGAATTGTCACAAGCGTCAGTTTCTCGCCCGATGGAAAAACAATCGCAACGGCGAGTAAGGATTACACGGTTCGGTTATGGGACACAGACACTGGCAGAAACATCAAAACACTCACAGGACATACAAGTGCAGTCTTTAGTGTAAGTTTCTCACCGAATGGAAAAACAATCGCGAGTGGGAGTGTGGATTACACGGTTCGGTTATGGGACACAGACACTGGCAGAAACATCAAAACACTCACAGAGCATACAAGTGGCGTCATTAGTGTGAGTTTCTCACCCGATGGAAAAACAATCGCAAGCGGGAGTAGGGACAACACCATTTGTTTGTGGGACGTAAACACGGGTAAAAACATCAAAACACTCACAGAGCATGCGGATCATGTTAACAGTGTCCATTTCTCGCCCGATGGAAAAATAATCGCAACGGCGAGCTGGGACGGTTCGGTTCGGTTATGGGACACAAACACTGGCAGAAACATAAAGACACTCACAGAGCATGCGGATCATGTTAATAGTGTCTATTTCTCGCCCGATGGAAAAATAATCGCAACGGCAAGTTGGGACGGTACGGTTCGGTTGTCGGATGTGAACACAGGTAAAACCCTAAAGACACTTATAGGGCATACAATTGGGGTTCAGAGTGTGAGTTTCTCACCCAATGGAAAAATAATCGCAAGCGGGATTTTGGACGCCACGGTTCGGTTATGGGAAACAGACACTGGTAGAAACATCAAAACATTTACAGGACATACAGATTATGTCGTGAGTGTGAGTTTCTCACCCGATGGAAAAACAATCGCAAGCGGGAGTAGGGACAACACGGTTCGGTTATGGGACACAAACACTGGTAGAAACACCAAAACACTTATAGGACATACAGATTATGTCGTGAGTGTGAGTTTCTCACCCGATGGAAAAACAATCGCAAGCGGGAGTGCGGACAAAACAGTTCGTTTGTGGGACATAAACACAGGTAGAAACATCAAAACACTTACAGGACATACAGGCAGTGTTGAGAGCGTTAGTTTCTCACCCAATGGGCAAATAATCGCAAGCGGGGGGGCTGTGAGCCTTAGCTTCTCACCCAATGGGCAAATAATCAAAAGTTTGGACGACACGGTTCGGTTATGGGACACAGACACAGGTAGAAACACCAAAACACTTACAGGGCATACAAGCGGTGTTGAGAGCGTTAGTTTCTCACCCAATGGAAAAACAATCGCAAGTGGGAGTTGGGACGGGACGATTTTATTGTGGGCTGTGAGCGGGTTCGGATCGGAGAGATTGACGCGCTCAGAACCGCAAACTCCGAAACAGCGTCGCCCGGTAGGACAAGCGCAAACGTCGGAACAGATCGCTGAAACTGCCTTAGCCTCTACGGTGCTCATTGTTATGGAGGATGCGGACGGAGAAGCGATTAGCAGTGGCAGCGGTTTTGTGGTCGACGAGGAGATGATCGTGACGAACCTTCATGTTGTTGAAGGGGTTTTCAGAGGGTATGTGAAGCGGGTTGGTACGGAAAGACGGCATCGTATCACGGGTATTGTTGCTATGGATACGGATCAAGATTTGGCACTGCTTTCGGTTTCAGGGGTAGCTGCGCCGCCGCTGTGGCTTGCACGTGATGGTGAGGTGGCTGTCGGTGAGCAGGTGTATGTTGCGGGTAACCCGATCGGTTTTTTAGAGGGGACATTCTCTGACGGTTTGGTGAGTGGTATCCGTGATTTAGGTGTTGGTCGCGAGTGGCTTCAGATTAGCGCACCGATTTCGGAGGGTAGCAGCGGGGGCCCAGTGCTAAACAAGCACGGCGAGGTGATCGGTGTTGCGGTAGCAACGTTGAAGGTGGGTCAGAATCTGAATTTTGCAATTCCTGTGAAGTATCTGAGGGGTTTATTGGATAAGGTTAGTCGGTGAATAGTGGCACGTGTTCGTTGTCGTTAATATAACCTAAGTTGCTACTAACATATTTTCGGCGTTTCAATGAGGTTTTTTAAACACTTCCCCACCCCAGAGGGGTGATATGTCTATAGAAACGACGTATTTAAGCCTTGCACTCCAGCGGAGTGCTATGTAACGTGAACTTGAAAATAAATCTGTAGGTTGGGTTGAGCGGGAAATACACACTAAAAACCTCATAATTTCGACAAATATGCCGCTTTTCAAGGCACTTTCCGCATAAATAGCGGTAGCGAAACCCAACATCCCACTTTTATCAAACTCACGTTACTATCAAGCTTTCTTTACTGTAGCGGCAGAGCCAAAAAATTTGTTAACTTTTTCTTGAAAAAGTCGTTAAATTCTTTTAAAATTCTTGAAATGTGATTGGGAGAATGTGCCTGTTTCTTTTCTGGTATAACGGATTGGAAAAAGGCACGTGACATCCGAAGTCCACTTAAAGTTGTCCAACGATGAGTCTTCATAGTGTAAAGTGCGTAGCTCGGAATGAAATAGAGAGCGGATTCAAGCAAAGAACGCTCAAGCACAAACTCACGTCACTTAACCGCAAGGAATAATAAAAAAATGGTTGAACTTACACGGAAAGACATCGAATTTTTCAAGACTGAGGGATACTTGGTGAAACGGAACGTCCTTGATCCAGAATTAATGGAGCGGGCGCGCGCAAGACTCTGGGACGGCGCACCCGAAGGACGCAAACGTGAGGATCCCGAAACTTGGGTAGGTCCCTTCACCCCTGAAGAGGAAAACGTTGACAAAAACAATAATCGGCGCGGTTTCCGATGGAACTTCCGGGAACCCGGCGGCGAAGATTGGATGGTTCAACTCCTCGCTACCGATCCAAACGTCTGGCGGATGGCGGAGCAGCTGTTAGGCGAAGGGAATCTGGTACAACCGCAACGGGTACGCGGTATCTACTGCACGCTGCCTTACGGAGATGTTCCAAAGAAGTCAATCGGGTGTCATGTGGACGCTCACCCGTTCCATCTCGGCGCAGTCGGGTATATTGACGATGTACCACCAGAAGGCGGCGGATTTACCGTCTGGCCAGGGAGCCATCAGGTCTTCTATTACGATTATTATTCCCAATACAAGAACGAACCGACACCACAGTATGATGTCGATCGCGAGCGTATCAGCAGAGGTCCAGGCGTTGAATGCTACGGCAACGCAGGCGACATCGTCTTCTGGCATCATCGCATCGGACATGCTGCAGGACATAACTACTCGCGGCAGATCCGACAGGCAGTGCTATACGATTTCCGAAAAACTGAGTTGGAACGGACACAGGAAGAACCGCCAAATGAGGATATGTGGCGAGATTGGCCCGGCATCAAGGCATTAGACAGAGAGTTCTTGTAACACTTATCCGTCAACCCAAAAAGAGTACGAAAAAAGAGTGGAAGTGCGGAAGACTCACCCGTCCAATTTTCCAACCTTCCACTCTTTCCCCTTATCGTAACCCTAACGCCTTCAACGTACCCGCCATCATGTCGTAAGCAATCTGTGCCTTCTCCATCCGCATGTGTGGAAACGTTTCTACCGAGATATACTTATCATATCCCACTTTTCCTAAACTCGCCGCAAAGGTCCGAAAATCCAACGCATCCCCCGCCTCACCCGGAATAAGAAACGTACTATACGGATACATGCCTGTTACACCTTTTACATGGCAATGGGCAGTCAGCGGCCCCAGTCTTTCAGTAACCTCAGCGATGTCCTCACCAAGATGATAGAAATTAGTGATGTCATTGAGCGACTTCAGCGCGTCAGATCCGACGTGTTCAATCAGAAGCGTAACTTTTGCAGACGCATCAATCGTCGTCGCCTCGTGGTTGTGGATATTCATCGTTACCCCGAGATCTTCCGCACGGCGGCAGATCGGTTTCAGCACATCGACAAGGAGTCGCCACGCAAACGCATCACCTTTATCGCCACCATAGCCGGTAAGGAAATTGACACCCCCTGCCTCCAATGCAACTGCCACATCTTGAAGAAGCGCGTAGTGGTCAACGGCTCCTTGTTGGTCTGCCATCGCCAGTTGGTATAGACCGCCTCCAGTAAACGGATTGATAACAGACACCTTTAATCCGCTGTCGGATACCATCGTTTTGACATCTTTAAGCAGACCGTCTGTAACTTCGCCGGACCGGATATGTGCCTCTGGGCCGCACATCATTTCAATCGCATCGTAGCCGGTATCGGCAAGAATCGTAATAACTTCTTGGAGCGGAAGGTCTTTCATCCCACCCGCGTGATAAGAAATTCCAATCATCTGTTTGTTCTCCCAGTTATGTCCCATAGGTGGACAACTCCTTCATGGTCAACGCTTGCCAGTGTAATGCTATCGGGAGCGAATACCAAAGCGGTGATGTCTGATCCATGTCCAGTAAGTACGGACAGCAGCCGACGGTTTGACACATCCCACCAGTATAATAGATGCAGCGATCCACCTTTTCTTTTTCAATCGCTGTCCAGGCATCCTACCATCCGCACGCCATCTGGTATGTTCGCGCAATCGTTGTCTCGTTCTCATCTTATTTCCCCCGAACGCTACAACAAACTCATCGGTCCCATATAAGAAGCGAGCCACCGTGTGTGATACATATCAGTTCAGTATCATCTCCCGAAAACACTAACTCTTGGGCAGCTCCCTCCGGTACCGAAAACGACGCTATTAGGGCATCTGTCCCCACATCCCACACTTGAATGTGTCGATCTCTTCCACCACTCACAAGTAATTCACCGTCGCCAGAAAAGGTCAGCGCACTGACCGAGTCGGTATGTCCTCTGAAGAGCGAAATCAGATGCTCATCGTCTATATCCCACAATCGAACGAGTGTGTCCGAACCACCACTTACCAGCGACTTACCTTGTGGCGAAAATGCCAGCGCCAAAACAAGTCCATCGTGCGCTGAAAAGGTTGATAGAAGTTGCCCAGTCTCAACTTCCCACAACCGAATTTTGCCGTCACCACTGCCACTCGCAAGTGTCGCGCCATCGGGAGAGAATGCTAAACTTCTAATGCGTCCGGGTGCTTCAGCGGGAGTCGCAAGCAACCGCTCCGTACGCGGATCCCACCCAGGCAACGGTACCCCGTCCGGTGATGAAGACGCTAACGCCTGCACCAGATTGGAATTCCCAGCGAGCGTCAGCACTTCGCGAGCCGTCTCAGTATCCCACAATCGGAGCGTGTTATCTTCACTTCCACTCGCAAGAAGCGAGTTATCCGGTGCAAACGCCAAGGCACGTACCCGTTCCGTATAACCTGAAAGCATGGCAAATTGCGAGCCACTGGCGGTGTCATATATCCAAACGCGCCCATCGCCACCTGCAGCGAGCCGGGTACCATCTGGTGAAAAAGCGATGTCTGTTACCTGCTTTTTTTTCAGCCGTCCTTTAAGTCCCGGTGGCAACTCAGATTCAGTGTAATTTTGAAACAAGTCTGTATTTTCCATAATGTTTTTTCCCTAATACAAATTAGGCAGAAGCAGTCCAATCCAAAACAACCCCTGTATATACATTCGGTTCATTCAGAAGACCATCGTAAGCCTGTTTAATGTGTTCCGGTTCGAGGCGATGCGAAATTAAGGGTCCAACATGCAGCTGCCCGCGCGCCATCCAGTCAAAAATAGTCTGTTGTTTACGCCACTGAGAAGTCCGGTTACCGACATCAGGGTACATCGGAACACACCATTCCAATGCCCCGCGGATCGTAATCCAGCGCAGATGCGTGTCCGACAGTAACTCAGTCAAATCCCCAGGCACCGAGACACGCGGCGACCCAAGAATGATGATCTGCCCGTGGCTGGTAGTAGCACGGAGTGCCTGCATGACGACCGCACTATGCCCAACCGCATCAACAGTAATATTCCCGAGTACGCCGCCAGTGATTTCCTGAATCTGTGCTTGCACCTCATCAGCATTCCCACCGACGGTGGTTTCAATACCGCACCGCTGCGCCAGTTCACGCCGCGCTGCTACCGGATCAACACCGATGACGCGACAGCCATGAAGCTGAAACATTTGCGATGCGAGGTTCCCGACGAGCCCTAATCCGAAGACCACAACCCACCGGTTCGTACCGATGTCGCCGACAATAATCGCTGTCATCGCAACACCCGCCATCCGTGATGCCGCAACAACTGCTGGATCTAACGATTCTCTAACGGGGACAACGAGCCGATCCTGCGAATAGCGAACCGTTGAAGCGTGTCGTCCATAAGTAAAAACTCGGTCACCGACAGCCGCGCGGGTAACGCCTGTACCAACCTCACGCACAATGCCGACATTCGCATAACCAGAACGCCACGGATACGCACACCACGAACCCTCTTGAAAAACTTTCGGCTCCCTGCCAGTGTAGTTCGCGAGTTCCGTTCCACTACTAATGAAAGTGTATTCTGCGTCTATCAATAATTCATTAGCAGCAAGCACCGGAGTGCTCATCTCATTCGTCTGCAGTTCAACTCGGTTCTGACCGGTTACAACGACTTCTCTTATTTTCATGATATTTCTCTGCCCTCTAATTCTCTAAGTTCTGCCTGTTTGATTTTACAAATGAGTGCCTGCATACGTTTGTATCTCACGAGTCCAACAAAAAAGGTAGCGATACCGAGTAGAATAAAAATGATGCCGATGACCTCAACAACATGCGAACTAAAAATAGCAACCTGCGTGCTAAAGATGTCCTTAAAGTGTACAAAGGATAAACCAGCAACAAACAGTGTTAACGCCGTACGGATATACGCGAGAAAAGTTCGCTCGTTGGCGAGGATCGTCCGGTCCGCAGCGAGATGATCCCGTAAGATGAGTTGGTCTTCAAAGTCTTTATAAGGTGTAGATTCGTCTGACATTCGTTCTCTACCTTTTTATTTAAAAGATATTAAAAATAATAACCCCTACCAACCATCCATAAAAGGTTCGCATGCGCCGTAGTCGTTTTGCAATATGCTGATATTCTACTGTGTAGCGCGCGGGATTTTGGAAATAGCGTTCTCGGCGTTCCGGCGTGGACAAGTCAATTGGCGGTGTTAAGGCTCGCAGGACAACAGCACTTATACCCAACAGGACAATGTTGAGGACAGGCACGATACTGAGTATCACACCAAGCAGGGGCCATCGCCACTTTGAGACGCTTTGCGATGCGTCGGACCTCGCAGCGTGGATCAGTGATACAGAAGGCGTTTTCAATTCAGCACCCATGCGCGATGCCGATGTAGTTGACAGAAACACCCGCACACCGTGCCTTTCCATGAGCGAAAGGTCGTTTCCACTGACCCCGCATAAGCGCATCAACCTTCATAGCGTAGGTTTTTTCCGTTATCAGGACCCCCTTGATGCCAAACCCAAACATCCCGAAAATACGCCTGTTTTTCTGGCGGTAATCCTTCAATAATGTGCTGCGGCACGGAAGGTCTATGGAATTGACATCCGACGAAATTGTAGCAATTGAAAACTGCAATTCGAGGACGATCCGGATTCGTCCACTCGACTCCCGAATGACAGAGGTTTTCCGTAAAGATAACCACAGAACCCGGCGGACAACTATACGTTTCAAAGAGCGGCGAATCCGTCTGGCGGTGCACTTCAGGAATACCAAAATTCGCTTTATGGCTCCCCGGCAAAAACAGGGTCCCGCCTTCTCCCGCTTTGACTTCGTTGAGTTCAAAAACAACCCGCGTCAGTGCCGAGTATATCTGCCCGCCATGACACTGATAACTGAAGTTCGGGTTTACGTTCCGCACACCACCGTGCGGAGGCGGCCCACCGTCGCCCGCGTGCCGATAGGTGAACCAACTCGACTCCATCCGAATTTCTCCGAGAATCTCACGAAGAATGTCAATTACAACAGGATGATCAATTAATAACGAGGCAGTCCCACCCGGAAACCGTCGCTCGTGCAGCGGTAAAGACTCCGGATCGGTGCGGATCGTTTCAATCTGTGATTTCAATGCCGAGATTTCCGAAGTCGTCAAAACTTCAGGAATTAACAGGTATCCCTTGAGATCAAAGATAAATTTCTGCTCTTCAGTCATAACAAGTCCTCCAAAAAACAATGCATTCGACCCTCTTGATACTATTATAACAGATTTTTCATTTTATTCAAATGCTTTTTCTTGTTTCTACAAACAATACTCACCGATGGCTGTCGCTAACTGAAAACTGAAAACTTTCAAAAAAATAATCGCCTTTCCTTGACACTAACGCATACTAAATGCTATACTAAAAATCAGTTCACGGACAGCGTTTTTCAAAATTGTTTGCAAATCGAAAATTTGCTATCACCAACAGGGCCGTGCGATAGAATTTATTTTATCAAAAAGAATGGAGTAACCAATTTAATGGATTTCAAACAGACGTTAGACAACAAAATCTCAGATTACAACCTACTCAACCATCCGTTTTACCAAGCGTGGAGTACTGGCGAATTACCAGTCGAAGTATTACGCACTTATGCCCGCGAATACGGCACCTTTATCGCTACGATACCAAACGGTTGGGAAACAATCAACGATGCCGAAATCGCAGCAGAAGAGACGGAACACATTGATATGTGGGCTGATTTCGCCGACGGACTCGATACTGTTGTCTCTGAAGCCGAGATCCCGGAGGTGAAGGCACTGCTCCAGACAGCAGACGAACTCTTCTCCGAACCGGTAACCGCACTCGGTGCACTCTATGCCTTCGAGGCACAGCAACCGGCAACCTCGCAATCGAAACTCGCAGGTTTGCAAGCGTTCTACCAACTTCCGAAGACCGTAGAACCCTATTTTGAAACGCATTCCCACAATGAGCATGAAGCCGAAAAACTGTTAGAATGCATCAGTACTTTACCGTCGGAATCTCACGCGACTGTCGTGCAAGCATGTGAGCAGATGAGTGCTGCCCTGTGGAACGCGCTCACAGGAATTCACGATGCCAAATGCGCATGATACAGTAAAGTCATATTTCGACGCACTCGTTGCCAGAGATGCTGAAACCCTCATTGCAATGATGCTACCCGCCGCACACTACGTCAAGATCGGGACCGATGCAGGCGAAGTTGTTCAAGGCAGCACAGAAATCGCGGCGTATTACCGAAACCACGTCGCAAGCACTGAGGATTTCAGCATTCAGTTTATCAACCTTGACGTGCAGGAACGAGAGGACACTGCTTGGTTCTATACGCGACAGGTCTGGAAACTCAAATGGCAAGGCACACCTGAGGAATTCGTGATGCGGATGACAGGCATCTTGGAAAAAATAGATAACTCATGGAAATTCGCACAGATCCACGCCTCAATCGGTGTACCAACAACGGAAGACGCATTGTGATAACTCTGTTCAAATAACAGATAATTGCCAGCCGGTGGAGCGACACTAAGACGGTCATCTCTCTGAGTAAACCGCAGTTGCTATGGAACCGAGGTCTCCCTGCCTTTAGGTAGTGGTCGCTATCGCTGCCGTTGATGTGTATTTTAGGGGTTTCTCAAAAAGTAAAAAAGAATCATGGTTAAAAACCGATCCCATTAAAGAAAAAGCACACTTAATACCAAAAACTTTACACCGTTTGGTCTAAAAAACTGTAGTGTGCTATAATGAACATCTATCATCGGTGGCTGGCGAGACATCGGAGGAACACCTTGATTAGTGAAGCGCGGCTGAAGACAATTCTCAATAACTTTCGCGACCAGCGGATCCTTGTCGTAGGAGACTTTTACCTCGATGCTTATTGGTACATAGACAAAACGCGATCAACGCTGTCGTTGGAAACGCCGTGGCATACGAACCCTGTCGTTGAACAACGCTATAGCCCGGGTGCCGCAGGAACCGTCACCAATAACCTGAAAGCGTTAGGGGTTGGAACAGTATACACATTAAGCGTTATCGGTGAAGACGGTTTTGGACGGACGCTCCTAAATTGCCTACAAGCAAATGGATGCCTGACAGACTTTATGCTCCAAACACCCCCATGGGTTACGCCGACCTATCTTAAACCGATCCATCGCGGCTATGAAGGGGTCGAAACAGAGGGACCGAGATTTGATATTGAGAACCAATCCCCCATGACAGCGGAAGTTGAAGATTCTGTTATTGCGGCACTTCAAACCTGTTTGCCACTTGTTGACGGAATCATCATCGGTGATCAGATGCCACTTGCGAATTTGGGGGTCGTCACGACACGCGTACGGGAAGCACTCTGTGAATCGGCAGCACAATTCCCAGAAAAAGTGTTTTTCGCAGATTCTCGCACGCGGATTGGCGAATATCAAAACGTCATCATTAAACCGAACCGGTTCGAGGCAAAACGCGCCGTTCAACCGGACTGGAATGGACAGCAGGTCGATATTAAGGAAGCGAAACAGGACGCAGTTCACCTCTCAAAGAAGACACAAAACACCACATACACGACCCTCGGTGAAAACGGTATACTCGTCTATTGTAACGACACATTCACGCACATTCCGGGTATCCGAATTAATGACAATACCGATCCTGTCGGTGCAGGCGACAGCGTCTCGGCAGGGCTTGTCGCGACGCTATGTTGTCTTGGAGCCGATCACGCCATCGAAGCGGCTTACATCGGGAATCTGGTAGCTTCAATAACTGTCACAAAAATCGGCACGACTGGGACCGCATCACCAGCAGAAGTCCTTGAACGCCATCGGAACCTCACCAAACTATGAACGTTTTTGACGCAATCATACAACGTCGAAGCCATCGTGGCGCATTTCAAAAACGCGCAGTAGATCCTGACGACCTTGAGAAACTTATTGAGGCAGCGCGATGGGCACCCTCACCTTTCAATGTCCAACCTTGGGAATTGGTGCTGATTGAAGCAGCGGAAGGCAAGACAGCACTCGCCGACTTGACTGAACAGGCAGTTATTGCACAATTCAAAGACCCAAATTTCCTCAATGACAACAGCCGTTGGATGCGTGTTAAAGCGTCGGAATGGCAGCAACGCGGCGATGGCGTTCTGCTGTCGGAACATGTCACGCTACCGAAACCGCTTCAGAACGCGCCTGAGAAATTCTTGGAAGAATTGCTAAATAACGCAAAATCGTTCACACTCCTCGGACACCTCGGGGCAGGGAAGATGCCTGCCAGAGAGATTGCGATACAGGTACGCGAAGCACCGCTGCTCATGTTAGTAACAATGAATTGCAAGAGATTTCCGCCCGGTCAAGGCGGGACCCGATGGATGTGGTTGAGCATGGGGATGCTAATTCAGAATGTGCTGCTTGCTGCAACTGCATTGAAGATCGGTGTGCAGTTTGTTAGTGCACCGTTTGAAAGTGCTGTGGATCGTGAAAAGATCCGCCAACTGTTCAATGTACCGACCTCACACGAGGTTATAACACTCCTCAGGATGGGATACGTGGATACGGTAGGTGGGGATTCTGTACGGAAGCAAACTTCAGAATTTGTACACATCGAAAAGATGAAAGCGAAGTAGGCGGGTACGGCGACCCGCCGCAACTACGGATAGCGGCATTAGGCTTCGCGATTTTGCAAAAGCTCTTTCAATGCCGCTTTCTTTCTTTTCAGCCGCCGTAACTGGCGTTGACGAATCTGCGTCCGACGTCGGACCTGTCCACTTTTACTTCTTGGCATCGTATTCCCCCCTTTCTTCAATCGTTTTGGCGAGGTACATCACCGCGGATGTACAGTGCGCTTCTACCTCTACCATCGCAACGGTAAGCTCCGCTTCAGAGCGCGCACGCAACTGCAGCCTGTCTTCGGTAACGATGATGTAACGTTCGTTCGCTTCGTCAACAAATTCTAACTGCGCATCGTTTTCGTAGACCAAAGCATAGTTCGCTAACCCATCTTCTGAAAACATGTCGTCTGTTGAGGCTTCAAAATTCTCTTTTATCGCTAAACCCTCGAAATTTTTATAGAGTGCTCGTGCTGGCAATTCATCAGGCGATAGTGTGGGGACAGACGGTTCCGGTGGTGCTGTTTCTTGACATACGACCGGCTCCGATTTCGATAACTCCTCAGATTCCATAGGTTCGTCCATCTCTGCTTCGTCGCTAAAGGGCGATAAGGAGTCTTGAGTTTCGACTTCTGTCATCTCTTCCGCCGCTGTTCTCGCAGAAACCGACACGACAGAATCAGGTTTGGGTGCGATATCTTTGTCAATATCTTTTTCTGATGGAGTGTCAGAAAAAACAGAGACTTGTTGAGATGTATACGGTTCTAAGTCATCCTGTGTGAGCACATCCGAAAGGATGCCTTCGACCTGCTCGCGACCGTCCGTCATTTCGTCCATATCTTCGACAAGGAGCCGCAAAGTTTCGATACCGATGGTTTGAATCATCGGGTGAAACGCCAATATTTCCGGTGGTGCAGCTTCAAAAAGTGAGCGTGTAACGAAAGCAACCTCGGCGAGATCTCGGTTGCCAATCAACTTTAGACGTGTTTCACAAGCTGTCAATGCGTGTGTTAATCGGTCCATGAAATCTGATGTGAGCAGATGTGGAAGTACCTCTAACCGAAAATAATCGCACGCCTCTTCCGCTTCCGAATTGAGTGTTAGTATCTCATCTGCGTCAACTTCAACGACAACTTCATCAAGCGGATAAGAAGGTTCCGTTTCATCAGATATATCTGATATATCTGATATAAGGAAATCTTCTAAATTATTTTCCGGCGCGTCTGCTTCATTCAACTCGGTTTCAGTAAGCACTTCCATCACACGTTGCTGCGTCAACTCCGAGTCAAAAAGCACATTTTCCAACTCAGGTTCGTCAAGCAGCTTTTGGCTCGCTGCGATACAGGCGTGTAGATGTTCTTCTTCAGATTTGCTACGAAGAAGTCTACGTTGCTTTTCATGAGCGAGTTGCTTCTGTCTGGATTTCCGGTCGCGATTCCGTTTTTCACGCTTCCGTGCCACATTCGTGGAGCGGCGCCCTTTTTTCTTTGCCATAGCGATGTATTTTTATCAGTGATACCAAATCTGAAAAACAAATTTGCATTTAAGAGATTTTGAAACGTTCTGAAACCGAAGACAAGAGGCACGTGAATCACGCGACTACCAACCGGTTTTTGCTAACGAGACACGGCTATTCAAATTTAGGCCGTTTTTTAAGTATATACTATAGTTTGGACAATTTTAACTTTTTTACAGACAAATAGCAGAAAAGAGGGTATCCTTTCATAATAAACCTGACATTTATTGAAAGGATGTTTTTGATGAATCCTCTTTCCCGCTTAGAAGACATGTTATCA
>JAJEET010000127.1 GCA_022820835.1 Candidatus Poribacteria bacterium
CGGTAACGCTGTTCATGCTTGCCAACGAGATAGTATAATCATACCATATTTTTATACACATGTCAAGTTTTTAAACACAAAGGTTTAGCGGGCTTTCCTCCCACAGCTAAAGCAGTGGGCTTCACGCCCGAATGCCCGTGATTCTTGTCGGTAGATACGAGGGGATGTTTTTTGATTCACATCAATTCCCTTAATTCTTGAAGTTTGGCAGCAACCTCCTCGAATCTTTGCCTCCAATTTTCATCTCGTAAGGCGGCGCGTTTCTGCATCGATTGTATGAGTGGTTGTGATGCTTCCGCGTCATCGAGCTGCTGGTTCAATTCTGCCAACTTGCCCTCTTCCTCGGATGTTAAGCCGGTGGAGAATTTCTTATCCAACAACTTGTGATAAGCTTCAAGCAGACCTGCGGGGAGCTCGTAGTCAAATGCATTTTCACTTTCATCCGGGTGCCATTTACGATATTCATCCATCGGGACAATTGCTGCTACAGGTTTTCCATTATGTTCAAGGACGAGGCTTTCATGTCCTTCCCAACTCGCCCGAAGCAAATGCTCGATTTGAGGTGGAAGTTGGTCCAATGAGATCGTTTTATTCATGGCTACATCTCCTTTTCAAATAGCATCTTTAGGCTTTATTATACCATATTCGTTAGAGTTCTTACCAATGGAAGTTAAAAGGCGCGCTGGCATAACGCGCCTATCATGGGGAGTTTGACTGGCGTATTACGTCAGTCTGACCTATTGATTTTTCCGGTATTCTTCCAAGAGTGCGTTAATTTTGTCAAGGAACTCTTGTGAATAAATCTGACCGACGAGTGCTTGGTGCGTTTCTGCAGCGATCGCATCCCACGCCTCACGCGCATCGTCCTCAAATTCAACGACTTGGAGACCGGCTTTCTTTTGCAAAGCCTCAACCGCTCTATCATTATCCTTCCGAATTTGCTCAATCAGAGAGGCTTGGTACTTGTCGCCGACTTCACGCAAAACTTGCTGCTCCTCTGGGGTCAGTTGATCGAACTTTTCCTTCGTTATAACCGTGGCACCGACACCGACGCTCACGGGGAGGTTCGTCATGTATTTGAATTTATCATGCCATTGGAGTGCGACAGTGACGTAGGGTGATGCGGTTACGGTGTTAATCTGCCCTGAATAGAGGGAGGACAAGACCTGAGTAACTTCTCTCGGTACGGTTGCGATCTCGGCGTTTTTGTAGAATTCGAGTGCGATTCTATCGCTTGTCCGCGCCCACATCTTAACGCTTGGAGATTGAAGGTCGGCAATCGTGCGGATCGGTTCATTGCTGAAGATGTAGTAGAAACCGATGTCTCCCATCCCGATCAGAACATATCCGGCATCCATGAATTTTTTATCAAGGTCTTCGCGGAGGAAGTCTCGGACATGATCAAGTTCTTCATAGTTTCTGAACATCCGCGGCAGTTGAAAGATGAGTACCTCTTTCTGTATTTCACCGAGGCCGGTTGCCGTCATCGCGCCTGAGTGGATTAATCCGGCTCGCATTTTACGGATGACATCGAGTTCGTCGCCTTGGACCCCATTTGGATAGATACGGAGTCCGAGTTCGTTATCCGTTTTAGAGCGAATTTCTCTTGCCATCGCCTCGAAATTGTTCATCCACGTGGAGCCTTTCGGTGCGAGCGTCGCGAATTTAATGGATTCCGCAGCAAAGAGTGTTGTTGGTATAATTAGCATACCTAAAATCAGCAGAGATATGCATGCCAATTTCAGTAAGGAATCGGGTTTGAAAACCCCTTTTACATGGTTTGTTTGCTTTGTGGTCATTATTCCGTTTCTCCTTCCATCATTTCTGTATCAAAAAGCATATCCGTCTGACCGAGCCAGCGTTTGGCGCGTGATTTTGCGAGTGCAGTCGCCGCCTCTTCGCCGGGAAAAATGTCGTCCGGTGCATCAATAACTTCCTGTAACATCTGCTTATAGAGTTTGATGTCCTGTTTAGGGTAGGCGTAGTACCGTGCGCGATAAAACTTTGCCAACAGGAATTTGCCATCATTAAGTTCATCGACCTTATCAAGGTATTCTTTTGCTTTCTCTGGGTCGCCGCCGATGGCTGGTGATCGGTCGCCGTAATAGACGGCATAGAACAGATAGGCACTACCGAAGTAAAAGGCATCGTCTAACTCAAGCACACGTTGCATCATTGCTTCGACGCGATCAAGGTCAATGACTTGCATCGGGTCATCTTTCTGTAGGCTGATGCCGCGCGCCATAGCGTAAGCGGCCCAAAAGAGCGGTTCCACCTGTTTTTTCTTTAGTTTCTGGAGTGCTCCTTTTAGGTCATCAGGTGGTACACTTCTTGCTTCCTTAAAGGTTTTATCGGATTTCGCCAATACCTTAAAGGCGTATGCTTCAGCACGTACGTAGTGTCCGATCGCTTGTGAGCGCATTTCTGCTGCTGTGTCAAAGTTTCCAGCGATCTCCGCTTCTTCCATTTTATCTTCGAGGAACCCGCTGTAGGAAGCGTGTGCGCGTGCTGTCTTCGTCATAAGTCCGCTGTTTCCAGTTTTCGCCAAGTTCTCAAGGGTTCCGAGGTTTTTAGCGAGCGTGGATTCTACGACAACTAAATTGCCCTCCGACTGAATCCTTGATAGTTTCGCCAGGCCACAACCGCCTAAGAATATAGGCAAGAGTAGAAGTAGCAGAAAAGTTTGGATTCTCAAATGGTTATGTGTCATATTAAGTTCACCTTAAAATTATTTGTGGTGTTTACCCACAATTTTGGGTTAATATCGTTTATTGCTTACGGATTACGCCGAAAATGGCAATCGTACGACTGTCGCTTCAACACGCCCGTCCGATGTCTCAATCTGTACGCGACTCCCGGGATCTGTCACTGCGATACGGACGTAGCCCAATGCGATCTCTTTTGCGAGTGTCGGTGCGAAGGTGATGCTTGTAACCCAACCGACCTCTTTATCGTCGTTGAAAATCGGTGCGTTTGGATGAATTTTGCGGTTGTCTTGTGATGTCGGACTCCCGTCAATTTCCATGCCGCGTAGTAAGCGGTTCGGGTGTCCCCGATATTTCATCCGTGCGACGATCTCTTGTCCAATGTAGCACCCCTTCTCAAAATCGATGGCGTGTTCTAATTCTGCTTCAAGGGGGATGACGGCATCAGTTAGTTCTGCCCCATATCTGGGGATACCCGCTTCAATTCGCAAGGATTCGAGCGCGTTCCAACCGATAGGTCGAGCATAATGTGATCCTTCAGCCATCAATGCTTTCCAAAGCGGTTCCAAACCCTCGGCAGCGGTATAAAGCATATAACCGATTTCACCGGTGGTGTCTGTTCGGACATAGACGATTGCGTGCTTAAAAAGGGCATCCGCTTCACGTACACAGTTCTGGCGTTCCTGCAAATTAGCGACATCGTTCAGACCGAGAACAGACTGCACGAGTTCAGGCGATTTAGGTCCGTGAACAACAATTGCACCCGTTTCAGCGGTTAAATCAGAGAGTTCAACATCGTCAGCGATAATGTACTTGTCCAGTTCGGTGAAGAGGTTTTCCGCTGTTTCAGGGGCACTGTCAATGGTGATTTCGTCTTCAAGGACATAGATATTTAGGTCGGCTATAACTTTGCCGCGATGCGTTAGGAGTGTGGCGTAAGTGCCTTGTCCTGTTGAGAGACTTTCAACATCGTTTGAGATGATGCGGTTCAGAAATTTTGCGCGATCGCCGCCTGTGAGTTGATGCCTGGTCCGGTAAGACACATCAGCAATACCGACACTGTTTCGGACAGCGTGATGTTCGGCAATAGGGTCTGTGTAATGGGCTGCGATGCTCCAACCTCGGTGCTTTTCCGCAAAAGCCGCGCCGAGCTGCTCATGAATGTGATGAAGTGGTGTCGTTTTCATAGTTTTCAGTTTTCAGTTTTCAGTTTTCAGTTTTCAGTTTTCAGTCGTCAGTACGATTTTTCTGCGAAAAATCTTTCAGTCGTCAGAAAGAGACTTGTGGAACTATCACAACCCTCTTTTAACTGATAACCGATAACCGAAAGGAATCGTCCCCGATTCCGTACTGATAACTATTTTCCTAAAAGATACGATCGAAACGTAAAATGAGTATTGGGTTTCGTAATGAGAACGATGAATCAAGTGCCTCTGCGGCTTCAAAAGTAAGGCTCCAGGGTGGCATGTTACCAAACGGGTCTATAAAAACAGTGCCTCCAACCCCGACTGAAGTTTTAAGTTGTTCTGTAAATGTTTGAAAATCGTCAAAAGGTGCGTCGCCGTGCTGCCAGATACTGCCTGTATCCAAAAAGCAACTTAGTATCCAACCGAACACGTCTCCAGAATTCGTATTGATTGTCTCATTGATGAACCGATATTCGAGGTTGAGCAGAAATCGGCTATCGCCTGCGAACCTATTGAAATCATAACCCCGCAAGGTATTACCACCGCCAAGGTGAAGGAGCCGTTGTCTTGGTAATGGCGCGTCAGAATAATCCGCTGCGACTCTAACGTTGAGTTGGTGTGGTCCCAATAACGGCGTGTAGCGTGCGATTTCAAATCGATAGAAATTGAAGTCGTAGTTCCCACCGAGGAATTGCCCAGTCGTTTCGACGGCGACCTGCCCGCGCCATCCACGGCGCGTGCGTTCATTCGCAGAAAACAGCGTATGGAAATACTGTGTACTTGTTGATCTGTGGTCCCGGGTATCAAACGCGAAAACGAGCGAGAGGTTTCTTAATTGCCCACGCTCAATCCGAGCATTGCCTCGCTTGAGTAGGGAGCGGTTTAAGTAACTCCAATCCGTTGATTTCGAGAGGTTGTCGTGATTTTCATCTGTGATTTCGAGTCTGAGATAACTCCATTCTGAGGGTGCGTAGATTACCCAACCTTGAGAGCCAGAACGTTCATAATAATCTTGAAGTGCGGCACCGTAGTAGGAGGCGCTCAGTGAAGCGTCGCCGTGATGTAGATAGATATTAGAGCTGACATCGGTGAGTTTATAGAAGCTCGCCCCGATTTTAAGGGGTTGCCGTTTAAAGAATCCTTTTTCGACACCGGCGTGATAGTTCCATATCTTACTGGAGAATCCACGGCTGATTGACCCGAACACCTGTTCTGTACCGGTGAATTGCGTGGTGAGTGTTCCGCCTGCTCCCAGCATTAGACCGTGGACACGATTGAATTGAATAATCGGGAAAGCACCGGGTTTGGCAATAGGTTGTTCCTCAATTTCGACGATCATAACATTTTTGCCACCTTCGCGTTGGACTCGCCATCCGCGAATCGATTTAAAATGCTCATTGTTTTCGCGGAGTTCTCTTCGCATGCGGTTTACCTTTGATTGTCCGAGCGTCCGATGGTAAATATCTGGTGTTTTCGATTCCTGTGTTCCGTCATTGTGTTGGGTTTTGATATTGAGCGCGTCTAAGAGTTCAGCCCTCGAAATCCGACTGTTTCCGGTGAACCGAATTTCGTGTAAAGTGCCTTCGTTGATATGAAATTCGAGGGTATCGTTGACGACTTGGTGTTTAACGGTCGCAAATTCATATCCACGATTTGAATAGAAATTGGCAATTAGCTGCTCTTTAAGCGTCACCGCTGTAACAGCAATGGAACCCGGATTGAGCTGAAACCACTCTTTGATAAGATATGTTGGGAAACTTCTATTTCCGTTGATCCTGATTAATTGAGCAGAGATTACAGGTGCTTCCGTGACTCGGATATGGACACTGAAAACTCGGGGCTTTTCCTGATTTTCAAGCGGAGGTTGTTCTTGTCTGGTTTCCAGATGGACATCCTGAAACCAGTCGTGATTTCGTAATTCTGCGATCAACCATGCGAGCTGCGAACCTGTGGTCATACTACCGGGTTGAATTGGGATATTCTGTAGGATCGCCTCTGTTGTGATTTTTGTATTCCCTTCAACCTCAATCGCGGCAACAAGGAATTGTTCCTCTGCTGTAAAGGTTTCAGAGGATTCGGCTTGCATCGTTACGAAGTTCAACAGTCCCATCGCGGGTGCGGAACGTTCAGAGAGTGCGCCGACATACTCTTGTGGGGCATGGACCCACCACGGATGTTCTGTATCGTAGGTGGGTTGCCAATAACTATACTCTCTCTGTGTGGTCAGGACGGGGTCTGCTGCGCTCCGGGTGTCGGTATATGTCTTGCGGTGAATGTTAAAAAGCCACAGGACGGGGTTTATTGCGCTCCGGGTGTCCGTATGTGCCTTGCGGTGAATGTTAAAAAGCCATCTATTTTCGTCAGTGGATCCGTTTTGTGTGTTTAAACCGGTGGGTTTCTCTAACATATCACGCGGAATGGCGATTTCAGCACTCCAATAGGTGGTGCTGATATGGGTTGCCACCTTCGCTTTTGAGTTCCAATCGCTGTTTGCGTCGAAGTCTGTTTGCATATTATCTTGACTGAGCGTTGATTGAATATCTTGCGGTGCGAATCGGAAATAGGGTGTTCCTGGCAGGTTAACCTGTTGATCAAAGAGCGCGCCAATGGGATTGATAACAAAGTGATAGTAGGTCTCGGTTTTCAGATTCGGATCCATCAGGATTTCAATGCATTCATCTTCCCAAATCGGAGAGTCGTGTTGTGTCTGTGAAACATGGGGGATTTGCGCTTCTGGGATGTATGCCTTTACAGCGATATAGAGGTATTCGGCATCCCATAATAGAGAGGTCTGCGTTGAGTTCTGCGGTTCGGCAGTGCCATCCACGTTCTGAAACGGTGGAAGTGTACTCGCCATCTGCCAGGCTATTTCAGAGACGTTACCATCAATTACCGGGGGTTGTGTTGTCTCCAATACGGCTTGCGAAAGACCTGCAAATGAATCTGACGAAGGATCTGAGGATTCATTCTCTGTCTTCGATGAACTCGGCAGCACCGAGATTGCATCGGTAGCTTTCAAGCGAAATAGCGGACCGCCCCCGTTAATAATGGTTAGGGATGTGGTGTTATCAATTTGTGCCGGTAGATTGACAATCGTCTGCTGTTTTTCGCTTTCAAGTTCAGCATCAACAGTGTAATCTTCGGGCAATTCTAATCGGATATGACCGCCTTGTGCGGTCATATCCATCGGTGCTGCAACAGTATCAAGTATAATTAATCCGATTGAACCGTTTTGTGTCAGTATTTTGTTCTGTCCGTGCGTTAGCAAAATTTTTCCGCCGATATTTCCTTTTTTTACAGAGATATTGTAGTTCCCCAAAGTTTCATCTAACACGACGTTCCCTGTATCTGTGGTAACTGCTATCTTGCCTCGGATACATTTCAGACGTGTATTCCCCGTTTTGTTTTGGATATTAAGTGCGACATCTGCGGGGGTGTTAATCGTCCATTTCAGTTGGAGTTGATTGTCGAGTATCGTTTGCAGGTTAGGTATATTCGCGAACGGATTCGGTTTTGTGTCGGTGGTAGCGTCTGTTGGTAATTGGATGCCTAACTGGAGTGTTCCGTCGTTGCGTGTTTCTGTTATGGAGATGTTATCAAGGTATGCACGCATAAGCGTGTCGAGTTGGGTGTTTGTTGCTTGTACCTGTTTTTCGAGTTTGATCTTGATATTATCTTCTTCAATGGCAATGATTTCGATGTCTCCGGGGATCTCCAGATTCAGTTTAATTTGGTAAATATCTTCAAAATTGAGGATTTTCTCCGCCGTCGTCTGTAGCCTTGATGTTTGTTCCTGCGTTGGGATAGGTGTCCTTGATGTATCTTGTGAGTTGTCCGCTTCTACAGTTAAGACGGGTGGGTTAAGTACAATCGCGAACGCAGCGAATAGAAATAGAGAAATGATGGTTGGACGGCGTATAGATAACATTTCAGAGATATCCGTTTTATTCATGTACGTGGGACTGAAAATGGAGATGAAGACTTTATCTGCAGAATTCCTTGACACATTTATAATAATACTTTATACTTATTAGAAAAGTCAAGCAGTTTTTTCGTACCCTTCATCGCGATTAGAGCGTTTTTATTATTTTAAGCGGAAGACACTTATAAAAACAGAGAAGTAAAAACAGAGAAGTGGAGTAGGAATGCTGCGCATAGGAGAAGAAAGATGAGTGAATCTTTTGAAGGAGCGACAGCGTACGCGTTCTCCTTCGGACCCTGGAACATACACGAAGGCTCAGACCCATTTGGACCTGCTGTTCGGGAATCGTATAGTTTTGATGAGAAGGTCGGATTTTACCGTGATCTCGGTTTCGTTGGCATACAGTTTCATGATGACGACATTGTCCCTGATATCGATGAAAAGACACATTCGCAATTGATGGCGCGGACAAAAGCGGTGAAAGTGCAACTTGATGACCACGGTTTAACGGCGGAGGTGGTAGCACCGCGTCTCTGGGAATCACCGCAAACGATTGACGGTGCTTACACGTCGAATTCGCCGAAAGAGCGACAGTATGCGCTGGATCGTTCAAAACGGTGTGTTGATGTCGCTAATGAGATTGGGTGCCGAAATATTGTGCTCTGGCTTGCTCGTGAAGGCACTTACATCCGCGAGACGAAATCGTCGGCAGACGCGGTTGGACAGATTCTGGATGCTATTAATGCGTTGCTTGAATACGACTCGGACATCCGTATTCTGATTGAACCGAAGCCGAACGAACCGATGGATATTGCGTATATTCCGACGATTGGACATGCTATTGGGTTGGCTTATGCGAGCGCTGCGCCGGAGCGGGTTGGTGGGTTAATTGAAAGTGCGCACGCGATTCTCGCGGGATTAGAACCGTCGGATGAAATGGGGTACGCGCTGTATCATAAGAAGCTTTGGAGCGTTCACCTCAACGACCAGAACGGACTTAAGTTTGACCAAGATAAGGCGTTCGGTTCTGTTAATCTACGTCGGGCATTTAATCAGGTCCGGGTGCTTGAAGAGAATGGATACGGTAGAAACGGCGAATTCGTCGGATTAGATGTGAAAGTGATGCGAACGCAGCCCCGTGACATCTCCACAAAACACCTCTTGAGTAGTCGCCGGACTTTCCTTAACTTGCTTGAGAAGGTGCGAACATTAGATAAAAAGGTTGAACAGGAGTTTATCGCTGCCCGAGACTATGAAGGCTTGGACTTCTATATCCTTGAACACCTGCTTGATATGTAAAATCTATTGATGTGCTCGGTTTTTTCATAGATGGTGTGTTAATGCAATGGCGCATAACTAAGGCAGCAGAGGACAGAAACAGAATGACAACGGATAAGAATCCCCTACACGAGGTCATTGGTCCCCGTTATCACGCAGTGATGCTTGTTGGTCCCCCCGGTGTAGGTAAAGGAACACAAGGGAAAATGCTGGCGCAGATTCCCGGCATCTTCCATATCTCAAGTGGGGATATGTTCCGAGAACTTGATACGAATTCCAAATACGGACAGATCTTCCAAGAATACGCGCGTGTCGGCAAATTAGTCCCTGATGAGATCACAGTCGAAATTTGGCGGCATTACATGGAGGCGAAGGTTCGCGAAGGGGTCTACACGCCAGAATGTGACCTGCTTATTCTTGATGGTATTCCACGGAACATTACACAAGCGCGGTTGATGGAACCGTATATAGAGGTCTTTAAAATCATCTACATGGTCTGTGAAGACCGAGAAGTGATGTTCAAACGGATCCGCGGACGCTCACTCAAAGAGAACCGGATTGATGATTCAGAGGAGCTCGTGGTTCGTTACCGATGGGACGTTTACAAACGTGAAACTGAACCGCTGATTGATCACTACCCGCAAAAACTCGTCCGGCTCATTGATGCGGACAACATCGCATCGGATGTGCTTCTTCAGATACTCTCCGCCATTGTGCCTATTCAAAAGAAATATTTCAAGCCACCGCTGATGTAGATATTGTGCAAATTATATCAAAATTTTCGGACTGGAAATCTCGCTCTTTAGGGTAGGGAGGACAGTCCGTTTTTCTTTGTTATCACCAATTGTTAAGAATTTACAATCTGCTGTTGTTTCAGCTATATTTTCCTCTTTTTTCTTGACAAATTGTATGAAAACTGCTACACTATTGGTGTTGCGTTGGTGGGCATATCGAGTGTAACCACTCGGCAACGTGTCTGCTTCCTACTTGATAGGGGATAAAAGCGTGAACATGAGAGCCAGCAGATAGTTTTGGAAGACAATCGAGAAAGCGAACAGAACAGATATTCACTATTCACAGTCCGAGACGCTGAGAATGCCATGACAGCGTTCACGATCTTTGCAATTGCGATCATTTTTGGCGTTTTCTTTCATGCACTTATTATTGAGCATAAACTCCTTATCACGCTTAATAGTATTGTGAGTTCACTATCTGCTGTCGTAAGCAATGTTTCAAATGTTCTGTCTGCATCAACATTGCTAACTATCTTACTTGAAGGAGCTGATATTATGTTTTTCCGCCGCACTCGTGAAGAGCGTGCTAAACTGAAGCAAGAAAGACGTGAGTTAGAAAAACTCAAAAAAGAGATACAAGACCTTCAAAGCACAACTCAAAAAGGTCCTTCGGTATCCGAACCGGTGAATGTTAAGGCAAATACTAGAGTGTCCAAACAGCCTGCGAAACCTGAAAACACAAAGCCTAATAAGTAGCCATATAATTTCAACACAGACTTGCCTAACAGAAAAATAAAGAACGCATTTTTTACTTTTCAATTGCGTCGGCGATAGAGCGAAATTTCAGGATGTACGAGTGCACGCATCGGGAACGGGGCACCGGTATCGGATATTCGGATGCCAAGGAATTCTGGTGTACACCGGAAGGTTTTGTGCAATTCGTACGGACTTTCTTCCGCTAAGATTCGCGTATA
Organism: Candidatus Poribacteria bacterium; assembly: GCA_022820835.1. Lineage (GTDB taxonomy): Bacteria > Poribacteria > WGA-4E > WGA-4E > WGA-3G > WGA-3G. The sequence goes on from JAJEET010000127.1 coordinate 10,801, forward strand.
AAACGCCAGCGTCTCTTCCAATTCAATCTCACCAAGCGGGTACCAATCTTCATCTTGATAGCCTTGGGGATGTTGTTGATATTTTTGGAACACCTCAAGGTCCGGCACGAGGATAAGTACCCATTCCGCTTCTTGATCCGCCACTTCCAAATCTAAATCCGGTAGAAGCCAATTAAATAAGGTTACCGGTGCACTCGCAATAACGTCCTCCGGCGGAATGTGCGCGGATATCCATTCTGATGCTGCAATCTGCGTCGGCTGTGCTAACATTACAGAAGCGAAAGCGACTGTATAGAAGAACGAGTAGAGTCCGACGATACCGACGATAACACGCCCTCCCCATTTTCCAAAGATCGTATATCTTGACACCAGAAGCGGTGAACGACTCTGTGTAATTTTGAGAAGATTAGCGAGTGCGATAGCGGCAAGCAGCGTCAGTGCTGGATAGAGTATCAACAGATGACGCGTGAATTTGACCTTGTGTGCCCCGATAAAGAGTAGGTACGGAATAACGAAAGTTAGCAGAAGTGCTTCTAATATAGGGAACTTACCGTTTTTGTTTTTTAATGAAACGATTGCTCGCAGGAGACCAAAAACTGTGAGGAGTGCGAGCGGTAATCCCATGCCCCATTTCAGAAGCACCCACAAGTAAGTAAACCGTTGCAGCCACCCCGATTCTGCTGTAGAGATGAGACCGAAGTGGCCCTTGTGATAGTGTGTGGCTTCATACCAGAAATCTTCAAAGAAGAGATTCCACGTCGGCGAAAACAGGTCGATAATCCAGTAAGGACAGAGGAGCGTAAACGTTAAGGCGGATACGCTGATAACCGTTGCAATCCTTCTGTGAAAATGATCGCTACCGATGAAAGCGATGAGGGAAAGAGAGACGAAAGCGGTGGTGAATTTGACAGCGAACCCGATTCCAAGAACAACACCGAGCCACAGCGCAGCCCACGGCTTAAATGACTTTGAAGAGAGACGTGTCCGTGCAATAAGGTAGAGGAAAAGTGTTGCACAGAAGGTCGCGGGAATGTCAACGAGTGCGAAACGTGATTCGTTGGTGGCGTGTAGCATTGAGACCGCGAGCAGTCCTGCTGCAATTTGACCGATGCGTCTGCTGCCTGCGTATTGTCCGATAGAATAGGTGAACCAGATTGTGGCGGTAGAGAGGAGAACATTAATACAACGTGCCAGTAGAATGACGCGGGTTTCTGTGAGATGCCAGCCTATGTATGAGAGCAATTTGCCCACTGCGGCAATCGTATAAAACCACGCCGTTCCGGGCCAGTTGTAGGTTTCCGGGGGTGCTGTGAAGTGGATAAGGTTTAGCACATCTTGGGCAATAATCGTCTCACGCGGGTCGGGCGTATCGGGCAATCCGATGTTTATACCGACGATACGGAGAGCAAAGGCTGTGATAAGAATCACGAAAATAATAGCGTTGCGGGGTAGGTTCAAAGGGTGTTTCACTGCGGGAAGGAATCTCATTGTTTAGGGGAAGCGAGTTCTTCAAAGATATTTTGCCAACGTTCCTGATGATTCTCACCTATATGAAGTGGAGCAAATCCTAAGTTGAGATAATTCTTAATAGCAGGCAGGCGGAAATCGTCAGTGTCTAACATCACGGATGTCACGTGTTGGGTTCTAAAATAGTATAAGAGAAAGACGGTTAGCCACTTACCGAGTTTATGTCCGGTGTGTTCTGGCAGGACGGCAAGCATATCAATATAGCCGACCTGTTTGCCATCGGTAGACCTATTCCAACCGCATGCCGTGCCGATTGGTATATCCTTGTGGACAACGAAACAGAAGCCATTTGGATCAAAGTTGGGTTGGTTAATAACGTTGTTGTAGGCATCTTGAGCGGTTCTGCCGAGGTCTACAAATGTTGTGTCCATGATTCGTGCCCAGTGCGCTTCGTCGCCTTTTCGGTAGGTTCGGATATGATAGCCGTCTGGACACTGGAATAGCGGCAGGTTTTCCAAATCGTGCCGTACCATTCTGAGTTGATCTTCCACCATACACTTAACCTGATACTTTCGACCACAGTTCCTTAGAGAGTGTTTCTTTGACGTTGGCAATTTGGGTTGATAGATAGGGCAATTTCAATTCTTCAAAGACTTTCTGCCATCGCTCCGCTTGCCCTTCTTCAACATAGACGGGTATGAATCCCAGATTCAGATAGGTTTTAACGGCAGGGATCCGAAAGTCGTCGGTATCCAGCATGGCACTTATGAATCCGTTGTCCCGAAAGTAGTGAAGAACGGCGAGTGAGACCCATTTTCCGAGTTTGTGTCCGGTGTGTTCAGCGACAACGCCGACCATGTGTACGTATCCGATATCCTTCTCATCTACGGATTGTCGCCATGCACAGGCGGTTCCGACAGGGGTGTCCCGGTGTGTTGCGAAGTAGAGTCCATCGGGAACGAAGACATCCCTGCTTGTAATTTCGTGCTGTGTATCTTGCGCGGTGCGTTCTCTGCCCCCGAATGAATCGCTGATAATCCGTGCCCAGTGTCGCTCATCTCCTTTGCGATAGGTGCGTATGTCGTAGCCTTGGGGAAGTTTTAGTTCCGGTAAATCATTTAGATTCGGACGTACCATTCTGAGTTGTCGCGGCATCTACCTCTCCTTGACGTTTTCCATTGATATATGATTGTCGTTCCAGTGCATTGGATTATATCACACGTCAAAAATTCGTGCAAAACCTTTACATTATTTCGCAAAAACAGTATAATAGTTTTCAGTTGTCATACCATTTCTATAAATTATTGTATGATTAGGCGGTTATTATGGTCGTTATTCTCAGGACACAAACTAGGAAGTTTGTGCTACAAAAAGAGACATTTTCAATTAGAAATGGTATCAGTGGGTGCATTCGCAATGAGAATGACGACCCGGTTTCAATCGCACTTACCAGATTTAGGGGAACAGTCGCAGTAAAGGTGGGACATCAGTGGAACGACAGGGAAAAAGCAGACTTAATATTGTGCTTGTCGGTTTCATGGGAACCGGTAAGACTTCCATAGGTAAACGACTTGCTACACAACTCCGAATGCGTTACGTGGACACGGATGATATTATTGAGCGTGATAGTGGTCGTAGTATCAGCGACATTTTCTCGGAGGATGGAGAGGCGACATTTCGCGAACTCGAAAGCGAAGCGGTTCGTAAAGCGTCAAAATTGGAGAATTACGTTATCTCTACAGGTGGTGGTGTCGTCTTAAAGGAAGCCAATATGATGGAATTAAGGCGTAACGGCATCATTTTTTGTTTAACAGCGACACCGGAGGAGATTTACCGGCGTGTCCAGCATCAGACGCACCGGCCCCTGCTCCAGACCCCTGATCCGCTCACGAAAATAAAATCGATGCTCGAAGATCGGCATCCGTACTACGCGAAGGCAGATAATATGGTGGAAACGACGGGACGCTCGTTCGGAGAGGTCATGGCTTATGTCAAACGGGTGTATATGAAAAGTGTTAGGGGTTCAAAGTGACAAAAACTTTACGCGTGGAACTCGGTGCGAACAGTTATCCGATTGTTGTCGGTGCGGGCCTGATGAACCGCGTTGGTGAACTTCTCACGCCATACGTAAAATCGAACAAGGTGCTGATCGTTTCGGACGCGTTTGTTAAAGCGCGGTATCTGCCTGTCGTTCAGCGCAGCCTGACCGATGCGGGACTTGAGGTAAACGTGGTTGAAATTCCGGTCGGTGAAGAGAGCAAGTCGTTGGCACAGTTCTCTCGGATACAGGACAGCTTAGTCGCGCATCAACTCGATCGTGGCTCAACGCTCATTGCGCTCGGTGGCGGTGTTGTTGGAGATTTAGGTGGTTTTTCGGCGGCGGTGTATATGCGCGGTATCTCTTACGTCCAGATTCCGACGACGCTGCAGGCACAGGTTGACGCGAGTGTCGGTGGTAAGACGGCAATCAATCACCCGAAGGGCAAAAACCTGATAGGCGCGTTTCACCAACCGAAGTTGGTCATTATTGATGTGGATGCACTCAAGAGTTTACCGCAACGTGACATCCGGGCTGGGCTTATTGAAGTTATCAAGATGGGTGTTATCCGCGATGAACCGCTATTTGAAATGGTAGCGGAAAATCTGGAGGCGATCTTAAATTTAGAAGACGCGATGCTGATTGAGATGATCTCAAGTGCGTGTCTTAACAAGGCGGAAATCGTTGCGAAAGACGAAAAAGAGAGCAATTTGCGGATGGTGCTTAACTATGGACATACCTTTGGACATGCGCTTGAGGCGTTGACCCATTACAATAGATACCGGCACGGTGAGACGGTCTCTATCGGTATGAATTGTGCGGCGCAATTGGCGGTTAATTTGGGGATGTTCTCTGAAACCGATTTTCAGCGGCAGCGCTCGCTTTTGAAACGTGCGAAGTTGCCGCTTACTTTTCCAGACGATCTTACGCCAGAAGCACTCTGTGATGCGATGTATTTAGATAAAAAAACACTCGGCGGTAAACTCCGTCTCATCTTGCCGACACGTATTGGGGAAGTTGTTATCCGTGACGATGTAAACGATCCTCAGGTTTTAGAAGCTATATCGCAATGTTTTTAATGGCTGTCAGCCGTCGGCTTTCGGCAGTCAGTTAAGAGATGTGTTGTGGAAGCAACAGTTAACTGAACTGCCACAACACAGCAACTGACCGCTGATAGCCAAAAGCCGATAGCCACAAACAAGGAATTAATATTTATGCTAAAAACAATTCAATGGATGGCCGTCTGCTTGGTTTTATGTCTGAGCGTTGGCACTGCATTTAGCCAAGGACTCAGCCCGCCATCAAATGTCACGGCGGTAGACACGCCAAACGATGATGGGTCGAGTATCACGATTACGTGGGACGCGGCGGCTGAGGAAAGCGGTATCAGTGGCTATCAAATTCTCCGTCGGATTGCTGGTGGTGAACTTGAAACCATCGGTGATCTGCTTCCCGTTGGGACGACGGCTTACGTTGATTCCAGCATCGAACAAGGAACGTCTTACGCGTATATTGTGCGTGCTGTTAGCGAAACGGAGGCAACTGTAGACTCCGAACAGACGGCTCCAGTTGAAGGAAATGACGAATGGTTTCATACTGGCAAAATCCCCCTCTTTATTACCATGCTTTTATTTTCCGCAGCGATTGTCTGGAATATCTATGATGCGCGAAGCGGCAAGGAGCTGTTTGTTCGGCGTATTCCTGGCTTAGAGGCGGTAGATGAAGCCATCGGCAGAGCGACAGAAATGGGGCGTTCCATTCTATACAGTACAGGATTGGGGGGTGTCAGCGGTGTCGCTACGATTGCGAGTATGACAATTTTGGGACAGGTCGCCCGGCGTACAGCGGACTATGAGACTTCATTACGTGTTCCGTGTCGGGATCCGATTGTGCTAAATGTCGTGCGTGAAATGGTAAAAACAGCTTATCTTGAAGAAGGTCGCCCCGATGCGTATAATGAAGATGACATCTTTTTTCTCACCGAGAGCCAATTCGCGTATGCTGCGGGCGTAGAAGGGATGATGCTCCGCGAGAAACCGGCAGCGATATTTCTACAAGGTACATTTTACGCTGAATCCCTCATCCTTGCCGAAACGGGTAATTCTGTGGGTGCTATCCAGATTGCTGGAACAGATTCGGAGCACCAGCTCCCATTTTTTATTGCTGCCTGCGACTACACCTTAATCGGCGAAGAACTTTATGCTGCGAGTGCGTACCTTTCCAGAGAGCCGATGTTGCTCGGAAGTCTGAGAGGTCAAGATTGGGGAAAACTACTTATTTTTGCTGCTATCGTATTGGGTGTCGTGCTTGAATTATCTGGTATTAGTTGGATCACAACGCTTTTACAGCGGGTACGTTAGGAGGTTTTATGAAGCGACAAGTCCCTTTAGTTCTCTGCTTTGTTTTCGGGATTGCAATGATCTTCACACAATTCAGCCCGCATTCATTTTCACAAGGCATTTACGAGGAAGTTATCAGATGGGCATTGATTATTGGTCCTTTTGCGTTGGTATTAGCAACGGTAACACTCATTCAGACGCATACAGCGCGAATCCGTCGTCGAACGGAACATTGGCAGTACAGTTTTGTTGTCTTTGCCGGCCTTATTGTAATGGTTCTGATCGGTATTTTTTTAAAGCCACAGAACCCTATGTTTGAGTGGTTATACAACAACGTCCAGCTCCCGATGGATGCGACAATGTTTTCGCTCCTCGCTTTCTTCATAGCGTCAGCGGCATATCGTGCTTTTCGCGCGCGGACGTTTGAAGCGAGCTTATTGTTGATTACTGCCTTAATTGTTATGATGGGAAATGTACCCGTTGGAGATCTTCTGTCAAATGATACTGCTTCAAAAGCCCGGCAATGGATTTTGGATAACCCAAATCTCTCTGCCAGACGTGGCATTATTCTTGGGGTTAGTTTAGGTGTCATCTCGCAGTCTATTCGGATTATATTAGGGATCGAACGTTCATACTTAGGCGGAGGAGACTAACAAATGCCGAATATAGATAGACGAATTGTTTTTATTTTAGTTGCGTTGGCGGTTATTATTCCGATGTTGTTATCCGTCAATTTACCCGTTTCAGTATCTGAACCGACGCAGAAATTCTATGATTATGTGGAAGCACTTCCTGCGGGTTCAACGATCATGATAGCGTTTGATTATGGTCCCTCCTCTTTAGCCGAACTGAATCCTATGGCAAAAGCGTTGCTGAAACAGTGTTTCGATAGAGACATACGCGTCATTGCTATTACACTTGTTGTAGATGCGCCTACCTTGGCAAATGCGCTTATACAAGAAGTAGCAGCAGAAAAAGAGGCGGTGGAAGGTGAAGATTACGTCTTTTTAGGCTTCCGTCCCGGACCGGTGCAAGTGATTCTTGGCATGGGGATAGACATCGCCAGTGTCTATGATACGGATTACAACGGTACTGCTATTAGTGAGATCCCGATGATGCAAAACATTACGAACTATGACCAAATTGATCTTCTGGTCGATTTTGCCTCCAGCGATACAATAGAGTCATGGATTATCTACGCGAATGACCGGTACAACCAACAGATCGCCGCTGGGGTCACAGGTGTTATTATTGCCCAGATGTTTCCATATCTACAGACCGGACAGTTAGTAGGCTTGCTGTCTGGAATTTTGGGAGCGGCTGAGTACGAGAACCTCGTCGGTGCTCCCGCGAAAGGGATGCAATGGATAAATGTAGAATCGTTTGTTCATCTGTTGATTGTCATATTGGTGATCATTGGCAACATAACTTATTTTATTTACAGGACACGGGAGGGATAGTTTGATGGATTTCTGGAGTTTAATTGGAATTTGGGTTGCAGCGTTTCTGACTCTCTCCATCTACAGCGTTCTTTATCGAGACAACCCGTTCTACCGGTTTGCTGAACATCTCTTTGTAGGCGTGTCTGTCGGATACGGGATTGTTCTTTCTGTATACCAAGGACTTGTGCCTTTTGCCTTGAAACCGTTATGGGAGACGGTAACAACTGGCGCGCCAGAAGGTTTCATTAAGCTAATCCCGATCTGTATTGGGCTGCTGTTTTTTGCGCGTTTATCACCTCGACATACATGGCTAATCCGTTATCCGATTGCTATTCTTATTGGCTACGGTTCTGGGATCGCAATTCCGAATGTGCTACGTGCGAACATATTTGAACAGACACGCGGAACGATTGCCCCATTTGCAGAAATTGCTGCGGGGACGCTCTCTGGCTGGGGTGTTGTTGAGGCAATTCTTATGGTTGCCGGCGTGATCTGCACGCTCACCTATTTCTTCTTTTCCGTGGAACATCGTGGTCCCGTGAAATGGCTTTCAAAGGTCGGCATCGCCTTTCTCATGATAGGGTTCGGTTCGGCATTCGGAAATACGGTTATGGGTCGTGTCGCGTTGCTCATTCAACGGGTCGACTTTCTATTAGGCGATTGGCTCAGAATAATTTCTTGAGTTAGCCAACAGCAGTCAGCAGTCAGCAAAGAGGGAAACGGGTCTATCAAGTCTTTTTCTTACTGGAAACTGGAAACTTCTTCTAACGAATCTCTCTTTTTTTAACCAGGACGATTAGCCGAAACGAAGTGGAGGCGGATAAACGGAGAACGACGCACCTACCGCGAAAACCCTAATCGAACCGCAAGGAAAAATTAAAAAATGAAACTCGGATATAGCACATGGGGAATGCCCACCGTTCCTATAGACATTGCCATCCCTCACTTAGCGAACCTCGGCTATGATGGGATTGAACTCACCATTATACCACGATTTACGACTGAACTTAGCACGCTCGATGCTGCGGAACGGAAACGGATTGCGTCTCTGTTAGAACAACATAACTTGGCACTACCCGCCATCGCTGCACATTCGAGTCTGCTGGATATGGATCCAGAGGCACACGCGAAAAATATGTGGCGATTGAAAGGTGGCGTTGATCTGGCAGTAGAGCTTGCGCAAGGCGATGAACCCGCGGCTGTCAACACGACTCCGGGCGGCAAACCTGAGGATTGGGATAGAAACAAGGATTTCCTTGCGGAACGCCTCGGTGAATTGGTTGAATATGGCGCGTCGCGCGGCGTTACCATCGCTATGGAGCCACACGTCGGGGCAATCGTTGACACGCCTGCCAAGGTGCTTGAACTCCTCGAAATCGTTAACTCTCCTTATCTCAAAGTTAACTTTGACATCAGCCATTTCGATATTATCGGTATGTCAACGGAGGAGACGGTATCGGCACTGGCAGCAGTATCGGCACACACGCATGTCAAAGATCAGCGTGGTATTGCCCCGGATTTTGAGTTCCTGATCCCCGGTGAAGGTACTTTCGATTATGTCGGTTACCTCAAGGAGATGCAGGCACACGGTTATGACGGATTTATCACGGCTGAGGTGAGTTTTATGGTGCAGGCACGCGAGGACTACGATCCGCTCGCTGCTGCGACACTCTCTTACGAGACACTCTCAAACGCCTTCAAAGAAGCCGGAATCGAACGAGGATAACGATGGGAACTCCGAATATTCTTTTATTGATGACAGATCAGCAGCGTTGGGATGCGATGGGGTGCAGCGGCGGTTGGGTGCAGACCCCGAACTTGGATCGCATCGCGAGTGAAGGCGTTCAATTCACGAATTGTGTTACCACATCACCCGTCTGTATCCCGACACGGCTTAGTTTAGCGACAGGCTTATATCCACATAATACCGGCGTTTGGAACAATATGGGACATACCCTATTGGCGGAAACGCCGACGTGGATGCAAGCGATGCGTGATGCAGGTTACCGGACGAGTCTTTTTGGCAAAACACATCTCCATCCACACGGTGGCGACTTGCGTGAACGCGAGGGGTTAATGAATGCCTACGGGTTGGACGATGTAAACGAAATCGGTGGACCGCGGGCGAGTGCCAGTACCTTATCGCACATGACAGCGATGTGGGAAGAAAAAGGGGTCTGGGAAGCATACCGCACCGACTATCGTGAACGGTTTAGCACGAAGCCATACCTTGTGCGTCCCTCAACGTTAGCACTTGAAGACTACGCCGATGTGTATGTCGGGCAACAGGCGAAGCAATACCTCCAGGATTACGATCGTCAGGAACCGTGGTGCTGCTGGGTCAGTTTCGGGGGTCCGCATGAACCGTGGGATACGCCGGAACCGTACGCCAGCATGTACGATCCGGAGACGATGCCTATAGCGATACCGCGTCCACCTGTCGGAGAACGTCCGCACGGACATTTAGATAGATTGATGGGGCGGATGAATCCGGAGTTTGAGCCCGGTGAGATCGGTAGGCTTCGCGCGAATTACGCAGGCAATGTAACGCTGATTGATGATCAGATTGGCGAGATCCTTGACGCGATTGCGGCGCGCGGTGAGTTGGATAACACGCTTATCGTGCATACGTCCGATCACGGTGAAATGAACGGTGATTACGGACTGATCTATAAAAGCAATTTCCTGAACGGTGCGGTTCGGATACCGTTACTCGTACGGACTCCTAAGGCATCGGGGTTACAAACGTCTCCTACAGGGCGTATCTGTGATAGTCCAGTGGAATGGATTGACATCGGTCCAACGCTTGTTGAATTGGCGGGTGGTGAATTGGCGCATCGTCAGTTCGGGAAATCGTTGTGTCCGGTGCTAACGCAACCTGAATCGGAACACCGCGATTTCGCGATCTCTGAGATAGACGGTGAGGTCATGTTGCTCAATCGGGAGTGGAAGGCTGCGCTGAATGCAAATGGCGAAGTCTACCTCTTATTTGATGTGGAAAACGACCCTGACGAGACACAGAATCTCGCCGGTAGTGCTGAAGCTGCGGATATTGAAACGGCGTTGCGCCTGCAAATTTTAGAGCGACTTGTACAGACGCAACTGAGAAAGCCGATTTATCAGCGGCGATAGATTAGGCTCTGCCATAAACGGGTATCGCGGCACCGTTGATAATAGTGGCATCGTCGGAAGTGAGGAAACATATCACCTTAGCGACATCAGCAGGAGCGACCCATCGGTCGTGCTCTTCGTCCGGCATGGCTTCCCGGTTCGCGGGGGTATCCATGATACTCGGCATAATGGCGTTGACATTCACACCGGAATCCATGACTTCGGCGGCTAACGATTCCGTCAAGGTGCGGACACCGCCTTTTGAGACACAATAGGCACTCAACCCCGCTTCGCCTTTTAAACCGGCGCGTGCAGAGACGTTGATGATCTTCCCATAGTTCTGATCTGTCATGTGTGGGATTGCGGTTTTACAACAGAGGAAGACCGATTTGAGATTGAGGTTCATCATGAAATCCCATCTGTCCTCTTCAAGTTCCGCTGCTGGGATTCCGCCGACAAACCCGCCGACGATATTTACCAAGACATCCAGCGAACCGAATTGGGATATGAATTCCGCAATAGTTTTCTGGACTTCGGTTTCCTCGGTAACGTTTGCAAACAGGAAAGTAACATCTTCGCTGAGGTCGGGGTTGTATTGTTTGAAGCGTTCGACCTCTTCTTCAAATAGGTAAGTGACAGCGACCGTATCGCCTTGGGCGAGGTAGGCTTTTGTGACGGCACTGCCTAATATACCGGTGCCACCGGTGATAAGGACGTTTCGGTTCTGTTTTGTCATTTTAGATTTCTCCATTCTGTTTAGCGGTTGTGTATATAGTGGATTTTACGATTGCCGATATAATTTAAATCGAGAGGTTAGCAAATTGTTTCTATCATCCTTAGAAAAACTTAAAGTTTCCAAAGATCGTGAAGTATAAATGTGTCAAAGGTCTTTATTTTCCCTTGAAATCTCGATTCGTTAGCAACTGCTGGCGGATCAAGGTAATAAAGCGGTAAATCGCCAAAAACATGACAAAAAACCATATAGATATCTGACGAAAACGTAGAACCGATTCCGTCCTTGCCTTTTCGTTGGATGTCGTTGTGGTACAAGGCAACGTAATTCACCCGTCGAACTTCAAGTATCTTTTCAAGCACAAAGCGGTCAACAAATATAAGTTTCATTCTGTCCTTACTTGAAGTTTTAATCGATAAAATTGTATCTCTTGAATCTATCTGAGAACGAGACGAGCGAAGTGATCCGTGGGTGTTTATGATAATATCTATAGGAACATTATACTGGGCATTGATAGAGAGGTTCTTTACACTGAAGGTGAAAGCGTCATTAGCGATACCCAAACTCGAAAGGAGAACTCTAACAAAATCTTCAAAACGCTGACCAAAATTCTTCCTTGCAGCCTGAGAATCATGGGAGAGATCCAAAATACATCCTATTGACTGAACGGCAGTATAAAGAAGTTTAACTATCAAGTTTCCATCGGCAAGTTGTCTCGATTCCTGAGGTAAAGAATCCAAATTACCGTTAGAATCGTGCAGTCCTCTTATCAAATTCTGAAATTGATTTTTGTACAAATCAAACTCAGTAATGTCCTTGAGAAAAAGAGTACCATTGACGGGTCGCAGATAGCGAGGTTCCTCCTGTGAAGCAGAGAGAGCAACACGGATAATATAGTGCTGGTACCTAGAACTACTTACCGGAATAGATTCACTGATTTCCAGAATAGATGACAGGCAGTCTCGTCCCAATTCAAGAAAATCATCAAGAGACTGGATCTCTTGGCATGCCTTATGTATTAACTCATTGGTCTCTCTCATGAAATAACAACGTTTGTTGGACAGTTTCTTCCTCTGGGTGTTTATCTTCCGCGTTACGCAATTTTTCACGACGTTTCATAAGTTTTTCTGCATTTATAGTCGTCTGATCTGAAGCAAACTGTTCAGGATGCTGTAGCCGTTCTTTGATGATATTGCAATAATCCGTGTTAATTTCGCAGCCAAGCCATCTGCGATTATACTGTTCACAAATCACATAGGTTGTACCTGAACCGCCAAAGGGGTCGATAACTAAGTCTCCTTCATTAGTAGAAGCCAAGACAAATTTTTGGATTAACTCCAGTGGCTTTTGGGTGGGATGCTCTGTTTTTTCATCGGTCCCGTTGCAAAGTGTAGGTATTTCAATTACATCTCTGGGTTTAGCCCCGAGAGGATTTGGAGTCCAAATATACTCTTTTCCATTTCCATACTGAGACGTTGCAGCCTGTGGGTGATCTCGGTACTTTAATGTATGACTATTATAGGGAATTCGGACATCATCAATGTTAAAAGTGAATTTCTTACTCTTGCGCAGGTGCAAAATACTTTCATGGGAGCGGCCCCAATCTTTTCCGAGATTGGCTTTATTACGATAATACCAAGTCAGCCACTTGCAACCCACAAACATTGGAGATGCCGCAACCTTAATATGTGCAAGAATTTCCGAGAACCCCATAATGTACATTGTTCCTGTATCAGACAAAATTCTATGAGCTTCCTTAATCCATTCTAAGCACCATTCCAAATACTGCTGCTGAGATTCAAAAGTGTCCCACTCAGCCTTTTTTATGTTATAGGGCGGATCCGTGAAAAACACCTCCGCTTCCCCAGTGGAACGTGTTTTAAGCCATGAGATACAATCTTCTTGGTATAGTTTGCCGAGATTTGTTTGAAAAAAAGATTCCATTTTAGACATATCTACCTCGCTTTATTCAATAAACAAGTTTTATTTTAGGCAGTATACCGTCAATTTTTGTGAATGTCAAGTTTTTTCAAAATTGAGGGACAGACATTATTTTGAGCGAAAACGTTTTAATTCAAATCAGGACTTAGGCGATTTTGGCTGTAGGCGGTTTTGTTAGATGAAAATTTTCTGCCAACCCAGCGTTTCTGGCAGCACAAACTAAAAGTTTGTGCTACAAAAAAGCATCATGCGTAAGTCCTACAAACATTCATGTCTCTTGTGTAGTAACACCGATGCCGGGGCGTTCTGGTAGGATTAGTTTTCCGTTCTCAAGCGTTACGCCGGTGTATGGGTCGTTTGTGATGAGTAGATTGCCGTCGAGATCGGCGTAGTCTACGAGTGGGGTGAGGTGCGCAGCAGCGGTGATGCCGAGTGAACTCTCTATCATACAGCCGATCATGATCAGTAAACCGTGTGTACGAGCGACGTGTATCATTCGGTGTGCTTCAAGCAGCCCACCGCACTTGACGAGTTTGATGTTGATGCCGTCAACACATCCGACGAGTGCAGGAATATCGCTGGCGCGTTTGACGCTTTCATCGGCAATAATCGGTAATTCTGAGTTTTCACGGACGAATCTGAGTCCTGCCAAGTCACTCGGTTTTGTCGGTTGTTCGATTAATTCAACGCCGTGTTTCGCGAGTTCACGGATCTTGCGGACTGCTTCTTTCGGTGTCCACGCTGTATTTGCATCGACATAGATAGGTTTATCTGTCACGCTGCGGAGGGTTTCAATAATTTCTATGTCGCGAGGTGTTCCGAGTTTGACCTTCAGAATCGTGTATGCTTCTGCTTGTCGGGTTTTCTCTGCCATGATCTCAGGTTCGTCAAGTCCGATTGTAAACGATGTGCAAGGTGTATTTTGTGGGTCAAGTCCCCAGAGTTGGTAGAGCGGAACGCCGAGTTTCTTGCCGAGGCGGTCGTGTAGTGCCATATCAATGGCGGATTTGGCTGCGTAATTGCCGCCGAGTACGGTTTCAGCGGCTGCCATGACATTGTGGATAGCGTCGAGGTTGTTCGTGAGTTCGGGTGTGATCGTTTCTAAAGCGAGGCGGACTGTCTCCACGGTTTCGCCATAAAACCGTGCGGGTGCCGTTTCGCCGATGCCACGGTCAATTTCTACAGAGACGACCTGTCGGTAGGCATCCGTTGCGCGCCTGGCAATTTTAAACGGATGTTTGAGTTGTAAGTCTGTGATTCGGGAGACGATATTCATTTTTTAATTTCCCTTGCGGTTCGTTCAGGTAGGTTGCTCCTTCGACCTGCCTTTCCGTAGACCCGCTTTCCACTTCGTTCCAAGCTACGTGCTTGGGTTTATAGTGACCTGTAAAAATAATAGGACACATTTTGAAAGACGGACGAGGGGACCTCGCCCCTACGAACCGTTTTTTGCTAAACGGAAGTGTCTCTTTAATTGTTGGTTTCACTATAATAAGAAGCAGACGCTTGCATTTCTTTTACATATGCTATAAAACGTTCCCGTTCTTCTGGATTAATTTCCTCCTGTGCATTTAGGAAAGTCCACGTACCGAAAAAGATTGCATACGCCTCTTCTACAGGAGAAGCATTTTGCGGGTTGATTCCAAGTATCATCGCCATCTTGTTCGTCTGTTGGATTTCAGGGGTTGTCCGATCTTGAACTGTGGTGATCGGTGTTTCATAAAGTGTCTTGTTGAACTGTTGGAGTATCCGTTTTAGGAATGTCTCTGTCACCTGATTGCCGCGGTAGTGCGCTGCGACAACAGATGCGTCTCTGTTTGGCGGTCCGTGATTGATTTGTAAGTAATATCCTTCATCGGCGATAGCGTTAACCGTTTCTATTCGTTTCTCTGTCGTCAATGCTTGTCCGGGGGTATAAATGTTGTAAACCTTCGCGCCAGCGAGTTCTAACAGTTCTTTCAAGGTACGTATCAATTTTTCTATGGCGGGTGTATCGGTTCGAGAATCGAGAATGATGGCAGTCGATGCATAAGCACCCCCTGCGATTGGGTGAAGTTTGGTGTGGAGAACCGCTGCTTGATTCGATGCGATATTGACCTGATGTTTATCGGGATAGTAGCCGACTTTGGAGATATGTAACGTTGTTTCAACAGGAATTGTTGACGTGGGAGCGGTTGTGATGAAGAAATACCCTTGGGCATCCGTTTTTGCGGTTAAGCCTGTGTCAGTGTGTAATTGTACCTCTTGCAGTGGTTCGTCAGAAGTGGCGTTAGTGATGTGTCCTTGTAGAATAGCGGTATGAGTGTCAGCGAACTGAATTGTCAGCGATTCACGGGTTTCACCGTAAGATACCTCTACGGTTGTTGTCCCGGGTGTATCAGAAGCTGACAGATAGAAATGTGCTGAGCCATCTTTCGAGGGTTGACGTGTTTCCGCGAGTGTGCCGTTTGATGTTTGTGCGGAGATCGGTTCGTCGTCAGCGATTGGCATCCCGTCAGCGTCGAGAGCGGTTGCAGTGATACCGACATAACTGTTCCCGTCGGCGGGAAGGGTCTTTGTCCATGTACTGAGATGTAGTTTTTCGGCGGGGGGTGCTACTTTAAACCATTGCGGTGAAGGGAGGCTGTGATTGCCGTAATAGTTCACCAGTTCTGTTTCGACGAAATGGACACCGTTTGAAAGCCGTTTTTCGATGTAGACGGTGATAATATCTGTCTCTCTATCGTAGTGATGCGGGAGAACGACCCCATCAACTTTAACACGAATAGAATCGGTAAAGACCTGTTGCCGTTTGAGCATCCATGCGCCGCGTTCGTGTAGACCGTCCATCACGCGAATCTGGAGGTATGGTGTTTTTGTTTTAACGGTAGATGTGTGTTGCGGGTCAACCAAAACCCCTTTTGGGAACCCCGCGGCGACGTAACGTGCGATTCCGAGAAGATAGCCGTAAGCCTCCTGTTTCAGGTAGTCGTCGTCCTGTAGTCTTGTTTCCTCTTCTGGATTTGAGAGGAAAGATGCCTCACATAGCACGGCGGGACATTTCGTAAGTCGCAAAACGCCGAAGCCGGAGGCGGTCATCAATTTGTCAGAATAGAGGCCTGTCGCTGGGAACCTGGGTAAGCGTAGCGCATCTGAGACACCTTGTTGGATATATCGAGCGAGATCAAGGCTCTGGCGCGAGTCATCTGCATCGCCGTGATACCAAGTAGAAGTGTAGTTCGTCTGTGGACTGTTATCAATACCGTTATGATGTAGCGAAATAAAGAAATCGGAGCCGCTTTCGTTAGCGATTTGGCTTCGGTTTGCGAGACTCACATAGGAATCATCAACACGCGTCATCACGACGGTCGCACCGACGTTCTGTAGCATGTCGCGCAAATGAAGCGCGACTTTTAGGTTAACTTCAGCCTCACGAACGCCTGTTGGTCCGCGTTTGTAATTAGGAACGTGTGCTTGTCCACCGTGTCCTGGGTCGAGACAGATTTTGAAACCCTTAAGATGCCGAGTATAGGTTGGGAACTCGGTCTGAAGTGGCGTTTCCTGTTCAGTGATTTGTTGGCGGCTGGAACACCCCGCGAACAGCAGAAAAACTGAGGCGATAACGGCAATTTTGTAATAGAGATCGGTTGACATATATAAATTTATCTCTCAGTTCAGGCGTCAAACAGTTGATCCGGGTGTCTATCGGTAGAGCTGCCTGTTCCGTCTGTTCAGTCTGGTTCGGCGTTCCTTTGGACGTTCAAGGATTTCTTTGAGAACGATCCCTTGCCGAAACGCTTGCGGTGAAAAATTGATGAGCGACGTAACGGGTATGGAGCGAATCCCTGCGGGGGACTCTACCGGTACTGGTGGCGGTTGCGGTCGCGATGCTGTAACCGGCTGCGTCGGTTCTTCCGGTGCAGGTGGTTCCGGTTCTTCAGGTGTCTTTGCCACTTCCTCGGTTTCTTCCTCGTCTTGTTGCGTCATCATCTCTTGAAATTCGGTTTCAAACGGAAAATCTTCCATAAAAGGGGGTGGTGCTGCCTCACCATCTGCCTCAGCGAGTGTATTCTCCTCTGCTCGTCTTTCAACGTTCTGCTGCGTCCTGCGCCGGCGTGAATTGCCTAAAATGACGGACAGAATCACGATAACCAATGGTATCAGTAGCTGGACGATACTTTCCATAAATCGCTCCTTTAGGGGACTGTATGATAGTCCCCTACCTGTAGGGGCTGGGTTACCCAGTCCCTATGAAAGTCCGAGGGAATGTGAAGAGCGCGTGGTGTCTATCTCTTGCCCTTCAGTGGTGGGTGAAGCGATAGACTGCCGCATCTCAGTATCTGCGAGGATATTTCTGAGTTCATAATAATCCATAACGCTCATTCTTTCGGTGTTGAGCGTGTCAGCGATCGCGAGTGGTACTTCAGCGTCCGCCTCAATCAGTTTGATTGTCATCTCTTCAACGAGCGCTTTATTCTCTTCCTCTTCCGCTTCTGCGCGTGCGCGTTGTTCTTCGGCTTTTGCGCGTGCGATTTTGAGTTCGGCTTGCGCTTGGTCCGTCTGTAATTTAGCACCGACGTTTTCACCGACGTTTATATCAGCGATATCAATTGACAGAATCTCGAAGGCGGTTCCAGTGGCTAAACCTTTATCAAGAACGGTCTCCGAAATACGGACGGGATTTTCTAAAACAGCCTTGTGGCTATCGGAAGAACCGATAGTTGTGATGATGCCCTCGCCGACCCTTGCGCGTATGGTATCTTCTGTGGCACCGCCGACGAGTCGGTCGATATCGGCTCTAACAGTAACGCGCGCTTTCACAATCAACTGTATACCGTCGCGCGCGACAGCAGTGATGCCATTACCGCTACTTGACTCGTCTCTGGCGGGAATATCAATGATTTCTGGGGTGACGCTGACCTGTACGGCTTGTAGGACATCGCGACCTGCGAGGTCAATAGCGGCGGCTTGTGCGAAACCGAGGTCAATGTTTGCCTTGTCCGCAGCGATAAGTGCGCCGACAACGCTTGCGACCCCTCCACCGGCGAGAAAGTGTGCTTCGAGGTCATCAAGTGATAGGGTTAAACCCGCCTTCGTTGCGTTGATCTGTGGTTCGACGATCGAAGCGGGTGGTACACGGCGCAAGCGCATTGCGACGAGATCAAAGATTCCTACTTTAACGCCTGCTGCAATAGCAGTAATCCACAGACCGATTGGAACGAGCCAGCTGAGGATGAGTAGAAATAGGATCAGTAGGACAGCAATAATTGCGACTATTGTTGGGGTCATAATTTACTTCTCTCCATTGAGTGTGCGCGAATTTTCAGTCGCGCGTAGCGTGGCAGGTTATTGTTCGTTAATATTTAAGTTGCCTTCACGGAATGCGTTTGCGAGGGATCGTGGGACTTCGGCTTCAGCTTCGACGACTTTTGCGCGCATCGCTTGAACGTTTGCGGTCATCTGCTGTTTTCGAGCGACTGCCATTGCGCGGCGTTCTTCTGCCTTGGCTTGTGCGACGACGAGGTCTGCTTCGGCTTGTTCGGCTTGGAGTTCAGCACCGATATTTTTTCCAACATTAACATCAGCGATGTCAATAGAGAGGATTTCAAAAGCGGTACCGGCGTCAAGTCCACGGTCTAATACAGTTTTTGAGATGATGTCAGGATTTTCGAGGACATCTTCATAAGTTTCGGATGCGCCGATGGCGCTGATAATGCCTTCGCCAACGCGTGCGATGATTGTCTCCTCACCGGCACCGCCGACAAGTCGGTTGATGTTTGTGCGTACTGTAATACGGACGGTTGTTATCAATTCGACGCCATCCAAAGCGAGTGCGCTGATACGGGATGTGGTAATCACGCGCGGGTTGACGCTGACCTGGACAGCCTCAAATACATCGCGTCCAGCCAGATCAATCGCGGACGATCGTTGAAAGCTGAGTTCGATTCTGGCTTTATCGGCTGCGATGAGTGAGCTGACGACATTGAGGACGTTACCACCCGCGAGATAATGCGCCTCTAATTCGGCGGTTACGACCTTCAGACCTGCCTTGTGTGCACTGATTAAACCCTTGACAATGATATTTGGATTCACTCGCCTGAGCCGCATCCCGATGAGATCAAGGATTCGGAGTGGGACCCCTGCAGCGACAGCGGCGATCCAGAGTCCAAAAGGCACGATCCAAAAGAATATAATGATGAAAATTAGGACAGCAAGGGCGATGCCGCCTGTAACTAGGTCCAATCCCATTTGTTTTCCTCCTACGAACAGTTGTTATAGTGACCTCTAAAAATAATAAGACACATTTGAAAGACGGGCGAGGGGACCTCGCCCCTACGAACAGTCTTCTTGTTAAAGGAAAAGTGTCTGATTAATTGTTGGTTTTACTATAGTTATCAGGGTACGGGTTATCCGTACTCAGTACACTATGCTTTCGGTACTCAGTTAGAGAGGTATCTTGTGGTCGTAGCTGGAAAGGTAACCGCTGCAAATAATCTCTTAACTGAAAACGGAGTCCTGTTAACTGATAACTATTAGATCTGAAAGATTTTTTCTGCGAAAAAATCGCACTGAAAACTGTTAATTATTGTAAGCTACGAACGACGACACGACTTCCTTCTACAAAAATTACTTCGACATCGGTCTCTGGGGCGACAAATTCGCCTTGTGTGACGATATCAACGCGATGTCCATTGATTAATGCTGCGCCTGTAGGTCGCAAAGGTGTAAGGGTCTTTCCGGATTTCCCAACGAGGTTTGCCAATTCCGAGGGCGGTGCTTGGAATCCATCTTCCTTATTTTCCGTTGCATTCAGGATAAATGTTTGAATGACAGGCGTTCTGCGGAGTAGCGATAGCGCGATTATCGCCGCTGGAATGACCAGCACCAAGGTTATCCCGGTAGAAGTTAGTGCTGTCTGTAGATCGTATTGCGACCATGCGACGCCAAAACCTATGAGTATAAGTAGACAGCCTGGTATACCTGCTATCCCAAATCCTGGGAGAATCAACAGTTCAATAAATACGAGTAGGATCCCGAGGCTGACAAGAAATATTAGAAACCACATAGTTGTCCTCCTGATGCATCGATTAAGAATCCTCAACGGCTTCTACGAAGACTTTAGCCCCTTCAACTTCGACGACTCTGACACTGCTGTTCGCTGGGATGAAATCGCCGACGGTGACGACATCGACCCTTTTATCATCGATTCTCACAGTTCCGGAGGGGCGCAGTGGTGTCAAGGCGGTTCCAGATTTTCCGAGGTACGCCTGAAAGTCTTCGGGGCTCGAAGAATGGTATCCCATGCCGGCATCCATCACGGTTGACAAAGCGAACCTTTGAAAAATCGGCGTTTCAGGTAGGAGAAATACGGCGAGAACTGCGAGTGCCGAAGTCATAATCACAGAGATTGAGAGCCATAAAACAGCGGTGCGTAAGTTGTAAGCTCCGTCGAAAACGAAGAAAACGCTTCCTAACATCATAATAATCCCCAAGATACCTGCGATACCGAACCCTGGGATTACAAAGACCTCTAATGCGATGAGTGCGATTCCGAGTAAGAAAAGCAGAAGAGCCCATCCGGCATCAATTCTTGTCAGCATGTGCCCGCCGAAGAAGAGGCCTACACAGATGAGTCCGAGGAGGCCCGGAACACCGAACCCTGGGGATCGAATCTCTATAAAGATACCGAGTAGCCCTAAGGAGAGCAGGAAAGAGCTGATAAAAGGGTTGGTGATAAAGAACACAATCCGATCAGTGAGTGTTGTTCTAACTTGTGTGATATTGGCGTCTGCGAGGTTCTTGAGGCGGTTGACTTGTGAGACACCGTATTCGCGTTGCCGTTGCATGATGTCTTCTTCAGTCAGTGGCAGTTTGATTCCTGCGACTTCGACGATCTCGTACTGTGCCAATAATTCTGTGAGTGTCTCTGCTTGTGCGTCTGCGAACCCGTATTCGAGTGCCTGTTTGGTTGAAAGTGTGAGCAATTTTCCTTGTGCGCAGAGGATTTCCATGTCTTCGCCAATTTCTTCACGTTCAGCATATTCTTCGGGCAGGAGTTTGATGATTTGCCCGTTGTTGAGTTTGACGAGTACAAGTTCTTTATCGACCATGGCTTCGGCGATATCGGGGTTCCGATTTTCTCGTTCTGCGGTTGCTCGGATGGTTCCTTGAATATAGGAGATGGCTTTTTCGCCGACTTCTTGTCCTTGAACATTAACAGGTGCGGCATCTCCGATAGTGCCGCCGGAGGTCATTACAATCTGATTGCAGGCGATAGAAATCATTGCGCCTGCTGAGATCGCCTGTCGGTTAACAAAAGCGATTGTCGGGATTTGTGTGCTTTGAATTGCGCGGATGATATTTACGGCGGAGTCGACTCTTCCGCCCGGAGTATCCACATCAAAAATGATTGCATCCGCGTTGGCTTGTTCTGCTAATTTAATACCGTCACTGATATAGGCATTGATGCCGGTTCCGATCTCGTTGCGTATATCAATCACGTATACCAATGCGTTACTATCTTGTGCGGACAAACTGCCGCTTACGAAAAGGCATCCGAGTGTTAAAAGAAGTAGATAGCCGATCAGATTCATTTTGCGTCTCATGAGATCACCTCTTATCCCCAGCTTATTTCAAACCACAATTTTTAACCTTTGTAAAAGTCATCAACAATTGGTATTTCGTCGTCAAAGATTTTCTGTCATTGTAGCAGGTCAACTGTTATAGTAAAGTTTAGAATCCATAGGACACTCCGCACCGGTTCGGTTAGGGATGCAGATCGCATCTGGGCGTGTACGCCGCAAAACCGAACCTACCGGGCGGAGGAAAGTGTCTTTTTATTTTTAGGTTTCACTATAAACAACGGTTGTCGGTGTGAGTTTTGATGTGCTACATATTTTTTGTTTTGCAACTTCGATTTCTGAACCGTCGCCATTAATTATACTCTAAGGTCGTCTGGTACGTCAAGGTGATTTGTATTTTGGATTAAAACCGTCTAATGTTCAGTTTTCGTCTCAGTTTTCGTCAGTGAAGTCGAGAGCCGAAAGTCATTCAGCTAGGCTTTAACGTGACGTTTGAAACGTCCCAGTGACGTGCAGATTACAGGTATGGCGTGGTCATGTGACGTAATTTCGTGTTTTGCTTTAGGTTGAAGTCAACTCTTCACGGATCCAAGCGTGGAGGACGTGGTTCAGGATTAAATGGACATCTTCAACGGGCCCGTATAGTTGACTGTCTACGATAACGTTTACGTCACAAATTTCTGCCAATTTTCCGCCGCCGAAGCCGGTCCATCCGATTGTTTTGCATCCGATCTCAGCGGCGTATCGCATTGCACGGATCACGTTCTCGGAGTTGCCGCTTGCGCTGATGCCGATAACCACATCTTCTGGGTCTACGAGATTTTTTAGCTGCTCAATGAAGACATCTTCGTAAGACACATCGTTGGACCATGCGGTCATCGTTGCGACGTTATCAGTTAGGCTGATGACCCGAAAACGCGGTTTTCCGGGTACACTTGTCCCTTTTCCTAAATCACAGGCGATATGTGATGCTGTGGAAGCACTTCCGCCGTTGCCGATTACAAAAATCTGTTTTTCGGCATAATATGCCTCCATAATTGCATCTATAGAAGCCTTAACGTCCGCGAGTGTGAGTCGCTCTAAAACGCCTTGAAGATGCGAAATGTAGTTCTGAATTCTCTCCATTTTGGTTTTTTAGTTTCCTCCAAACTGTGTCGGTCTTATAATGCTATAGGACGCTTCAATTTTTATCACAGGGTAGTTCGTCGGGGGGGCTGGGTTACCCAGCCCCTACGTAAGGTGCGAAGTGTAAACATATTTTCCGATTTTACTATAATTTCAAACGACTAATGCGATGGCGGCGAGGTCGCCTAACGTCTCGCCCAATTGTGCGGGTTTGATTTTGACGGCTTCCGCGGGGCGCGTCATTGCGAATTTTGCTACGGTTTTCCTGATAGGATCGAGTAAAAGGTCACCCGCAGCGATTGCGATTGTTCCCAATAAAACGATGTCAGGGTTCAGAATATTGACCAGATTTGCGATCCCCCATCCCATATAATATGCGGTTTCGTCAACGAGTTGCAAAGCCAACGCATCCCCTGTCCGCGCTGCTGCGAGTACGTGTTCCGATTTGACAGTTTCAATACATCCGTTCGTTAGTTTTAGGAGTTCAGTCGTTGCTGTTTTTCGCGTTTCGCGTTGTTTTCGTATCGCTGCTTGTGCGCGGCGTGCGATAGCGGGTCCGGAACAGAGTGCTTCAAGACATCCGCGTTTCCCACATCCACAGGGTGGTCCGTCGGGTAGCAGTATTTGGTGTCCGACCTCGCCAGCACAGTCGTTGGCACCGTGGTAAATCTGTCCGTTGATAACAATACCGCCGCCGATTCCGGTGCTCATTGTCATATAGAGGAGTGCGCTGTACCCGCGTCCGCCGCCGAATCTATACTCTGCGAGTGCACTGGCATTTGCGTCGTTCTCAATCGTTACGGGAATCCGAAATTCGGATTCGAGTTTCGCTTTGAGCGGTAGCGCGTCCCATCCTGGTAGATTCGGTGGTGAATAGACGACTCCGGTTTTTGTATCCAAGGGGCCGCCGCAGCTGACACCCATTGCTGAGATTGCGTTCTGCTTTAAACCTGCGAGTTCAACGGTCTCGCGGACCATATCAAAGAGCAATTGGAGTGCGTATTCTGGTCCTCGTTCTGCGAACGTCGGTTTTCGTACTTTGCTAAGGATGTGTCCGGTGTTATCGGCGGCGACGGTGGCAAGTTTCGTTCCGCCGATGTCAATTCCGACGACGTTTGTTTTCATAGCTGGTAATTCAGGTTGCGTAGTGCTGGGTAAATCTGCTCGTACGTTTTTAATTTTTCATCATACTGTTGTGCGATTTCTTCTCTTGGATAGTAGGTGTCGCGCGGTGTGACGAGCTGCTCGACAGCTGATTCAATAGAGTTATACTTGCCGATAGCTGTGCCAGAGAGGATAGCGGTCCCGAGGCAGACCCCTTCGGATATATCCAATGCGATGACCTTTTTACCGAACATATCCGCTTTGAGTTGTAGCCATTTCTCAGATTTCGCGCCGCCGCCGATGGCTCGGACTTCGTTTATGACGACACCTGCGTCCTGTAGCATAGCGAGGTTCTGTTTAATTTCGTAGCTAATGCCTTCGAGAATCGCTTTGACGAGTTCCGCTTTGGTTGTCGAAAGTGTTAACCCGACAATCGCGCCTTTTGATTCTAAATCGAGTGCTGGTGTCCCAGAACCGGTAAAATGTGGTAGTACCATCGCTGTTCCGGGTGCATCGGGGATATTGTCTAAGAGTATATCGTAGACATCGCGTCCTTCTGCTGCTGCTTGTTCGGTTTCCGCTTGTGCGAGGGTGTCTCTATACCATCGTAGTACGACACCGCCGCTGGATACGAAACCGAGTGTGACATATAATCCTTCAACGACGTGGGGGTAGCAAGCGAAATTTCCGTCAATCATCTGCTGATTGATGACAGGTTCCGTAAAAGCGGGTGCGATACATTCGACTGTCCCTGTAGCGTCCATGACTTCGCCGCTTCGGATGATGCCTGCGCCTAAGGCACCACACGGTTGGTCGTGCCCACCGGTAACGCAGACCACGCCTTTCGGGAGGCCGAGTTCGTCAGCGATTTTGGTGTTTACTTCACCGATGACAGTCCCTGATGGTGCGGTCTCTGGGAACAGGTTCGGATCGATGTCCGCTAAGTTGAGCATTTTTTCTGACCAGCACTTATTGATGATGTCGAAAGCCATCGTGCGTGCCGCGAGCGAGTGGTCTACGACAGGTGGAATACCGAGTTTGAAGTAGACGAAATCTTCAAAACCGAGGAATTTGGATACCTGCCGATAGATGTCGGGTTGGTTTCGCTGTATCCAGATCAGTTTTGCGAGTGTATGTATATCGCTGATCGGCATCCCGGTAATTTGCATCACTTCGAGAGGTGTTATCTCTTGCTTTAATTCGTCGCAGATGCCTGCAGTGCGGGCATCGAAAGTTGTGATAGCGTTCGCTAAAATCTGTCCGGTGTCTGAGACCGGTGTAACGGCTTCACCTTGTGAGGCGACGCTGATCGCCTCAATGGGGTCGGATTTCGTCTGTGCGGCGACCTGTTGGATGCCGGTTGCGATATTTTGCCAGACAACATTTGTGTCGAGTTCGGACCAACCGGTTTGCGGATGGTTCAACGGATATTCGCCATACGCTTGTGCGAGGAGCGTCCCGTCCTCGCCGAACGCGATGACTTTGCACCCTGTCGTGCCAACATCAATTCCCAAAAGACTCATTGCTATATTTTCTCCTTGGTAAAAGATGCGACTATCATATAATAGATTGCAAATTAATGCAAGATTTGGTTTTTGGGTTATCAGTTACGCGGGTGCCTCCAACGCCAAAAAGTTACCAAATGGTATCTTTTTTCGTTTTTTGGTATCTTTTCAATTTGATCGTGAACCCAGTTCGCATAAGGGTTTGGACGCGTTTTTCGGACAATTTTTTTAGGAAAAAAAATATTACCACGGTAAAGTGTAACATTTTCAAAATTCTATTTTCACTGTAATATCCTTTGGCAAATCTGCTTCCAACTTTGAAATATAGTCCTTGATTACTTGTTCTTTCGCCTGATTCAAGGTCTCAGATATCCAGACTGCCAAATCGCTGAGTGTGCTATATGGAGTTATAGTGAAGCTATGCATCTCGCCATCAATGACGAGTACCAGGGGTCCGGCATCTTCGGTATTTTCTGAAGAGGTATCCTCAGTAGATGGGACATCTGTTGCCTCCGCGTCAGTTGATTTAAACAGTGTCATCGAATCGCGAATGTATGTTTCAATTTGGGGTGCCTCGAAACCGTCATCGGCAGTGTGTTCGATTGCATCTGTGATGACATTCATTGGAATGTGTAGTTCGCCTAACAACCAATCTCTCGTCACAAGGTATTCTTTTCCGTTCCGTGTATAAGTTGTCATTTTCTTGACTCCTTTTCAAAAATTGTCGTGCCAAGTCGTATCTTGTTAGGTATCCGAATCAGATACCCGAAAAACCGAGATAGCCGACTGCCCGATTTGTGTTGGATAATCATATTAAGTTTATATAATAATACTTATATAAGTTTACATTATTTATATTAACATATATAATTTAGAAATGCAAATTTTTTTACAAAAAAGAAAAGTTGACAGTTGACAAAATATGTGGTTTTGAAGTAGAATTTTGGATAATAACACTTTCTGGCTTTTTAGTGCAGGACTTACGCATTTTTCCATGATAACGGATGTCCGACACCCTGCAAAGGGGCTGGGTAAGTCCTATAGTGAATGGATTCAACAGCAACAAGGAGGTTGACATGCTAACGCAAGAACAGGTCGATTTTTACAACGAGAACGGCTATCTCAAGGTTGAGCAGCTTTTCACAATAGAAGAAACGGAAGAACTGGCATCTGAGATGGTGAAGATTATCAATAACTGGGGTCAGGAGACGATCGGTTGGCCGGGTCCTTGGCGTACACGCTACCTTAAAGAAGAGGATCAGCAGACGACGAAGGCAGTGTTTATGCACAACCCACACTTCTATTCGTCAACGTGGGGCCGGGTTATATTCCACGAAAGGTTGACGGGTGCTGTGCAGTCTCTTATCGGTGATACGATCCAGTGGCATCATACGGTTTTGCATGCGAAGCCGCCGGAGAAAGGCACCCCGTTCCCGATGCATCAGGATTACCCGTTCTATCCGCACGATGGACTTGATTTCGTTGATTGTCTTGTTCATCTCGATGATGCACCGTTTGAGAGTGGTGCCCTTCGGGTCGTTCCGGGTAGCCATAAAGAGGGTCCGCGTGAACACATCACGGGTGAAGGGACTGCGCCACACCTTCCGCCTGATAAATTCCATCCGGATTTCATTGACTCGATTCCGGTGCCTGCTAAGGCGGGTGATGTTATCTTTTTCAGCTACTGCCTTATCCATTGGTCGGAAGTTAATAGGACAGAACAGTGGCGGAAAGCGGTTCGCTTCGGGTATCATACGCCCGAGATGCGTCCGGTTGGACGTGCGCCGGAGGAACCTTATAACAACATTATGGCTGGTGGATTCAAAGCAAATCCGACATCCGAAGGTGTAATGGCTTAGGGACGCACCAGTTGCGTATTGAAAAGGTGATGGCGAGGTAGAAGTCGATTCCGCGGAACGCAAACGGACCCTCCTCGCCCACGAAAATTTGATGTCATTATTTTTTTTTAGATGTCTTACTATATTCTTCTTTGTGAGTCTGTGTGTGGTTTGCACAGCGCAGGCTGCTGCCGAGGTGCCTTCGCTCGCGGAACAGATATTCCAAAGGTACCAAGCGCTGCTTTTGCGCGAAGATGTTTATGAGGCATTGCCAGAAGTGCTCATAGAACTCAAGGTACCAGAGAATCAATCGCTTCTAACGCCTACGACGATATCATCAGTCTTGGATGATCCAGGCATTCTCAAGACCCTTATACCGGATATCAGCGATGAATTTATATCGTTGATAAAAGAGGATATTGATATCCGAGCGATGCTTAATGATCCGGACGTTCAGATGCTACTTCAAGATCCGATGGCGCTTGATGAACTTGCGAGGCTCTTGAGCATCGAACCGAGTACAAGTACTGTTAGCATAACGCCTGCATCAATTACGTCTCCTGATATTGGAGAACGGTTTACGATCTCTGTTGACATCGCTAACGCTGAATACGTAGCGGGTTATCAGGTAACCCTTCAATTCGATTCGGAGGCAGTCCGATATATTTCATGGGAACAGGGAACGTACCTTGAGGGGGAACTCTATGATATTCCTGCGAAAATTGGCACAGCCGAAATTTCTCTTGCGTCGACGGCTCGTGTGGCATCAGGTGCTGCAGAAGGTAGACTCTTGCGTATAACGTTTGAAGTGGTAAGAATAAAAGCGTCAATACTCTCTTTAAGCGAGGTAGTCCTTGCGAGCGGTTCTGGCAAATCATTGCCTGTGATGACGCAGGGCGCGGAGATCGCGGAACCTCCGAAACCGGCGTGGGATGTCAACAAGGACGGTGTTGTGAATATTCTGGACTTGACGTTGGTGGCATCGCAGTTCGGCGAGACAGGCGATATAGATGCGGATGTTAATCGAGACGGTGTTGTGAATATTTTGGATTTGACGTTGGTGGCATCACATTTCGGCGAGTAGGCGAGAAGTGGAAGGACGGGTTTATGCCCACCCGTCCGTGTTGAAAAAGTTAGCGGCGTTTGATGTTGCCCCAGATGGTTGTGAGTTTACCGCCCGGCTGAACCGCCAATCCGCCAATTGTTTTCATCGCGAGACTCATTTCGTCAACATCAATCACGCGGTCCCATATATAGACCTCAGCGATGACGGCGTTTAGAAACTGTCCGTCTTCACGGTGTGCGATGAAAACGGGTCGGTCTCCAGCTTCACAAGGTCCGTTGCCATTATCGCCGGCTTGTGCGACTGGATCCTCTTCGCCATTTATATAAACTTTCACACCTTCCTTGAGTTTAAAGGTGCCGCATTGATGGCTCCATTCGCCTTGGGGCGCGGCACCGGGTGTACTCGGCTCTGAAACTCCGGAGCCGGGGCAGTTCCAAACGGACATACCTGCGCCGAAGTCGTCGTAGATATAGAGTGCGAATTCCCACTGATTGGCGCCGCCTTTCATGACGATCGGTTGACGGGTTTGAGCATGTGCATCGGTGCCAGTCTTGAGCGGTTTTACCCATGCGCAGATCGTGAGTCCTTTCTTATCGTCAAAATGCGAATCGATGTCATTTTTCTGGGTGGCCATATCGATTTTGACATAGGTTGATTTTCCATCAAATTCCATCGCCTTTCTGATATCGTCGTGTTTGGCATCGACCCATTTCGGTGCGGTCTTACTCAGTTCGGTATCAAAATTGTTGGGTCCGTGGTCGGCGACTTTTTGCCCTGCGCCTTCGTTGAGAGGTAGATACATCCAGAGCCCATCCTCAATATTCGCGGCATTGACGAAAACGGTTGGTATGGATAACGTAACTATCAATAAAGTGAAAAACATAATCCGCTGCATTTTTGCTCCTTTAGTGGTTAATTGGGATTAGCGGCGTTGCTTGACGTCGCCCCATGTGGTTGTGAGTTTGCCGCCCGGTTGAACCGGTGTCAATCCACCAATTGTGTTCATGGCAAGGCTCATTTCATCAACATCGATTACACGTTCCCACATATAGACTTCAGCGATGACAGCATTTAGCCACTGTCCGTCCTCTCGGTGTGCGATGAAGACGGGGCGTTCTCCAGTCTCGCAGGGTCCGTTGCCGTTATCACCGGCTTCTGCGACAGGGTCTTCTTCGCCGTTGACATAAAATTTCACGCCTTCCGTCAGTTTAAATGTGCCGCATTGGTGGATCCATTGGCTTTCTGGTACAATGCCAGGGGCGCTCGGCTCCGAGACTCCTGAACCCGGGCAGTTCCAAACGGACATGCCTGCGCCGAAGTCGTCGTAGATATAGAGTGCGAATTCCCACTGATTGGCGCCGCCTTTCATGACGACAGGCTGACGGGTCTGACCATGAGCGTCGGTTGCAACATTTAGCACCTTGACCCATGCGCAAATAGTGAGTCCTTTGTCCGTGTCAAAATGTGAATCAATGTCATTTCCTTGGCTCGCCATGTCAATTTTGACGTAGTTTGAGGTGCCATCAAATTCCATTGCTGTTCCGATGCTGTTGTGTCCTGAATCCACCCATTTCGGAGGCGTTTCACTGAGTTCTGTCTCAAAGTTGTTGGGACCGTAGTCGGTGACTGTTTCCCCTGTGCCTTCATTAAGAGGTAGATACAACCAAAGCCCATCCTGAATATCCGCAGCATTCAAGAGCGCGGCGGGTAGAGATAACATAGCTATTAGAAAAATAAAAAACACAAACCGATACATCTTTTCCTCCTTTGGCGTTAGTTATTGGATACCTATATTAAATTAGACAGAATGTTAATAGAGTAGGTTCGGATTTTGATTGGTAAGTTTCGGAGAGCAAGGATCTGCGTGCTAAACGTGAATGTAAGCTCCAGTGTCCTTGTTTCCGAACGCCGTTTGAAAACAAGAAGGAATTGCGGGCGGCCCCGCGTTTATACTTAAAGATACGGTTGGAGAGGTGTTACCTTTGACGCGCTGCTCGCGCCTGAGCAACTTGCAATAGGTTCTGCGTTTCAACCGAGTCGGGGTTTAGTTGTAAAGCTCTTTGAAAAGCTTTGACGGCTTCGGGGTATACGCCTTGCTTTGTATGGCACACACCGAGTTCATGATATGCCTTCGCGTTTTTCGGATAGATTTTTGTGAGTGTAGTGAAGGCTTCCACAGCTTCTGTGAGTTGTTCTGTTTCTCGATAGACGTAGCCGAGCTGCATTAAGGCATTGTTAAAATCGGGTTGTAGGTGCATCGCCTTTTTGAGTGCAGCAATGGCTTCAGGAAACATGCCTTTATATCTATAAGCGAGACCGATCCCATAATGCGCGTAGACGAGGGTAGCATCGCGTGTGAGTGCTTTCTGATATTCAGCGATTGCCGCATCCAGCTGCCCCGCGAATCCGTAGGCTCTACCTAAATTGACATAAGCCTCCGCCATGTCTGGACGTAACTGAATCACTCGTTTATAGGTCGTAATCGCTTCAGCCAATTTACCCTGCATGACATACACGGTGCCTAAATTGTGATGTGCTTCAATGAGCGTCGGTTTCATCTTGATAGCCTGTTGGTAAGCGGAAACTGCTTCTTGAAGTCTACCAGCACGCTGGTAAGCATTGCCACGGTTGTTATAGTCTTGAGCAGTAGGTGAGACCGATGCTTTTGTGGATGTCGTTTTTTTTACGGGTATGCTTTCGTTATTCTGACAACCACTTGTGAGTCCAACAACTATGAGAAAGAGGCATCCGAACACTGACAATCTCATTTTTGGGATGCTCCTTCTATTGCTTCTATCAGTTGATTGGCTTTGAGTTCCACGTATCGGTCTGTCTCGCCAGAGGGCCATTGGATTTCGAGTTTTTCAATGGTTTCATTGTTACCCAATCCAAAGGTTAGGGTCATTTCACTTTGGGAACAGTAGCTGCTGCCGGTGCGTACCGTCTGTTGTTGGAGACTGTTCCCGGACTTAACTTGAATTGTCGCGCCGATTCCATCTCGGTTGCTGCGGGTACCGATGGTTCTCACCCGGAGGTAGTTCGCAGTAGGTTCAGTATCGTTACGTAAGAGCCAAGTTTTACCGTAATCTTGCGTTGCTCCGTTGTTTTGGACGAGGATGTCTAAATCTCCGTCGTTATCGTAATCGCCGTAAGCGCATCCGCGTCCGACACCTGGGCGTGTGAATCCGGCATTTTTAGTGATGTCTTGAAACGTCCCGTCGCTGCGATTTCGGAACAGCGCGGGGAGTTGCGCGTAAGGTGTATGCTGCTGATAGCGTTGTACTTCAGGTTCAATATGTCCGTTGACACAAAACAGGTCGAGGGTGCCATCTAAATCGCAATCGAAGAATAGGAGTCCGAAGGTCAATAAACGGTAGCTCACGTTGCCAATTTGGGCGTTATCTGTTCTATCGGTAAAATAGATGTCGCCGGGTTTTGCGTAAAAGAATGCTGTTTTTTCGTTGCTAAAGTTACCGATAGCGATCGCGATACTACCGTTGTTATCGACATCTGCTGCATCAATTCCCATGCTGCCACGTGCTTTTCCGTTCTCGCTGAAAGCGACTCCCATGACGACAGCTTCATCGGTAAATGTGCCGTCCCCGTTATTCTTGTAAAGGAAGTTCGGTTCGGTATCGTTAGCGACTGCGAGGTCAATCCATCCGTCCCTGTTGTAATCGAGAAGTGTGACACCGAGCGATTTCCCTATCGGATTATAGAGTCCTGCTTGCGTTGTCAGGTCGTTAAACGTACCATCGCCTCGGTTGCGATAGAACCGACAGGATTGTCCAGCGTAGATGGTCGGTGTGCAATAAGTTCGGTATCGTTTATTGTCAGTTGTCCGTTGGACCGTGCAGGGTATATCTGTTTCGGGTGTCCATTCGACGTAGTTGCAAACGAAGATGTCTAACCAACCGTCGTTATCGGCATCAAAGAAGGCAGCACTTGTTGACCAGCTCGGGTCCCCGACTTCTGCGGCATCAGTGACATCTGTAAAGGTTTGGTTACCATTGTTTCGGAACAGGCGGTTCTTGCCGACGTTGGTAAAGTAGATGTCAATATCTGTGTCGTTATCGTAATCTGCGGCGGTTATACCCATGCCATACATCGGTACATTGAGCCCAGCGATTTCGGTAACATCAATGAACCGTCCATCTCCAACGTTACGGTAGAGTCGCGGGGTCTCCGCTTGATTTTCGGAGGTTAGGTTTGTCCCGTTTGCGAGGAGAATGTCGAGGTTTCCGTCAGCGTCGTAGTCCAAAAAGGCGCACCCCGCGCCCATGGTTTCCGGCATATAACGTTTGCCGGTTGCGCCTGTGAAATGCCGAAATTCGATACCGGATCCATCCGTAACATCTGTAAATTTTACATCTGCTTTTGCAGGCATATATAAGAAGGAAAAAAGGAGCACGAAAAGATAAACCCGCATATTGTATGTGATGAATAGTATCTTGCCCGATTTAGTGAAAGGCGGACCCCAAGTTTACATTTAATGCCATTTGCTCAAAGACAACACGACAGACCGTGTACATCAGAAATTGCTTCGAGTATAACAGAACCCAATAAAATTTGCAACAAAATTTTTCTTGACAATTTTTATTGATTTTGTTATGATACTGCTATTCATACGTAATACGCTGCAACGCGGTTGAGGGAGGTATCCGCGAGTACCAGCACTATCATATACAAAAAACTCTCTTCCGGAACATGAGATGGTAAAATGCTAAAGTTTGCTCAGGTTTAATCCAAACTACGGACCTTGTCTGAGCGTGACATTTTACCTACAAGAGACAATAACTATTGTACTTTAATTAAGGAGGAGTAGAAAGATGAGATTCAAGTTGGTATGGATTGGGATAGTCGTTCTATTTATTGCAGGTATACTCACTGTTTCAAGTGATGCTATTGTGGACCCTGATACCATCATAGGGATGTGGAAATTTGATGATGGTAAGGGTGATACTGCAACGGATTCGTCTGAAAATGGGAACGACGGTACACTCATGAGTAACCCGAAATGGGTGGACGGTATGTTTGGCAAAGCTCTTGAGTTTGATGGTTCAAACTTTGTGGACATGGGAAATGATGAATCACTCCAGTTCGATGGCAGTGTGACAATTGTTTTTTGGGTTAAACCTGAAAGCGTCGCTGCGGGTCGCCAAAACATCGTTTGTAAATCGTATGGCGGTGAAGGCTGCTTAACACAAGAACCAGATGGTCGGTTGAGTTTTTATTGGGGCGATTGTGGTGGAAATTGTGAGCCTTATGTGGAGGTGGCGAGACCCTTGGCTGGTACTTTTGTAGATGACGAATGGATTCACGTGGCTGAAGTCAGAGACGTTTCAAAACGCGAGTATAGGATGTACAAAGACGGTGAGGTCACGGGTCAAGATAAATGGGTAAAATGTGGCGCTCACCCGTGTGGCGATTCCAAACCCAGCGATCTGAATTTGCTCATCGGTTCCGGCTATGCTGGTAAATACAGAGGCATCATTGACGAGGTCGCTATCTTTAATGTGGTACTGAGTGAAGATGAGATTAAGAGTATCATGGATGATGGTTTGGACGCGGTTTTTGATGTTTCCCCGGCCGACAAACTCACGACTACATGGGCAGCAATGAAAAAATAGTGGGCGTACGGCAAAAAGGCAAGAACAGATTGTTCTTGCCTTTTTTATTTTGTAGTGAAACCTGAAGATATGTTTACACTTTGCCAATGCGCCTTAAAAGATTAGGCTTTGTAAAACTCGACCGTTGTTCCCGCCATATCTTCTACCTTCTCTATCAATCTCTGCCGTTCGTCGTCTTCCATACCGGTGAAGTTTTTCGCGATGTCGATTTTCTCTTGCATCTGCTGTGCGTTGTCAGGGCCTGTGACGAGCGTGCTGACGGGTAGTGCGAAGACGAACCGTACGGCTTCAGAGACGCTGACGCGATTTGGAACGACTTTCGGGTTTGTACCGTGTCGTCCGTGCTGCGTGCCGCCGAAGAACCCACCGTTCGCCAACGATTTCATTCCAATGACCCCGATGTTGCGTTCTATGAGGGTCGGAACGACTTTTTCGATAAAACTCTCGTAGCTGACGTCAGTAAGGTTCATGGCTAATTGACATGCGTCGAAGATATCGGTTTTTTCGAGGACACGTTGATGGGCAGCGGGGCTTGAGTGTCCAGTGAACCCGATATATCGAACTTTTCCGCTTTCCTTTGCTTCGAGCATAACATCAAAGATGCCGTTTTCAATTCGTTCATCGACATCAGCGGGGTTTCGTACAGCGTGTACCTGCCAGAGATCGAGTCTATCGGTATTTAGGCGTGTGAGTGAAGCTTCGAGGTGTGTCCATGCTTCATTTGCGTTTCGTGCCGTTGTCTTTGTCATCAGAAAGACATCATCGCGATACTTCGGTACAAGAAGTTTTCCCAATCGACTTTCGCTCCCGCCATTTTGGTAAGTTTCTGCGGTATCAAAGAATCGGACACCGCCTTCGAGGGCAGTTTCGATCGTTTTCTGTGCTTCGGGTTCCTGCATATCACCGATATGCCATCCACCGACAGCGAGCACTGTCACAGCCTCTCCTGTTCTACCGAGTCGTCGTGTTGGTAAAAGGTCGCCGAGTCGGTCAGTGGCGGCTTCTTCTGCGCCGCTTTCAGTAGATGCGGATGATAAAAGGATACCCGTTGTT
The DNA here is from genome assembly GCA_022820835.1 of Candidatus Poribacteria bacterium. GTDB lineage: Bacteria > Poribacteria > WGA-4E > WGA-4E > WGA-3G > WGA-3G. Next base: position 45,754 of record JAJEET010000127.1, read on the forward strand.
AGGCCTGCCAGCGATTTTAGAAATGCGCGTCGATCAATCATGATTGCTACCTCCGTTGTTTTCCTTTGAAATTGTAACTGATTTGGCGATATTTGTCAAACATTTTTTATTGCAGTTTGTAATTAACCCTCAGTCATCAGCAGCCAGTCGTCTCATGGGAGTTGCTTCTACAGCGAAGGTGCCTGATGAAATATAGGAGTTACATAAGGACTGAAGGGTTCTGTTCCGGTTGTATTTTTTCTTGATTTAATGGTGATTTGTGGGTACAATAATTAGTTAGGCGGTTAAGCAGCATGGAATTTTAAAACATAGGTAGAGGTTTGCGAACATGAGAACCGGTTTACGGAAGAAAATCCCTGACAATCTTGTTGTGCTTACGTTTGATGATGGCTGCAAATCGCAGGCGACTTTTGTCGCGCCGCTGCTGAAATCATACGGTTTCGGTGCGACCTTTTATATTACAGAAGGCCTAAATTTCCTGACGAATAAAGAAGCCTATATGACGTGGGAAGAGGTGCGTGGGTTACATGATGCGGGTTTCGAGATTGGTAACCACACTCGGCATCATCGAAACGTCGCGCAGCAGCCGGCAGCGGAGCTGCGATCAGATTTGGTACATATTGATGATCGCTGTGAGGCTTACGGTATTCCGCAACCGAAGACGTTTTGTTATCCGGGTTATAGCCACAACGATTCGGCTGTTGTAGTGGTTGCTGAACATGGTTTCCACTTTGCGAGGCGCGGTGTCGCTCCTGAATTCCGTTATGATAGCGAAGGTGGACGCGGACCCGCATACAACCCAGCCTTACACCATCCGCTCTTAATTCCGACGACAGGTGCTGCAGGTCCGAATTGGGATTTTGAGGACTTCACGTGGGCACTCGACCAAACGGTAGATGGGAATATCGCGGTGCTTACATTCCACGGGGTGCCGGATCTGGAGCATCCGTGGGTTCATACAGAACCGGAACGCTTTGAAGCGTATATGGGGTACCTTGCTGAAAACGATTATACTGTCATCGCGCTCAGGGATCTTGCTGATTATGTGCGCCCAAAGGCTTCGTAAGCATTTACGATGTTCGCGGCGTGAATAAAAACAAAAAGATTTGACCTTTGCTTGTATGTGTGGTATAATATGTATTGCGTTGCTGGTAGAGGAAGCCCCTCGCTGTTCCCTACTTTGGTGGACGGCTTAAGTCAAAGAGAAGAATGCAGGTCGCATTTGGGCGAGTACGCCGCAAAAAGGAAATAGAGTGGGTCGGTTTTATACTTCTACCTGCTTACCTTATAAACTATGCTAAGACAATTCACAAATAATTTAACTCGATGGGATAGGTTGCTGTTTGATCGCATTTTTAGTTGGGGTAACGAACGCATCATCCTTAACCGTTTATTTCGTTTGATCTCGTGGAGTGCTAACGGATGGTTCTACCCATTTTTATTACTCTACGTATACCTAACCTTCAGTCCTGCTATTAGCAAGCCATTTCTTTTGTCAATGGTCATCGCGTTCTTGCTTGAAAGACTCTTATATCACCTGATTAAGCAGTCGATGAAGCGTGACCGTCCGTGTGAAGGGATTGTGGATGTTCAATTTCGCGTCCGTCCACCGGATCAATTCAGTTTCCCCTCGGGGCACACTGCCTCAGCTTTTCTGATGATGACGCTTTTGGCAAGTTTCTTTCCAATTTTACGGATCCCACTGTTTCTCTGGGCAGCTACGGTTGGTATTGCCCGCGTATATCTCGGAGTCCACTATCCGACAGATGTGCTGGCAGGCGCGATTCTTGGTATTGTCACGGCGCGGATAGGCATCTGGTTCATCGTGTAAAATCCGAAAATACATTCACATTTATCGTAGTTACAGACTATCTACAAGTTTTCTGAAAATCTCTTGTTGTGTTTCTGGTAAAGTATTTGCGCGTCCCCTTTGTGTTTATTACGGTTTGTTGTCGCTTAATTCGTTGTGTCTATAGACTGAAATAGCATTTGATAAAGGGTTTTACTTCTCAATCCTGCCGAGGTCTGTTCTTGGCTATCCCATTTCATATTTCAACCGGACTGTAATTCCGTTTGCCGTACAATTTTCACGCGTCCAAAACAGAATTCCACATAAAACGGAGGTTTGTTGCATGAAAGCAGTGTTTGCTTTATTTCTGCTTGTTTCTTCCGCGCTATGCTTACCAAACGCTTTCCCACAAGAATATATAGAAGGTTACTTACCTGAAGGTGCAAAAGCCCGCGTCGGAAAGGAATATGTGTATGATATTGCATTTTCGCCGGATAACACGCAACTCGCCGTAGGCAGTTCAATAGGTGTTTGGGTCTATGATATTCAAACCGGAAAAACACTCGATTTGCTCACGGGCCACACGGGTCGTGTGTATTCAGTGTGTTTCAGTCCTGATGGTAGCACACTTGCAAGTGGCAGCTATGGCCGTACCATCAAGTTGTGGGATCTTCGGGCAGGTGAAATCATAACAACCCTAAGTGGACATAGCGGATCGGTTTTTTCAGTGTGTTTCAGCCCTGATGGTAGCACATTGGCGAGTGGTAGTTCCGACCAAACCGTCAAGTTGTGGGATCTCCATACCGGTGAAGTCAAGGCGACGCTAACGGGTCATAAAGGGAGTATTTATTCGGTTGCAATTAGCCCTGATGGTAACACACTCGTCAGTGGTAGCAGGGACGAATTAATTCGGTTTTGGGATGTGAAAACTGGCGAATTACTACGAACGATCGCGGGACATACAGAGAGAGTTTCTGGTGTTGTTTTTTCTTCTGATGGCGAAAAACTTGCGAGTTCCGGTTACGATGAAAAAATTCGTGTGTGGGATGCCAACACAGGTGAATTTCTGATGTCTCTTGAACCGAACTATGAAAGTGTCCCTCCGGATTCAACACGTATCGTCGCAACCGTATTTTCCCCGAACAGTCAAACGCTCCTGTCTGGCAGTGATGATGGAACGGTTCGCGTATGGGATATTAACAAAAAGCAGCAAATATCAACTTTTGGAAAAAACGGAGGTAGGTTCTATGCAATGGCCTTCAGCCCTGATAGACGTACGTTTGCAAGCTACAGTCCTGATAACACCGTCGGTATTTGGGATATTGCAACGGGTACACTTCTGAAAACTATCACTGGACATAATACAATGTGGGTTAAGTTTACAGCGTATTCGTCCCATGGACGGACCCTTGCATGTTTGTCAATTACAGGCGATTTTCAACTGTGGGATCCAAACACAACCACGCTTCTAAAATCTTTTGAGGTTGGACTCTATAGAATATTTTGCGCTGCCTATTCTCCGGATAACGTGACATTCGCCTGTGGGAACCAGCAAGGTGCTTTGGCTATATTTGACGCAGACACGGGTGCACAAAATCACACGATCATGGATGCGCACACGGATCGCATTACAGCCGTGGCTTTCAGTCCTGATGGCAGTACCCTCGCGAGTTGCAGTTATGACCAGATAATCCATTTATGGAGTGTCCACACAGGACACTTAAAGGATACGCTTGTAGGACACGAACAGAAAATTTATGATTTGGCGTTCACGCCGTCTGGAGATATGCTTGCCAGTGTGAGTGATAATGGCACTATCCGATTCTGGGATGTTAGCACCGGTGAAACCGTAAACACTATCGAAACCTTTGGGGGTGCGGTTGATGAGGTCGTATTCTCACCTTCTGGAGATATACTTGTAAGTTTAAGTCGTGATGATATAATCCGATTCTGGGATGCGAACACCGGTGAACATTTAAAATCTGTTACGCCGCAGGAACCTACGCGTTCTATCGCGTATTCACCAGATGGACGGACATTAGCCAGTTCACATGATCGGAAAATCAACCTTTGGGATACAGAGACAGGAGAACTCACGGCAACATTTACTGGGCATAATGACTCGATTTATCCAATTGCGTTTTCGCCAGACGGCAAGACGCTCATGAGTGGTAGTTATGATTGCACGATGATTTTTTGGGAGATTAATCCATAGCAACGTTTTTAAGCACTGTTCATTTTGACTGTTTCAAAGGAGTTGCCCTTCATGCCTAAAATGACTCTGTTCAGCTTGATGCTCTTTTTATTTTCCGTAACGTATTCAATTTTCACGCCAAACGCCTTCTCCGAAGAATATACTCGTTGGGGTTTACCAGCGGGTGCTAAAGCGCGATTCGGGAAAGGCATAATATTTGATGTCAAGTATTTTCCAGATGGCAATAAAATCGCCGTGGCAACAACCGTTGGCACTTGGGTATATGATGTACAGACAAGGGAAGAAATTAATCTGTTACCGGCACATGGAACATACGTCAAATCCGTGGCTTTTAGTGCGGATGGCACCCTATTCGCTACGGGAGATAACGATGGCAGGATCAAGTTATGGGATACAGACACTATAGAGCATAAAGCGACCCTCGTTGGACATGGCAGCGGTGTGCGTTCAGTTGCGTTTAGCCCTAAAGCACAAATCCTTGCGAGCGGTAGTTTCGACAAGACGATTCAGTTATGGGATGTTGACACCGGAGAACCGTTAAAAACGCTCAGGGGACATGAAGGCGGCGTGTACTGTGTGGCATATTCACCGGATGGTGAGATGATTGCAAGCGGGGCGAGAGATAGGACATTAAGGTTGTGGCATGTCTCTACTGGTGAACAGTTGACGACTATCTTTATGCAAGATGTCTGGATAGAAACTATAGCGTTTTCCCCGGATGGCGAAATTGTTGCGTGTGCAGGAAATACAGGGAGTGTATACATTTATGATGTTGCTACAGGAGAACGCTTGAAAACCCTCACGGGTCATGACAGATATATTAATGCTGTTGCCTTCGCTCATGATGGACGCACGCTGGCGAGTGCGAGTCATGACGACACAATCCGATTGTGGAACATCGACACAGGTGCGCTTCTTAAAACACTCAATCACCAAAGTTTCGTTACCACAATCGCCTATTCGCCAGATGGTAAAACGCTTGTGAGTGGGAGTTACGATGGCACGGTCGGGTTCTGGGATAGCAGCGACTGGAAGCTTTTAAAAACCATCACTGGACATACCTATCGGACCTATTCAGTTGCCTATTCCCCAGATGGCGATAAGTTCGCCTATAGTGAGGGAAATAAACTCCAATTGCGGGATTCACACACAGAGGAACGCCTCAAAACCTTCACTGGCTATGGTGCCCATTTCTTTGCTGTGGCATTCTCTCGCGATGGAAAAACAATCGCAAATGCGGTTAGAAAGACATCAAACGTCCGAAAGGTACGCTTGTGGGATGTGCAAAGCGGTCGGTTTATGGGCAGTTTCGTTGATGGAACGTCTCAGCCCATCTGCATCGACTTTTCGCCAGATGGTGGCACGCTTGCCGCGGGGCACCGCGATGGTAGCGTTCTGTTATGGGAGGTTCGCACCGGTGAACAATTGCTTATTGGTGATCTGCTAAGGACGCTTAATGCGCATACACAATCTGTGAACGCTATTGTGTTTTCGGCAGATGGGAGTCAGCTCGCCAGTGGAAGCTCCGACAATACGATTATGTTATGGGATGCCCACACCGGCAAGCGTTTGAAAACGTTCACTGGACATTCAAAACCTATTTATGACATCGTGTTTTCTCCGGACGGCACGAGCCTTGTCAGCCAGGGTCATTCAATTGTAGGGTTTCTCATTTTATGATGTTAACTGCGAGTTTAGGTTTCGCTGCGAAATATTGGAGTGCGTCCGTGATTTTTGTATGTCCAGTGAATCGCAAAACAGAGAGTGCCGTGTTTCGCATCGCC